>JAUHXA010000091.1 GCA_030427245.1 Bacteroidia bacterium | reverse complement strand
TATTTTGAATAGCAGGATAAGTGGTAATCAATGTGGTGACAACCGATTTTTTGGTTTTTGTAACCTGTTCAAATACTGCACGTTTTCGACGCAGTTTAGCAGCATATTCTTTGGTGATGAGGTATTCCTTGTTGGCATATTTTGCTTCACACAAATTGATGACTCCATCTTTTCGATTGATTAACAAATCTATTTGGGCACCTGACATCGTTTTATTGCCTTTGTGATGCCAAGATGAAACTTGTGTAATCGTACCACTCAATCCCAATTTCTTCAGTATTTGTGATGTGTGCAGCAAGCAGATGTTTTCATAGGCATATCCACTCCAAGAAGTAAAAGAAGGGTCATTGGAACGCATTTGCCAAGAATTGCCGAAATCCGAAACATTGCCTTTGATAAATCGAAGGTAAAAAAGTGAATACAAATCAATCAGTCGGTAAATACTATCTTTTTGCTTTTTCTGAAAAGGCTGATATTTGAGGATAAACCCACTTTCCACCAAGTCGTCTATGGTTCGGGTGAATGTTCCTCCATCTGGAAGTTTTGACTTTTCTAAGAGTTGTTTTCTCACCAAGCCATAGGGATATTTTGCCAATGTTTCCACAATTGCTACGTGATTACTTGCATTTTTGAAGAGTGAATAGTACAATTGTTCATATTCTTCTGAAAGCAAGCCTGTGGAAGAAAAACAAATCTCATCAATGAGTTGAGTGACACTTTTGCCTGAACTCAACTCATTTAGATAGAAAGGGATGCCGCCCATTACCATATACAATTGAACAATCTGATAGCGGGAAAACTTAAACTTTTTATGGCGACAAAAAACCTCCGTTTGGTGAAGATTAAAGGGTTCGAGTTTGATTCTTCGAGTCACTCTATTATATAAGCCTCCCTTTGATTTCAACAATTTCTTTTTGATCCAAGAGGCAGTCGAACCACAGGCAATTAATATGACATGGTTCATTTTGGAAGCATGTTGATTCCAGAAATATTCCAAAGCTGATACAAAACCTGATTTGGGCGTATCTAGCCACGGCATTTCATCTATAAACACGACCGCTTTTTGTTGGTATCCATCTTTAAGTGTATATAGGTAGTCCGTCAAATAAGAAAAGGCAATGCTCCAATCCTTAGGTTGGTCTGTTTCTTGTTTTCCTTTCGTAAATCGAATGTATTCCCTAAAGAAATTGCCTATCTGTACCTTCATTGGTTCTTCATAAGAACCCGAAAAGGAAAATACAATGTGTTTTTTGAGGTATTCGTATATCAAGTAGGTTTTCCCTACCCTTCTTCTTCCATAAACAGCTAAAAATTCGGCTTTATCTGAATCAAGAATTTTGTCCAATATCTTCAATTCTTTTTCTCTACCGATAATCGTATTTACCATAAGTTATTTATATTTGGAGAAATCTACCTAAAAATAGCATATTTCTCCAAATATAATTATTATAACTGGAGAAATCTACATAAAAATAGCATGTTTCTCCAAATAAGAGACTAATTTAAGGCATAAACGAAACAATAGTGAATACAGCAAATGCTTAATTATTAAGCAGCGAAATTGTTAACAAATAGCACAATATAGTGGAAACTCAATCTTCATCCAGAGCCACTTCAATCTGATGCAATACATAAGCCCGATGTGCTTTGGTAGAAGTATCCACAGCCGAAGCCGTTTTTTGCATCTGCTCGATGCGCTTCAATTCATAGTGCGCCATAGCCTTAGAAGCATGATCATATCCACTTTTTGCCTTCACAATATTTGCCAATCGGTTCACATATTCCACTTGCAGGTTTTGGCGTATAGAGTTGACCGACGTCCTCAAATCAGCCTTGAAAATACCATCCGTAAGGTCGGTCATCATTTCCGAAAGCGAATATTTGTTTCCATACATTTCGCTGTCTGTCAATCGCTGCAATACATTTTCGTGCATCAAAAAGTCCAGAAGGCGAGTTTGCATTCTTAGAGTACGGTCATGGATTTTTGGGTCTTCGGTAGTGCCAAAGTGATTGAAGCCCCGACGTTGGATTTGAAGGTAGTTGAGGACATCTTTAGGAAAAGCGAAAGCAGTTGTACTAAATCCATAATCCGTCAAAGCCTTCATGGCTCGTTTTTGATCTTCATAAGCCACAGGTGTAAACGGTTTGGCAGCCCCTTCCTGACCAACCATAGAACGGTCGACATAAATTCCTCCTATATGTCGAGATATTACATTCAAAGCATTGCCGTATTCACCCGAAAGCGTCAAATAAGCATTGCGGAGATGATGATAAGATTCGCCTTCTTCTGAGTATTTTTGGAGGATAGAAGGAAAGGTTTTGTTGACTAATTGGATGCGGTCAATAGCGTAGGAAATCGGGTCGCTCGACATATCATAGACCATCACACGAGGGTCAATTCCTTGATGGGCTCCCCAAAGCGCATCCGCATCATTGCCGAAAATCAAATCGGGATTGGTCGAACGAGACAAAATGCTTTCCAAACGCTGTGCTTCTTTGTCAGCAGATTTTGCAGCAGGTGAATAACCGAACTCAATCGCCCAATCATCGTACAATCCAGGCTTGACATCGTAGTACATTCCTTGTTTTTCTCTATCCAAAGCGATGTTGATAGCAGGATATTCCATTACCGAATTGGTCAAACCTTTTTCTTTGGTCAAGGTTTCGTTGTGCACATCTTCGTACTTATGGAGTTGTGTCCCTTTGAAGTTGTGGTTGAGTCCAAGCGTGTGACCGACTTCGTGAAGGGTCAAACGGTAAAGTGATTCTTTGAGGAATTTGCTTTTTTCTACTTCCGACAAATCTCTCACTTTCATTACATTCAATCCAAACAAGTTCGCTTGTTGCATCATCATTCCTGCCATACACTGATGCTGCTCATGCCCTTCCATTGAAGTACCTTCCAAATGGTCAAAGTCAAACGTTGCAGCCGTTTCAAAGAGTTCTTCTCGCTGCAATCGACTGGTGACATAAATGTATTCGAGCATGATATCAGCACCCAAAATTTGACCTGTTCGAGGATTCACAAAACTCGGTCCATAGCCGCCAAATGGAGGTCTGGGTGAAGCTGTCCAGCGCAATACATTGTAGCGAATATCGCCTGCATCCCAGTCTGCATTATCGGGTTGAATCTTGCAGACTACGGCGTTTTTGAAGCCTGCTTTCTCAAATGCAAAGTTCCAAGATTCTACAGCACCTTTGATAATCGGGCGGATTTCTTCTGGAGTCGTGTTTTCTATCCACCAAACAATCGGCTCAACAGGTTCGGACAATGCTTCGTCTGGATTCTTTTTGACCAAATGCCAACGGTGAATCAGGTCACGATAAGGCGTTGGACTGACTGAAGTTTGGTCGGTGACCTTGGTGGTGAAATAGCCAACTCTTGGGTCGTCAAAGCGGGGTTCGTAGTCATTTTCGGGAACGGCAATGAGACTGTGCCGCATTTTGATGGACACATAACGGGCATCCGTAACCGCATCGCTACCATATCGGGTAGGGTGTTCGTTTTCATACACATACTTTACAACCACATCGGTATTGGCAGGGTAGTTTTTGATGTCGAGGTAGCGGCTTTTATCCTTGCTCAATTTGCCGATAGAAAAACGTTTTTTGGCGTTTTTATCATCAGGGTCGGGCGAACTTTTGACCTGCTGCAAACTTTCGGTCAAAAAGATGTCGTCTGCTTCAATAAGGAATTCGGTCTTGTCTTTGTTGATACCTACAATGTTTTGGCTGACTACAATTGGCTCGTTGATATTGGCTTTGGCAGCACGATGTAGAGCATTGTTTTCGTCAAAGTAGTAGTTGTGATTTTGAACACAAAACTCAATCTTATTGAAGTATTTCACAGGTTTGAAGATGCTGGAACTTCTATAAGCTCCTCTAAAATTGCCCGCATCCAACACGCCATCTTCAATGAAGGAGAAGTGTATGTATTCTTTATCAAGTTGGTCTTGTGTGACTTTTAGATAGGCTTTGCCCGTTGTTGAATCCTGATAAATCGGAAACATTCCATCATAAGCTATGCACTTTTTGGTGATTTCGTTGATGGGTTTGGGTTTGTCGTCCTTTTTGGAGGTTTCCGCTTTTTTTCCCTTTTTGTTCTTTTGGGCTTGAAGCGGAGAGTAGCTGAATAGGCTGAATAAAAGTAAGAACAATCCTATGTATCGCAATGGATTGGTAGAATGAAAGGGTATCATAGCTGCTGTCTTTGGTGGTTAGAAAAATTAAGTAGAACGGAAGTGATTCCGTTATTTACCATAAAACTCAAATTACTGTCAACCAAAGATAAACAATCGCTTTTAGTGCTAAAAGTGAAATGTCAATTTAACGTTTCTTAACACATTTTTTAATCTCTTTTCCACTCCTCTGCTTCCCAATTCTCTACATTTCGTTCTTCTTTGGAGAAATTTACGCCCACCAAAAAAATAGTTTTCGGTGAATTTTGGTAAGGTAAGATATATTGACGGTTTCTGATTTGAGCAATTGCATCTTCAATCGGTTCGTCCAATTTGAATTCCATCAAATACAAAAAACCGTCCGTTTCGGCAATCAAGTCCAAACGCCCTTTGTGGTGAGAGACTTCTGCCTGAACAGACATCTGCATATAAGCCATGAGGTTATACATGACTGCATGAAAATAACCTTCCCACATTTGTAAGAGTTCGGTTTGGGTTTTGTATTGTTTGGGGGGCTGCCAATTGTATTTGAGGTTGGATAGAATAATAGTTAGTTGGTCAAAGAATAAGGGTAGGTTTCCTTTCTTCAAACCTTGCTGCATTTTGATAAGCGATTCGGCTACCCTTGAAGAATTTTGGTAGGTAAAAGCTTCTGCCATATTTCGCATCATGGATTTGCGAACCTCCAAATTGGGATAACCCAAATAATAGTGGGTTTCATATATTTCTGTTTCTACTTCTTTGATAGTCAAATAACCCGTTTGAAAAAGTAAACCAGGCATTGCCAAATCCTTCAAAGAGAACTTTTCAAAAAAGGCATCATCTACTACAATTTCTTCCAATGATTGAGGATTAATTCCCCTATTTCTAATACTTTCTACCAAAAAAGTCGGTGTTCCTGTAGAAAACCAATAATTCTTAAAATTTTGATGAAGGAAGAAATTTAGTACAGAATATGGATTGTAAAGTTTAGTAATGCCATCATAAGAGTATCCATTGTACCAGTTTTTTATGGCTTGTATGATTTCTTTTGAGGAGAGTTTAAATTTTTCAGAAACTTGGTCAATATTTTCCTTAAAATGGGTTTCTAATTCGTTGTGAGTAAAACCCAACAAATCATTAGAAAGAGTAGATATGCTCAAATCTGTCAAATTATTCAAATCTGAAAACAAACTCACCTTACTGAATTTGGAAACTCCTGTAATAAACATAAACCGCAAATGCCCTTGAGCATCCAAATCCTTCAAAGGAGAAAAGAAATCCCGCAATATTTTCTGATTGACTTTTGCTTTTTGATATTCTGTTAAAAAGTCGGTAATGGGTTTGTCGTATTCATCAATTAATAAAACAACAGGTTTTCCCTTTGAAGAGATTCCCTCAATTAAGCTTTGAAATTGAAGCGAGAGAGAAAGCATATTTAGCTCTATTTCAAAATCTTTTGCATATTGTTGAATTTCACCACTCAAATGTGCTTCCAAATTCTCCACTTGATGCCCATAATTCGAAAAATTAAACTGCAAAACAGGATAGGCTTCAAAATTGTAATCCGTTTCTTTTCCCAAATACAAATCCTTGAACAGCTCCTTTTTACCCAAAAACAAATATCTGAAAATAGACACCAACAAAGACTTACCAAATCTTCTTGGACGAGAAAGAAAGTACAAATTCCCTGTATTGACGATATTGTATACCTGTCTTGTTTTATCAACATACAGTAAATCTTCCTTGATAATGGCTTCAAAATTTTGCCTTCCCGTGGGTAGTTTTTTCATTATTACTGATTTTCCGTTCCTTCCATAAATTAAGCGAAATTTCTACACTTTTGTTCCCAATATGAGTCTTGATTTTCTACTATCCCCCAATAGTCGCCATGCTCTCCGTCACAGGCGCACCTGCAAAACGTCTCTGCTCGGCTTCAAAACCATTTTTAGCCCGATTGCCCAAAGCCTCCAAAAGTGTGGTTTTCAACTGTAAGTCTGTTGCTCCTGAACGCATTATTTTCTTGAAATTGAACACGCCGCCATCGTACAAACAAGTGTGCAACATTCCTTTAGGTGTGATTCTGATTCGATTGCAAGTGCCACAAAAAGTTCGGCTATACGCTGCAATGATTCCGACTGTACCTTTGTAGCCAGGGATTTGATAGTTGGCGGCAGTGGAGGAAGGCGGGTCGGGAAGTTTTTGAAGATTGGGGTAGTGGTCTTGAAGGTGTTGAAGGATTTTGATGTGATTCCATTGAAGGTTTTGATAATGTGCGCCTGTACCATTGAAGGGCATTTCTTCAATGAATCGCACGCCAACGGGATGATTTTTGGTGAGTTCTACCATGTCAATCAAGTCGTCTGTATTTTTTCCTTCCATTACGACTGCATTGATTTTGGTGGTAATTTCGTATTGAAGTAAAGATTCTAAGGTCCTCAGTACGGTAGGAAGAGAGTCTCTGCGAGTGATTTCAAAAAAACGTTCTCGATTCAAGGTGTCCAAGCTCAAATTGACCGAATGAATACCCATTTTTTTTAATTCTGGAATCAAGGGTTCGGTGAGCGTGCCATTGGTGGTAATATTGATTTTTTTCAAGTCCTGCAATTGGCTGATAGAATGTAGAAACTGCATCATGTCTTTTCGGAGAAAAGGTTCCCCGCCTGTGATGCGTACTTTGTCGATGCCCATGTTCGTCATAAGGCTCACTAAACGAAACATTTCTTCATAAGTCATTAATTCTTTTCGAGCTACATAGTCAATTCCTTCTTCGGGCATACAGTAGAAACATCTAAGGTTGCAGCGATCTGTTACTGCCAATCGTAGATAATTAATGGGTCTTTGGTGATTATCGTAAAGTTTCATATCCACATTTTTAGCCAATATAATAATAAAGTAGATAGCTTTTTCCTAACTTGCACTTCTTTTGTCATCAAACGACTTAATTTTTTTTTATGAATCAGATTCAGTTAATCATAGAAGCCCTCAAAAATATCAAAACAGTTGGCACTATCACTTTTAGCTCCAAGGCATTGGTGAAAAAAATGATTGAACCTGTTGATTTTGATACAGCCAAATGTATTGTGGAATTAGGTGCTGGAAATGCTTGTATCACAAAGGGTTTACTTAAAAAAATGGGTAAGGATACTCAATTACTTTCTTTTGAAATCAATGAACGATTTTACAAATTGATGAAAGAAATAGGGGACTCCCGATTGCATCCTATTCACGATTCAGCAGAACATTTAGAAGCCTATTTAGACCAATTTGGATTTGAGTATGCAGATTATGTAGTTTCGGCATTGCCTTTGGTGTGGTTCACTGACGAACTAAATGAAAAAATTCTTCGTGCTGTTCAAAAACGCTTGAAACCTGGCGGTACCTTCATTCAGTTGTCCTATAAGAAAAACACCTACAAAAAATTTGAACATTATTTTGGAAAGGTCAATATCCGTTTTTGTTTGTGGAATTTTCCTCCTGGTTTTGTATTTGCTTGCCCACAATCAACAATGGTAGAAGCTTCAAAGGTAGAGTCCATTGCTACTGTGGAAGGTAAAATGATTTGATAATAAGCAAGGTTTTGATTTTGAGTTTTTAATTATATTTCCTACTACTTCACATGAGCAAGAAAGATTTTACTATATTGTATGTGGATGATGAACGCCACAATTTGATTTCCTTCAAAGCTGCTTTTAGACGAGAATACAATGTATTGACTGCTCAAAGCGGGCAAGAAGGGATTGAAAAAATGCGTGACAATATGGTGAACTTGGTCATCAGCGACCAACGGATGCCCCAAATGACAGGCGTACAGTTTTTAGAGCATATTCTACCCGAATATCCCGAAGCAATTCGGATGGTACTTACAGGTTTTAGCGATGTAGAGGCGATTATTGATGCCATCAACAAAGGGCAGGTATTTCGCTATATTACCAAACCGTGGAACGAAACAGAACTGCGAATGACCATCGAAAATGCCAAGCAGCTTTTTGAATTGCAGCAAAAGAACAAAAAGTTGGTCAAAGCTTTGCGAAATAAAGTAGCAGAACAAGAGAAGACCCTGCGCTTATTCATGAAATATGTTCCTGAGCCTGTTGTACAAAAAGCTTTGGCAGAATCTGAAGAAACCATATTTGATGGAGAACAACGTGATATTGCAGTACTTTTTTGTGACATTCGGGGTTTTACGCCTATTAGTGAATCCGCACCTCCTAAAGAAGTCGTTGCTTTTTTGAATGCCTATTATACCATCATGACCGAATGTGTGAAAAAACACAATGGGACGGTGAATCAATTTGTAGGAGATGAGGTGTTTGCAACTTTTGGTGCCCCGATTGCGTATTCCGACAACGAGAAAAATGCGGTTTTCTGTGGATTGGATATGATGCGTGCCCTAAATACACTCAATCAAAATTTTGCAGAGAAATTTGGAACGGAAATTAAAATCGGTATTGGTATCAATTCGGGCGAGGTAGTGGCAGGAAACATGGGGTCGGAAGATAGAATAGAATATTCTGTGACAGGTGATACGGTGAATACAGGCAAGCGTATTGAAACTATTACCCGAGATTTTCCCAATTCTGTGTTGATTAGCCAAAGGGTTTATGATGAAGTGATTCATTTGATTCATGTCGAAGCATTTGAACCTTTGTATGTAAAAGGGAAGAAAGACAAAATATCGGTTTACAAAGTAGTGGGCATCAAATGATAGAAAAGACTTTTTACGAGATTGATACGCTTTTGATGTTCCAAGACAAAGGCTACAGTTTGGCTGGATGTGTGATTCAAGGTATCAACTTTGAAATGACAGATTTGGAGTGGGACAAGATGGATGTCAAGGGAGCCGTATTTTTGGGATGTAAATTTCCTTCTATTACTATCGAATTTGTTTTGAGAGAAAAAGGGGCATTATTGTTTCCTCCAATCGAACAAGTTCCTTACAATCCCTATCGTGCCACCCTCTACAGTTGGCAAGAACTAATGCGAATGACTGAAGAAGGTATCAGTTATGATGAAACCCTCTATAATCATTTTGTTGCACACAATAGACATTGCCCCGATATCGTAGAAGCTTTGGCACAACGGATTCACGATCATGCTATTGACGATGCGCTTTCAGAGATTTTGGTAGATGCAAAAACGGGTAGGCGAAAGCGAATTGTAGGAATTATGGGGGCGCATGGTGCACTGCGTACAAGTGAAAATTATCAAAAAGTGGTCGAAACGGCTTATCTCTTAGCAAGAGATGGTTATTTTATTGTAAGTGGCGGCGGTCCAGGAATGATGGAAGCTGCAAACTTAGGAGCATATCTCGCCAACGAACCTTTTGAAGTCCTGCAATGGGCTATTGAAGTCTTATCAAAATCTCCACATTACACCGATGCAGGATATGTAGAAGCTGCTTTGCAGATTGTAGAACGCTATCCTTACGGAAAAGAAAATTTAGCCATTCCGACTTGGTTTTATGGCCACGAACCAAGTAATTTATTCGCTACTGCCATTGCTAAATATTTTTCTAATAGTTTACGTGAAGACGGATTGTTGGCAATTTGTCTACATGGAATTGTCTTTGCGCCAGGTAGTGCAGGCACAAGACAGGAAATTTTTCAAGATGCTACTCAAAATCACTATGGCACCTTTGACTATTTCAGTCCGATGGTGTTTTTAGACGAAGATTTTTATGCAAAAAAAACGACTCTATTCCCTTTGCTTCAATTATTTGCAGAAAATAGAGTTTATGGCGATATGCTGCACATTACGAACAGTCCAAGTGATGTGTTAGATTTTATTCGTCTGCACCCGCCTGTGAGAAAGAATTGAACAAATTACCTGCTTCTCCGTTTAATTCTCGTCAATTCGGCTTTTACTTCAAAAGCTAATCTTTATAACCTTATAAATCGAATAACATGAGCAAGGAAAAACCTTCTGTCGACAAAATAGTACCTAAAAGCGAAAAAGATAAATTGGATAAATATTCAGACATCTTGAAGAATCCCATCAATGAATTGGAGTCAAAAAAAGACACGATGAAGGATGCACTAAGCAAGGAAGATGAATCTGAAGAAGAATAAAAATTTTGCGTTTTAGATGAAAGAGGTGAGAGAAAATGAAATGGAAATTACCGCAGTTTTTAGATTGTATTCCTTTACATCTTCATCTCACCTTCTTATTCTTACTTGACTTTCCTCAAAAAAAATATTTAGTAAACTTCCACAAACTCTAAAAATGAACATTTTTGAAGCCATTCGTAAAGATCACGATATCCAAAGAGCTTTAGCAGACAAACTTATTCAAACTTCGGGTGATAGCAAAGAAAGAAAATCCCTGTATGATGCTCTAAAAAAAGAACTGCAAGTACATGCGGATGCCGAAGAAAGATATTTTTATGTTCCGCTCATTAAAGAGGACATGACTCAAGAACACGCTCGACATGGTGTAGCCGAACACCATGAAATGGATGAACTCATCGAAAAATTAGATGAAACCGAAATGAGTAGTTCTGCTTGGTTGACCTATGCCAAACAATTAAAAGAGAAAGTCTATCATCATCTCGAAGATGAAGAACATACTTTTTTTCAGTTGGCAGGAAAGGTGCTGACAGAAACACAAAAGTCGAGTCTTGAAGGGCAATACAGAAAACACATGACAGAAGGTAACACAGGCCTTGAGGGTCAAAATAAATTATAAGAAGCATGCCCAAAAAGAAATACGATTTTGACTTGATTGTAATTGGGAGTGGTCCAGGAGGGTCAAGTGTTGCCATGCAATGTGCGAAAGACGGACTTGAAGTAGCAGTGATAGACCGATTATTTGGTGGGACATGTGCTTTATAGGCTTTGAGTTGTCACATATTTTAGCAGCTTGTGGAGCGAAGGTGGTGATTTTGAGTAATGAAGAGTCGCCTTTATCTACATTCGACAACGAACTGATAGATAGCCTTGTGCAGGCTACTTTGAAGAAAGGTATTGATGTAAGGTTGGGTTTTGAAGCCCACAAAATAGATAAAACGGAGACTGGTTTTAGTGTGGAAGCGAAAAGAAATGGCTTGAGAAAGGCTTACCATTTTGATGCGGATTTGGTCATTCATTCGGCGGGTCGGATTCCTGCAATAGAAACACTTCGACTATCAAACATCGGAGTGATTACCAATGAAAAAAAGGGTGTGGAAGTGAACGAATACCTTCAGACAACCGCACACAACCATTTATTTGCACTGGGAGATGTGACTGGAAATTTGCCTTTCACGGAAATTGCAGGATATGAAGGCGGAATTGTGGCACATAATATTTTGCATCCCAAAGATTTAAGAACTCCTGATTATTTGGCAACTCCATCGGTGGTATTTACCCATCCCAAACTGTCATCTGTTGGCAAAAGCGAAGCGGAGGTGAAAGAAAGCGACATAGAATACGAAGTATTTAGCGATTCTTTTTCAAAGGCTTTTATCCAACGCACCCAAAAAAATGACTTTGCTCGATACAAAGTAATCATAGATAAGAAAAATCGTAAAATATTGGGTGCAAATATTTTGGGACATGGCGCAGAAGATCTTATCAATATTTTTGCCATTTGCATACAAGCAGAAATTACCGCTGATAAGCTCTCCAATATGTTGATGGCTTACCCAACTCCGAGTCGTCAAGCCAAATCTTTTTTCTGAATGTTTTATTTCTCAACTTCTTATCAATCTATATTTCATAATGGAAACTTGGATATATGCTTCAATCGAGATTTTACTCAAAACAGGCCTTACTGTTTTTTTCATTTTTTTTGTAATGATTCTCATCACTCGTATTGCAGGATTGCAAACATTTGCTAAATTCAACAGTATTGATTTTGCTTCAACGATTACTATAGGTTCGATTCTGGCTGCCATTATCTTAAACGAAGGTCAATCTTTATTAAAAGGAGCTGTTTCTTTGGGTTTGGTTGTAGCCTTTCAGTTCTTTTTTTCTTATTACTTGCGAAAATCAAAGATATTTCAAAATTTATTTGTAAATCGTCCTGTTTTGCTGATGGAAAATGGGCATATATTATACGAAAACTTGGCAGATACAAACATGAGAGAAGAGGTTTTGATAGCTAAGTTGAGGGAGGCCAATGTGATTCAGCTATCAGAAGTTAAAGCAGTTGTATTGGAATCTACTGGTGATATTTCTGTTCTACATGGTTCTGCTGACAAAGAGCTAGACGATATTTTGTTGGAAGGAGTGAAAAGTTAATCTGGAAAGGGAAAACATTTTTGATAACTAGAAAGTTGCATTAATATCCGATATTGCAGCCTAAAGAAATTCCCATAATAACTTTCATTTTTTCCACCATGATAACACTCAATCAAATTACTGGAAATCTCGTAGATGTATTGAATAATCGCATCTATCCCGCCAAACTGACCATCGAAAGAGGCATCATCACCTGTATTGAAGAAACAGATAAAGATTACGACCAATTTATACTTCCAGGTTTTATAGATTCACATGTACACATCGAAAGCTCCATGTTAACTCCCACCGAATTTGCACGATTGGCAGTTACACATGGCACAGTTGCAACGGTTTCTGACCCACACGAAATCGGCAATGTACTGGGCGTAGCAGGGGTAGAGTATATGTTGGAAAATGCTCAAAAAACACCCTTCAAATTTTATTTTGGCGCACCTTCGTGTGTACCTGCTACTACTTTTGAAACGGCGGGGGCGGTGATTGATGTGGCAGATGTGGATTATTTGCTGCAAAAAAAGGAAATCAAGTATCTGAGTGAAATGATGAATTTTCCGGGTGTCTTATTTGAAGACGAGGAGGTGATGGCTAAAATCGCTTTGGCTAAAAAATACGGTAAACCTGTGGACGGTCACGCGCCAGGACTCAGAGGAAAAGATGCCGAAAAATACATTGCAGCAGGCATTAGTACGGATCATGAGTGTTTCACCTACGAAGAAGCCTTGGAAAAACTGCAATACGGCATGAAAATCATTATCCGAGAAGGTTCGGCTGCCAAAAATTTTGAGGCATTGATTCCTTTATTGGACGAATATTACGAAAACATGATGTTTTGCAGTGATGACAAGCACCCAAATGATTTAGTTCTTGGACATATTGACGAATTGGTCAAACGAGCATTGAAGAAGGGAATTGATGTGATGAAAATTCTCCGAGTAGCCTGTGTCAACCCTGTCTTGCATTATGGTTTGGAGGTTGGATTATTGCAGGAATATGACCCTGCGGATTTCATAGTTGTCAATAATTTGTCAGACTTCAAAATACGACAAACCTACATTGGAGGTGAACTACTTGCAGAGAATGGAAAAACTTTGTTAGACTATGTGACTGCAAATTCTCCTAATAATTTTCATGCAAAAACGAAACATTTATCAAGTTTCTTCGTAAAAGATATATCAAGTACAGGTGAAATAAAGGTAATTGAAGCTCTTGAAGGGCAGCTAATTACCAATGTTTTACATACAAAAATAAAAATTAAGGAAGGAGCGTTAATATCTAATGTTGAAGAAGATGTATTGAAATTGGTGGTTGTCAACCGCTATGAAGATGTTCCTCCAGCTATTGGCTTCATCAAAAATTTTGGCTTTAAACAAGGTGCGATAGCCTCATCAGTAGCCCATGATTCGCACAATATTATTGCCGTTGGAGTGAGTGATGAAGATATTTGTAAGGCAGTCAATTTGTTGATTGAAACAAAAGGTGGATTATCCTTAGCCCAAGGTGAGACACAGGAAGTCCTACCGTTGCCCATAGCGGGAATCATGACTTCTGAAAATGCCTACAAAGTAGCCCAACAATACACCCAACTTGATAAAATGACTAAGAAATTGGGAACAAGCCTTTATGCACCTTATATGACTTTGTCTTTCATGGCATTGTTGGTGATTCCCCATCTTAAACTAAGCGACAAAGGACTATTTGACGGTGACAATTTCACCTTTACCGATTTGTTTGTTAAAAAAATCATCCATTCCCAAAGCTCAAATTCAAAATCAATTGTTTGAGTACCGATTAAAATTCGGTACAAGTTTTGCACTTGAATTTTGATAAATCTCCCATCCATAAAAATACATTGTCATTTGAATGTTTTTTAATGTTTCATTGGTAACATTCAAGTGATTATTTGCGTACATATATGTGAATATGGTGTATCACCAAGCCCTTTCTTTGTATCACCTTCACCTATAACTCCCTTTTTTAAGCCCACAGGAAAACGCAAAATCCACATAACATTTTTAACAGAATTGATTTTTTGTGATAAAAAGCACTAACATACATCCAAAACTGCTCCTATTTTGGAGCCTGGTTTTAGTGATACTTAACTGCACTTCAACTGTCTATGCCAACAATGGTGAATTAGAATTCAGGCATTTGCAAATTGAAGATGGTCTGCCGAGTTCGACGGTTTATACCGTTATACAGGACTCAAAGGGCTATATGTGGTTTGGTACCGACATCGGACTGAGTAAATACGATGGGTATAGGTTTGTGAACTATACTATCAAGGATGGACTTCCCAGCAACGATATTTTTGAGTTGGGGGAAGACGGTGAAGGAAGAATTTGGATGATGTCCTTGGGTACTTTGGCTTATTACCAAAATGATAAAATTCACCTTGTTGATACCCTTCCAGGATTGCAAAAAGCCCCAATCGAATCCCTTTTGATTGATGCTCAAAATAATGTGTGGTTTTCGGCTGCCAAAAAACTATTTACGCTCCAAGCGAATGGCACATTTGTAGAACATTCTCTCGAACAATGCAATACTTCCAAAGAAACCGCTTACCTGCAATTTGCAGAACAAAATGGGGACGTATGGATATATCGCAATGGCACGATGATGGTTTATAACCTACAACAAAATACGATTCGCTGCGAAAAATTGAATTTCCGTCCTGCTTACGGTTCCAAATTTAAAAGTATAAAAACCAATGATGGAAGACTTTGGTACACGAGTAGGGTAGGCCTGATAGTGAAAGATGAAATGGGCGAAAAACCTGCAACACTTTTGTCCAATTCAGGTGATGTATTACACGATGTCAATTCTTTTTTGGAGGAAGAAGACGGTAATTTTTGGATGTCGAGTTTGTCCAATGGTTTGAGTTTTTTTGAACAGTCTGATTTGTGTAGCGACCAATACAGTCAATATTTGAAGGACAAGCGTATCAGTAAAATATTGAAGGATAAAGAGGGCAATTTGTGGTTTTCGTCTATGGGAAGTGGGGTATATTTCATTACCCAAAACACCAAATCCATTCATAATATCAGTACTGTTGATGGACTTGCAGACCCACAGATTCACCGAATTTGGGTGGATTCCAACAGTGAAAAACTGTGGATTGGTACTGCAAATGCCCACATTCATACTTATCACAATGAAGTTTTAGATACTTTATTGGACAATCCTAACGACAAGTATTTCCGAATTACCGACATCACACAATTGCCCAATCAGGCACTGGTTTTTGCGACCGAAAACGGCCTATACATGTCTGATCACAACATCCTGAAAAAAGTCAGTACGATTCCCGCCAGCTTAAAGTCTCTCTATTTAGAAAACGGAAAAAACCTTTGGGTAGGAGGAGCTAGTTTTGCCTACAAAATTCCCGTTGATAGCCTTTTGATTTTGGAGGCAGATGATAACATTCGTTTGGGTGACTATGGTATCTATAAAGGTCGGGTTCACAGTATTATAGCTGACGGAAATGGCAATGCTTGGATGGGCAACAATCGAGGGCTGATGTACTACGATGGAGTAGAAAAAGCCATCAAAGTAAATGAACATTCTATGCTGCAATTCAGTGTGGCAGATATGTATCTTCAAAAGGACAAAAATTTGTTGTGGATAGCTACTTATGGTGGCGGGATTATGGTCAAACAAGGCGATAAGGTTCAAAATATCAGCACCGATAATGGTCTGATTGGCAATGTCTGTAATCAAATTCACTTGGGGAAAGATGCAATGTGGGTCGCTACAAGTCAGGGGATTGCCAAAATCAGTCAGTATGATTTCCAAACCAATACTTTTGAGATTCAACACTACAACAGAAGCGATGGATTGTTGAGTGATGAAATCAACAGTATTTTCACTCTCGGCAGCAAAGTCTATGCGGCAAGTAGTCGAGGTGTTTCTATTTTTGACGAAGCCACTATTCGCATCAACAATGTGCCACCTAAAGTCTATATCACGAGCATCAGTGTTGGAGAACAAGACACGACTTTGGTGGAAAGTTTGGAATTGGCATACAACCAAAACAATATGAAGATAGATTTTGTAGGGCTTTCTTACCAAAGTGACCAACAAATTACCTATTTCTACAAGATGAAAGACTTGGACGATACTTGGTTGAGGACAGAAGCTACAAGTGTCCAATATCCTGCCTTACCATCTGGCGATTATCAATTTGAAGTCTATGCGGTGAACAAAGCGGGCATTCGCAGCAATAATACGGCCTCTTTTGGATTGCAAATCAATGTGCCTTTCTGGAAAACATGGTGGTTCAAAGCCTTGATTGGGGCGATTGTTATTGCCGTTCTCTACCTTTGGCTGAAAATGACCCTGTCCGAAAAACAACGCAAACGCCTTGCAGTGATGGTGGGCGAGAAAACAATGGAACTCAAGCAGAACGTGCAGGAACTCAAGCGTTCCAACAAAAAATTGGAGGACTTTGCATTTATCGCTTCGCATGACCTCAAAGAACCTCTGCGAACCGTAGCGAGTTATGTCCAATTGTTGGAATATCGTTACAAAAATCAATTGGATGAAAATGCTTTGGAGTACATCGAATTTGCAGTGAAAGGGGTCAAACGAATGCAAGTATTGATTGACGACTTGCTCCGATTTTCGGTCATTGATAGAGGCGCACACAATCCTCATACGATTGATCTCAACGAAACCCTGAACAGTGTTTTGGATGAACTGTCGGATTTTACGGACATTCACAATGCCGAAGTCAGACATGCTTACCTTCCCAAAATCGTTGCCGACCCGCAGTATATCCGTCAACTGTTCCAAAATCTGATCAACAATGCCATCAAGTTCAATAAGAGCGTTGTGCCGATTGTGGAGGTGAATTATCAAGAACGAAATGAAGATTGGCTATTTATGGTCAAAGACAATGGCATTGGTATCGAGCAAGATTACAAAGACAAAGTGTTTGTGATGTTCCAACAACTACACAGCATAGACCAATTTTCGGGAACGGGAATTGGGCTGACGATATGCAAGCGAATTGTCGAAAAACACGATGGTGAGATTTGGATAGAATCAGAACCTGATAAAGGTACAACCGTCTTTTTTACCATCAAAAAACAGCATACGCCTGTGGAGAGTGCAGCACCTGCAGCGGCTTAGTTTTGGATGTGAAATATGAGAAGCGAGATTATCAAGTATTTGATGATGCTTCTGTACATTTTTACTTCAACCACAAAAGACACACAGAAAACAAAAGTAAAGAACTGAAATTCAATCATCTATTTTGATACTTTTGTAGTCTTACTTCTGGCTTCCTACTATTCCGCCTTCAAAATTTTATAAGCTTTGCCTTCAATTTCCAAAAAGTAAACACCCGAAGTTAAGCGAGATACATCAATGATTGGGTGGCTGGAATCCACTGTACCCTTCAAAACTTGTTCTCCTGAAAGGGTAAAAACTTCAAAAGGAATCTGCTGCAAAGTACCCATTTCGAGGTGAATAAAATCGGTCGTAGGATTGGGGAAAATCCCCACCTTCAAACCTTTCTCACCTACTTCTTCCACATCCGTTGCAGTGTCTATCAATCCATTGATATCATATCTCGATAGAAAATTCCATACCACAGCCGAAGCATTGATGTCGTAATTTGTTCCTACACCCCCAAAAAACGATCCCGCCCAAGTATGACCGCCATTGGTGATTTTGAAAAACTCTGTATTCACCCCATTGTCTCCATTGTCATATACAAAATGTGCTACCGTACTCCCATCAGAAGTATTCGTATTCGGCAAATCGCTCACCTCAGGAGTTGAGTCACAGTTGTTGAAGTTCACCCAATAAGATACAACCTCTTCAATCGGTTTGGCAAAAATAGCTCCATTGTAGGGAACTGTTTGGTCAGCCGTTCCATGAATTTGAAGAATCGGCGTTGGATGTTGAGGGTCACAATTATTGAAGGTAAAAAAAGACATAGACCCTGTCACCGAAGCAATTGCGGCTATTTTATCGCTCAATTGACAAGCCAATTCATAGCTCATAAAACCTCCATTTGACATTCCTGTACTGTAAACCCTCGTCAAATCTATGTTGTATTCCGATGCTATGGCTTCCAGTAAAGTTTCAGAAAATCCCACATCATCTACCGAACTGCCTCCCCATCCGACATTGAAGTGAGTGGTTCCTGTATTGTCCTGCGTACCCATCGGATGCACAATGATAAAATTTGCTGTATCAGCAATCGGTCGGAAATCTCCATAAAACATTTGCTCGGTAGCATTGCTCGTATAGCCATGAAAATTGAACAGCAAGGGAACGGCAGTCTCACCAGAATAGGAATCGGGAACATACAAAATATAATCTCGCTGCAAATTGTCGTGTTCAAGCGAACCTTCAATTGTTTGCTGGGCAAAGCTTAGGTTAGATGCACTCAAAGTGAAAAGAAAAAGGAAAAAGAAGTACTTCATTTTTGGTAATTTTTTGAAGGCGAAGTTATCCCTTTTTTAGCGAAATATCGTCGTAAAAGGAATAAGCAAAAAGAACTTACTCCTTATCGGGATAGACTTCTTCAATGTATGCCACCGATTCTTTCACCAAGTCCTTCAATACCTCCAACTCCACATCCTCCAACTTCTTGATATACAAACACGATTTACCCGTTTTGTATTTACCCAATTTTTCCATCAATTCATCGTGTCGTTTGAAGCCGCCCATGATATACAAAGTCAGTGAGGTTTTGCGAGGTGAAAAACCAACTTTCATAAAATCACCTTCTCTACCACTTGCGTATTTGTAGTGATAAGTGCCAAAACCCACTATACTCGAACCCCACATTTTGGGGTCTTCACCCGTTACTTCCCACATCAATTTCAGCACTTTTTTGCTGTCCTCCCGTCTTTTTTCGTTTTCCACGCTATCCAGAAAATCATCTACGCTGCTGTTGTTGAGCGTTGTCTTGTTTTGATTCTTTGCCATTTTTGAATGATTTTGATGATTATTACTGCAATTTAACAAAAAATCATAACATTTTACTAATTTTTGTGGTTCTTGTGTGGTAGTAATGTTGGGATATTTTGTAAACGCCTTCTCAGTATAAGACGAAACGTTTTTATGATTCAGTATCTAAACCTTTTTTCTCAACAATTGGCAGGCTTTTTTCATTATGCTTGTATAGCCCGTTTTTGGAAAATGAACCTAAATTCAAACCATCTTGATAAACACCGCTATACAACAGATGAACCTTTTCGGAAAACTCCAAATTCCGTTTTTGTTCATTCTTGATTTTGAGTTGCAGTCTCCCATCGTTTTGCCATTGAAGGAAGTGAACCCCAAAGAAATACAATACAACATCAACGGGAAAATTTCTTCTTTGATGGATTCACAAACTATTAATGCGACGACTAAGAATTTACAATTCACCAAACACCTCCTCCCATTTCTTCAATACCAAAGAGCCTTTGACCAAGTTATTCGAGAAATCAACTTCGGCAATTCCTATCTCCTCAACCTCACCTTGCCCACACCGATTGAAACCAATTGGAGTTTAGCCGAAATTTTTCGGTACAGCCAAGCCAAATACAAGCTGTATCTCACAGACCAATTCGTTGTTTTTTCGCCCGAAACCTTTGTCCAAATCCAAAACGGTCAAATCGCTTCTTATCCCATGAAAGGCACGATTGACGCTTCGATTCCGAATGCACGCCAACAAATTTTGGCAGACGAAAAGGAAAAAGCCGAACACTACACCATCGTCGACCTCATCCGAAACGACCTCAGCCAAGTCTCTAAAAATGTCAGAGTCGAGCGATTCAGGTACATCGAAGAAATCCAAACACACGAAAGCCGACTCCTTCAGGTCAGTTCCAAAATCGTAGGCGACTTGGCTCCCGACTATGCTGCCACAATTGGCGACCTGCTCCTTACCCTTCTTCCCGCAGGATCCATCAGTGGCGCGCCCAAACGCAAAACCCTCGAAATCATACAAGCGGTCGAAGGCTATACAAGAGGCTATTATACAGGCGTGTTTGGCTATTTTGACGGGCAAAACTTGGACAGCGCGGTGATGATTCGCTTCATCGAAAACCTAAACGGACAGCTCTACTTCAAAAGCGGCGGAGGCATCACCAGCCTCAGTCATGCCGAAACCGAATACCATGAACTCATCAAAAAAGTCTATGTTCCCATTTCCTCTGCTCCTCGAAACCATTCAGGTCAAGAACCGCCAATTGCAGCGAATTTCTTATCACAATCAACGCTTTAACCGCAGCCGAAGGGAATTGTTGGGTGTGGAAGAAGAAGCCGATTTGATGGAGTTGATAGAGGCCTATTACCAAGGAGATTTCCAAAATACAGTGACGAATGTAGCTCAATCAGCACCTATCTATAAATGCCGCATTTTGTACGATGTCAAAATCCATCGTATAGAATGGATTCCCTATCGCTTCAAAAAAATCCATAGCCTTCAATTGGTACATGCCGATAAACTCGATTATTCCCACAAATTTGCAGACAGAACCGAGCTTCAATCTCTCCTTCAAAAAAAGGGCAAAGCCGAGGATATTTTAATCGTAAAAAACGGTTTGATTACCGACACCTCCTATGCCAATGTCGCCTTCTTCGATGGACTGCAATGGCTCACCCCTTTAAAACCGCTTTTGGCAGGTACAAAACGTGCCGCATTGTTGCAGCAAAAAAAAATACAAGAAGCCGATATTCGCCCCCAAGATTTGAAACAGTTTGGAAAGCTTAGACTGTTCAATGCCATGATGGATTGGGAGGCAAATATGGTCTGTAGTGATGTTTTACCAAAGCAAATTCTTCTACAAAATACGTAGAGACGTTTTACCAAAACGTCTACATATACACACCGTACTTCCACATTCCCGCCTACAAAAATTCCTCCGAAACCCAAATTCTCCAAGTTCTCATAGCAAGCTTTGTTGCGTTTACCCCGCTTCAAATGTCGGCAAGTCAAGTCATACAGACCTTGGCGACATTTTCGCTACCCCAACGAAAACCTTGACGACACCTGAAAGGTTCGTCAACATTTGGAGTGATGAACCAAAAAAAATCCCTTCTCTCTGTTTAGAAAGAAGGGATTTTTTAATCCGCATAACGTGTAGATATGGTTTCTGACGTTCTGAACTGTTAGTAGATGTTCCTGGATACCAGTCTCAATCCGCATAACGTGTAGATATGGTTTCTGACAAAATTTGGAGAATGAAAAAGAAGTAATGACTGAAAGTCTCAATCCGCATAACGTGTAGATATGGTTTCTGACAAAGAAGGATGCGGATAAGCGGAAAAAAGCAGATAGTCTCAATCCGCATAACGTGTAGATATGGTTTCTGACAAAGTACCACCGATGTACAGCACGAGACATTTAAGAGTCTCAATCCGCATAACGTGTAGATATGGTTTCTGAC
>JAUHXA010000090.1 GCA_030427245.1 Bacteroidia bacterium | reverse complement strand
AAGAAGTATCTCAACAAGAAGTATCTCAACAAGAAGTATCTCAACAAGAAGTATCTCAACAAGAAGTATCTCAACAAGAAGTATCTCAACAAGAAGTATCTCAACAAGAAGTATCTCAACAAGAAGTATCTCAACAAGATGACCGTCTCAGAGTATATAATTTAATACTTCAACATGTTAAAAGCAATGGTCATTGTAAAATAAGACCAGATTTAATTAATTTAGTTAAAGAAAACATAGGTAGAAAATTTAATGTAGGAAATATTGAAAACATAGTTAAAAACAACCCAACTAAAAAATTAGAATTAAAGAAAAAAGAGAAATCACAAGGAGTCAGAATTAGAGATAACGGTTTGTTTGCAGGAAAATGATTCATAGCTCTGGCGCAGAAAAATATACAAACTAAAAAAGCCTCATTTACTCTAAAAAGCAAATGAGGCTTATACAAAATTTCTAATTTCATCACTCAATCCTAACCCTAACCCCCTCCGAATGACTCGTAAACTCCGGCGCATACATACACTGCATCGTCGTAATCCCATTCGAGAAATCCCCTTGATGCGTCGCACGTAGCGGATATTCAAACACATAAGTGCCTTTTGGCAGCCAAGCCATAAAAAAGTTGGTAGCTGCATCCTTTGTGCTTTCGTAGTAGCCCAAACCATCCTGATACTTATAAGTCGAAATCACATTCATCGGCTCAAAACCCGAAGCCCGCATATCCTTTAGATGCACATATTCCATCGCCCTATCCACTCGAATTTCGATGCGAACCTTCACCTTATCGCCCACGCTGATGCTTGCGCCATCCGTAAGCGGAGTCAATTTAGGTCCGTTTTTGGTGTTCGTTTCGAGGAACAATTCCTTGCGAATCGAAAGAGGCGTTTCAGCGAAAGTGATTTTGTCGAGTTGCTCAAAATACTGCCAATACATAGCGCCCCACGCCACGCCCTTGTCGTTTTTCGTCACCGTCACTTTGCCCATGTCGGCAGTGACATCCTCGCCATCCCACACTTTTTTGAAGTAGCCCGTACCCGCTTCCACGCTGACCGTTGGGTCGTTTTTGGGGTCGAGTTTTTTGCCGCCCACCGTAATCGTCGCCAATTCATTGCTTGCCAACCAATCGTCGCCCGTCAAAATCAGCGCATAACAAGCCTCTGCCGTCGCTTTGGTCGTCTTCCAATCCTGCGTTTGTTTCTGCTTCAAAAGCCACACCTTCATGTCGTTCACCGATTTTTCGTCCTTCGCCACTTCGTCAAAGGCTTCAATCAACAGCGATTGACTCTCAATCGGTGCTTGATACCAATACCAACCATTTGCCATGTCTTTGAAGTACATGCCCATTTCTTCGTTGTGTACCGCATTTTGGCGCAGTGATTCAATGATGCCGTTTGCCGTTTTCGAGTCCGCATTTGTGAATCGGTGAAGGGCAAGCGCAATCATTCCTTGCAGGTATTTGTTGTTGTCCAACCAATATTCGGCAGCCTGACCTTGATAGTAGTCAAAAGCCGTTTTGTAGGCTTTGTCGAGAGGAATGTCTTTGAAGAACGAACGGGCATACAAATATTGAATCTGCACATTGCCGATTTGTTTTTCCTTCAAGTTGGCTTTGTATTTCAACAAGTTGTCGTAATCTTCCTGAATCACCATATCCAAATACTGCACCGCTTTTTGGGTCATGTTCCATGTATCGCTGTCCTCTCGCACGTTTTTGATGCCCAAATTGTCGAGGTGTCCCAAGCCCGAAACGATGTGCTGCGTAATGTAGCGGCTTTCTCTCATGCCTGGAAACCAAGACCATGCGCCATTGCTGACTTGCATTTGTTGCAACTGCTTCAAGGATTTCGCCAATTCGCCCCTCATTCGGTCAATGTCAAACAAAACGCCCACTCTGCGTTTGCGTTCGCTTTCGTCTTTTGCCTGCAAAACCCACGGAGTTTCTTGTAGCAGCAAAGACTTCAATTCTTGGTTTTTCTCCAAATTCGACAACAATGCGCCCGATTCGTTTCCTACGCCATTGTCCAAGGAAGCCGTTGCAGCAGCTTTTTCCCATTCTTTGAAAACGGCTGCAATTTTGGGGTCGGAATTGGCAATGTGTGAGGCGATGCTATTGGCATAAAATCGGCTAAAAATTTGCTCGGCACATTCATGCGGATATTCCATCAAGTAGGGCAAGGCTTGAACGGCATACCATGCGGGCTGCGAGGTAAATTCAAGCGTCAATCTTTCGTGTTGAAGGGTTGAAGACTGCTCTGCCTTGTTCAGTTTTTCAAAGGTAAATTCCTTCGTTCCAGGCTCTCGAATCGGCAAAGGCATACTTTCTGTCACCAACATTCGATTGGTCAAAACGGGAATCGAACTTTCCTCTCCATCCGAAAACTTGCCCGACTTCGCAATCACCCGATAGGTAACCGCTTGAACGTCTTTCGGAATCTTCAATTTCCAATTGACGGCTGTGCTTTGTTCCGCCTTTGCAGTGAAATTGACGGAAGCCGTCGTATTGCCCAATTTTTGGTCAATCGGCTTCATCGTCAATGCGTCGTACAATTGCAGGACAGCCGTTCCGTTCAACTCATTGGTGGTCAAATTGGAGATTTTTGAAGCAAAAACAATGTCGTCGCTTTCTCTGAAAAAACGGGGTGCATTCGGCATCACCATTAAGTCTTTCTGCGTCACAATTTCTTCCGTCATTTGCCCATACTTCAAATCTTTGGTATGTCCAAACGCCATGAACTTCCAACGGGTCAAGGCTTCGGGGGCTTTGAAGGAAAAGGAGATTTCACCCTTTTCATTCGTCCTCAATTCGGGCAAGAAGAAAGCAGTTTCGTTCAAATTGGTTCGCACTTGCACATCTTCAAAGTCGGTTTCGGTAGGTGTTTCGTCTCCACCTTCTTTATTGCTCACTTCATTTGCTTCCAATTTATCCATTGATACTTCATCATCTGCTATCATTGCAGCAGATTCAGTAGCACTGTATTCCATACCCGCAGATTCCTCCATTTCTATTTGTGGAGCAGAAGGTGATGGCGGTCTGGAACTTTTATACATTCTTCCACTTCCTACACCTGCTGTTCTTCCTCTTCTGTAGCGATAGCCATACAAACTAAAGTCAAACCAGTTTAATTGGTCGTAGTTTTGGTATTGCAGACGGTAGTCGTATTCGTTCCAAGATTCGGCATACATTTGGGAATTGACCGTCCCGAATCCGCTGTCAGAAGAAAAGGCACTTTGACCGTAATAGGTTGGGTAAATACTGCCAAAACTCCACCCATGCGGACGGAAAGCATCCAAAGAAGCATCGTACATATTCGCTAACAATTCGGCGGCAACTTTTTCGCCTTTCATGCCACTGATTTTGACTGTCCATTCTTCGTCTGCTCCAGGATAGAGTTTGTTGCGGAAGCTGGATAGTTCTATTTTGAGGTCTTTGTTGCTCCACGGCACGTTGATGTTGTGGCTGGCGGTGAAGGCTTCGTTGTTGCGGATGGCACTTAGATGGATGGCAAAATTGCCTCGGTATTTCTCCCAAACTTTGACATTGTAGATGTTTTGTTCATTGTTGGCGGTGAGCCATTTGCGTTCTACAATGCGCTGGTCGTGTTCTACTTCAAATAGGATTTTGGTATTCGGCAAAGCAGAACCGTAGGCAATCACAATCGTTTCGTTAGGTTCGGCTGCGGTTTGCGAAAGTGTGTGCCAAAAGGCTTCCTTCAATGGGATTTCGTCTGCGGTGAAAGAATAGACATCGAAGTATTTTTCAAATTTCACCTCTTCGCCATATTTGTCTTTTGTAGTCAATTCGACCACGTATTTTCCTACGCTCCAAGCACCTATATCGTTGGGGCTGATTTTGGAGTCTTTGGCGGTCTTGAAGGACTTTTCAAATATCTTTTTGCCTTTTTCCCAATTGACAGGACGGTTTTCGTCTTTGTAAATGTCGTGGTCAAATGTTTCGTAGTAGTTTTCTTTTGTCATCACAAATTGGTCGGGCTGTTCCCATCTTCTGCTTCTGAAAACTCGGTCGGGTTGTTTCAATTCGTGTATGGTGATTTTCACGTCTGCCGCTTCAAATTCACCTCCCAAGTTCGTTGTGCTGACTTTGAAGTTGACAGTGCTGTCTCGGTTCACTTCATCGGGAACGCTGACACTTGCCAAAAGCGAAATATAGCCCACATTGACGCTGCTTTCGCTGCTGCGGGTTTCACCACTAATGTCGGTCACGTCTGCATAGAGCGTGTAGGTGTATTGCGGTTTTTGGTCGGCTGCAATGCTGGCATCTGGAATGGCGGTGAAGTCAAATTCAAATTCGCCTTTTTCGTTGGTTTTGGTCGTGCCATTGGTCACCTCCAATTCGGAAGAAGCGGGATAGGGAATCCACCATCTGTACCAATAGGGGAAACTTGCTCGGCGCACGACTCTGTATTTGACCTCCGCACCATCAACTACCGAACCTGCGTAGGCTTTCGCCAAACCTGTTACTTTGACCGTTTCGTTGAGTCGGTAACTGCCTTCAATCGGATTGAAGCTCACTTCAAATTTGGGTCGTTTGTATTCTTCGACTTGTACGTAGGTGCTGCCGTGTGCATCCTTGATGGTCATTCGTCCGTTCAGTACGCCTGTGGGTAGGGTGAATTTGCCATTGAAAGTTCCGTAGTCGTTGGTTCTCAATTCGAGCGTAGTCACCTTTTGGTAGTTCACATCGTAGAGTTCGACGGTTGTGGATTTGTTCATGACCAAATCACTGCTTTTGCCATCGGTTGTGAGTTTCAAGCCTTTGAAATAAACCGTTTGACCGGGGCGATAGATGGAACGGTCGGTAAAAAAGAAGGTGCGGGTTTGGCGGCTTTCTGGTCGGTCGTTGCGGTAGTAGAGGTTGTCGTGATAGGAATACACATCGTCTCCTTTGGTCATCACGACTCTTTTGTTGGAGTAGTAATTGTCGTCTCGGCTGTTGTTGAAGGAGAATTTGCCTTCGGAATTTGATGTGCCTTGCCCCAAAAGGTTTTCTACATATTTGCGGGTTTTGTAGTCGTATTTTCGGGCGTAAATCTCGAATTTCACATTGTCGAGAGGCTGCCCCGTTTTGCGGTGAACTGCAAAGAAGTCGGTCGTGTTTTTGTGTCCATTCTTCAATGCGCTCAGTTCCGTAACAACGGTATATTGGAAAGTAAAGGCATCTTTTTTCATCGAAAAATCAGCATCGGTTCCCATGATGACCACATATTTTCCGACTTTTTGGGCAGGGACTTTTACTTCAATGCTGTGGCTTTGGTAGTCGTTTTCATTTGGCAAATCTACCGTCCAACTATTGAGCGGCTTCAATTTGTTGAGGTAGTTCCATTGCTGTTCGGTCTTGTTCAATTTTTGGATGGCTGTCTCATCGTCTTCCGTAAAAGGAGCGATTTTGGCATAAACTTTTGAAATGTTTTGGTAAGTCACCAAAGCTCTGAAATCTTGCGGCAAATTGGCATTTTCGAGCGAAAATTGTAGATTTTTTCGCAGTATGCTTTCCTTCAATGATGCACAATTGTTAGCTCCTCTACTATTTGGGTGTCGGGCAATGGTCGCTTCACAAATTTCGATGGCTTTTTTCTTGTCCCATTGTGGTTCGGGATTGTTGAGGGCATTGTATTTGTCTCCGTTTTGGCTGTGGAATTTGGCAATGTAGTAGCTTGCCATTGCAGAAGAAGGATGGGGCAAAGTGTTGTTTTCCAAAGCCTTCAATCCCTCCAAATACAATTCGTCTTTGTTCGGTAAAATGGAATTGTCTCGCACATAGTCCAATCGCTTCAAATCCGCATCAACAAGTGCCGTTGGATTTTCATCGTTCAAATGGAAACGCACCAAATCTTGGAATACCTTGACTGCATAGTATTTGGTGGAAAGTGGGTCAGTGGTTGTGAAATTGAAGTTTACAAAATCACGAGCGGGGTCAAATGCTTGCTTTTGAGTGATTTGGAATTGGTCGGCAGCTTTGGTGATGTTGGACTGGTCGTTCATGAAAAAATCCAGTGCATCGTGCGCCAATAGGTCGTAAAGTGTTGGGCGGTATTCTTTGGATTTGTCGTTTTCTACCAGAATGTCTTTGAAGGTTTCTATCTTGGTTTTTTGGAGTAATTCCTTGTTTTTCAAAGAGGCTTGATATAGGCGAATCGCTTCTCCCATAATGGTGTTGGCATCCCATGTTTGGAAATCGTCGGGCTTGTTGTTGGCAATTTCGGTTCGGTTCAGAATTTTGTAGCGGTTCTGTTGGTAGTATTGCCAATAGAGATTTGCCTGTATGTTTTGCAGGACGGATTTGAGGGGTTCTTGCGCCTTTTCGATTTCTGCGGTAATCTCATTCATTACCTTCTGTTGGCTGTTTTCCTCTTTGTAAGTTGTGTATTTCCAAAGGTGTAGAAGCGACTTGACGACTTGTGGTGCGTTTTGGTCTTCTTTTGCCTTTTGGTATATTTTGCGGACAGTGTCTTCCGCATTTTGGGTGAGTCCTTCGTTTTCTGCTTTTTGGACTTGCAGCCAATGGTCTGCGTAGTCTTGGTCGGGATTCCAATTCATGCCTTCGATTTTTTTAGGGTTGCTACAACTGATTATAGTCGCTAAAATTACGAAAAGTAAGGTGAGGGAGGTAATGAATTGGGTTTTTGTGAAGTTTATCATGGAATATTTAATTTGGTTTTTGTTTGGATTTTTTTGAACAGGAACTTGTAGATGAAAAAGAATTGCTTGTGGTTATACAGGTAAGGACTTCGAATGATATAAGAGTTCCTTTCTATCTAACAGTTCCTGTTCACATAAGTTT
The DNA here is from genome assembly GCA_030427245.1 of Bacteroidia bacterium. Taxonomy (GTDB): domain Bacteria; phylum Bacteroidota; class Bacteroidia; order Chitinophagales; family UBA2359; genus JAUHXA01. The sequence continues at coordinate 15,116 of JAUHXA010000090.1, read as the reverse complement.
TGATGCGATTCTTAGGTGTTTTGGTGTCTAAAGTAAGAAAAAAAGGTGAAATTTAATAGTGGGAGTGGAGGAATGTTTTTGAAGATGTTAATGTATTGGAGAATGGTTATCTTTGTTAGACTAAAAACTTTACACAATGGTTAAAAAACCCTTCGCCCAAAAAATTATCTCCTTCACTGAAAAACCTCCAAATGACTACAAAAAATGAAAAAGATAAATTTCCAGCAGCTTGAAGAAGGTTTGATAGGTATTTCGCCAAAAGCAGGAGCTTACCTTGCAGAAGCAAGTGCATTTTGTTTGGAGGCAAATGGACATGAAAGTGGTGTGATTTTGAAGATTTCGGGTAAAATAGAAGAAAAGCTACAGATTCAATGGAATATTTTGGTGGATGAACAAGTGAAAAGAAGTTGGAAAGACAGTTTAGAAGCTACACAATTTGGAGCTGTAGGAATTGCGATTTCTTTGATGTTAGAGCTAACGGGATATACAGTTATTGAGCGTTCTTTTATTGGGACAGGCTTCGATTATGTGCTTGGTATAGAAGAAATTAAAAAAGATGGTAGTGTTCAATTGATTTCAAAAGTGAGGTTAGAGGTATCAGGGTTGTGGAAAGAAAGTAAGACAAATACAGTTAATCAGCGAGTAAAACAAAAACTCAAGCAAACAAATGTATCTGACTACACGAACTTAGATGCCTATATTGTTGTTGTAGAATTTAGTACCCCAAAAGCAAAATTTGTCATAAAATGAATATAGCCAAAGTATTACATACACAAGCCATGGAGCTTGCAGACGAAGCCCTTTTAGCACAAATGGAGGGTAATTCAAAAGCTGCTCAAACTTTCTTTCAAAAAGCATTTTGGTTGGAAAAAGAAGCTGCGGTTGACTATGGAGCAGAAATAGCTGATGAATTAATTCGTTTCTTGTATCTCAGAGGTGCTGCTTTCTTGGCTTTCAAAGCTGGGAATATAAACGAAGCGGAACAATTGGTGAATGTTACCTTATCAAAGAATCCTCCTCATTTCATACGAGAACAATTGAAGGACTTAACCAAGCAAATCAAGTCCACAAAAGGCACTATTAAAAATTCTAAAACCATTCATTTAGTGGGGATTTTAATGGATGCTTATGGGGGTGAAAACAAAATAAAGATACAAAATAGTATTGATGATTATTTAATTATTTTTGTTCCACATCACTTATTGGAGAAAGTTGTTACTGCCTATTGGATGAAAAAAGTAGAGGTAGAAGCATCTTCTAACTCTAAGGGAATCATTGTTTTGAAGAAAATTAAATTAGTGGCATGAACACTCCAACCTTCGCCCAAAAAATCATCTCCTTCAATAAATCCCTCAAACTCACTGCAAAATTACCGCCCCATATTGCAGTCATGAATCCCTTTGCAGAAAACCCAAAAGCCCTCGAAACTTCCTCCAAATTTTACCGCAAATTCTACAACGACCACCAAACTCGAAAGCTCATTTTGGGCATCAATCCTGGGCGATTTGGTGCGGGTATAACGGGGATTCCCTTTACGGACTCCAAACGAATGAGGGAGTTTTGTGGATTGGACATTGAAGGAATTCAAACCTACGAGTTGTCTGCCGTTTTTGTGTATGATGTCATTGAAGCGTATGGTGGTGCGGAGGCGTTTTACCAAGATATTTACATTAGCTCTGTTTGTCCACTTGGTTTTGTTATTCGAGATGGAAGAGGCAGAGAAAAAAACTACAATTATTACGACAGCAAAGTGATGCAGGAAGCGGTTACGCCCTTTATCATTGAATCCATTGAAACGCAATTGGAGTTTGGAATTGATAGAAGTGTGGGTTTTTGTATGGGGAGTGGTAAAAATTTCAAATTCTTGAATGTGCTGAACAAGGAGAAAAAGTTTTTTGATAAAATCATACCTTTGGAACATCCTCGATATGTGATGCAGTACAAATTGAAGTCTAAGGAGTTGTATGTTGATAAGTATTTGAGGGCATTAAATGGTGGCTTATGAATTTTTTAATCTTGTGTTTGGTGTGGTTTTCTGTTTTTACCTTCAATGGAAATACTATTGAAGGGGATGGAGAAGATAAACCTCTCAAAATAGAAATCACCCGTCAAACGACTTTGGAGGAATTGCAGCAAATCAAGCAGTTTTTGAAGGAAAGGGGCATTGATATGCACATTGAACGGAGTAACTATAATGCCAAAAATCAATTGGTGGAAATTCGCCTCAAAGTGGATTTTGGAGGTGGAAAGGTGAAAAAGTATGGGGCGAAAAACTTCAAGCGATTTTTTATTTTGCAAGAGGGGGACATCAAGACAAAAAAGAGTGTTTGATTTTATAATATATTGACATTAAGAAATTTAGTTCCCCAATATTGAATCGAGGAAGGCTGGATTTTTTGATAACATTCGACTATGACCAAACTCAATCATCATACTACTATACATTTTTAATTCAACCACTAAAGGCACAAAGAAAACAAAAGTAAAGAACTGAAATTCAACCATCTCTTTTATTCCCTTTTGATACTTTTGTGGTTCAAAAATCATTTTGTACAGTAGCATGACATAAAAGAGTTAAAACAAATCTTTTCGTTGCTGAAAGTTCAAGCGCATCCCCAATCCCAAGTAGTTTTCAGAGGTAGCAGCATCGCTCAACTCTGCCTTGCTGTTTCGATATTGGTAGTGAAAATCGAGGAAGAAATTGTATTTGAGCATATAGGAAAGGGTGAAGTTGCTTAGGAATATGTTGGTTTGATTACCCTGCAATAAAGAGTTGTCGTATTCCATCAATCGAGTATTATTGGAGGTGAAAATGTTGCCCCCATAGTTGTCTTCTGCAATGTCTGCTCCATATTGTGCATACATCAATCGCCAATCCACAAATACGTTTTTGGCTGTTCGATAACGGAATACGCCCAAAAATTCACGAAAATTCGCCCCCAAAGGATGCGCCAAAGGCTGATTGAAGTGCGTGTAATTGGCATCGGTTGTTTGATGCGTGTAGGTGTAGGGTCGAACAGTATTGAACTCAAACTGAGCATCTAAGTTGGAAATGTTGGCTACATCTATGTACTTCAATCCCATTTGTACGCCAAATTTGTTGCCCCACCATCCATCACCACTCGTCAATTCTCCAAATCGCAATTCATCCAAAACCAATTGACCATATAGTGAAAACTTTTTGGCGATGTTGGCTTTGTAGTCCAAGCCCAACAGCACATTGTCGGCACTGCCCAAGTGAAATTCTACGGCCCTGTAAAAAATCAAGGGATTCAAATATTGCATTTCAAAACCTGTCTCTCGCTGAAAGACAACGGCTTCAAATACGCCCAAGTTTAGCCATTTGGTGGCATTGAAGCTTAGGTGGTGCATGGCGGCATATTTTGAAGGGAGTAAAGCATCTGCGCCTCTGTCAAATTGTGAGGTCAATTCCATGAAAAGGTTTTGATAGTTGAATTTCCAGATTTTGGTATTCACCTTCAAAAAGAAATAATTGTTGGAGTAGTCGGAGAGTAGGAGGGAGCGTATTCCATTGCCAATGAAGTTTTTGTCGTGTCCCATTTGTAGGCTGATTTGTTCGATGGGACTGAAAGTGATGTAACCGTTTGCAGTGAAATAGTCGTGCCCAAAGGCAAACAAATCATCGCCGATTCCGCTTGTGAATTCTTTGAATCGTCCTTCGCCTGGCACTGCTCCTGCTTCTTGAATTCGTTCTTCAATAAAATTGGGAAAGGAAGATTGATTGTCGGTAAGGGAAGTGTAAAAGCCCACTTTTTGACCAATCCAACCCCGAACTTCCACGCCCTTTTGGTTTTGGTAGCGCAGTCCATCGGTATCCGAACTTTTGCCCAATTGAAGGTGCAAAAGCGGATTGACTTTTACCAAAAATTCGTTACCATCTCGGTGGTAGAAAAAGTCGGATTTGTATTGATAGAAGTGTTTCAAGAAAGGTTTTTTGCTCTCTATCAATCCTCTATCTTCTTTCCATTCGTTGCTGTTTTTGTAGAGATAGTATTGATTCAAACGGTCTAATCGCCCAAAACCTGCTTCGGTCATGGTATCGGCAGCTTCGGCAAACACGACTGCATCTAATCGGCTGTAAGGCTTCAAAGAGGTATGAATTTGATGACTGACTCCTCCCGATTTGATTTCGATGCGGTCAAGCAAATGATAGTCAATCGAGTTGAGAGGGATATTGGTGTGCTGTGCAATGAGCATTGAAGTGAATAGTAAGCAAGTAGTTAGAGCAAATAGTTTGTACATTCGTTTGGTATTTATTGGTTTTTTCTTAGTTATTGTTGGTGCTTGCTATCTAGGAATTGTATCTTTATGTTTTGAATGTTTGTGAAACCCAGAAAAATTCCGAAAGATATGCAGTTTACTTTTTATGGTCAGTCTTGTTTTAGTGTCAATATCAAGGGCAAAAATATTCTTTTTGACCCATTTATCACACCTAATCCAAAAGCAAAACATATTGATGTTAACAGTATTCAAGCAGATTATATTTTACTATCCCATGGACATGGTGATCATGTGGCAGATGCGCTGACGATTGCAAAGAATACAGGTGCAAAGATTGTCTCTAATTATGAGATTATCAGTTGGTATGCTGAAAAAGGTCACGACAATGGGCATCCGTTGAATCATGGAGGTGCTTGGAATTTTGATTTTGGTAAGGTCAAATACGTCAATGCGGTTCATTCAAGTGTATTACCCGATGGTACGTATGGCGGCAATCCTGGTGGTTTTGTGATTATGTCGGATGAAGGCAATTTTTATTTTGCAGGAGATACGGCTTTGACTTTGGATATGAAATTGATTCCTATGACTTGTCCAAAATTGGACTTTGCAGTTTTGCCGATTGGGGATAACTTTACGATGGGCTATGAAGATGCTGTGATTGCAGCAGAATTTGTAGAATGTGACAAAATAATTGGCGTTCATTACGATACTTTTGGCTATATTGGGATTGACCACGATGCGGCGAAGGCGGCTTTTGAAGCGAAAGGCAAAGAGTTGATTTTGATGGAGATTGGAGAGCGTAAGGAGGTATAGTGTTTATTTTTTGAACTACAAAAGTATTAAAGAGAAAAAAAGAGAAGAAGTTGGTTTTTGATTTTATTGAATAGGATTTAAGGTTGATTTTTTTGAATCCCAAAAGCATCAATAGAATCGAAAGAATCAACAGCATCAATAAAAAATATGGCAGCGAAAATTATTGCGATTGCGAATCAGAAAGGCGGAGTGGGGAAAACCACAACAGCCATTAACTTGGCAGCAAGTTTGTCTATTTTGGACTACAAAACACTTTTGGTTGATGCCGATCCACAGGCGAATGCGACTTCTGGTGTGGGGGTGGATCCCAAAACGGTAGAGGCAAGCATTTACGAATGTTTGATTGGTAAGGCGAAAATCAAAGAAAGCATCAAAAATGTGGACAGCCCGAATTTGTATCTTTTGCCTTCTCATTTGGATTTGGTAGGAGCAGAATTGGAGTTGATAGATCATCCTGAGCGGGAAATATTGATGAAAAAAGCCTTTCGCTCGGTAAAAAAGGACTATGATTTTATCATTATTGACTGTTCTCCTTCTTTGGGCTTGATTACGCTCAATGCTCTCACTGCGGCCGATTCTGTATTAATTCCTGTGCAATGTGAATACTTTGCGCTGGAAGGGTTGGGTAAGCTATTGAATACCATCACCATCGTACAGAAACGTCTAAACCGCAAACTGCAAATTGAAGGTATTTTGCTGACAATGTATGATACCCGTTTGAGGCTGTCAAATCAAGTGATTAATGAGGTGAAAAGACACTTTGAAGGAATGGTTTTTGACACCATCATTCACCGAAACATCAGATTGGGCGAAGCTCCGAGTTTTGGGAAGTCCATCATTATGTACGATATACGAAGCAAAGGAGCGATTAACTACATCAATTTGAGCAAGGAAGTATTGAAGAAGAATGGATTGAAGGTGGTGAAGTTTGGATAGTCGAAACGGTGGACGGCAGTTTACTTTACAAGCATCAATAGAATTAATAGACCTTAGACGAAGGAGCAAAGAGGCAAGAAGTAAGATTTTAAATGGCTGATAATAAGCAACTTTTATTTAAATATTATCATAGTGTAATTTTTTGATTATCAATGTTTTGTGTATTGATTCTTATATCCTACTTCTTTCGTCCAAAGTCTAATAGAATCAACAGCATCTAAAAAAAGCATCAATATAGAATATGGCAAAAAGACCAAAAAAAGAAGCATTGGGAATGGGGATTCGCTCCCTATTATCAGACTTCAACAATGTGGAGGACGAAAAGGAATTGCTCAACACTGTTTTGGAAATTCCTTTGGCAGATATTGAAGTCAATCCATTTCAGCCCCGAAAAGACTTTGACGAAGAATCCCTGCAAGAATTGGCGGATTCCATCAAGACTTTGGGACTGATTCAACCAATAACAGTTCGAGAATTGGAAAACGGCAATTTTCAATTGATTGCAGGAGAGCGACGGCTTCGAGCCGCAAAATTAGCAGGTTTGAATACGATTCCTGGCTATGTGGTATTAGCGGATAAGCAGTTTATGTTGGAAGCAGCTTTGGTCGAAAATACGCATCGAAAGGACCTGAATCCCATCGAAATTGCGATGAGCTACCAACGCTTGATTGATGAATGTAAGTTGACGCATGAACAGGTTTCGGATCGAGTCGGCAAAAAACGCTCGTCTATCACCAACGAACTTCGCTTGTTAAGCCTTCCTCCTACAATAATTGCCGCATTGAAGAAAGGAAAACTTACTAAGGGACACTGCAAATATTTGATGAGTGGCGAATTGAAGTCAGATGATCAAATTGCAATTTGCCAAGAAATTACCTCTAAAGAATTGTCGGTTCGCCAAACGGCTGCTTTGGTGAAAAGTTGGTTGAGTCCGAAAAAATCTTCTCCTTCAAAAGACGATGAATCCGACCCTTATATTAAACGGGCAACAGATGATTTGGCTCGTTATTTTGAAACGAAGGTGGAAATCAGCGCAAATCCAAAAGGCAAAGGAAAAATAACGATTCCTTTTGGGTCAAATGACGAGTTGAGTGAGTTGTTAAGAAAAATTAAAAAATAACATATTGTAAATAAAAAAATGTTTGGTTTCATCTGACCTTCAAAAAGAAAAAATAAAGAGATGAAACGTCCATGATTAAATAATTATTAAAACACAAAGGGAAATGATTATTTCATTCATGGTAAGTTCCATCTGACTTTTGAAAATTAAAAATAAACAGATGAAATTTACCTGAGAATATTGCATTTACAGTTTTCATTTTCCAATGAGGTGCTACAAGTGAGAAAACTCCTCTTCATCCCTTTATTTTCACAACTCATCCCAATGTGTTTTTTTTATTTTCTTATTAGCTGTATTTTTAGGTTTTAATTTACTCAAAATACTCAATAAAATTAAAAGCCTACTCTTATGTCCTCAGTAAACTTAAAAAATGAAGCAAAAAAATACAAGCTCATTCTCTCTATTGCTGTTTTGATGATTGTAGTCAGTAAATGTTTGTTGTTTTACTATTATACGCAATACAAAAGCATCACTGAAGCGCTAATCAGTGAAAAACAGGCGAACCTCAAATTGGTGCAACAATTCAATGAATCACAGTCTCTCCATGATGAAACTGTTCAACAATTGGTTGTATTGCGAGATCCACAAAGTCAAGTGATTAGAATGATAGGCTTCGACAATAATCAAGAAGCCGTAGCCTCTGTTTATTGGAATACAGAAACTCAAAAAGTATTTGTAGATGTTCTAAATTTACCCCCTCCTCCCGAAGGCAAGCAGTACCATTTGTGGGCCTTCAATGAAAAAGAACCTGTGGATGTAGGGGTTGTTCAATTGAAGAAAGGAATGCAGCAATTGAAGGACGTAGTATCGGCAGATTCCTTTGCTGTAACGCTTGAAAAGGTCGGAAATGTCCAGTATCCAAGTAATGAAGAGTATTTTCTGCAAGCAAGTGTAAACAAAAACTCCTAAGCACAAATCAATTACAAATCTAAACGTGCTTATCTCTCGAAATATTGAATAAATCTTTCTATTTCTAAATCTACTTACTACCTTTGCAGCCTATGTTAGAAAACCAGTTAAAATGGGCAAAACAATAAAACTAAAAAGAGGCTACGATATAAAAATCGTAGGCGAACCAAAACAAGACACCGTTAACAATTTTCAGGCTCGGACTTTTGCTATCAAGCCTCCGAATTTTGAAGGTATGTATCCCATACCTAAACTACTGGTGCAGGTTGGTGACGAAGTAAAAGCAGGCGATGGCTTGTTTTTTGACAAATCCAATCCAGATATTATCTATGCTTCTCCTGTAAGTGGTGAAGTAGTGGAAGTAAAACGAGGCTTGAAACGTGCCATTGTAGAAGTCATTATTTTGGCAGACAACAACATCACTTTCAAGCAGTTTGATAAAATTAGTTCATCTACTTCAAAAGATGAAATTGTCAAATCTTTACTTCAATCGGGCTGTTGGGCATTTTTGCGTCAAAGACCCTACAATGTCGTTGCTTCCCCTTCGGAAACTCCCAAAAATATTTTTATTTCGGGCTTTGATACCGCTCCTTTGGCTCCTGACTACAGCTATGTCATGCAGGGACAAGGAAAGTATTTTCAAGCAGGAGTAGATGTTTTGAAGCACTTGACTTCGGGTAAAGTGCATTTAAGTGTCAATGACAAAACAAGTTCTACGGACGCTTATAAAAATGTGAAAGGGGCTGAAATACACAAAGTGAATGGGCCGCATCCTTCAGGAACGGTAGGCACTCAAATTCACCACCTTACACCATTGGCTAAAGGAGATGTTGTTTGGACTATCAACCCACAAGATGTATTGGTGATAGGACGTTTGGCATTGGACGGTGTGTTCAATACGGAGCGTTTGATATCCATCGGAGGTCCTGTGATCAAAAATCCAAGGTACTACAAAACTTATTTGGGAGCGAATATCGAAAATATGATTAAAGGCAATCTGTCAAATGATCACGTTCGATATATCAGCGGAAATCCTTTGACCGGATCAATTATTGAGGCGAATGGACATATGGGTTTTTGGGACCATCAACTGACGGTCTTGGAAGAAGGAGATGCGTACGAGATGTTTGGTTGGATTCTTCCTGGACTGGGGTGGATTTTGCCTGCTAATCGTCCGAGTGCTTCCAAAACTTTCCCCGCTTTCCTAAAACCTAATAAGGCTTATAATGTTACTACGAACACTCATGGAGAACATCGTGCTTTTGTGGTGACAGGATTGTATGAGAAGGTGACTCCAATGGATATTTATCCGATGCAATTGTTGAAGTCCATCATGTATGGTGATTTTGACCAAATGGAAGGATTGGGTATCTACGAAGTAGTAGAAGAAGACTTGGCATTGTGTGGCTTCGTTTGTCCTTCAAAAACAGAGGTGCAAGCAATTTTGCGTCAAGGATTGGACATGATGCGGGAACAAGGGTAAATTGTTATACTGCTATACTGTTGAATTGTTATATTGCTACGTTGTTATATTGTTGGACTATTCGAGAAACAATTTAAAAACAGTATAATGATAATAAAACAATACAACTCTAAAGCAATACAGCCATTTAGCAATAAAACAATATAACCATAAAACAATACAGCAATTAAAAAGATATGAGCAAGTTAGCAAAGAAACTTGAAGAATATGGTAAGTCCATAAAAGACAAGAAGGTGTTGCACACCGTCTTTGATGGATTTTTTACCTTCCTCTTTGCCCCCAAATCTGTTACATCTGGTCAGGGGGTACACATCCGAGATGGGATGGATTTGAAGCGAACGATGGTGCATGTGGTTTTAGCCCTGCAGTTTTGTTTGCTTTTCGGTATGTACAATATTGGACATCAGCACTATGCTGCTTTTGGCATGTATCCAGGTGTTTTTGACGCTTTCTTTACCAAATTTTTCTATGGACTTTTCCAATTACTTCCTATTATTGTCGTAGCACATGTAGTAGGTTTGGGGATAGAGTTTTTCTTTGCAGCCAAAAAAGGTCATGCTATTGAAGAAGGTTTTTTGGTAACAGGAATGTTGATTCCGTTGATTATGCCTCCTGCTATTCCTTTGTGGATGGTAGCAGTGGCGACAGCTTTTGCAGTGATTTTGGGTAAAGAAGCTTTTGGAGGTACAGGCATGAACATATTGAACATTGCCTTATTGACAAGGGTATTTATTTTCTTTGCCTATCCAACCGATATTTCGGGTGATGTATGTTGGGTCTCTTATGACTACAACCTATTACACGATATTTTTGGTCTCAGTACTGCGAGTGCAGGATTTGCGAATGTAGTAGATGGGTTTTCGGGGGCGACACCGCTGGCTCTAGCCGCTAAAGGCGGATGGGAAGCAGTAGTTGCAAACTTTAGTGTATCGGATATGTTTTGGGGATGGATTCCTGGTTCGGTAGGCGAAATGAGTAAACCTGCGGTACTATTAGGTGCGGGAATGTTAATTGCTATGGGTGTAGCAAGTTGGAGAATCATGTTGTCAATGGTATTGGGTGCTGCTTTTATGGGAGCTATTTTGAATGCCTTTGCAACTGACCCTACTTCCTTTATTGCCGTACCATTTTATTATCATTTTGTAATGGGTAGTTTCTTTTTTGCAATGGCATTTATGGCAACTGACCCTGTTACGGCATCTCAAACGAACACTGGAAAATTGATATATGGTTTTATGATTGGAGTGATTGGTATCATTGTAAGAGTATTGAATCCTGCCTATCCTGAGGGATGGATGTTGGCAATTCTCTTTATGAATGTATTTGCTCCATTGATTGACCATTATATTTATCAAGCAAATATTAAACGAAGATTAGCAAGAAATCATGGCTGATATTAATAGTAACAAATATACCATTGGTTATGTGGTTGTAATGACTCTAATCGTAGCGATTAGCTTGGCTTTTATGGCTACGGAACTCAAACCACGCCAACAGGCAGAGGAAGCATTGGAGAAGAAAAAACAAATTCTCAATTCGGTATCTGATATTCAAGATAAATCCATTGTAGAAAAAGAGTATCCCAAACTCATCAAAGAGGTTGTGGTGGATGCTCAAGGTAAGCCTGTTGAAGGAGTCAATGCTTTCGACATTGACATCAAAAAGGAATACCGTAAACCTGCCTCTGAACGTCAATTGCCTGTTTATATTTATTCAGGTGATGGTAATGCCAAAAGTTATATTATTCCTTTACATGGAAATGGGCTTTGGGATGAAATTTGGGGTTTTGTTGCATTGAAGGACGACTTCAATACGATTGTAGGAACATCTTTTGATCACAAAGGAGAGACACCAGGTTTGGGTGCTGAAATTACCAAAGACTGGTTTCAATCTCAGTTTGTAGGTAAAAAATTGGAAGACGGCAAGGCATATGCTTTTGATATTTTGAAAGGAAGAGGAAATGCAATTGAAGGAAAAGTGCATTTGGTAGATGGTATGTCTGGAGCAACAATTACAGGGGATGGAGTAGAAGACATGATTGAGAAGGGCTACAAGAGTTACCAAGCCTATTTTAAAACTGTGAAGTAGTGATTTGTGAATGGTGTAGGTATCGAATACCTTATCAAAATGAGTCATTGTAAACATAATTAAAACAATAATTTCATAATATAATGAGTGAAGTAGCAGAAAAAAAAGCAGTAGTTGCAACACCCAGAGAGCCACTATTTTCGACAAAAAACCGAAAACTGCTTACCGATCCTTTTGATGACAACAACCCGATTACGGTTCAAGTATTGGGTATTTGCTCGGCTTTGGCAGTCACGACACAGGTTTATCCAGCATTGGTTATGGCAATCAGTGTGGTGTTTGTTTGTGCTTTTGCGAATCTTGCCATTGCTTTGATGCGTAAGGGGATTCCTCCTCGTATTCGTATGATTGTTCAATTGGTAGTTATTGCGACTTTGGTAACGATTGTAGATCAGATGCTGAAAGCTTTTGCTTACGATGTAAGTAAAGAACTATCGGTTTTTGTGGGTTTGATTATCACCAACTGTATCGTGATGGGACGTTTGGAAGCTTTTGCGATGGGTAGTAAGCCTTGGCCTGCATTCCTAGACGGGATTGGCAATGGTTTAGGGTATGGTGCAATTCTAATTGTAGTTGCAGTGTGTAGAGAGTTTTTTGGAGCAGGAACTATTTTGGGGTACAAATTGATTCCCGAAGCTATTTATTCTGCTGGATATGTGGATAATGGAGTTATGCTTACTCCTGCTGCTGCCATGTTTGTTATAGGTATCCTTATTTGGATTCAGCGTTCTAGAAATACTAAATTGGTAGATATTTCGTAAAAACAATTATGAATGACAAGTTTTGAATGGTGAATATTTTAGATTGATTCACCTTCATAATTACCAAATTCGATATTCAAAATTATTCCAACAATGGATTTATTAAATATATTTGTCAAGTGGGCTTTCGTGGAGAACATGGTACTGGCTTATTTCTTAGGCATGTGTTCTTACTTAGCTGTTTCTAAAACAGTAAAAACGGCGTTTGGCTTAGGCTTAGCAGTTATTTTTGTATTAGCGATTACTGCTCCTGTGAATTATCTTATCCGACAATATGTCCTTGTAGAGGGTGCATTGAGCTGGATTCACCCTTCTCTTGCAACGGTGGATTTAACTTTCCTTCAATTGATTATCTTCATTGCGGTTATCGCTTCAATGGTGCAGTTAGTGGAAATGATTATTGAGAAGGCTTCTCCTGCGCTTTACAACTCATTGGGAATTTTCTTACCTTTGATTACGGTAAACTGCTCTATCTTGGGTGGTTCCTTGTTTATGGTACAAAAAGAATACAACCTTATTGAGTCGAGTGTGTTTGGTGTAGGTGCTGGCTTTGGTTTTTTCCTTGCCATCATTGCTATTGCAGCTATCCGTGAAAAAATTCGCTATTCGCATGTTCCTGCACCTTTGCGTGGTTTGGGAATTGCATTTATCATCACAGGTCTGATGGGAATTGCGTTTATGAGTTTTATGGGAATCAAGCTGTAGAGGCGAGAGGTCGGATTGGAGAAGCGAGACTATGCTTGCTTAAATTATTAAAAACAATATTTTAAATAAAAAATCAATAATATGCTTCCTGTAATTATTGGTAGTACTGTAGCTTTTTTATTCATTCTTTTACTATTAACAGGCATTCTTTTGTATGCCAAAGCCAAGTTGATTCCATCTGGCGATGTTAATATTTTAGTGAATGGAGAAGATACCTTAGTGGTCTCGCCAGGTTCCACTTTGTTGACAGCCCTTTCTGAGAAAAACTTATTTTTACCTTCCGCTTGTGGAGGAGGTGGTACTTGTGCGATGTGTAAATGTCAAGTATTAGATGGCGGTGGCGATGTTTTGCCAACCGAAATGAATCACCTCACTCGTAAAGAAGCGCAAAATCACTGGCGATTGGCTTGTCAAGTGAAAGTGCGAGGCGATATGGACGTGAAGGTTCCAGAAGAAGTATTTGGGATTAAAAAATGGGATTGTGAAGTAGTTTCCAACGGAAATGTGGCAACTTTTATTAAGGAATTTGTGGTGAAACTTCCCGAAGGTGAATTCTTAGAATTTGAATCGGGCGGTTATGTTCAGATAGACGTTCCTGAATGTGAAGTGGATTATAAAGATATTGAGGTAGAGGAAGAATATCGTGGAGATTGGGATAAGTTCCAAATGTGGGGCTTGAAGATGAAAAATCCAGAACCCATTTTCCGTGCTTATTCAATGGCGAATCATCCCGCCGAAGGAAACATTGTGATGTTGAACATCCGTATTGCTTCTCCGCCTTGGGATAGAGCCAACAATAGATTCATGGATGTGAACCCCGGTATTTGTTCGTCTTATGTATTCTCTCGTAAACCAGGTGATAAAGTGACAATTTCAGGTCCTTATGGTGAGTTCTTCATCAAACCGACTAAAAAAGAAATGGTTTATATTGGTGGTGGCGCAGGAATGGCTCCTTTGCGTTCGCATTTGTTCCATATTTTCCACACTGAAAAAACCCGTGACCGCAAGGTTACATATTGGTATGGTGGTCGTTCGGTTCGTGAATTGTTTTACTTAGATCACTTTGAGAAAATCGAAGAAGAATTTGATAACTTCAAATTTAATATAGCTCTTTCTGATCCCCTTCCAGAAGACAATTGGACTGGGTATAAAGGCTTTATTCATCAAGTATTGTTAGACAATTATTTGAAAAATCATCCTGAACCCGAGGAAATCGAATACTATATCTGTGGACCTCCAGCGATGTTGGCTGCGGTGTTGAAGATGTTGGACAACTTGGGTGTTCCTGATGAAAATATCGCATTTGACGACTTTGGAGGATAATTCTTCCAATTCAATATAAAAATAAAGCCTTCAAAATCAATCTGATTTTGAAGGCTTTATTTTTATAGCAAAAACTTCAATTTGCGAGTTTAGATAGTCTATTTTGTTAATTAATTCTCTACACTAACGGTGATTATTTAACTATCACCTCAATTCACTGCTACGACTTCTTTGATACTCGGAACTGCTGTTCTAATGGCAAGTTCTACTCCTGCTTTCATGGTCATAAAACTCATGCGGCAACCTACACAATTGCCAATCCATTTGATTTGAACGGTCTGGTCTTCGGTAATATCCACGACCTCTACATTGCCACCATCTGCTTCTAAATGAGGACGAATAGAATCTAAAGAGGCTTCAACTCGTTGAATTAAATCTATCTTTGACATACTATTGTTTTTATGTACAAAGTTAAACATAATTGAACACAGAGAGAGGGAGAGATTGAGGTTTTAACAAAACTTTACCAATAATTTCTGATTTTAGTAAGGGTAAAAAAATAACTCCTCGTTTTCTTTTGCTAACATACCCCATCCCCCACCGAGAAATCGGGGCAGGCTTTTCAAAAGGGGAATATTGGTCGATGAGTTATTTTTTCTTTTTTACTTTGCAAGAGTTTAAATAGATATTGAAGAATAGATGGAAACGTTTTAAGTTTTTTGTTTAGAAACTCACAACAAAAGCTCCTTTCTCACGTACATCGTGGCAGCTAAGACCATACAACTCACATTCGCTT
>JAUHXA010000009.1 GCA_030427245.1 Bacteroidia bacterium | reverse complement strand
AGTGCGGAAATTCCTTTCTATTAGTCTTCATGTTCAAGTATCTGTATAGCTTTGAACAAGAACACATAATCAAAAAGAAGCTGGTACAACGTGAATATGAATGTGATTGCGTTCAATGAGGAAATTCATTTCTATTAACCTTCATGTTCAAGGCTATATGTCAAAAAAACAACTCATCTGCCTCCTCCACCTGCTTCCTAATCATCTCCAACCGTTCCACTTGTCCTTCATTCATTTCTCCCTGCCAAACTTGATGACACAAAGACAAAAACAATGCACGTCGTTTGCGTACAAAAAGAGGTAGTTTTTGCAGCCAAAAATCATCCAAGCTATTTTCCTTTCTATAACCCTCCATCAAATTCGCCAATATAAATTCCGCACTTTCCTTCTTGTCTCTCTGCAAAAATCCAAACTTATTGTGTAGCATCAAATGGTACATCACAATCGCAATATCGTTGATAAAGTAATGATATACACAATCGTCAAAATCAAAAGGAATGATTTTTTGATTTGGTGTAAGAAAGAAATTGCTTTGATGCAAATCATTGTGAATCAAACTATAAGAATCCTTTGTTTTGGGAAGTTCAGCGATTTCCTTCAATAAAGCATCAAACACCTCCAATGCTTTTTCATGTTTTGCATCCGCAGGAATGTACTTTTTTCGATTCGCAAAAACATCTTCTTCCGACCATTCCTGTCGTTTGTAAGCTGGATTTGAAGGAGTGTAATCTTTGGTCAAACGGTGCATTTGTCCAATCACCCTGCCCCATTCTTGCAGCAAACTCTCACTCCAATCCGTCACTTCAATCAATCTCCCCTCCGCTTTCTCAAAAGCATAAGCCAAAAAATAACCTTCCTTTGCTTCAATCATTTCAATCAACTCCCCATTCACCGAAGGAACAGCAACAGACGTTTGCACCCCATTTGCAGCCAAATAATTGACAAACTCCAATTCTCCCATCAGGTAGTCTTTCGTTCGGCGAACACTATGGGTGATTTTCATAATAAATTGCCGTCCATCACCCCGTTCTATTTCATACACAAAACTTTCAAAACCGCCTAAGTCTTTTGTTTGCTGCATGGAACTTCCAAAGCGTTTTGCAGCTTCGGAGAGGATTTGGTCGTTGTAGAGTCGTTTGGTTGAGGGAATCATTTATCACAGATTTTTTGGATGAAACAGATGTTCACAGATACTAAACTTTGAGGGTTCGAGGTGAAATCTTTGGAGTGAAACGGAAAAGGTGTCATCTCGAAGCCGATTTAAGTTTAACAATTCGATAAACTCTTTGAAATCCTTGTTCAGTACCATATCGCCATTGATTGTATTGTTCTCTTAAATCCTCTAACTCTTTCAACCGTTCTATTCCCGTCAGAGAAATCCAATATAACAAGTTAGAATTATCTTCTCCTTTTTTCACTATACGAACTCTCTTTTGCATTTTGTAAATTTATTTGTTGAAATAAGAAAACAAATATAATCATTCCTTAGTTTCTAATCCTCCAATTCAAAGAACTATATCATTCAAAATTATAAAACAGCGGAGAGTGAGAGATTCGAACTCTCGACACAATTACTCGTGCATCTCATTAGCAGTGAGACTCCATAGACCACTCGGACAACTCTCCAGTTATATCAATATTTTTATTTTTTGTCTCGCTTCTCGCCTCTTACTTCTTGCTTCCAAATTGAAAAATAACCCCCAAAACCAACCGACTTCGGGGGCATTTAACAAACTATCTAATCAACATTCAACTATGCTTTTTTCTAAGTGCAAAACTTTGACAAATCCCCCCTTTGAAGGGGTTAGGGGGATGTTAAGCCTTCTCAACAGTTGCAGCACAAGGCACTAAGCCACAATCACAGCCCGCTCAGGCAACACCGTTTCCAAAATCTCCATCAACAATTCCAAACGAGACGGACGGTTCAAGAAAGGAATCAAGTTGGGCAATGAGTAGTAATCGCCACCGAAAGTAAAAGTATCAACAGGCAATTGCTTCGCTTTCAATTGCTTTTCGATGTAGCCACTCGCATAACCAACCTTCACCAAAATCACATTCGTTTCCAACTTCAATTCCTTGACATACTTTTCGTAAGTCTTTGTGAAATAAGGAGCAGCATTTTCACCCTCATCCGTCACGATGATGATTTGTTCCACCGCTATCTTCTTCACCCTCAAAGCCTCCAAAGGCGCACCAATACTCGTAGAACCACCTGCTCGAATCAAACGAAACGCCTTTTCCCAGTCGGTCAATTCCTTACCACGAGCCTTGACTTCATAAGGCATAGAATCGAAAGCATATACATACAAATCCGAATCACTGATACCCGAAATCATAGCAGCCAAACGCTTTCCAATCTCAATCGCACTCTCCATCGAACCCGACTTATCCACAAACAAAGCCGTAGATTTTGTAATCTTACCTTTGCGCTTGATTTGTTCGTTGGTGATGTTCTCCAACTTTTCGGCAGTTTTCGCATCCACTTTGGTCACATCCGAAGCCACACGAGCTTTGAAAGCCGACACACGTTTTGACTTTGCAGCCTCATCCAATCTGCTATCAATCAAAGCCTTCACTTCTGGATGTTCCATCGCCCCTCTCGTCTTCAATGACTTCAAGTTGTTAATCACCTCTTGTGGCGACATTACCCCAATCAAAGCCACCAAAACCGTAGGAGTCAGCTTGTTCACCGTACCGACCGCCACCGTATAAGGGATGTTGTATTCCACAATCATTTGCGCTTGTTCAGCAGCAGATTGCGCCTTCGCCAATTGCTTCACCATGTAAGGCAAACTTCCCTTTGGAGGGTCATTCTTGAACAAAATGGCATCGGCTCGCTTTGAAGGCTTGATGTGCAGCCCCGCATACAATTGCTTCATTGCCTTGCGTCCACGCATCACCGTTCTATCGAAAAATTTGTCCTTTGCCTCTCGCTTACGCAAGTATTGCTTCACCGCAGTTCGGGCAGAACGTGGTACTTTTTTGTTGAATTTCTTCATAAAATCCACCACTCTCGCCACTTGATAAGGCGGCAATTCCTGCAACAAGACAAAGCCTGCATCCCGAAATTCTGGCACATCGCTGGTCATCAAATTCGCAATGAACACTTCCTTGTGGTCACGTACATCGCCGTTGTCTTGGTACCATACCGCCAAGTGACCGTAAAACAAAGGGTCAAGCGTAAGCATATCTTTGTGCAATTCAGCTACTTTCTCCACCTCACGGTGAGGTGTAGTCAACAAGCTGTTTAGCATGTCCAATCGCAAATCTCGTTCATTGTTAGTCATTTGTGTCATTGTCTTAAAATTGTTTTATTGTTAAATTGTTGAGTGATAGCGAAATCCCGATTTTTCATCGGGGCTGAATGGTTTTTATTGTTGAATGGCTGTATTGTTATATTGCTTCAATGGATTCAGTCATTTGAATTCATTAAAACTACACCTTTAGATTTTTGGCAAACTCTTGTAACGTGAAATAAGGATTCGACCCTTCTTGGTTGTAGTAAAAAAAGGGAAAAGAGGCGATAAAAACAGATTGCTGTTTGAAGATGTAGCGAAGCGGAATCAAGTTTCAAGCTGTTTAGCCTCCTTTTTCTTTTTTTGCGTTAAGCAATCAAGGCAGGTCTTGATTTTTGGTTCTTTTTATCAAGAAAAAGAACAGGCAAAAGTACCTACGTCAATACAAGAAATCGCATTTATTTTTTAAAGGCATAGGTCGATTCAAGTGACATTTTATAGTGGAAAACCATACAGCCATACAACAGTTTAGCCATCCAAAAAACCACGTTTTCCCAGCCTCGTAATCGAAGCCACCTCATTCACCGCCACCTTCAATTCCTCCGCCAAGCCTTCCACTTCAAAATCATCACTTCCCATTGCAGTAACCGCCTCCAAAACCTTCTTATCAAAATGCAAATTGTCAAACTCGCCCTTCAATATCGCTTCAATCTTCTCAATCACTACGATTTCTTCACTTCAACAAGTCCCATTCACCCTCACCATCACGATTCCTCTCTCCCAAAACCAATCCTTCACTGCTTGAATATCTCGTTCAAACTTTTCACGAGCCATCTGCTGCATTTTTTTCGTAATAATTTCTTCTTCCTTCAATGCTTCCCAATAAGGATTTGGTCTTGTCAAAAACTTCAATTTCAAATTTGCCAATCGCTTCAATTCTGCGATGTTGTTATTTGGGTTATAATTAATAAGGTGATAACCCCAATCCGTTCCTTTGCCATAAAATGTAATCGAATCTGGCTTACTATTATTTAAATCCACAAATAATTCATTCCAGTATTGTTGATACTTCATAGCATCAATCATACTTCTATCCCCTACAATTATTTCAGAGTTAAACCATCCTCTTTTAGAAAGCACAGCATTGACAAACTGCATTTTCTCAATTTCAGTGGAATCTAAAAAGACAATAGATTCTTCTTCAACTATTCCATACCCTCCATATTGTACTCTCTCCAATTGATTAGATTTCATTTTTTGAGGAGTCAAAATTTGTAAACTCTTGTAAACAATAACCTTAGAATAATTCCCCCTCAACCAATATCCCCCATCCCCTCCATTTAATGTGTTTTCTTTTTGGTAAGCTTTAAATAATTTCAAAACCCCTTCATCACTACAATATTCATTTGTTCCTTCTTTCAAATAAGAACCAGTGTCTACAAGTGAACATTCAAAATAACCTTTGAAGCTATCTCCATCCTTCAAATAAAACTGAGCATAGTAAACAACACAAACTCCATAATCTGCCTTCAACAAAGGACAAAAAAACAAGAGTAATAAACCAAACAAAAATATATTTCTCATTGGGAATTAAAATTGAGACTTTAAAAACTAAACTGAGATAAAACCATATAACAATACAGCCATACAACAGTTTAGCCATCCAAAAAACCACGTTTTCCCAACCTCGTAATCGAAGCCACCACCTCATTCACCGTCACCTTCAATTCCTCCGCCAAACCTTCCACTTCGAAATCATCATTTCCCATTGCAGTAATCGCCTCCAAAACCTTCTTATCAAAATGCAAGTTGTCAAACTCGCCCTTCAATATCGCTTCAATCTTCTCAATCACTCCATCCCCTCGATTACTCAAAAAACACTCTCCACCAGTCATTTTCGCCATCACTTCAAAAGGCACTTGGGCAGCAGGTGCAGTCATGGCAAGACCATAGAGTTTCACCCTATTTTGCTCTGCCATTGCAGTCACTGAATAGACATCCAAACCACTTGGACATTGATTCGACCAAGCATCCCCATGACTTGCAAATTTCTCCGTTCCACCTGTCACTTCCTTCAACCATTTCGCAAAAGCGTGAGGCGGAGCATCTCCGACCAATAAGACAAAACGGTAACTATGTTTCCGCCATTTCATCTCATTGCAGGCATCATAAACGCCTTGATAGACCGCTTCGGGTGCATCTCCACCCCCACCTGGCTTCAATTGGTTGATGCTTTTTTGCATTTTCTTCAAGTTAACCGTCAAAGGGTAAATCCTTGTCACAAAACTTTTGTCTTGTGGTGGATGATCTCGGAACTCCACCAATCCAATTAGCAAATTCACATCATTATTTGCTGATAGTCTTTCCAATACCTTCAATAACTGTGCTTTGGCTGCATTGATAAAACCGCCCATGCTTCCTGTTGTGTCTATCACAAAGCAGATATCTACCTGATTCAGTTGCGCTTCAAGGCTGCTTTTTGTTGCAGTCATTGCAGTAGAGACTGTATTTGTTTTTTTGAAGAAACTGAACATAGATTGTAGGTTTTGTTAGTTTGATTTTTAGAATACAAAAGTTTTGAAAACTTTTGTATTCTGATATTAATTTATAGTTAGCTCGGAGGGATTCGAACCCACAACCTACTGATTAAGAGTCAGCAGCTCTGCCGATTGAGCTACGAGCCAATTTTGAAAACTTCTAGACTACGGTAGTTTTATAGTGTAGCAAATAAATAATTAATATCCCTCTGCAAACTATGTACTTGTACGGTTTAACCCACCCCAACCCCTCCGAGGAGGGGAATACTCGTGCAGAGTAAGGAAATCCCCTCTTGGGAGGGGCAGGGGTGGGTTCCAATATATTGCTTGCAAACTTCGACATGAATATTAAAAACTTATTTTCGGGACTAAATACTACCGTAGTCTGAATCTGATAAAGAAAAATCGCACAAGTAGATGAAGCTGTGTTTGGTTCACTATGCAGGAATCGAACCTGCGTACACAGTTTATAAGACTGTTGAGTATCTACTCCTCAAATAGTATGTAAGCTTCCTCGGTTGGGATGCGATTTTTTTGGAGCAGATAGAACGAATCGAACGCTCATTTTCGACGTGGCATGCCGATGCACTACCATTGTGCTATATCTGCTTTTGTTGCTTCAACTGTTGACAAGACTTGCAGCCGTTGTCAAAGTTTCATATTGAAGTAGGTAAGATTGGACTCGAACCAATGACCTTCGCTGTATCAGAGCGATGCGCTAACCAAGCTGTGCTACTTACCTATTTTAGTGATTTGTAAATGGTGACTGGTGATTTGTCATTTCAAACCTAACTGTTACGAATCACTATTCAACCAATCACAAAATCTGTACTCTGAGAGGGATTCGAACCCTCACTGGTACGGGTCTAAGCCGCATGCCTCTGCCGATTGGGCTACCAGAGCATTTTAAAATTCAACCTCAAATTCAAAACTCAATTGCAAACCCTTATTTATCATTGCTGTAGAATGACTATAATCCAGTACTCTGAGAGGGATTCGAACCCACACTGATACGATTTTAAGCCGTTTGCCTCTGCCAATTGGGCTACCAGAGCATTTTTTAGAACTCCAAACCTTTATTTGTCATTCCGTAGAGCCTGGTTGCTAATAATCCAAGTTCGTTGAAGCAACAACCAAGATGCTTTCAGCATGACAATGAAAAAAGTCTAAAAATGAGTCACATAAGTAGGTAAAGCGTTTAAAACTTATCAGTAGATGGGTTTTTCTCCCACACATACTGCCCTATAAAGTATGTAAGCTTTATCGGTCGGGATGCGACTGTTGTTACTTTTTGTGGGCGTAGTAGGGCTCGAACCTACGACTCGCTGATTAAAAGTCAGCTACTCTAGCCATCTGAGTTATACACCCGATTTTCTTAATTAGCGTTGGCGGAGGGATTCGAACCCACGACTCTTGCATTAACAGTGCAACACTCTGACCGCTGAGTTACACCAACGTTGAAATAAAATCTCATTCTTATTTTGAACTCCCGACGGGACTCGAACCCGCAATAACTGCATAGAAAGTGCAGTGGCTTAGCCATTTGCCCACAGGAGCTTTGTGAAATTCAAACTCAACTTCAAAGTACAAATTCAAGTTCAAATAATTATTGATTTGGAGCAGATAGAGAGAATCGAACTCTCCTCCTAGGTGTGGAAGACCTTCACATTACCACTATGCTATATCTGCTTTTTTGATTGTGTCTTTTTCCTTCAATTGTCATTTCGTAGAAATCTTGTTTGGTTTACACACTGGGCTTATTGTCTTTCACAAAACTTTAGTCTATTTTCCAAACCTGCTCTAACTACCCACAAGATGCTTACAGCATGACAAATAAAAGATAATGAAAGTATTGTAGGCAAGATAGGATTCGAACCTATGACCTTCGCCGTGTAAAGACGTTGCTCTGAACCGACTGAGCTACTCACCTATTTTTTTGTATTTGAGTGTTTGGGTTGATAAATGTATTCATAGACCCAAATATCTGTGTGTCATCAGTGTTATCTTAGAAATCTGTAATAAAGAAACATCGCACAAGTTGGAACAGCCGTGTTGTTGAACACAGGAATTGAACCTGTAACCTTCCCGATTCTTATCGGGACGCTCTAACCAATTGAGCTAGTATGTATGCTTTACAGCGTTGGGGTGCGATGTTTTTGTTTATTTTTCTTCAACTGTTGACAAGGCTTCCAGCCGTTGTCACAACTTGTCCCGATTTCTCGGGAGTTTCATCAAGATTAATCCAAGAATGCCAAGCTTTCTGTACGTGATTCGGTATTCATCACGACTTGGTGCCAACACGGAAGGTAAATCGTAGCGTGGTCGAGATGCTTGACCGTTCCACGAGCATACACACCTGGATTTCTACGCATCACCGTCCAATTCCATTTCTTCGCCTTTGGATTGGTTTGAAGGTAAGCTTTGTATTCTGGTGTAAGCAAACCTTCTGGAAATTTGTGACAAACATATACCTGTGTGCCACCTGTTCGGAAAACCTCTTGAATGATGTGGGGCTTTCCACCTCCTGCTCGTCTCAAAGGTTCATTTTTGAGGGTCAAGAATTTTTCGGTTTTGTGTAGTACCATTTTGGGCTGTGGAACAAAAAACCATTCACCTTGTCGAATAAATGCTTTGTTATGTCGCTTGTTTCGGTTTTGCAATTTGACACCTTTTCGCTGCAATGCTTGTGTTACTGCAATAGGTTTGAGGTCGTCCATTGCTTGGTGAACTTTGGTGATGTTGTTGCTTACCGAAGCTGCAAACCAATGCCGTTCGTCGTGCCCACAGAGAAACTTTTGGACCTCATTGTTTTTTGGATTCAAATTGGTGTTTTCATTGATACCCACCAAAATCAAATGCCTCATTTTTGGCTGAATATCCGTAGCATAAAGCACCAATTCTTTGTCTTTTTGTGCTTGAATAACTTGCAGTTTGAAGTATTCCTTGCGGACGTTTTCTACAATGTCTAAGCTAAAAGATGTTTCGGCTACTTTTCGTTTTTGGACTTCTATTTGAAGTTTTGCACCGATTCGGGCAAACTGTTTTTGTAAATTTTGTGTGTTCATGATTGAAGGTTTTTACGAAGCAAGATGTAGGAAGCAGGAAGTAAGACCAATTTCTATTGGGAAAATTTTCTTACTTCTTGCCTCTTTGCTCTTGCTTCCCATCTAAATTTTAGAAGAGCATATTGATATACTGCAATGCTTTCCATTTGGCTTTTTCTTGCTTGTAAACCTCTCTTTCTTTGTGACCAGGTTCCCATTCTTTGAACTCTTCTGGCTTGGGGTGAGAAGCAAGAAAAACTTTGATTTTTCCCCACAATTGTAATAGTAATCTTTTCATTGTTGAATGATTTTGAATTGATTAGTTAATATTAATTTTCTTTGGTAGCAGAGGTAGGATTCGAACCTACGGCCCTCTGGGTCCAGACCAGATGCGCTAACCTAACTGCGCTACTCCACTATATTTTGTTGTGTTTGGGTGTTTGAGTTGATAGTTGTGTTTAGGTTTTTAGGTGTTTATGTTGGTAACTGTACTTGTGTTAATTTTGTGTTTAGGTTTTTAAGTATCTGTGTATCATCAGCGTTATCTACGAAATCTGTGATAAATAATCATTGTACAAGTCAGAAAAGCGTGTGTTATTACGTGGGATTCGAACCCACAATGAACTTTCGTTCAACAGATTTGCACTCCGTCGCCTATACCAGTTTGGCAAGTATGTATGCTTTACACGTTGGGATACAATGATTTTTATTTCTTCAATGTTAATTAATTGTAGCGGAGGTGGGACTCGAACCCACGACCTCTTGCTTATGAGACAAGCGAACTACCGCTGCTCTACCCCGCTATTTTTTTTGTTGTGTTTGAGTGTTTGTGTTGATAGTTGTGTTTATGTTTAATACACGTAAACACCTAGGCACACGAACATACAGTAATATTGCGGGTCCTACGGGATTCGAACCCGTGTCGCCTGATAGACAGTCAGGCAGGATGTCCTGGCTACCACAAGAACCCTATTTTACAAAGTCAATTTCAAAACTCAAATGCAAATCTATTTTTAGGTTTTGAAGCATCTGCGAATATCAAAATTATCTGTGATAAAAAAACAGCATCTCGCACAAGTTGTAAAAGCATTGTTACTAAGAATGCTCTACCACTGAGCTACAGTCCCATTTTTATCATTGATGACGTATCCTGTTGCTGACTTGTAGGAATTTGTTATGTGTTCCCTACAAGGAGAAAACGAGGATGCGCCGTTCTTATCTTTTTGTGGAACTGGTAGGAATCGAACCTACGGCCTCTCGATTAAAAGTCGAAACAGTATGTAAGCTTTGACGGTGAGGGTGCGAAGCTGTTTTTTTATTTTGTTTTTATGTGTTTAAGTTGATAATTGCATTTATGTATTTAGGTGTATGAGTTTTTTTGAACTCATATAACTCTAATAAAAAAATACCGCATAAGTTGTAAAAGCGTGTGTCATACGCAGGGATCGAACCTGCGACAAACGGATCTTCAATCCATTGCTCTACCAATTGAGCTAGTATGTAAGCTTTGACTGTTGGGATGCGGTAAAATATCTTGAAAAAAACAACGTCTCGCACAAGTTGTAAAAGCGGTATAACTAAGTGCTCTACCTACTGAGCTACAACTCCATGTCTTTGACCGACTTATCCTGCGCTCTTATCGTACTTTTCCATTGAAGGTACTTAGAGTGGCTAAGATAAATCGCTTTTTTATTGTAGTGGAGTTGGCAGGACTCGAACCTGCGACACCTTGATTTTCAATCAGAAAGTATGTAAGCTTCAACGATTGGGGTGCGATGTTGTTTTTGTTTTTATCTTATTGCATTCAAAGAACTCGTTGTTATGAGGTATTCAAAATCTAAGCCTCATTTATTGTTATTTTTTCTAAAAAAGGTATTGGCAGTGCTTTTTCTGTACTTTCTTCCATTATTGCCAAGGTCAGTTTTGTCTGTTTGCCAATACCTATATTTGATGATTACTAACTATTTTTTTTAGACCACTGTGCTGTATGAAATAGGAACGCTTTGGTGTGAGACCGTTTCAGTGTAAGAAAAATCCTTCTTCTTGCCTCCTGCTTCCTACCTCCTCTTATCCATATACAGCTTCGGGTCGCACGATGATATCACCACTTGGTCGAAAATCTACCACATAATTTTGTAGTTGGTTTGTGCCGACTTCGAGGTATTGAGCAACTGCTTGCTTGACAGCTTGGGCAGATAGATTGCCGTTTAGTCGAAGGTTTTGACGGTTGATATCGTAAGATTGACCATTGTATCGAACGTGAATCATGATTTTTATATTTATTTAAGATTAAACAATTGAGTTTTAGTTTTTAGTGGACACAAAAAAACCCACTTTGCTATTTTTGCTCAGTGGGTCGTGTTGATTCATCAAATTGCATTGTTTTTTATAGCTAACCATGCAGATGTTTTAACCCACCTATTTTTGTACTTCCATTATCACTGCCCACAAAACTGCCAGCTTCCGATTTTAATTCTATCGGTTGGGGTAGTTCATTTTCGAGGCAAATAATATGTGGGAAGTATTTTGTCATCTTTGAATGTTTTTATTTTTTTAGGTTGTTTGTGTATGTAATACGTGTTGATAAACTGTGAGAGGGCGGATATAGTTCCATCGTCTTAATTTTTTTCTGAAAAAAAATTAAAGACCTTTTAGAAATATTGTAATAATATTTTGATAATCAGGTGTTTGAAAGCAAATATAGAAAATTAGAAAAAAAGAACTTAGGCATAAGCATGGGTAAAAAAGTAGAACAAGGCGATGATAAATGCATGTAGAATCAATACAAAGGCATAAACCTGATTCCATTTTTGGAAAGCAGGAGGAGTTTCATCGTTTTCTATTTCTGAGTTGATTTGTTCTGAATTGCTTGTCATGTTGCAGTTTGGTTGTTTGGAATGAATACAATAACTCTAAATTAGTCAAAATTTTCAAAGAATCAAAAGTCTTTACATCAACTCTGTTGTCAATTAATTTTGACTGCCTCTTTCACCATTTCTTCATACACTATTCTCCAGCCTTTCCAATCATTGGTATCCGAGAGGGAATTGTTGTGCCATATAGAAATAAACAATCCTTGAACTTCTTTGATTTCTTCAATAATCTTTTGTAGTTTTTTACTCGCTTCTTCGGGAGTCAATTGAAGGTAATCTTTGAGAGTGACATCCATTGCAGCGAAAGGATAGACTTTCAATTTGGTTTTGATTTCAAGGGTTAAGTCGTAAAACAAAAATGCCGAAGCCGTTCCTGCTCTGAATCCCAGTTGAGAGGGATACCCCATTGAATAGTCTTTGGTGATGTCTAGGTCTATGAGGTTTTGATAAGTTTCGGGGATTTGAAGTTTGACGTAATGTTGGCGACTGCGATGAATTTCTTTTTTAAGGACTTTGGCGAGAGACTTCACCTCATGAGCCAGACGAAGAATATCTTTATTAGAGGCATAAGAAGGATGAATTCCGACTTCACATATATCGCCAATAGATTGAATCAAATCTTGATAACTGAAACTTTCAATGGAAATATTTTTGTCATAAGCACCATATTCTCCCACCAAGAAGAAATAAAGTGGTTGAAGGTTATAGGTTTTTTGGAGTTTCAATTGCCAATTGTAGGTATCGTAAGGATCTTTTTGCATCCCTAATAACACTTTAGTACGATTTTTGATACTTTTAAAATTCAGGTTTTTTAAGTCAACAAAATAACCGCCAAAATTTCTTAAAAGTCCTTTGTTGATATAGGAATAAGCAATATCAATATCATAGGAAGGTATGAATTTGTATTTTTTTGGGTGAAAAGAAATTTCTGGATAGCGTTTTTTCAGGCTATCTCTGAGCTTGATAACCCATTTGTCTATGATGGGTTCTTGCAAAAAATCATTTTTAAAGGCGAGACTATTTCCAGCCGCAAACCTCTTGTGTTTATCAGGAGTAAAAGGAAGGTATTCTTCGTAGCGACTGATGAGATAAAAACTGGCGGCAAAGGGATCAAAAGGCAAATCGGAATTGCTTCGGCTGATGTAGAACATTTTGGTGTCCTCAAAGCTTTCTACTTTGATGCGTTGTTGTTTGATGCCTCGCTCAAAAAGCAGTGGGCTGGCATAGAAAAACAATTCGTCTTCAAATTGACGGCTGCTGTAATTCAATTTTGCTCCATCAAACTCTATGAAGATTTCTTTGTCTGTAGTAATAGAAAAGTTGATGCCAAGCATTTCTTCAAAGATGTGTTCGAAGATGTATCGAAGGCGGTTGGTTATTTTTGGAGAATAAATCAGCAGCATGGGATTAGTAATCAATGAAAATTAAAATATTGAAGATGCAGTGACATTTCTTCAAATATTATACTAAAATCTGCCCGAAAATAGTTTATTGTAAGCTATTTGGTGTTAAAAGCTGTTAATTATTTTTTATTTTCCAACAAGTTGTGGAAATTGAAGCTTTTCTAATTTAGGTATTTGATACCTAAATTTTCTAAAAAATTGAATATAGGTTGCAAATCGATTTGATTGTAACTGAGAAGGTATCGAATACCTTTTGATTACTCTACAATTTTTTTTTTGGAAACTATTTTTTTGTCCTTCACAAATCAAAGCAAAAGTACCATGCTCAAAAAATACAGTGGATTGAATGTACTTGCCATCATCCTATTCTCGATATTCTCCGTTTCTTTTGTAGCCAAGACCAGCAACAATTATTTTGAGATTACCAAGAACTTAGACATTTTTGCGACTATGTTTAAGGAGTTGGATATGTTCTATGTGGATGAAGTAGATCCCGAAAAATTGATTCGTACGGGTATTGATGCCATGCTCAATTCCCTCGACCCTTACACGACTTTCTACTCGGAAGAAGATATGGAAGGTTATCGTATGCAAACAACGGGTAAATACGGCGGAATAGGCGCCTTGATTCGTAGGACGGATGATTATGTGATAATTTCTGAACCTTATGAAGGTTTCCCAGCCTTCAAAGCGGGATTAATGGCGGGGGATAAAATTCTGGAAATTGATGGTGTTCCTGCAAAGGGCAAATCAACAGACGATGTAAGTAAAATGTTGAAAGGAAAACCCGGTACCGATGTCGAACTCAAAATTGAACGTTTTGGAGATAAGACTCCAATGACAAAAACTTTGACGAGAGATGAGGTGAAAATCAAGAACGTGCCTTATTATGGTGTTTTGGAAAATGGTAAAACGGGCTTTATCCGTTTGAGCAATTTTACGGAAGATTGTAGTAAAGAGGTCAGCGATGCCTTGAAGGAATTGAAGTCAGAACACAATATTCAATCGGTTGTTTTGGACTTGCGAGGCAATCCAGGAGGTTTGTTGAATGAAGCGATTTCGGTAGCGAATATTTTTGTGGACAAAGGGCAGGAGATCGTCAGTACCAAAGGTAGAAAGCAAGAGTGGAGCAATAGCTATAAAAGTAAATCTGCGCCTGTTGATACAGAAATTCCATTGGCGGTTTTGATAGACAGAGGTTCGGCTTCAGCTTCAGAGATTGTGGCTGGTGTGATTCAAGACATGGATAGAGGTGTGATTATTGGGCAAAGAAGTTTTGGCAAGGGTTTGGTGCAAACGACTAAAGTGGTAGGCTACAATTCTAAGGTCAAAATGACAACTGCAAAATATTATTTGCCGAGTGGTCGCTGTATTCAAGCGATTGACTACTCAGGTGGCTACAACGACAACTTAGAAAAAATTCCCGATTCGCTGCGAACTTCTTTCAAAACAACCAACGGCAGAACGGTTTATGATGCGGGTGGTGTGGATCCCGATATTGACATAGACATAGAAATGTATGCCAATATCACACAAAGTTTGATGAACAAACAATTGATTTTTGGGTATGTGAATCAATATCGTTTGAAACATTCCACAATTCCAACACCTGATAAATTTGAATTGGCGCAAGCGGATTACGATGATTTTGTAAAATTCATTTCCAAAGAAGATTACGACTACACGACTTCAAGTGAGCAGTTATTGAAGGACTTGGAGGAGAGTGCAAAAGAAGAACAGTATTTGGCAGTTATTGAAGATGATTTGGAAAATCTGACTTCAAAAATCAAACACGACAAACAAAAGGATTTGTACAAATTCCAAGAGGAAATCGAACAATTATTGGAGTACGAAATCGTATCTAGGTATTATTATCAAACAGGTCGTATTCAAGAGTCTTTGGAGGATACGAAGGAAGTTGCTGCTGCAATGGAGGTTTTTGCGGATACGGATAAATACAAGAAGCTATTGAAGGCTAATTGAGGTGTCAGGTGTCAGAATTTAATACAAACGAGAAAATTCCAATCAATCGAGATGAAACGTTCATGATTAAATAATTATTAAGACACAAAGAGAAATGATTATTTAACTCATGGTAAGTTCCATCTGACCTTTGAAAAACAAAAATAAACAGATGAAATATATTTCCAATAAAAAATCCATTTTAACGCTGTTTTTGATAGCAGTAATTGCCTTTACTTCCTACTCCTTTTTGGGAAATGGAAGTCGCTATTTTGTGATTGCTCAAAACATGGATTTGTACAGCAAACTGTATAAAGAACTGAACAACACGTATGTCGACAATGTCGAACCTTCAAAGTTGATGCGAACGGGTATTGATGCGATGTTGAAGTCTTTAGACCCTTATACCAATTATATTTCGGAGGCACAAATCGAAACCTACCGTATGCAGCAAAACAGTGCGGCGGGTGCGATTGGGGCAGAATTGATGCAGTATGGCGAGGATGTGGTGATTGAGGAAATCATTGAAGACATGGGCGCACAAGCGGCTGGTTTGATGGCTGGTGATGTGATTTTGGAGGTCAATGGAAAATCGGCAGAAGGTAGAAGTGTGGCCGAGATTACCCAAGTTTTAGAAGGACAGACAGATACAGATGTGCGAATTTCGGTGAAAAGAATGGGGCAATCCGACCCAATTGAAGCAACGATTACCCGAAGTAAGGAAGTCGTGACGAGTGTTCCTTATCATGGATTGTTGGAAGATGGCATTGCGTATGTAAAACTCAAAACTTTTTTGAAGCATGGCTGTACAGCTGAGGTGATTGATGCAATTGCGGAGTTGGAAAAAGAGCATGGTTCGGAATTGAAGGGTTTGGTTTTTGACCTTCGCAGCAATGGTGGAGGACTTCTAAATGAAGCAATCAGTATGGTCAATATTTTTGTGGGGAGCGGCAATATGGTGGTCAGCACCAAAGGTAAAATCAAATCTTGGGACAAAGAATATAAAACCAATTCAGGAGCTCGGTTTGGGGACTTACCAGTGACGGTTTTGGTGAATGAACGCTCGGCTTCGGCTTCGGAGATTGTATCAGGAGCGATTCAAGACTTGGACAGAGGGGTGATTATCGGACAACGAAGTTTTGGTAAGGGGTTGGTACAGCAAAGCAAAAAAATGAACATCATTGGGATTGGAAACGATGCCCAAATAAAATTGACCGTTGCCAAATACTACCTTCCAAGTGGACGTTGTGTTCAGGCTTTGGACTATTCAGGTCGCTATCGAGACGGAACCATCAGTGTTCCCGATTCTTTGCGTACCAAGTTTAAAACTGCCAATGGGCGTACTGTCTATGATGGTAGCGGTGTCGAACCCGATGTGTTTACGGATGCTCCTAAGTACAGCAATATTACCGAAAGCCTTCGTAAAAAACATTTGATTTTTGACTATGCTACAAAGTACCGTCTGAAGCACGATAGCATTGCTCCTCCTAAAGAATATGCTTTTACGGATGCAGATTTTGAAGATTTTGTCCAGTTTTTAGAAGATAAACAATACAACTACAAAACGAGTACTGAAAAGGTCTTAGAGAAACTGCGAAAAAGTGCGGAACAGGAAAAGTACTTTGCGGCAATTGATGAAAGCCTCAGTAGTTTGGAGGAGAAAATTGCAAAGGAAAAGTCGCAAGATCTACGCAAATATAAAAATGAGCTAAAAGATCTACTTCAAGCAGAAATCATCAAACGCTACTACTACCAAAATGGTGCAGTTCAGGCGAATTTGGAAAAGGATGTGGAGGTGAAAAAAGCCATTGAAGTAATCAAAGACGAGAGCCGCTATAAGGAAATATTGACGGTAGCGAAGTAGAAGTAAGGATTACTCAATAAAATAACGTTGGTTCTTTGAAGGAAAGTCATTTCCTTCAAAGAACTGAATTTTCAAAAAATCAAGATTCATTTTTAAGCATGGGTTTGATTAGGCAGACGTTGTTGTTGGCTGATGTGTTTTGCAGAGTATAGCGATAGATTTGCAGGGGAGTGTATAATAGAGTAGATTTTTATTTTTCACTTCTTCGAATAACAGTGACTCTTTCTTCTTTAACCTTCAAAATAACTGCAATTTCTTTATCGGAAAGGCTCGTATTTTCAATCATAGCCTGAATTGCCCTATCTTCTGCTTCATGTGCTTTTCTTTTTGCTTTTTCTATCCCCATTTCAATTTCCATTCTAATACTCAAAGCTTGACTTGCTCTGTCAGAAAGCACTTCCCCAAAACGCTGGTATTCTCTTCTTTCAGCATCTTCCATGTTGGCTACCTTTAGTACTTCTTCCGCTTCCTTCAAACCTTTAGCCGTAAAGTCTTTTTTTATCTCACTGTTCTTCAAAAAGTATACCCATTCATCTAAAGTATCTTTGGCTATGTCATTAAAATTGTTCACTTTTATGAGGTAAATTTCTGGATACAAGTCTTTTACTTTCTCTTTTTTGAATAGTTTCTTTTGGGCATTGGATAGCTGCAATTCATCGTTTTGGTGCATCCCCAAAAAAGTAGTTGTTCCTTTGTAAATATAATCTTCGCCTCTACCCAAGTCAAAGTAAACGATATTGATAGAAATTATTTTTTTAACTGATGTCCATTCATCCCCAGTCTTTATATGCTCCGTTATAGCTTTGGAAATGCCAAACAATATTCTCAAAAAATAATCAATGGCATAGGAATTTTGGATTTCGATAATGATGATTTCCCCTTTTTTGTCTTTCACCAGAATATCCACCCGATTGAACTTATCGGTTTCTGTTTCTTGGTTACTTTCCGTGTCAATAATCTCCAAAATATGAATATCGTCTTTGAGTAGTTCACTCAAAAAACCTTCTAAAATATTAAAATTTGCCTTTTGTCTTAACAGACGTTTGATTGCCCAATCAAATCTTACATGCTTTTGCTGATACATTTTCTTTAAATTTTATTGGAGTTACCAAAGCTAAAATACAAAAAAACTTCCTGACCCAAAACCTCTCTTTGAAAAGGGGACTATGGGTCAGGAAGTTTTTTTTTTGTCATCAAGATGATTTATTATTACCTCCCCGTTTCAGGCAAGGTATTCAACTCGAAAAATTCATCCAACTTAGGTAAGATGATGATTTCGGTTCGACGATTGATAGAACGACTTGCGACAGAATCGTTACTCGTCTTTGGGGAATATTCAGAGCGTCCACCAGCAGTCATGCGACTTGGAGCGACATTGTATTGTTTTTGAAGGATTCGCACAACAGCCGTAGCACGTTTCACACTCAAGTCCCAATTATCCACCACACAGCTATTAGAAATCGGCACATTGTCGGTGTGGCCTTCCACTAAAATATCCAATTGACGGTGATCATTCACCACTTTCGCAATTTTTGACAAGACCTCATGCGCTCTTGGTAAAACATTGGCACTACCCGAATTGAAGAGCATTTTATCGGACAAAGACACATAGACCACTCCTTTTTTGACTTCAATGGTTACATCCTCATCGTTGATGTTGCCAAGCGAACGTTTGAGGTTCATGACCAGAGCAAGGTTGGTTGAATCTTTGCGGTTAATGCTTTTGTTTAGTTCTTGGATATAACCGCTTTGTTGGTTGATGGCTTCCAACGATTTTTTGATGCTTTCCGCACCCGTTTTACTGATGATAGAAAGGTCAGACATTCGATCCAAAAGGTCGGTATTGGTCGTTTTCATGTATTGAAGCTGCTCATTCAGACCTTTGATTTTATCCTGTTCGTTTTTGAGACTCTCTCTACACAGGTCTAAATCTCGCTGAACAATTTGAATATTGCCACGCAACGCTTCTTTTTCTTCTTCTAGTTTGTTGACCTTATTGATACAATCGGCTTTGTATTCACTCAACTCTGTTTGAAGGGCCGCCATTTTCTTTTTGGAACATGAACTAAGGGTAAGCAATAAAATGCAACAGAATAATAGGATATTCTTTATCATGGAATAGATTTTTTTAATAAATGAACGTGAATGAAGTCTTAAACTTCGCAAGTCTTTTTTTATTTCCGAAATTTTCAGCTACCTTTTTGGTATATTTAAAATTTTCATGCAAAGACTTTATTAATTTAGAAAGCGAAGCGAGAGTAGAGATACAATAAGCTAATATCGGTTCTCGATTCCCAAGATTAACATCCAATCTCTTTCCGAACTACTTCAAAACCGCCATCTTCTGTGAAATAATTCATGTGGTGACAAGCTGCTTCCAATTTTTTGGGTTTGGGCTGGTCAAAATGCGAAATTCCTTGAATGCTGTTTACACTCACTGCAATGTCGTTGGGCGCATCTCCATAAAAGGTTCTACTGACATAGTTGAGCAGTTTATTGACAATCCCTTGAGTATATTCATCCGACTTGTCTCGATATGCCCCCAAATCTCCCGCAATAATGCTATAAGTCGTTTTGGGCTGTGGAGTGATGCGCAGTTTGGGGATGAACGTTCCCTCTGTTCGCATTTCCTCCAAGGTTAGGGTTAGTTTTTTACTTCTGTCTAACACCCCTACCAAACCCGCTACCCACGGAATCGCCAATCCAAAATTGATGCCCAACGTCAGCAAGGTAATCAACATATTGCGGTAATGTGGCACTTCCGAAATAGCCGAACCATTGTTGGGGGTACCACACATAAACAGGTGATTCACCATTTGGTCGCCGCCCAACTTTTCGATCATGTAGCGAGACACCAAACCACCCATCGAATGTGCCACAATGTCCAGTTTTTTGTCAGGGGATTGGGGCAGTTTTAGTTCGTTCACCAACTTATTGTAGAGCCAATCGGCTGTATCTATAATCGAAGTATTGAGGTTTTCGTAATCATAGGTCAAGACCAAATCGTATTTTTCAGAATCAATTGCAGCCCGAAAAGCCTCTGCCATCTGCTGTGTATCGCCAATGATGCCATGCACCAGTAGTAAAATGGAATCAGCTTTTTCTACAGCTTCTTTTACCCCTTCGCTGCTACGTTCTGCCGTTCCATCTTCGTGATAAATCACTTTTCGCAATTGCTGCGTTTTGTCCTCCCATTTCATAAACTTGAAAAAGACCAACTTCAAGGCTTTTTTCAGGCTGCGCTTTTGATCGGGATATGCAATATTGGGAATTTCGTCAATGACAATCTTGGTGCTGCTTCCATCCTCTGCTGTCTGTGCTTGCCCTATCGGCACAATAACTCCATCGTCCATCGTAAACGACAAAATCATTTCGTCTTTGTCGGTTGCTACATTTACATCAATCTCCAAAGGCTGTTCTTTGAGGCTTTCGTCGGCATCTATTTCGTTTAGAACCAATACATTTCCATTGTGCCCATGACTCGCTCCAAAGGACAACATCTCTCCATTTTGCTGCGAAAACACCTGTGCTATTGTGTAAATATCATCCACATTTCGGCTATTGGTTTGGGCTGCGGATAGGCTCAACTTGGCTTGAAAATCAGGGTGTCCACCAATGACCAATGTGTTTTTATCGCCCAATTTGGTAGGCGTTTCTTTTACCTTGTTTTTGCGCTTCAACAATCGAATGTGAACGGTTTTAGTGAGCCAGTCATTGGAGCGAAGAGTTATGCCTCGATTGTTGCCTGTTCTTCGTGGAGATCTTTTGATTTCGCCCAGTTTAATGCGACTTTGTTGCAGCAAAAAATCTTGGATAGGTTCGGTACTGACCACCAACTTGAAAATGTCGTGGTATTCGTCTTCATCTTCCAACCACAAAAAATCGTGTTCACCTTCTCCCCAAAGAGTAATCACACCGCTGTTTTTATCCATTGGCTCGTTTCGATAGACCGCAATTTCAAATTCTTCGGAGAAATAGACCAAAGCGAAATACAGTTTTTGGGGATAGTGATGTTCCGCTTTTACATTCACTTTCACCATTCCATTGGGAGAATCTTTATCGAGGTAAAGCGTAAAAAAGTCGGATAAATCGGTTTCTTCAACGGCTTCTCCACGTTCTTTTGCGACTTCTCTATCGCTGAGAATTTTCTCATCATTGGAATCGGTTATATAAAATTCTATTTTTTCTTCTTGGAGTTGGGTATTTCTATTTTGAAGGCTGATACCATTTTCCCATCGAAGAATATGTGCCAATAGGTCAATGGTGAATTTTACGTTGTTGTCAAAAAAATCGTTTTCATATCCCTGAATGAGTTGATTCGAGTGATTGAAGTAGGTATAAATCCCGTCTTCTTTCACTTCAATGTTGTACTTTGTTCCCCTTAGCGAATCGGCGAACAAGACATTCACAAAATCCGTTTCCTTTTCTTTGAAGCGCAGTACACTTTCTTCTTCCCCATGCACATAAACCGCCATTTTGGGGGCGGGTAAGCTGATGGGTTTGGCATAAAAACGGGTCATGGTTCGTACCCTGAAGTCTAAGTCTAAGAAGGTTCTTTCTGGGTAAATCTCTTTTGCGTGAGCAGTCCCCAATGCCTCTGTTCCATCTGCTTGGGAATATATTTCAAAAACTGGTACAAAATCGTCGGTGATTTCCAAACCGTCAATTGCTCCATAATTGATGACCCATTCACCGTCTTCATAATGCACTTCTTTTCGGTCAATGTCCGCCATGTCCTGCCCGTCCAAAAACTTGCTATGGGCATTGAAGTGACTAATGGCTTCAAACTGCGGTGTTTGCTTCAATGCTTGATTGACAATGTTGATTCGACACTTCAAAAACAAATCCGCATAACTGATTTCACCTTTTGCTTTTTCGAGTGTTTCCAACAGAGTGGTTGTAAAAACGCCTTGATGGGTTCTGGTTTCTTTGGCAAGTTCTTTTCGGTCGCAAGCCGCCAAAAGTAAGTGCTTGCCTTGCGGAATGACTACCTTACCTGTATCCTTCAATTCCTGCTGATAGTAGCCATCTATATAGGTGTCCAGTGGTCTTGTATCGTGCCGGTCATAGGTTTTGCGAGTGGCTCCCAAATAAATGTCATCTGTATTGCGAGTACCTGAACCCGAATGACAACAATCCAAGGAAATCACTACATGTGCTCCCGTTTGGGCTACTTCGTTGATGAGTACCGCTAGTTCCTTATCTGCCAAATCGTGGCCGCCTGGCTTTCGGCTATCGTAGCAGACCAAAGTTTCTTCTCTACCTTCTGGAAAAAAGGGTTTGAACTCAGTGGCTGCAATTTCTCTTGCGCCATGTCCACTGTAATGAAAAAATACCACATCGTCTTTGGTTGCCTTTGCAGTGAGATGGCTTCTAAAGGTTTGAATGATGTTTTGGTAGGTGGCTTGTTGGTCTTTCAAGGTTTTGATATCGGGATTGTCAAACCGTTTTAGGAGGTATTTTTCTATATTTTCTACATCATTGACACATCCTCTGAGGTTGGAGACACTGCGTTGGTCATATTGATTGATGCCAACTAATAGAGCATAGAGATTTTTTTTGGACATGATAATAAGTATTTGAAATGGTTAAAATGATTTGATTGCTTTATTGGTAAATTGTTGAGGCATTGGAATTGTTTTGGGATTAATTGGAAAAAAATGAATAAATAATAGATTACTTTTTTGAAGACCTTGATTTAAACATTGACTTTGCTTTTTATCGGTCTTATGACCCTGCTATTGGTAGGTGGTGGCAGGTGGATCCTAAGGCGGAGGATTATGTAGGGATGAGTGTTTATACGGGGATGGGGAATAATCCTGTGATGTTGAATGACCCGAATGGGGATAGTCCTATATTGATTGGTGCTGCAGTTGGCTTATTAACTAATGGTATAAGAAACGTATTGAACGACAAAAACTTTTTTGATAATGCAATTCAATCTACTATTACAGGTGCTATTGGAGGAGCTTTTTCACCTTTAGGAGGAGGTTCATTAATGGAGGATGTTATTTGGGGAGCAGTTGAAGGAGGAATTACTGGAGGGATTAGTTCAAAATTAAATGGAGGCAAATTTGGGGATGGTTTCAAAAAAGGTGCTTTGATAGGTGGAGTAGCTACATTTGCATATAATTTACCACAAGCTATTCAAAATGCTGTTGATGGATATGGTTTTGGAACGAATATGGGAAGATGGAATAAGCTGATAAAAGAATCGGTAACAGTAGATAAGGCTGCAGAGACATGGATTATCAATAAGGATAAAATACTTCAATTGGTCAAATTTACAAAAGAAAGGTATAGTATTGCAATTAATGGATTCCTTGAGGGAGATAATAGTAAATATATTTTTTCTACTGATGAGCTATTACTAGGAGAATATTCTTTGGTTAGTGGAGTTAGTATGACCAAAAATGGTCTTATTCATGAGAATTACCACAGAATATATGGTCCTAAATTGGAAGGAACAGATATAATTCGGGGGCATGGAACTGTAGGGTACAACGATTCAATTCGAGAGGCTGGAAAATACCATATTAATTTCAAAGCGACAGCTTTGGGTAAAGGTTATAAGTTTAAATCACCATTTCAAAACAAGGCATGGAAAGCTTATGGTGCTAAAAAGTGGCTTCACTTAATTCCTAGAAGATTTTAAAATTTTATTATTATGAGAGTTATTATTTTAAGCATTGTATTTATTCTTACTGGATGTTTTTCGACTAAGAAAGCAGTACAGTTTTCTGATTGGGATGATTTAGATATTGAAATTTCCATAGATAGTATATGTATCGATAAATTAGAGGTAAATAACGTGGGTATTAAGCTACATGTGAAAAATAAGTTAGGTAAAACTGTTATATTAAACCGTGATGATTTTTACTTTAGTTTGTATTCTATGGAAAATAAGCTAGTCAAATGGGGTGGAGATGAATTGGTCATTCCTAATATCTATATAATAGATGATAGAAGTATGAAGAAGATGTATTTTTATACGACTATCTTTATGTTGAATAATATTCCAAATATTGGTATTATTCGGTTACATTTTATTAATGGAAAAAGAAATAATGATGTTAGTATTATATATGAAATTTGCTAATTATTAGATTTTTAATATTGTCTGAGCAGCTATGAAGAGAAGGCGATTGTGTTTTTGGAGACAATCGCCTTTTATCTCATATCATCTATAGTATTTAGTTTTCAGAAGGTAGAATCACCCAACAAACCGACGAGGATACAGGAGAAACCTTCCCTCAAATCGAATACGTCTTATCCGACCATTTAGGCAATGCCAGAGTGCTGTTCTCTGACCTCAACAAGGACGGCAAAGTAGATGGTTCGGAAGTGATACAGGAGAATCACTACTATCCTTTTGGAATGAACATGGAGGGGCCTTGGTGCATCGATGCAGTAAACTCCACCAAAAACCACTACCAATTCAATGGTATTGAGTTGTTTGAGGATTTGGATTTGAATATCAATTTTGCTTTTTATCGGTCGTATGACCCTGCGATTGGAAGGTGGTGGCAGGTGGATCCTAAGGCGGAGGATTATATGGGGATGAGTGTTTATACGGGAATGGGCAATAATCCTGTGATGTTGAATGACCCGAATGGGGATGCGCTGCCATTTGCTGCGGGGGTTTATATTGGAGCAGCTATTATTGGCGGCGGTTTAAATCTTCATGCCAACTGGGGTGATGTCAAGGGTTTTTGGGATGGTCTAAATTATTTGGTTAATGGTGCTGTTGGCGGAGCAGTAGCAGTAAACAACCCCGGAGCGGGGATGGCAATCTTAGGAATTGGCAATTTCGCAACGGACTTTGCAAATGGTACACTATCGCAATTAAGTAGTTTAGGAGACTGGGCAAGTCATACTGCATGGTCTTTATTAGAAGCAACAGGAGCTCCAAGTGCAGCTCAACTTGGCAAAGGTGCATTCAGTTTGCTTCAACAATCGGGTTGGACGGAATTCAGTAGAGTTGTTGCAGCATCTGCAGATGACTTGGCATACCCATCAGCTTTGCCATATGCTGTTGAGGCTGTAGCTGTAAAAACAACTACAGAGCAATTGGTGAAAAGTACGGCTTCGACTGTGGGGAATGTTACAAAGTTAAAACTACCTGGCTGCTTTACTGAAGGAACATTAATTTCTACTTCCACATATAAGGTAGCTATTGAGAAAATCAAATCTACTGATTTAATTTTCTATCATCAAGAGGTTTATGTAT
Source organism: Bacteroidia bacterium (assembly GCA_030427245.1). Taxonomy (GTDB): domain Bacteria; phylum Bacteroidota; class Bacteroidia; order Chitinophagales; family UBA2359; genus JAUHXA01. The sequence continues at coordinate 137,288 of JAUHXA010000009.1, read as the reverse complement.
CGATCAATGAAAATACAGAGATTGAAAATAGTGAACATCCGATATGCTATTTTGAAGAACCATTACAACTTGTCAACGAATGGAAATACAATCCAACTCCCATTGAAAACTACTCCGATAAAGAAGTAGAGATTCAGAAAAAAATCAACAGTCATGAGTATGGAATCATTACTTATGCTCCTATTAATCAAGAAAAAAATTATTTAGACATTGATTATGAGGAAATTACTCCTTACACATGGAAATGGATAGAGTTAGAAGTAAAGAAGCAAAATGGTACTATTAGTAAAATATCTTTGAGAAGACCTAATTGGTGGATTTTACAAAATAATGCTGATAAAATAGGAGCTACCATCTGTCTTTTCTTACCTGAAATGGAAATTGAAGGACAAGCTGTTGTCATTGCAATTACCCCAAATCAATTAGATACGAGGTTTTGGAACGAAAAACGAAAGGGAGATTATGTAAACCGTCCAATTACAGGTATATTTGAGCATATTAGTTCAGACGTTTTTAATTACTATTTTGAAGGATTGGATGAACCCATTGAAGCTACTTTTGTGCACCCCTTTTGGTCATTAGATAGGGCCGATTGGGTAGCAGTAGGAGAGTTGGAGATAGGCGAAAGGGTGAAAACTATTGAAGGGGTTTCTTCGCTTTTGGCTAAGGAAAAATTGGAGGGGCAGCATAAGGTTTTCAATTTGGAGGTGTATCGGGAACATAATTTTTTAGTATCTGAGAGTGAGGTATTGGTGCATAATAATAGTGCTATGCCTACTACCACAACAGCCCTTAGAAAAGTAGGACAAGTATTTGAGAGCGTTCATGATGTAATGGCAAATCCATCACTTATAGATAAAATGAGTTATGCTCAGGTGCGGGGAATTGTAAGTAATTCTAAAGGGTGGGTTCATAGTACAATGAATAAAACACGTTGGGCTGATAAAGGTTGGGTATTTAGGGAAGTTAGCGTACGTGGACACCCAACTGGTCGGATGATTCAATATCATCCTGGTACTCATAGACATTTTGGAGGAAGACCTTACTGGAAAGTATCTAATGGTATTAAAGGAGTTAGTAAGTTTCTTGCAAATTTGTAAGAAACTAAGATAAAATGATTTTCTTAATATTTACCTGTGAGCAAAACTCTCAATTAACATCCCCCTAAATCCCTTAAAAGGGGTGAGGGGGATGTTATGTTAGCTTTAAGGAAGTATTAAATTATTTATATTATTGTGTACAAATACAATATTTTAAAAATTTATTTACAGAACGAGGTATAATCTTCGGAGGAACGAAGAAGGTGACACCTCGCTGTTGGTCTTGGGGTTATACCTTTGTTTTTACTTCAAGACACCACATCAAAACCTTAAATTATTTCTGAAACAACACAGCAAAGATATTGGTATGTATAAATATAAAACATTAGTAGAAAGTTTAAATTTACTTAGGCTTTCTTATAAAGAACAGAGAAATGTAGTTCCTGATTTTATTGTAAACATTCAAGATGATATAGTTTCTGATTTTTACAATGCTTTTATACTTTTACCTCAAATAATGGAGCAAAAAAAAGTTTCATTTAAAGCAGTACAACTAATACTGGAATGTTATGTACAGGTAGATCTGAATATTTCAAATATGGAGTTGACCTATGGTTCTTTTCAAAATCATCCATTATGGCAAAGAGTGAGACAGTTGGCGACAGAAGCATTGATTGAAATGAAAGAGTTATCTTTTTAAATTTCAAGGTCGCTTACAACAAATACTTCAATGAAAGCCAATTTGATAGCGATTTTATCAGCCGTCACAATCTGAATACAGTCGATTTTAGAGAAAATATGTTGGTAGAAATATTTTTGGGCAGCAATTCGTCTATCAATACAGACATCCGTATAGACAAGATAGAGGAAAATAAAGATTTGATAAAGTTGTATTATCAAACTTCAAAAGAGGGGGATAATGAAGATGGTGAATCGACAACCTCACAGGACGGAACGGCTACTCCCTTTTTAATCGCCTTTATGCCCAAATCTCGAAAGCCAACAAAGTTTTTTGAGAATGGAGAGGAAGTGAAGATGGAAAGAAGAAATTTGTATATCGACAATTAAAAGCTATTGTTTCTCAATCACCCCCTCAGGCGCTTCAGGTTCTACTCCCTTCAATGCCTCCAAAATCTTATCCGTCTGCATCAAAACGATTTTTTGCCCAGCCAACAGCAGCAAATCTTGTTCATTGCGGGTAATCGTGTATTTAGTACCAATGTTGGTCAATAGCTCATACAATATCTGCATATCTTCTTTCGAGAGATTATCCATATTGTTTTCCATTTCTTCAATCAAGCGTTTTTGTTCTTTCTTTACTTCAATTTTTTCGGGAGGCAAAGCATCGTTGTTGTCTATCAACACATTGAAACTCATAAAAATGGGGTAGACATCTGCCACACTACTTTCTGTAAATACTTCTGGCTTCAAGGTCGCACTTTTGGCACTCAATCCGCTGTAAGGCAGAGAAGCATATACTTTGAACATGTTTCGTCCGCTTTGAGTCTTGGAGAAAGTCTTGGTCATTCCCTCATTGTTGGCATCAATGATAATCATCACTTTTTTGTTCGCTACCTTGTCTTGTCGCAAAATATCCAAAGCCGTTTCGTATCCATAATTGTCTGCCAATCCACCATCTACAACGTGTAGGTACCTGTATTTTTCATCGTAATCACTGAGCAAAGTAGTATTGGAAATCAAAACAGGAAAACTTCCACTCGCCTTGATGCCTACCGAAAGTGGTACATCGTAAGGGTCAATCGGATAGAGTTTCTTCAATTGATGGGTGACTCCGTTGATTTTGTAAGTCTCCAAAATGTCGGGCGAAAAAGGGAAAATCACCATTTTGTCCATAATCGCACCGTTGGCAAACATCATCGGAAACAAAACTTCTCTACTCGTGTCTTCTTTGGCTACAAACAAATCTCGCAGCAATATGCTCCTTTGAGGTGTGTGCCGAAGCGCAGGGTCGTGTTTTCTCCTTTTGTAGCCCAAGACGGTATTGTTCACCGTTCTTTCGAGGGCATCTCCATCGTCTGCAAAGGTAATCCACAGGGTAGGGTTGAGGTAATTCCTCAAAATTGCTCCCATAAAGGAATGTTCCAAATCTGCCTTGATACATTCATCCAAACACTTCTTCAATCGGTATTCTTCGTCCTTTTTGTCGTAATGCTGTTCAAAAAGCGAACTGATATACGCTCCTCCTGCAAAACCTCCTCCCGATACAGTAGATAGATAGTCTATCTCCTGCAATACATTGTTGCCATTTGCTTGGACTATCTGTTCCAATCCCAACATAATGCCCACTCCAAAATTGGAAGCCCTTGAGCCTCCACCTGATATGGCTAAAGCAACCGCCAAATCGGGATTTTGATTGGGACGTTCTTGAGCAGATTTGTATTTGTGGAGTTTGACGGTAGGTACAGGCTCACCATCTTTTAAAAAAATATTACGATCGGGAATGATTTGTTGACTGCATGAAGAAAACAGGTAAAGACTTGTACAAAAGACAATTATTTGGTAACTTTTTTTCATCCGTTCATGTTTATTTTTTGAAGGTCAGATAGAACTTACCATGATTAAATAATCATTTGCCTTCTTGTTTTAATGATTATTTAATCAAAGACGTTTCATGGCAATTTGAATTGTTTGAACAAAAATAAACAATTCATTAATATTTGAGAACTAAACCTCCAAACTCTCATTTACAGATTCTAAACAACCAATTTGTTTTATATTTGCGACTAAAATCTACAAAAAGTGAATTCATTTACCTTTCAAAGCCACAGAGGAGCAAGGGGTTTGATGCCCGAAAACACCATTCCTGCCTTTTTGAAGTCGCTCGAATACGGCGTGACTACTTTTGAACTTGATGTGGTTATCAGTGCTGATCAAGAAGTCGTTGTCTCTCATGAAGGATGGTTTTCCCATCATTTTTGTTCCAAGCCCAACGGCAAACCCGTATCGGAATCAGAGGAAAAAAATCTGCGATTGTATGACATGACCTACGATCGAATACGGCAATACGATTGTGGACAGCGGCAAAATCCTCGTTTCCCTCGGCAACAAACAATGCCTGTATACAAGCCACTATTGAAGGAGGTTATTGAAGTTTGTGACGAATATACTGCAAAACAAGGCCTTCAGAAAGTGTTTTACAATATAGAAGTGAAGACAGAAGGGGAGGAGGGAGACCACATTTTTCAGCCACCACCTGCTGAGTTTGCTCAGTTGGTGTATGATTTAATCTTTGATTGCGGCATTGCAGATAGAGTATTGGTGCAGTCTTTTGATGTGCGAATTGTGCAGGCCTTCAAAAAAATCAACCCAAGTTTACCGCTTTCTCTGTTGGTCGACAACGATAAAAGCCTCGAATGGAATCTGAGCAAATTGGGATTTTTGCCCAATGTTTACGCTCCTTACTACAAGTCTGTCACTCCTGAACTGCTGCAAAAAGCACATGAAAAAGGACTATTGTTGATTACTTGGACGGTCAATGAATTGGAAGATATTCAGCGATTGTTAAAGATGGGGGTGGATGGAGTGATTACGGATTATCCTAATTTGTTTAGGGGCTTACTGGAAAAGACTTGAAAATGAGGAGAGCTTTTAGTCTACATTTCGTAGGTCTAAATGTAAAATATTGAATATTGATAAACAGAAATATATGTTTTTGTATTTCAGTATCTTAATTATTCAAATGATTATTTATATTTGACATCTGAAATATCTGCGAAATCTGTGTTTAAATTAGCATCATAAAATACGACCCAAACATTTAAAAACAAAAAAAAATTGAAAGGCAACATACTTATCATTGACGACGACCCAGATATTTTGCTTACCGCCAGAATGTTGCTAAAGCGGCATTTTGAGCATGTGCAGACAACTACAAGCCCACATCGTATTCAGACATTGTTTGAAAAAGACCATTATGATGTGGTGTTGTTGGATATGAACTTTGCGAGGGGGCGAGAGACGGGTTCTGAGGGGATTCGATGGTTGAAGTATATTCGTCAAAATATGCCCAATACGAATGTGGTAATGATTACCGCACATGGCGAAGTTGAATTGGCAGTGAAGGCGATGAAAGAAGGAGCAAGTGATTTTGTCGTGAAGCCGTGGGATAATCAGAAGCTATTGGAAACTGTACAAAATGCCTTTTTGAATAAACCCCGAGAACTTGAGGGAACTCAAAATGAAAAGCTGACAGGACAAAGGGCCTCTTCCAAAACTTCAAAAGCAGATTTTAGTGCGATTATCGGCGAATCTTTGGCGATGAAAAAGGTTTTTGCACTGATAGATAAGGTGGCAAAGACAGATGTGAATGTGTTGATTTTGGGCGAAAATGGAACGGGTAAGGATTTGGTAGCAAGTGCTTTACACCATCACTCCAATCGAAGCAAACAAGAGTTTGTAAAAGTAGATTTGGGAGCGATTCCCGAAAGTTTGTTTGAATCCGAATTGTTTGGTCACAAAAAAGGAGCGTTTACCGATGCCAAAAACGATAGAGAAGGGCGTTTTGAAGTGGCATCAAAAGGCACACTATTTTTGGACGAAATCGGCAATGTTTCTCTACCCCTTCAAGCAAAGTTGCTGACTGCTCTTCAAAACAAACGTATTGTGAGAGTCGGAACGAATCGCCCAATTGACATAGATGTGCGTTTGGTGTGTGCGACCAATATGCCTCTTTATGAAATGGTGCGTCAAAAAGAATTTCGTCAAGACCTCCTTTATAGAATCAATACTGTTGAAATTCAACTGCCTCCGCTTAGAGAACGCTTGGAGGATATCCCACTTTTGGCTCAGCATTTTTTGAAACTTTACAGCCAAAAATATCAGAAGGAAGGCATGGACTTTGCAGCCGAAACCCTTCAAAAATTGCAGCAATATACTTGGCAAGGGAATGTGCGAGAATTGCAACATGCTTTGGAACGGGCAGTCATCATGGCGGAAGGAATAGTCTTGCAGCCCGATGATTTCTTGTTGCATCAACACGGTTCTATGAGTTCTTCACAAAAACAGGTGAGTCCAACGCTCAATTTGGAGGATATGGAAAAATTGGCGATTAAAAATGCTATCTTGAAGCACGATGGCAACCTCAGCAAAGCAGCCAAAGAGCTGGGCTTGGGGCGAACGACTTTGTATCGCAAAATGACAAAATATGGTTTATAGGCGGTTCAGTATCAATGTAATTATTCGGGTTAGTATTATATGCTTGTTGGCATTTGGGGTGGTCTATGGTTTGACCGAAACAAAATGGTTGATTACCAATGTGGTAATGGGCTTGGTAGTGGTGGCTTTGATTGTAGAACTGATTTATTATGTAGAGCGTACCAATCGAGATCTCAAAAATTTTCTGCTTGCTATCAAATACCGAGATTTCGCCAATACTTTTACTATCAATAATTTGAGCCCTTCTCACAATGAATTGAAGGAAGCCTTTAACATCATCACCAGTGAATTTCAAAACCTCAGAGCTGAAAAAGAATCCAATCACCAATACCTTCAAAATGTGGTCGAGCATGTAGGAGTAGCCCTGATTTGCTTCAATGAAAGTGGCAATATTCAACTGATGAATCATGCCGCCCAACGAATGTTGCACAAACCCTATTTGAAGAATATTGAAGCCTTGAAGCATGTTGATGCGGATTTGCTTTATATGCTGCAAAAAATGAAGTCAGGCGAACGGGAATTGGTGAAATTGGTCATTCGGGAAGAACTGTTGAATCTATCGGTTGAAGCCACCGAATTTAAGCTGCAAAACGAATATTTTAAGCTGATTTCTCTGCAAAATATTCGCCCTGAATTGGACGAAAAGGAATTGGAGGCTTGGCAAAAATTGATTCGTGTGACTACGCATGAGATTATGAATTCGGTTACACCTATTATTTCACTCACCGAACTCATCAACACCTTGATTGAAGATGAATCGGGAAAGCAAAAACCTTTGGAAGATATTCACCCTGAAGACATCGAGGACATTCGCCAGGGCTTGCATACGATTGAAAATAGAAGTAAAGGGCTGCTGCGATTTGTGAATGCCTATCGAAGTATCTACAAACAACCCAAACCCAACTTCCAGAAAGTAGTCGTACAAGAATTGCTGCAACGTTTGGCAATGCTCTTCAAAAGTGAATGGCAACAACGAAAAATTCAATTCGACATCGAAATGCCTCCTTATGAAATGGTGATGACTGCCGATCCTCAATTATTGGAGCAAGTGCTGATCAATCTTCTTAAAAATGCCATGCAGTCTGTTGGAAGTCAATCAGATGGATGCATACGCCTAATTGCTTTCCGCACTGCCGAAAACCGTACAATTATTCAAGTACAGGACAATGGCGGAGGGATTCCCGAAGAATTGAAGGAGCAGATTTTTATTCCGTTTTTTACAACCAAAGAAAAAGGTTCGGGGATTGGTTTGAGTCTTTCACGCCAAATTATACGCTTGCACAAAGGGCGGATTTGGTTCAATGAGTTGGAGCGAGGGGTGGCTTTTAATGTAGAAATCTAAGGGCGTGATGATGATATTGTAAACAAGCCAACAATCCTACAATTCCTCTATCTTACAAAAAATACTTATTTTGTGAGAGCGTTCTATTCTATAAATATAATCGAAAAAAATGAGCGATAGATTTGACAATGAAATAAAACTTCCAGAGGGTATAGACATGTTTGAACTGCGAAGTTTTTTGGAAATTAAGTACGATGGACAAAAACGAAGACGTTCTCGAAATAGAAATCCTGGGGATATATTCGGGCGTATTTTTATTATTATTTGGAGTATGCTTTGGGTCGGAATGCCTCTGATGAATATGGGTATTGCGAGTTTGATGTTTACCTTGATTCCAATGATTTTTGTGCTGACGAGTGCTTTCAAAAACAAGAAAATAAGGGATCGTACTCGCATCAAATCGGCTACTATTCAGGTGAATCCTTACCGAATCAATATTGAGAAAAAATACGCACGAGGTATTTCGAGATTGAAGAAAGAGGAAATTCAGGTGGAAGACATTGAAGAGTTTATTGTTGAGCGAAAAAAGGGACAATTTATTCATCGAGCTTCTTTTGCCAATGCTTTCACCTTGAAAGCCAAGCTGTGTAATGGCAAGACAGTGGATATTTTGGATGATATTGACACGCTTCAACAAGCCAACTTTATCAAGGAACGTATTGTAGCATTTATGAACAAGGACGCAGACTTGTGGTTGGATGATATTGGCGGAGGGCAGTTGAATGCACCGCCTATCAATTTGGATTTGGACAAGGATGTGAAGGGGAGAAAAGGGAAAGGGGAGATTGGTGATTAGAGAATTGATTGTGAATGATTTGGGTTCTTTGAAAATTTGGTTGATGCTTTTTTGTCATTGCTATGTCATAAAACAAGATGAAATGATTTTCAAATTATTTATATTTGTATGATTTGATGTTGTTTAATGTTTTTTCATAACAAAAACTATATTTACTTTATGGTGTATAGAAATTAAATATTGTAGTTATCACTTTTTTATAGTAAATTGAATCTGCTTATAAACCTAACTATTATTTAATTTCTAAAAATTGTTTTATTATGAAAAATTTTTCAATCCAAGGGATTCATTTGTCTTGTTTACTCTTTATGATGTGTTTAGGTATCCTTTCAATGAGATAACTGACCGAATGGAAGCGGGAATATGGACGCAAAACCTATTGAATCCCATTCTCCCATTCGATTTTCAGTTTTTGGATGTACATTTAACAATGTAAATTCAGGGGTATTTGGCGCAAATATGAATTTACTTCTAACCTCTATGCTGGAATAGGGGCGATAGCATGGGGAGGAGAGTTGGGAAGTTTAGGTCCACAGGGGAAGTGTAATAATGGTCAACAATCAGATCAACCTGCCGGCAATATTTTTTCTCAAAATGGATTTCAGTCCCAATCCTGCCAGCAACCAAGTAGTGATTTCTTTTGAGTTATTGAAAAACCAAACAGGAATTTTACGCATTTACGATGCTACTGGTCAGGTTTATGAACGTATTTCTATTCATGGACAAGGCGAACTCCCCTTAGATGTGAGTAAATATGAAAATAGCATTTATTTTTATACCGTCGAAGTAGAAAACCAAATTATACAGAGGGGAAAATTGCTGATTATCAAATAATTATTCTTTCAATAACAGCAGTTAAGCGAAGTTTTAAAATATTTCGCTTAGCTGTGTTTCTACTAAAACTCAAAAATAAAAACCATGAGCAAATATATTTTTGTTGCCTTTTTAGGATTAATGATTCTTCAAACCCTTTCTGCCCAAACTTCAAAATATTTTATAAATACATACAATTGGAATCGAACAGATTATTTTGCGGATATTTATGTAAAACCTGATAGTACTTACTTCCTATCGGGAACTACCGTAAATCCCCCTGATGTTTGGTACACTCAATCAACAATCATCAACAATCGGGGAGAAATACTTTACAATACGGATTATAAATACGATACTTTAAATAATGCGAATGGCATGATAAATCCTATTGGAGAAAATTTCATTTTAAGTCCTTATACCCGAAACTTAGAGAGGACAGATGTTCATGGTCATTTTTTAGTAGTAGATAGTATAGGGAATATAATTCAAAGCGATATAGTAGATACAATAGGCTATGACAGTTTCTTTTGGCATTTTTTACCGACTTCTGATAAAGGCTACTTAATCAATGGTGTATATATATATAGTGAAGGTGAAGTTAGTGGTAGGTTTCCTTACTTTATCAAAATCAACCAAAATTTTGAGCCTCAGACAGATACTATCTTTGGAGATTATTCAAGTAACAGCTATTATACCGATGTTCAACCTGTACCCAATGAAGAAGACTATTTCTATGCCTTTGGTACAAAAGAATGGCATTTGGGTTCGGGAGATGTGGCGTTGGCAAAGATAGACCAATATGGCAATCGAATTTGGGAAAAAGTGATTGATATAGATGATATTTTGCCCCATGATGACTTTATTGCAGGAGAAGACCAATCTACTAAGATGATACAGACCTTAGATGGAGGTTTTTTGTTGGCAGTTAAAACTTGGTCGGGTTATCAAGCGGTCTATGACGGCATGGTGTTTTTGAAGTTAAACTCAGATAGGGAAATCGAGTGGGTAAACGAAGATGAATTGTTCTATGAGGAAGTACTGGGAGATATGTATCAACTTTCAGACAGTACTTTTATTTGTGCGGGGAGTTATGTACATGAAGGAACAATATTCAATACAGATGTTCAAATTTTGAAGTTAGATAGGAATGGAAATTTATTGTGGGAGCGAAAATATGGAGATGATTTTTACCCCGACCAAGCTTATGCTATGGCGATTACCAACAATCGAATGGATGGAAAAGATGGGTTTATCATGGCCGGTCGTGCTTATTTGGAGGGAGGACCAGCAGATGCCTTATTCATCAAAACCAACTGCCTCGGACTCCTCACCGAACCCCAAACCTCCTTCTCCGCCGAACAAGACGCTGAAAATTCCCTCACCTATCACTTCACGAATCACAGTCAATACGTCTATCCCGACAGCATAGACGGAGGGCATTTTTTGTGGGATTTTGGAGACGGCACGACTTCGGAGGAACTGCATCCGAGTCATACTTTTGCGGAGAAAGGAGAATCTTATATTGTGACTTTGACGGCTGTGGTGTGTTCAGATAGCTCGATAATGGATATTAAGATAATTGCAGGGGAGGAAATTGTGGGGATTGAAGAAGTTGAGGGTTTGCCTGCTTTTTCTTTTAAGCTTTATCCCAATCTTGTGAGTGACGGACAGCTTCGGGTGGAGTATGATTTGCCAAAAGAGGGCTTGCTGCAATTGTATGATCTGCAAGGGAAGTTAATGGTTAATTATCAGTTGTTAATGGTTAATGATTGGGTGGAATTGGATTTGGGGGATTTTGCGGAGGGGATGTATTTGTATCGGTTGGTGAGTGATGAGCGGACTTTGAAGAGTGGGAAAGTCTTGTGCCGATAGCTCGGTATTGGTGGTGGAGTGAAAACAAAATAGCGTTCTGTTATGTAGATATTGTGAACCATATCTCCTTCAATGACAATATTTTGCACTATGAAAAACAAATACTATTTATACCTTATTTTGCTTCTGTTATCTTCAATGCTTTTACCTGCCCAAACTTCAAAATATTTTATAAATACATACAATTGGAATCGAACAGATTATTTTGCGGATATTTATGTAAAACCTGATAGTACTTACTTCCTATCGGGAACTACCGTAAATCCTCCTGATGTTTGGTACACGCAATCAACGATTATAAACAATCAAGGAGAAATACTCTACCATACGGCTTATAAGTATGATACCTTAAATAATTTACATGGTATGATAAATCCTATTGAAAATGGATTTATATTATCTCCCTATATTCAAAATGTGGGTGTTGTAGATGCTTATGGTCATTATTTTACAACAGATGAGTTTGGAAACGTACTTCAAAGTGGAAGGGCAGATACGACAAGCCATTACAGTTTATTTTGGCATTTTTTACCAACTTCGGATCAAGGGTATTTAATAAATGGCGTATACATTCAAAATATAAATGATTTGATTGGTTGGTTTCCCTATTTTATCAAAACCAATCAAAATTTTGAGCCTCAGTCAGATACCATCTTTGGAGACTATCGAAGCAACAGCTATTATACCGATGTTCAACCTGTTCCCAATGAAGAAGACCATTTCTATGCCTTTGGTACAAAAGAATGGCATTTGGGTTCGGGAGATGTGGCGTTGGCAAAGATAGACCAATATGGCAATCGAATTTGGGAAAAAGTGATTGATATAGATGATATTTTGCCCCATGATGACTTTATTGCAGGAGAAGACCAATCTACTAAGATGATACAGACCTTAGATGGAGGTTTTTTGTTGGCAGTTAAAACTTGGTCGGGTTATCAAGCGGTCTATGACGGCATGGTGTTTTTGAAGTTAAACTCAGATAGGGAAATCGAGTGGGTAAACGAAGATGAATTGTTCTATGAGGAAGTACTGGGAGATATGTATCAACTTTCAGACAGTACTTTTATTTGTGCGGGGAGTTATGTACATGAAGGAACAATATTCAATACAGATGTTCAAATTTTGAAGTTAGATAGGAATGGAAATTTATTGTGGGAGCGAAAATATGGAGATGATTTTTACCCCGACCAAGCTTATGCTATGGCGATTACCAACAATCGAATGGATGGAAAAGATGGGTTTATCATGGCCGGTCGTGCTTATTTGGAGGGAGGACCAGCAGATGCCTTATTCATCAAAACCAACTGCCTCGGACTCCTCACCGAACCCCAAACCTCCTTCTCCGCCGAACAAGACGCTGAAAATTCCCTCACCTATCACTTCACGAATCACAGTCAATACGTCTATCCCGACAGCATAGACGGTGGGCATTTTTTGTGGGACTTTGGAGATGGCACGACTTCGGAGGAACTGCATCCGAGCCATACTTTTGCGGAGAAAGGGGAGTCGTATATTGTGACTTTGACGGCTGTGGTGTGTTCAGATAGCTCGATAATGGATATTAAGATAATTGCAGGGGAGGAGATTGTGGGGATTGAAGAAGTTGAGGGTTTGCCTGCTTTTTCTTTTAAGCTTTATCCCAATCCTGTGAGTGACGGACAGCTTCGGATTGATTATGATTTGCCGAGGGAAGGGCGGTTGGAATTGTATGACCTACAAGGACGATTAATTAATAATTATCAATTGTTAATTAATAATTCTGAAAAGATATTGGATATTGGAGATTTGGTAGAGGGCATGTATTTGTATCGGTTGGTGAGTGAGGGGCGGACATTGAAGGGGGGGAAGTTGGTGGTGGATTAGAGAGACTTTTAATTAATGAATTTTTTGTGAGGTTTCCTCTCGTGCTATGGCCTCATTCCGTTCTTGCTGAATAACTCGTAGGTATTCGTAGTGCCTTGTGAAATCTTGAAGAATCCACACGAGGGTATTGACTCGTGTAGGATGCCGATAAAAGGTGAAATCAAAAAGCCAAATCTTTTGGTATAGAGAAAGTTCTACTCTTGGAAAATACATTTCTCCATCTTCAATAGTTAGGTCGCTCAGCACACCTGCAATGCTTTCAATCATCGGAAAAATACCCCACAAACTTTTGTTTTTCAAGTGCAAGATATCTATCAAGGCATTGCAGGTGTCTAATAAAATCCCCTCATTAGAGAAAAATACAATTTGGACTTTGTTAGAAAGGTAGTTGGTTTTTTGGGTTACTATGGACATTTTTATTATATGATTTGTTGGGCGAGTTCTAAAAACATATTTTCAACATTGTCACCTTGCAGTGCACTGGTAAAAAAGTCGGCAGGAATCGGGAGAATGTCTTTGATTTGTTGGAAGGTACGTTCATCCAATAAATCAATCTTGTTCCCAACAATAATGATGGGAACATTGGGCAGTTTTTGTCGAATATAGTTTATGTTTTCTGACATGTTTAAAAAGCTGGCAGGACGAGACAAATCAAATACATAAATCACCCCACTACTGCCCAAATAGTAAGAATCGGGAATACGGATTTGAGATTGTTCACCACCAATGTCCCAAATAATCATGTTGATTTTGACATTTTCTAATTCAACCACCTTCTTATCAATGCGTACACCAAGAGTTGTTTTGTAACTCTCTGGAAACTTTCGATAAACAAACTGACTTACTAAGGAGGTTTTTCCTACCGCAAAACTGCCTGTTAAAATCACTTTCTTGCTAACTGATCTCATTCTTTAAATTTGTGTAATTGAATCCCGATTAGAATACAAAATATATTTTAAATGGCTACTTATTTTGAAGGTAGCTCCTTTTGTTGAGTGAAAGGAGAAGGTTTATTTTTTTCAAAACCTTCAAAAGATTTTTTTAAATTCTTAGAAACTTGCTTGAACAAGACATCGTCCACGTCCATGATAAGTTTTGGCATCTTATTTTCATCAAATTCATTGAGTATGATTTCTAATTTTTGTAGGAAAGAAGGGGTAGAGGTTCCATCAATGACCGTTGCTGAGTAATATTTGTAATAGTCGTGTATAATTACTTTAAAATTTTGATATTCAATGGTTCTTAGTTCCTCGGTTTGCTTTGAAAAAACGTATTCTGCTGAAGACTTTATGGCAGAAAACATCCCTGCTACCATATCCATATCTGTGATATTGTTGGCAGAAAAACAACCCAATAGTAAACCTGAATCTTTTTGAATTAAATAGACTTCTTCGATGGAAGGTGCCAACAATTCTTCAATGATATCTGCTTCGTCCCCTTTTCCAAACCACCTCTTGAAGCGGTAATTCCAACTCTTAAACGAAAAAGCATTTTTTCGCTGTTCTTCCATCGCTTCCATGAACAATTCAAACTGATAACTCACATATCGCCTCACCAACTTACCGATGATTGGATAAACCGCTTCAATAAATTCATCTTGTGAATTGCGAATTTCGAGATTAACGGTTGTTTTTACTTCTCCTCCAAATAAGTCGTAAAAATTAGCTTGAAGTTCTTTTATTTTCTCATTGATGATAGGGTTTACTTTAGCTTGTAATCGGGAAGGATCACGAGCCTCTTCCTCCATCTTCAGTACCTGCTGCTCATATTTTTGCAGTTCTACTTCCAAGAGGTTGATTTGTTGACGCAAAACCCTAATTTCCTCCTTCAAGTGCTGTGTAGCTTCTTGTTCTTCTTTGAATAAAAGATATTTTAACTGATTTATTTGGGCATTGCTATCCATTGTCAATCATTACATTACAAGTTGTATTATTGGAGGGAGGAATAGGGCGAAAGAATTCATTCTACTATTAAGCAGAAATTTTATTGCCAATATCAACCAAAAGCGAACCCAACTCTTTTCGGTTGAGTTTTTTGTCCTCCAATCGGTCCGATTCTTGAACCAATTTGTCGTTCAGTTGCTGCAATTGTGTACTTAAGCGATGTTCCATTTGACGCATTTCCTCCAATAAATAATTTTTGGTTTGCTCAATCAAATCCTCTATTTCCTGACGGTTTCGATTCAAGTTGTCATTCGCTTCTTTGAATCTTTGGTCATAATCCTGCATATTCTGACCAAAAATGATGTTGCGAATCGCATCAATCTGAGGCTGTGTGTTGGGAGTAGTGTTGGTTTCACTCATAATGGAGTATTGTTTTTTTTATTAGAATCATTATCTAACTATAAAGGTAGTAATGAATTTTTAAAGAAACTCAATATTTTTTTAAACTTTTATAGGCTTCAACAATTATTAAAATATGGATAAAAAAAGAGACACTGTCGCCAATCTACGACAAAACTACCAAATCAATACCCTTTCAGAGTCGGAAGCCCAAGCCAATCCTTTTGAACAATTCAAGCTTTGGTTTGAAGATGCTTTGAAAAGCGAGATTCGAGAACCCAATGCCATGACGATTGCGACTGCTTCCAAAGAAGGGCGTCCTTCTGCACGAACAGTCTTGCTTAAAGGCTATGGTGAGGAGGGCTTCACATTCTATACCAATTACGAGAGTCGTAAGGGCAAAGAGTTGGCGGAAAATCCGTATGTGGCCATCTTGTTCTTTTGGGATGTATTGGAGCGTCAAATTCGTATTGAAGGAAAAGTTCATTGCCTTTCGGCAGAAGACTCTGATAATTACTTCAATAAGCGTCCAAAAGGCAGTAGGATTGGGGCACTTGCTTCTCCCCAAAGTCAAGTGATTGAAAGTAGAGAGATTATTGAAGAAAATGTGGAAGAACTAACTAAAAAGTACGCAAACTTAGAGCAAATTCCTCGACCTGACCATTGGGGAGGTTATTTGATTGTACCTTCTAAGTTTGAATTTTGGCAAGGACGACCCAGCCGACTGCACGATAGATTGCAGTATGAACTTACTGAAAATGGGGTGTGGAAGATAGAAAGGCTTGCACCATAGCACCTCAATAGCCCCGAACCACCATTTTTACCCCCGATTTTTTTCCATTCGCATCCTCCAATTGCAGCAAATAAACGCCGCTGTCTAACTTGCTGACATCCAATTGAAACTCATTGTTCATGCCTCTATGAAAAGAAATATTTTCATGAAACTGTACTTGCCTGCCCACCATATCATAAATCGCCAAATGACCCTTTGAAGTATTGGGGCTGCTGATTTGAACTGTTGTGAAATGATTGGCAGGATTGGGCTGCAAAGCCAACTGAATATCAGATGAAGTGCTGACAGGAATTTCTTCGACATCCGTGATTTCTTCTGCAAAACAAACCGAAGCTTTGGGCATTTCCACTCCATTGAGGCTTGTGACATAAGAAATCACCGTAATCATCATTTCATCATCGGCAGTATCTCCCCAAAATACATTTTGCTGACCATCATTGATATAAGTCGCTTGGTGAATCAGTCCTTCCGACAAACGCAACGGCAAGAATGGGCTGAAAGTACGAGTCGGTGGATGTAGATAGTCGTATTCAATCGGTTCACAAGTAGGAATTCCATTGTAGTTTGTGGCACTAAAAATATGTTCGCCTTTCGTGCCATTGGGATTGCGAAGCCACACATCAAAGCTTTTGCCGTATTTGTGGGTATGTGAAGTCATTTGCCAAACGTGTATTTGTTGCGGCAAAAAACTCAAGAAATAATCCGCTTCTTCTATTTCTAGTTCTCCATCATTCGGAATCGAGATTCCAAAATTGGGCAGCAGTTGCACATTCATTTTTTGGGCAGCCGTACCATATTCTTGCGTATAGACATTGATGTAAACATCCGTTGCCGTAATCGCTGTATTGGTGTAGTTGATTACATGGGCATTTAAATCCAAAGCCGTTCCTTGTGGCCATCTAAAAGCTGTCCCTTGCGGCAAAACTGTTGAACGACTCTCTTGATAGGCATCCACCAAAACCACATTGTCGTGATTCACATCTCTCAGACCATACGCCATATTGTTGGCGGCGTTTTGGTCGGTAAACTCATAAATAATAAAGTGATGTGAACTGCCAATAAAAGTTTCAATTTCTTTCACCTCTACATCACCCAAATAATCGGGTAAATAATACTTGGACAAATATTCGACATCCTCCAACAAACCCGAAGACAAATCGGAAGGCTCTAAAAAGATGGGCCCTAAGTGAATCTGAAAACCCTCACTCGGGTCGGGTTTGGCTGGCGGATTTTGTGGGTCACTCGCCCAAATACCGCCTCCCGCATAAAACTCTTCAATCAATTCTGGGTCAATCACCTCTCCACTACTCGGTGCACCAAAAACAATCCATTGCCGTAGTAGCTCCTTCTCGACATCTGAGACTTCAATATTGGTGTGAATATTTGTAATATCCTCTGAATCCAACAAATCCACATCTCCTGCTAAGCCATTGTTCATGTATCGAAATATACTGCTACGATAAGGATCTCCTGGATAGATGAGCTGAAAATCGGCCTCTTTTGCAGACGTATTTTTAGGTTGTTGTTGGTAAACATTGTTGTAAACGTCTAAAAGAGGATTTGCTCCTACGCCTTGTAAATCCAAACCAAACATTGCATCTGTGTTGTTGTGACATCCTGCATTGTTGCAATGTGTTTGGAAAATGTTATACACTCGCTCACCTGTGCTTTGAGCTTGTGCATTGAAAGAGAAAGAAAGGACTATCAATAAATGGGATAGTAGTATAAGTATTGATTTTTTCATCTGTTTATTTTTATTTTTTGAAGGTCAGATGGAAGGTCTATGATTTAATCATAGACGTTTCACATAGCTAAAGCAATTGGAAGACTTCAGCGGTTTTCAAAACTTCTAAAGCCTATTTATAATTATGCTAAATTACACAAAAAAATCATAACTTATTTTTATGAAAAAATACCCCCTTACGATACTACAAAAAAAGCTATGGATTCACTCTATACAAATCACTTCAAAACCTGAATTGCCGACCCTTGTATTCCTACACGAAGCGTTGGGTTCGGTGGCACAATGGAAGGATTTTCCACAAAGGTTGTGTGAAAAATTGGGGTGGAATGGCATTGTATATGACCGTCAAGGGCATGGGCAATCGGATGCAATGACTGAAACACGAGGAACGGATTATCTCCACATTGAAGCCCTTCAATACTTGCCCCAACTGCTCCAAAAACTACAAATCCAAAATCCTATTTTGATGGGGCACAGTGATGGCGCAACCATTGCCTTGATTTATGCGGCATCTTTTCCAAAGCAAGTTCGAGCGGTTGTCGCCGAAGCTGCTCACATCAAAGTCGAAGATATTACGAAAAGAGGCATTGAAGAAGCGGTGAAACGCTATCAAAATCCCGATTCCAATCTTCGCACCAAGCTGCAAAAACACCATTTCCACAAAACAGATGATTTGTTCTACGCTTGGGCAAATACTTGGCTGCTGCCTGACTTTCAAGACTGGAACATTGCCGCCCTTCTATCTCACGTAGAATGTCCTGTATTGTTGATGCAAGGGAGGCAGGATGAATACGCTACCGAATCACATTTGTGGGAAATTGCTTCAAAAATAGGTTCCAATGCTACTGCAAAATTAATAGAGGATTGTGGTCATACGCCACATCGGAGTCAGATAGAAGTGGTTTTGGAGGAGGTTGCAGAATTTTTAAAATAAAAATATCTTTCTTAAATTTTTGATTATTAATGCGTTAGGATGTTTTTTTTCGTAATCGAACAATGCAATCATATTTACCCTTTCAAGTTGCGGCAAAAAAGTTATGCTGTTTTTTCACCTCAATACCGTAAGCCATCCCGAAAACTGTTTTTCTGTGCCATCTCTCATATTCACTTTCACGAAATACACATACGCTCCAATATCAACGAACCTAAAATCATACCGACCATCCCATTCTTCACCCTTAAAAATCTTGTTGCCCCATCTGTCAAAAATATTGAGTTCGACAGTCTGTACAAACTCGTTTTCGGTCGTAACTTCAAAAACATCATTGATTCCATCGCTGTTGGGTGAAAAAGCATTTGGAATCACTATATTATGATACTTCAATTGGAGAAAAACAAGGCTATCGCAACCTTGTTCTGAAGTCAAAGTGAGTAAATGATTTCCTTCTTTACTGAGCTTTTGATTTTCGATTTCGTAAATGTCCCCCTCAAAAATTCTTGCTTGAACGGTATCTGCCGCAAGTCCCAAAACCTGCAAATTGAGGGTAACAGTGCTGTCGCAATTGTCTATGGATTTAAATGTATTTGTGTAAACACCTGCTTCGTTCAATACCTGATTTCCAAAATCATATACGTCTTCATTGCAGATGGTTCTGGAAGCAGAAGTGGTGAAAGCAGGAATGGTGAAAGGGTAAGCAACTGAAAGCCTGCACGAATTTCCATCTTCAATTCTGACCTGATACGCTCCTTCACCATACATTTGGCTTAGCTGAGGTTCTGTTTCTCCAATCAATGCAATTCCCTCTTTGTACCATTGGTAAGAAAAGAACCCATTTTCGGCTACCTTCAATGAAAAATCCGCTTGACAAGGGTGAGAAACCTCCGAAATTTGCAAATCAAATAAACCAAAATCGGCTAAAAGAAAACTATCGAAAAAATAGTATAAACTTACATTAGTTTGAATTTGGCGACATTCGGGACCAATCGCAATCGCTGTAATGTCTTCTTCAGGTCTCAATTCAATAGCTGTTCGCACCCATTTATTACCCGCTCCACCAGAAACCAAAGTATCTCCCAAATGCACCCAATTCGGTCCATTTGTCGGACAGCCAAGACTTTCATTGCCTACTCCGAAGGGAAGATGGTCACAGTTGGTCGTTCCGAAAATAGTAATGTTAATGGGCGGCGACCTTTCATTGTTGACAAAGCCCAAATAAAATTCTATTCGATAGCTTTGATTGGCTTCTAAAGGATTGATTAAACAAGCCCCTGCATATTCCTTCCAATTTGGCTCCAATACGCCATCTCGAACCCGTCCATCTCGAAAACCCATCACTCCCTCACCATCAGGAAAAGGCAAAGGAGGCGGAAACTGACTCCAACCTGTCCAATCGCAAGCATGTAGCAAATCGGTAGTAGGCTCAGAAGCCTGTATCCATACGTCTGCACAGCCCAATTGACTGTGGTCATTCGGACAACAGTTGATGTCTTCAAAAGAGGGATTGGGAATAAGAGATTTTGTTTCAATGATTTCACAAGGACAATCGGGATCGTTTAAATCTATCAAATCGTCGTTGTCATCGTCTATGCCATTGTCGCATATTTCCTCCATCAAGACTACATTGGAGGAAAAATTCAAAGGCAAAAAACTCATTAAGCCCAGAGTGAATAGGCCCAACAGCGTTTTGAAAGTATAGTTGGATAGTGGTGTTTTCATTTGATGAAGATAATGAAAAATGAAGTGACTTGAAAATATTTATTTTATCGAACCAATGTCAAATTCCCCTTAAAAACCTCCGTACTCCTATCCCGAAACTCCACCACCGAATAGTACACAAACACTCCAACCCCCATTTCCTTGCTTTTATAAGTGCCATCCCAAAAAGCCGTTGAATCATTTGGATCAAAATCAAGGCGTTCAAACACCTTTTCCCCCTAACGGCTAAAGACAGCCAGTGATTGAACTCTTTGTGCATTAGGCAAACGGTTTGGGAATAAAGGGTTTGGGATAGGAGAATGTAAAGTCAAATTGTCAAAAGAAGAAAATGTTCATTATCAAGCTATTGCCAATTCCCCAATATACCTCTCCCTCACCTCCCAAACTTCATCAAACGAAAGGCTCAAACCAACCTGTTCCCGCCAATTTCTAAGAAATGCTTTGTGGAAATTCACCTTGTATACTCCGACTTGAAAAGGTTCTATCTCCTTCTCTTCGATTATATTGGCTTGTATTTTTTGGATGTCTGATGTAGGATGGGTAAGGTCTATTCTTTTGCCGTTAACTTTTAGGTAACAATGAGCTTCGGGTAGGTATTCCAAACCATTTTCCTTCAAATGATTCCCAATTCCTTCGGTGTTGGATTGGGTCATTTTGTAAATTCCCATTATCAGTTGAACTCCTTGCATTTGGTTTAAATCAGCCACTTGTTTTGTCAGTGCGTGCTTCGAGCTACAAGTCCCTTTGTTTTCCTTCACCACCCATTCAAAATCGGTTCTATCCGAATTTCTTCCATAGGGGATGTTCTTTACATAGCTTAGAAACTGTTCCCAAGTATGGATTCCTTTGGCTTTGATAAGTTGGGTCGTTGCGTCCTCCGATTGCAGTTCTTTTTGTTTTACGCTTATGATAAGTCCAAAGCCATCAGGGTCTTTTAGTTCGATTCCGTTGGTTTGCCAATAGGGATTTTTTGACTTCGCCAATCTCAGCCCCGATTTTTCGGCATCTTTCCGTATGGCATTTAGTTCTTCGTTGGAATGGACATACAAAACGAGTAAATCATCGGCATCTGGATGGTGATTTGCGCTTTCGTCGGATTCGGTGAACTCTAAGTGCCAATCTGCATTTTTGAGACCAAGAAAGACACCATTGTAATTGGAGTGATTTTCAAAACTTCCGAGCTTTTCCAATCCAATTATTTGGGTGTAAAAATCGGTGATTGTGATAAGGTTGTTGGTATGTCTTGCGTATCTGAATTGCATTTAGTTGATGATTTCTTGCACTGCATCTTTTGCAGACTGTGCAATGGTATGAACTGCCACCCAATCTTCGCCATCGGTGTAAGCTCCACCTGCAAAATAAATTTTATCTGCTACGGACTTACCCAATTCCCTTACTGTTCTCCAATCTGCATGAGAGGTCATATATCCTCCTTTGATGAAGGGTTCGTTGTTCCAGTTTTGACTGATGTGTTTCACATAATTGGGACTTGCTTGATTAGGATATATTTCGTCCAATTCACTGAGCATAAAATCCTTCAATTCATTTTCCGAAAGAGCTATATAATCCATTGCAGGTTTGCCTACTGCAAACAAGCCGAGAATATGTTTGGAGGTATTTTGACCATAGGCAGCATCGTAATACAGTTTTTCGCCATCACTTGCAGGGCTGATTTCAACGTCAATTTGGGTATCGTAAAATTTTTCGGAGAATTCGATAAATGCCTTAAATCCACCCCAAACAAGAGTATCTTCAATGGCATCTACTTTGTCTTGTGGCAATGTCGGCTCAAAACTGATGTCTCCATCTTGTAGAATTTTGAGTGGAACGGAGACAATCACCTTATCCGCTGTATGCTGTCCATTTTGTGTGTGGACAAGCACTTGTTCGCCTGAATAATCAATGGATTGAACAATCGTATTGTAGCTTATGTGGTCAATAATTGAAGGAAGGATGTATTCTTCAAAGAAATTGAACCAAGAATAGTTGATAAATTTGATGTCTGAATCATCGAGTTCACCGACCGTCAATTCTCCATCCTTCCAATGTCCATTGGTGTCTGTTTCACTATTGTAGCCAACAGTGTTTACCTTGACTTCAATAGCCGAATCGTTCACCATTTTTTGAAAGACATTGGTATCTGAATGAAGCCATTCTGCTCCCAAAGGTATCGGGAAATCAGCAAAGTCGGTGTTTATCTTCATTCGCCCACCATAGTTTGACGATGCTTCCAATATTTCAAATTCTATTCCTTGTTGTTGGAGTAAATAGCCCGAAGACAGCCCACCTGCCCCAGCACCAATAATGAGTACTTTGCCCGAAAAATTAGGCGTATCTATGTCCTCTTTTTCACAGGAACTCAAGGAAGCTTGAAGTGGAATGCTCACTCCAAGTACTCCACAAATTTTGATGAATCTATTTCTTGTCATTTTGTTTTGATTACTCAACAGTGTCAGCAGCTTGTGAAAAGCCTACTCTCCAATACGTCAAAAATAACAAATCTCCGTTATGTTTTCATGTTTGGGTTTTGGCTTCAATAGACAGTCCTCTGTGGTGAGAAACCAAATCACTCTTTTTTCAAAGTCCATATATCCGCAATCAATTGATTCACAGAAACCTTATTGAGCCCATTGTAAATGCCTCGAATGTGCCTGTTTTTGTCAATCAAGACAAAATTTTCGGTGTGTAGAAAATCGTCCACATCTTTCTGCAATCCCAAATCTTCTTCTACAAAATAGTCTTTTCTACCCAATTTGTAAATCTGTTCTCGTTCTCCTGTCAACAAGTGCCACTTTTCGGAGCGAATGCCTTTGAGTTCTGCGTATTCTTTTAGGACTGCAATGGAGTCGTATTTTGGGGTGACGGAATGAGAAGCCAATAGTATTTCAGAATCCTCCAAAAATTCCTCTTGAAGAATTGCCATATTGTCGGTCATTTTGGGACAGATGCCAGGACAGGTTGTAAAGAAAAAGTCGACGACATAGATTTTGTCTTTGAAGGTATTTTCGGTGACGGTGTCGCCTTCTTGGTTGAAGAGCATAAAAGGGGAAATGCGATGGAGAGTATCTAAAACATTTTTGTTGTCATTGGAGGAAAGCCAATGAGGGGTGAATGTGGCTTCGCAGTAGTAGGGAAGGGAATCCACACGGCTTTGTTTTTCGGGGTTTTGGGTTTGATTGCAGGATGGTAGGATTATTAGGAAGAAGAAAGTGGTTAAAAATTTATTCCACAGTTTTACGCTAACATCCCCCTTGCCCCCTTCAAAGGGGGAATTAAATCCTATCAACTCCCTTCTTACTTTACTCTCCTTTATATTGAACGGTTTCATCTTCCAAAGCATAACACAAACTTGCTCTTTTTAAGCCAAAAATTCGTCCGTTTTTGGCTTCGTAGTTATTGTATAATTTTCCGTTTTCTCGCCACGATTGCTGCAATCCTTCTTCCTTCCCGTCTACCAATTGAAGACGTTTGAACTTTGCACCGCTTTTGTACCATTGCAGTTGTAGCCCTTGTGGAACGCCTTGTTTGTAATTGGATTCTGTGCGTAAATTGCCGTTCCTCCACCAACTTTTGGCGATGCCCTCCTTCTTGCCATCTACATAAGCACTTTCAAAACTCAACGTACCTTCTTCAAACCATTTGCGGTACAAACCTTGTTTTTTTCCATTGAAGTAGTGAATAGAAACAGAGGGATTTCCGTTGGTATAATGAGTCATTGAAGTGCCTGTGAAGGGCTTGTTTTCGTGGTAAACAAGCCCTATTTCAGGTCTTAAATTCAGCAAAGAATCTGCTACGGTGAGTCCTTCAACATAGGAAGTAGATGCGGCAGAAACCGTGTCGTTTTTTGCTCTCTGACAAGCTATTGAAGTAAAAAATCCTATTATTATGAATAACAGGATAGTTATTCTATTAAAATACATTCGGCTGATTTTAGGAATAAAAGGCAAGAGGTAGGAAGAAAGATGTCCGATAATGTGAAAGTCTTAGGCAAATTCAAATTAAAAACTCAAATGCAAAACTTGTCCCGCATTTTAATCGGGATTCAAACAATACTTTGTAAGCGAGCAAAGTAAATTGCAGAAATGCCTAATTTAATATTTTAGTTTGCCTTAGTTCTTGCATCTTACCTCTTGCTTCTCACATTTTACTGAATATTGTTGGGAGTACCTTTATAGTCTCCAGGGAATAGAATATAATATTGATTGAGGTACAATTCGTTCTGAATGTGGTAGTGGTATTCTCCACCATCGTTGTGTTGTGTGCTGCTTGTGTGTCCACCCGATTCGTCCAAGTCGGTTGGGTAAGTTCCTGTGGAATGACACTTTCTGCCGTACAAGAAAAATCCATCCGAGATGATTCCAATGAGTTTGTCGTCATCGTCAGACCAAGCTTTGGGCTCTAAGTGATAGTGGTAGCTTTGAGGCCCTGTGTGGGCAGCGGTATAATCCAAAGACCCAACTGCATTGTCCAATGGTACATTGGGACCTTCCTCATCGTTATAGATTACCGAACCACTGACAGCCATGCCAATTGCGCCCAAGCCTGTTGAGGAACTATTGGAAGCCAATTGAGGACTGACAGGCACTCGCAAGGTATAAGAACCATTGAAGTTATCGATATTTCCTGGAGCCATCTGTCCATAAGAAGTAGCAGTTGGTTCTACAAAGAGTGGATGATTTTCAGTTGTGTTTCCATTGGTACACATTTCTCCCATTGGGCCTTGAATGCATCTTTCTGTGGTATTTGACCAATAAGGGGAGGTGTGATTCGGCAATCCGTCGGTTTCGATGACTACTTGATCTCCATCCAAAAATATGGTGTAGCTTTCACTGTCAAACTCACTGAAAGCAGCGTGTAAGCCCGTTTCGCCACTGTCATTGGTATCTGTATTGTCTGCTACATAACCTTCGGGTTGGTTGCAAGCACTTTGACTGACATCGGGATTGCCCAATCCGTCACCATCTAAATCTTGGTACCAATTAGCAGGGCCAGAGCCATTGCAAACTCCACAAACATCAACTGTTCCGCTACAAACATCGTCTGAATCATCCGAATTGGAGACATAACCTGTAGGTTGGTCGCAAGCACTTTGACTGACATCGGGATTGCCCAATCCATCGCTATCTGCATCCTGATACCAAGTGGATTCGGTACAAGGAGTATCGTCGTCTTTATCACAAGCAATGAAAAAAATGGTTATTGCCGAAAGGAGAAAGAAGGAAAGAACTAACTGTTTCATTGTCTATTTTTTGTGTTTAGAATTGCTCTTTAGACAATGAGCTTTGGTAAATCCTTCGGCAGGGGTAATTTTTTTTTCAAAAACTTCTATCTTCTATTGAACTTGCTTCAACACTATCTTTTTGCCATTGAAGTTGATTTCTTCTCCTGCTTTTTTGCCGATGAGTATTTTGGCAATGGGGGAATTTTGTGATACACAGTAATAAACCGTGTCGTCAACAACTACTTTTCCCACTCCAATGGCGATGTAATAATTGGCAAGATTGGTGAGTATCAAACTTCCTTTTTGAACAGTAGGAGAGGAGGCTTCTAAATCTATGCCGTACAAGGCACTTTTGGTCTGCAAGGCATTTGAAAGCTGAACTTGTGTTTTTTCTACTTCAAGTTGCATCATAGCCCTGCCCGTTTCGTGCTTGTCTCCCACGCTGCTTTTGGTTTCTTCTTTGAGTGATTCCTTGATGGAGTCTAATCGTTGTTGGATGTTGTCGATTCTGTGAGTGATATAGGTTTGACAGGCTTGGTAGAGTTTTTCTTTGGTGGAGTGGGAGAGTGGCATATTGGGTTTCTATTTTAAAGAGAGAAGGTTGTTTGAAAAGAGCAAAATTAACCCATTCCATCTGTTTCTACAATCGCATAAAAATCATCCCACTGCAAATGCTCTACTCCATTTTGCTCCTTCAATACATTTATTGCCATGGCTTTACCCAATACTTCAACAGGAATCCCTCGGTATTTCTGGAGTTTTCCCCTCAAAAAGGGTTGCAAAAGTGGCCATACCTTTAGGGTTATCCCTTGCAAAAGCCCATATCTATTGGTCGGAGTCAGAATCATGGAAGGCTGAAAGACACTGAATCTTTCAAATTGAAGGGCTTTGATTTCTTCCACCAATTCTCCTTTTGAGCGTAGGTAAAAAGAATTGGAGTTTGCATCAATTCCAACCGAAGATAGAAGTTCAAAAGCCTTTCTATAAAAACTCATTCACAAGTAAAAGTCAAGCCAGCATTGTCTTGCAGTCGCTTCAAAAGCGCATCACCCATCGCCACAGAAGGAGTCAACATTCCTCCAATATCAGGCAAATCATCTTTTGCCAAACAAATCGCACTTTCTGCCATCATTTTGGAGGTCGAGCCATAGCCTGGATCCATGTCGCCTGTCACTTTTCCATTGAGAATAGAACCGTCTTTTAGAGTAGCGATGAACTTGAGGTTGTAAAAACCTTCCTCTCTTGCTTTTTTGTTGGGACCTTCGCCCGGCTTTGGAAGCACAGCATCAACTCCTTTTTTCACCAAAGAGCCAGGTTTTGCGAGCATCATCACGCCCATTCCAAGAGCAGTAATGGTGCTTTTGACTCTCCCGCTGATTCCTTTTCCGCCCATGACGGCTTCTTCATATCGAAAATCTTTGCCGTAGGGATAGCCCATTAGTGCGTTGCTTCGACGCACAACTTTGGTGTTGATGCCCGCCATGATGAAGGGATAAATCCAGTTTTGGGTTGCCTTGTCATAGACCACGCTTTGAAGGTCTTTCTTGTCGGGACCGCTTTGTTCGCCTTCAGGATTGAGTCCGTAGGGATTGGTCAAAACTTTGTAGATGCTTTTGTCTTTTTGGGCTTCTGCCATCACATTGCCGAGGCTGGCATAAGTGCCGCCACTCATTTCACCTTTGAAGGCTCTGACCCGCATTTTGATGTCTTTGGCATAATTTCCTGAGATATTTTTGGCTTCTTGCTGTACGTAGTAAACGCCCATATCGGAAGGAATGGAATCGAAACCACAAGTGTGGACAATCTTGGTGCCATTGGCTTTGGCGGTTTCGTGGTGTTGGTCAATCATTCGACGCATCCACTGTACTTCTCCTGCCAAGTCGCAGTAGTCGGTTTGATTCGCTACACAAGCAGCCACCAATTTAGAACCGTATTTGGCATAAGGTCCAACGGTTGTACAGATAACTTTTGCACGTTTTACCATTGCAGTTAGGCTCTCTTCGTCTTGACTGTCTGCAATGATAATGGGAATGTTTGCATTCGCCATTCGGGTTCTCACCTTTTCGAGTTTGTCTTTGTTTCTGCCCGCCATTGCCCATTTGATGGAGTTGCCTACGCCATACTTGTCAAATAAGTATTCGGCTACCAATCTGCCTGTGAATCCAGATGCGCCCCATACGATGATGTCAAATTCTCTTGAATGGCTCATATTGTACTTTTCTTTTGGTGGTTTCTAAAAAAAAAAAATGAAGTCCGAAGCTACCAAAAGTTTGTGGTTTTCTATCAATTTTTGATTGTTAGTAGCGACTAAAAAATATCGTTCTTTGAAAAAGAAAAAAAAAGTCGCCGCTACCAAAAGATAACGACGACTTTGCGAAAAGCGTAATGATTGCACATTTATGCTTTTGCCGAATCAACTTTTCCAATGAAAGTATATTTGATTTTGGATTCGACAATAAGAATTGTGCTTTTTACTTGACGGCATCATTGGTGGAGTAGAAGAGTGAAAATCGACTATCAACAGGCTTCCCATCTGCCGAATAGGTGTTCACATAGACATCCGTTCCTTGTACGCCTGGATTAGCTCCCCATCTCTGAACAGAAGCATAAGCCTTTTGTCCGCCGTAAGCAACAGCGATTGCATTGCTTGAGTTGGAGTTTTTGATTCCTGGCAAAGTGATTTTGTAAACACCAACTCCCATACGAGTAATCGTATTCTCAGTTGTGCTGGCATTGTTCATTTGATACATTTTAGAGGCATTATAAGCAGTCGTTTTGGTCGCTTCATTACCCCATACATAAGCGGCTTGATTGTTCCAAGTACTGTTGTAACTGACTACAAATTTGGTGTCAGCAGGTTGTCCATTGAAGTCATAAGTACGGATATTGATTGTGTTATTTCCCCAACTTGCTACTTCAATTCGACGTGGCGTACTACCGTAAGGAGTTGCGATTACATTTCCACCATTTCCTTCAATGCTTTTATCTGATTGCATTCCTTCAAAGGTCACTTGATAAACACCTGTACCTGTTTTTTTCATACTGATTCCTCCTTTTCCATTGTATTGGTACTTATGTTTAGGTGTGCCTTCAGCAGATGCCCATAGATAGGCAGAGTTAGAATTTGGAGAGGTTTCTTTTTGGTACATGGCTGAAAAACGACCATCGGTAGGTGCGCCATTGGCATCAAAAACACGTACATATACATCCAAATTGCTGCCAGATGCTGCCCATCGCTCGACTTGTGCGGAGTGGTTTCCTGAATAAGCTGTGGTATGGAATGCGCCATCATAATGTTTTGCCATATTGGGGAAGGTTAATTTGTAGTGTCCTTGTCCCAAACGTGTTCCTGTTATAGCGCCTCCGACTGAGTTGTATTGATACGATTTACTTGGAGCAAAAGAAGGTTTGGTAGGTTGGTCATACCATACGAAGGCACTAATGTTTTGAGAAGCATTGGTTGTTGATGGTGGAGATTTGGGTCTTTCTACTGGTCTTTTTATAGGTGTTCGGGTGTCAACTCTGTCTCCTGTTTCTACTTTGGTGTTTGTGCCCGTTCCTCTCGTAGGTTCTTCTTTTACGAATTTCCAAAGTTGCCCAGATACGTTTTGGCATTTATCCATGAAAGCTGCCCCGCCCATATATTCAGAACTGGCTTGGTTTCCTTCTAAACATTCACCTTCGCCACGAAACATGGTCTTGAGGCGATACCATCCATTTCCAGCATCTTCGATTTTCCACAACTGTCCTGATACATTCTGTTGCTTGTCCATAAAGGCAGGACTCTTTCCATTGTTGCCTTCCAAGGATTCGCCTTCACCACGAAATTGTGTCTTTAAACGGTAATAACCATTTCCAGCATCTTCGATTTTCCACAACTGTCCAGACACGTTTTGGCATTTGTCCATAAAAGCTGCGCCGCCATGAACTTTTGAGGTCCTTTGATTGCCTTCTAAACATTCGCCATCTCCACGAAATTGTGTTTTGAGGCGATACCATCCTGAAAATTCAGGGGTGGCTTTGCCCTCAAAAACTTCTACTTCTGCAAGAGATAGTGCTTCACCTGCTTGTCTGAAAATCCGAATATATCGTCCTTTTGCATTTTTTGTATGCACAATTGGACCTGACTTATAAGTTTCGTTGTAGCCATAATAAGCATTTAGAGGTTGATCTTGCCAATTGTTGGATTGAATGGGAGATTCTGAAACCAATATATATATATCCTTCAAACGCTCTGCACAGCAATCTGTACGGTTGTGGATTTTGATGCTACCGATGTTGTAGGATTGTCCCAAATCCACTTCCCACCATTGGTTGCGGTCATTTCTATCGTCTGTATGGGTAACAGAACCATTTCCATAAACACCGTTGGTATTGCCATCTACAGCTCTGCTTGAAGCACCACCATAGGCTGTCGAAGATTGTTTGGTGCTTTTGCCTTTAGCAAGATTTGTTTGAGAAAATGCTTTGTTTTCAGTTAGTAAAAAACAAAGTGTAATAAATAAAAAGGATAGAAGTTTTACTGAAATTTGATTTTTCATTGGAAAAAAAATTTAAGTTATAAGGTATTAATAATTTACACCTACTCTATTGAAGGATTTTCGGCTATCTCCCATGTTGTTGATTCGTTTTGGTTAGACGATTGTGAGGTTTTGATTTGTAAGGTTTGGAGAAAAGTTTTTTTATTTCTTTTGAAAAATCTTATTTTTCGATGTTTGACAAAGCTTGAAACTGTGTTTTTACATCTTCCAGATTCACTGCATCAACCAGTGCTTTTTCTACTGAAACCAATTGCTCTCGAAGTACTTCAATTTTTTGGTCAATTTTGGAAGCTTCTCCAAAGGCTTTTGCTTTGTTGAGGACGGTTTCGAGATTGGTTTGGTATTCCTTCAATGCTAAAATGTATTCTTTGGTGAGGGCATCCAATTCGTCGTACACAAATCGGGTTTGGGTGAGGGCATAAGAAGGGTAATTCAGTCTTGCATCGGCTAATATTTCTTCGTATTGAAGTTCTCCATTTTGGGTATAAGCTACATTTAGTTTTTCTACATGCTGCTCAATGTCTCTGATATCGTATTGTTTTTGAATCAGTTGGGTGAGTGTTAGGTCGTCTGCGGAGGATTTTTGGTTATAGAGTGTATTGATGCGTTCGTTGACAAAGTTTTTCATCAATTGTTGAAGGGCTTCTATGCGTATTTTGATGTTGGTGAGTTTGTGTTCAAACTGTGTGTTGGCGTGACTTAGCGATTGATAATGAACGACATACTGTTTTAGTTTTTCTCTAAAAATCTGCAATTCGTCAATACTGACATCATCGGTTTCGAGAGCAGTGTTGGTGACCATTTGGTCGATTCCTGTGAGGGAGGTGACTACGCCGCTCATTCCGAGTGTCAAGGTTTGGGTGAGCGGGTTGTTGATAAGGTTGCCAACGATACCTAAGAATCTGCCTTTCTTTTTGCTGCCCAGTTTTTTCTTGTCTTTGAAGATGTCGTTTTCGACCATTTCACTCACTTTTTCGGTAATAGAAAAACCCAAATCTTCATTCGTTGGATTGTTGAGGTCTCCTACTTTGTTGAGGTAGTCGGTGAGCGCATTGGAGAGAACGAGGGTATTGAGGCTTACATTGGCGGTTTTGACAAAGGCGGCTGTTTCGACAACTCGGTGACGGCGTTCGTCGAGTTCTGCTTTCATTTGAGCAACTTGTGCTTCGTGCATTTCTCGTTGTTGGTCGTTCAAGGTTTCGAGTTGGGTCTTGCTGTCTTCAATGGCTTTTTCTACATCGGTTTGCATGACCTGCAATGACTTGACCGTGCCTGTGATTTCATTTACGCTGCTTTTGACTCCCGTTAGTGTAGAATCCATTTCGGTGGTGATGGCTTCAATAGTGCCTGTAATTTGCTCGACATTCCCTTGAAGCCCTGTGAAACTGGACTTTATTTCTGTGGTAATGAGTTTGTTTTGGTTCTCGAATTCAAAAAACTTGCTGTATAGCTGAGTGATTTTGACTGTTGTGTTTGAAGTATCTCCTTCAGTTGTTGTTTCGGGTTCGTAGCTTTCTTGTGCATAGGCATTGAAGGATGAAAAAAGTACGAAAAGGATTAAGAAAGAGGAATAAAGGTTTTTCATGACGAAATGTTATTATTTGAGGTTATAAGATTGGATTGCAGGAATAGGCTTCAACTTGATTAGGTTAGACGATTGGAGCTGTTTGATTTGTAAGGTTGGCGAGAAAGTTTTTTATTTTTTTGGGAAATAGTGAAAAAAAATAGGCTGCCCTTTTGAGACAGCCTATTGAGATGAATGTTTTTGAAGTTTACTCCTTCATGAGTTTTTGTTACATTCTATAACTGTTAAAACAAAACCACCGAGATTTCGGGGCAGGTTTATTGAACCTTCTCCAATTTCCACAATTGACCCGAAACGTTTTGGCATTTGTCCATGAATGCATTGCCGCCGTGATGCTTAGAATCCGCTTGATTGCCTTCCAAACATTCACCTTCGCCACGGAACATGGTTTTCAAACGATAGTAGCCATTTCCAGCATCTTCAATTTTCCACAACTGACCCGACACATTTTGTTGTTTGTCCATAAAAGCATTTCCACCATGATGACTAGAACTTGCTTGATTGCCTTCTAAAGATTCCAACTCACCACGGAATTGTGTTTTGAGGCGGTAGTAACCATTTCCAGCATCTTCGATTTTCCAAAGTTGTCCAGAAACGTTTTGGCAATTGTCCATGAAAGCATTTCCTCCATGATGTTTAGAATCCGCTTGATTGCCTTCAAGGCATTTGCCCTCACCTTGAAATTGTGTTTTTAATCGGTACCAACCGCCAAATTTAGGTGCTGCTGCTGCAACAGGCTGCTCTGCCTTCTCAAGCTTCCAAAGTTGCCCAGATACGTTTTGACATTTGTCCATAAATGCTGCTCCGCCCATATATTCAGAACTTGCTTGATTTCCTTCTAAACATTCACCTTCGCCACGGAACATAGTCTTGAGGCGATACCATCCATTTCCAGCATCTTCGATTTTCCACAACTGACCCGACACGTTTTGTTGTTTATCCATAAAGGCAGGACTCTTTCCATTATTGCCTTCCAAAGATTCACCTTCACCACGGAATTGAGTTTTGAGGCGGTAGTAGCCATTTCCAGCATCTTCGATTTTCCATAACTGCCCTGATACGTTTTGGCAATTGTCCATAAATGCTGCTCCACCATGTACTTTTGAAGCTTTTTCATTGCCTTCGAGACATTTGTTTTCTCCTTGAAACTGAGTTTTGAGGCGATACCAACCATCAAATTTTTGTGCCTGTGCATAAGCATCAAAAGAAAAAAACAATACGCAAACTACTAAGATGAAATTTTTCATTAGAAAATAATTATATGAGGTTAAAAGATTTCTGCCTACTCTATTGAAGGATTTTCGGCTAACTCCTGTAATCATTTTGTTGATTCGCTTTGGTTAGACGATTGGAGGTTTTTGATTTGTAAGGTTTACAGGAAAGTTTTTTTATTTTTTTGAGAAATTATTTTTTTGGAAATTGATTATCTTTGTTTTTGTCTATCTAAAACACTGTAAGTGAATAATATATATTATGTCTAAGCAAACAGATAAAAATGATATTGAACTTGCGAAACAATGCCTTGAAGAAGCAGAATCATTGTTTACGCAAGCAAAATATGAAGAGTCCATGAAGCTTTCGAAACAAGCAAGTGCGCTCTACAAGAAATGGAGTCTATGGAAAGACTGGGTAGCAGTAGGCAATGATATAGCAAAAACTTACTGTTATATAGGGAAGTACAAGGAAGCAGTAAAGTATATGCAGGATGTTCTTAAAATGAGTGGAATACACTTTGGGGAGCGTCACCCCATTACACTTAATTGCTTGAACAGTATGGGGCTTTGTCATGATATGATTCGCAATTCTGAGGAGGCTTTGATTTTCTTTCAAAAGGCATTGGAAATTTGGAAGATTGATTTTGAAACCCATCCGCAGATGGCTTTGGTAAATAACAACATTGCAGGAATTTATTCTGACCTCGAAGACTTTGACCTAAGCGTTCTTCATTACCAAGAAGCATTGAGGATTCATCAGAAATACCACGAAAATGAAGACGAATTTGTGGCAAGTGTATTGGGAAATATGGGCATGTGTTTGGGCAGAAAAGGAGAAACCGAACTTGGTATTGAGAATTGTAAAAAATCATTGGACATCAAAAGAAAAATTTATCCTCCTGAGCATCCTACTGTTGCATCAGCTCATCATTATCTTGCTCGTACCTACTTAACCAAGGCGGATTTTGCAAACGCACTTCCTCATTATGAAGAAGCAATGAGAATTAAAAAGGCAATTCTGGGCGGTCGGCATCCTGATGTCTTATTGAGTATAGAAGGAATAGGTTTGTGTCTGCTTGAAACAGGAGAGTATGACCAGGCTATTGTCTGCTTTCAAGAAGTCTTAGAGATAAGTAAGGAGCATTTTGGGAATCAAAATCCAGAACTTGCTCGTAGTTTTTTGAATATTGGTAGGTGTTATGCCTTCAAAGAAAATTATGACCTATCCTTAGAACACCTTCAACAGGGCTTGATACTACTCAGTCCCCACTTTTCTGACACCAATTTTTATCGAAATCCCGTTATTTCTAAAACACACAATTACCAAAAAACAAATATTTTTCGCTACCTATTTGAGACCAAGGTAGATGTGTTTTCAAGAAAATATAGAGAGCAAACCCAAAACCTCAAAGATTTGCAAGCTAGCTTGGAGACTGCCATAGTGATTGCTGAATTTATTGCCTATCAGCGGCAAAGCCACAAAATGGAAGGTTCTAAACATGTTTTGATGAAAGATGTCGCCGAGCTGTATGACTTTGCTATTGAAAGGGGGGTAGAAATTTCAGAATTGTATGAAAATCTGCCTGTTACTCCTCAATACCCAGAATTTACCCACATCCCTTACACTTCCGAAGAGATTAAGGCATTGACCTTTGATTTTTCTGAGCAGTGCAAAGCAGTTTTGTTGTTCTCTAATCTCAAGGACAATGAAGCCAAAACTACTGCGAAGATTCCCGATAAGCTCCTTGATACAGAAAAGAACTTGGTGAAAAAACTGAGTGAGTTGGAGAATCGCATGAATATAGAGGAATCAAAAGGTGAGAAAAAAAATGAAGGTTTGTTTTCTACAATTCAAAAGGAATATCTCCAACAAAGGCAAGTTTACGACCAGCTTATTGCAAAATTTGAAAAAGACTACCCTGAATACTACCAATTGAAATATTCCATAACAACTGCTACTGTTCAAGACCTGCAATTGTATCTTAGTACACAAACTACTCCAAACGGGAAAAAACGTCCCAACAATTCAGCCATCCTTTCCTACCACATTGCGGAGGAACAAATCTACATCTTCGCCATTACCTCCAATGAATACAAAATAGTCAAGGTTTCTAAGCCAAGGGATTTTTCAAAAAATATCGAAAAACTCCAAAACTCCATACAGTTGGGGCATATCGAAAACTTCATCAAATGTTCTACACAACTCTTTGAGTCATTGCTTCGCCCCGTTTGGTCTTTCCTTCAGTCAGCAAACAAACTCATCATTATTCCTCATGGAGAACTCTACTATTTGCCTTTCGATGTGCTACTCAACCAACACCAAATCACAGATGTCAATAATTTTGAAAAACTATCCTATTTGATTCGGGATTTTGATATTAGCTACCATTATTCCGCTACCTTACTTTTGCACAGTCATAAAAGACAACAGCAAACGAACCAGCAAATAGATAGTTTTTTTGGGTTTGCACCCATTCAATTTGGAGGCGAGAAGGACAGCCAAAAGAGGGAAGGTTATGTGGTCAAGAGTAGTAGTGGAAAACAAGAACACCATAGAAGGCGAATATTGAAGTCATCGGGCAATGACCAAGCCGCATTGCAGGATTTGGAGGAGACAGAGGTGGAAGTAAAAGAAGTATATCAACTCTTTGAAAAAGAAGGAAAAGAAGCCATCGCCCTTTTTTACGACCAAGCCAATAAGCAGAACTTGCAGGAGTATATTGGAGACTATAAATATGTGCTGATTTCTACTCATGGTTTTCTTCAAGAAATGGGCAAAAGTACCCTTTCAGGCATCCACCTTGCCCCCTCCAATTCAACCGTATCCAAAACATCCATTAAGAGTCCATTGAGTATCGAAGCATCCACCGAGCATCCATCAAGTATCCACAAAGCATCAACAGCATCTATAGAATCAGATAATTTTATTTTACACACTTCCGAAACCTATCACCTCAATCTCAATGCAGATTTGGTGGTATTGAGTAGCTGCGAGAGCGGCGTTGGAGAATTGAAGGTAGGCGAGGGAATGATGGCACTGAATCGGGGTTTTTTGTATGCAGGAGCATCGAATATTGTCTATTCACTTTTCAAAGTGCCTCAAGATAGCACAAGCCGATTAACTCAAGCTTTGTTTCAGTATATATTGAAGGGGGGGAGTTATGCTCAGGCTTTGCGTAAGGCAAAATTGGAGTTAATTGCAGATGAAATGATGGAGCCGATGGATTGGGCGGGGTTTGCATTGGTGGGGGGATAAGAAAAAAGTCGTCGCTATCTCCAGATAACAACGACTTTGACAAAAAGCCCAATGATTGCACATTTTCACTTTTGTCGAATCAACTTTTCCAATGAAAATAGTTTGTTGAGGAAAAATCGACAAAGTTTAGAGCTGTTCTTGCTTGTAGAACCTAAAATGTCAGTATAGTTCCTTCCATAGCTGTTTTGGTAACCTCTTGTCCATCTTTGGTGTAGCTTATTTTCAGAGATTTTCTTTGTCCTGCTGCTGGGTCAGCCAGTTTATAAGGGTATATGATAATGTGATTTCTCAATTCAATTTCTGTTTCCCCTTTATCTACCATTTCTTGAATTATTTTTGTCACATCTACTGTTTTGTCTATTCCGTAGGTAGCAGATAAAATCTTAATAGAGGGTGTAACTGGTAGGAGTTTCCATTCTTGATTTTTGTTTCCTTTCATGTAGTGCCACATATGAATTTTTCCGCCATTGTTCATTTGCGTAGGAGTAGAAGCATCCAATACCTTATCTCCTTCATTGGGATGATAAACAGCAAAACGATAGGTTCCATTGGGGTTCATTGAAACTTTCCAAAGCTGATTTTCCCCTTTGTTGTCTTGCCAAAGATGAACTGTACCCCCATCAGATGCCAATTGAGCTAAATGTGCATCTAAGTATTTGACAGAACCTGTATTTGAGTATAAGGATACCATTTGGTAAACATCTGGTCCTTTGTCAGAAGCTATGAATTTCCATTGTTGTTGGTGACCTCTGTGTAAAGTCCAAAGGTAGACTCGAGACCCTGCTCTTCCCGCATTGCTGTCTCCTGCATCTATTACCCTACCGCCTGCATTGGCAGCGTTGCTTTGTATGAAGAACACTTTGCCGTCAAGGTCAGTGGTACTTTTTTCTTCTGGAGGACTTTGAATTTCTTCACCATTTACTTTGATATTGATTCCAGATACATTGTTTCCAGTCGCACAGTCATCGAATTGCACAATTACTACTCGATTTTCACCGACTGCCACTTGGTTGGCTAAGTTGATGTTGTCAAGGTTGATGGGATAATTGTATCTCAAATCAGCGTCAGGGTTAAAATGACCATTGGGGTTTTTGGAATTGAAGAAATAAATACGGGCACCATCATCTGCTTTATCATAAGAAATGGTAAGCTCATTGACCTTAACATTTGAAGGAACATCTATGATGGTTTGAAAATAGGTGAAATCAATTTGCTGTTGACATGGGAGAGTAGATGTTTCTGCAAAGAAGACTTTCCCATTCTGCATTGGAGCAGGTTTCCATCCAGCATCATTTTTGGGCGGAATATTTTTGTGTTCGTACGCTCTGGGATCGCCATGTCCCTTGCCATTATATCCATTTTTATTTGTTCTGACATCGAAATTGATAGGTCCCTCTCCTTTGTGTATTTGCCAGGGAGTATGTGTTACTTGTGCGAATAGGTCTCCAGTACAAAAAAAGACAAGACCAACTAATAAGAATAAATTTAAGTTTTTCATTAGAAAAGAATTAAATGAGGTAATAATATTAGTGCTTACTCTTTTAGAGGATTTTCGGCTAACTCCTGTCGTGTTTGGTTGATTCGCTCGGGTTAGACGGAATGGGATAGGCGATTTGTAAAATTAAACGGCGTTTTTTTTTAATTTTATTAAATTGTAGTTTTGTAAACTTCATTTCAACTCATAAATAACTCTAAACGAACTGAATATCATGTCTAAGCAAAAAGAGCTAAAGCAGGCTAAAATTTATTTTGAAGAAGGGAAAGCGCAAACAAAAGCACGCAAACTTGAAGATGGAGTGAAACTATATGAGCAAGCTATCGCAATTTATGAGAAATGGGAGATATGGGAAGATTGGGTAAAAACAAGCAATGAGATAGTGCATATATTCTACTACTTAACTAAGAATAATGAAGGAATAAAAAGGCGACTACAGATTTTTGATGAGATAAAAAAAAGATTGGGAAAAGAGCATCTCTTGTTAGGAGATTGTGCCTACGAATTAGGGCTGGATTATGATTTTTTAGGGAAATATGAACTTGCTATTCATTATTTTCAACATTCTTTAGTCATTCGTAAAAAGAATTTAGCTGCAAATCATTTTAGTGTTGCAAAAAGTATAAACAGTATAGGAGGTATTTATTTCCAAAAAGGGGATTATGAATTAGCTACAAATTATACCAAACAGGCTTTGCTACTTTACAAAGCAAATTTTGGTGAAAACCATATAATGGTGGGAAATTCTATGATGAATTTGGGGCTTTGTTACCATAATAAAGGCAACTATGATTTAGCTATTGACCATCAATTGAAAGCATTGGTTATTCGCAAAAAAGGTTATGGACAAAGACATTTTCAAGTAGGTGTTAGTTTAAGCAATATTGGAGATAGCTATCAAGCAAAAGGTGATTATGCCTTGGCTATTAGATACAATTTATTGGCTTTGGATATTATCGAGCAAGAATATGGTAAGGAACACTTCCATGTGGCATCGAGTTTACTAAAATTAGGTAATTGCCATTTATTCATAGCGGATTATGACTTAGCACTTAATTATTATGAAACTTGTTTGAAGATTTGGAAAAAAAATTTAGGAGGCGAACATCCCAATATCGCACATAGCTTGCAGAAGATAGGAGATTGTTATTTTTTTAAAGGGAAAAAAAAGTTGGCTATTGATTACCTGCAAAAAGCTCTATCAATTCGCAAAGTAAGCCTGGGGGTAGAGCATCCTTTAGTCGCTGCATGTCTTACGACCATAGGAAATTTTCATGCTACTATGACGGATAATGAATTGGCCATTTCATTTCATAAAGATGCTTTAGGGATTCTTCAAAAAAAACTCGGCAGGAGACATCCTGATATAGCGAAATGTTTGAACAATCTTGGAGCTTGTTATGCTGATTTAGAAGATTACGAATCAGCCATTTCTTACTTTCAGAAAGCATTGATTGCAGTAACTCCTTCTTTTGATTCAAAAGATATCTACTCTAACCCTGACTTAAAAGGTTATAGCAATGGATATGCCTTATTAGACACTTTTAATAGAAAGGCAAAGATTTTGATGCGTTTTTTTATATTGAAAAACAACAATGTAAAATATCTCCAAGCAGCTTTATCTACCATGTCCTGTGCCGTGGAACTTGTTAAATACATTCGACTAAGCTATAAAACAGATGAGTCAAAACATACTTTGGCTGAAAAAACTGCACAAACCTTCAATCTTTCAATTGATATCGCTCTAACAATATCTGAGGCTTATGAGCAATTGAAGGAAATACCTCACCAAAAAGAATTTGCCAATATACCCTACACTTTTCAAGCTGCAAAAGAATTGGTTTTCGATTTTTTGGAACAGTCCAAAGCAGTGCTTCTACTGTCTCAATTCAAAGAAAAGGAAGCCCAACACACCTCCAACTTACCTATGGTGCTGCTTGAAAAGGAGCAACAAATTAAAATAGAACTGAATTACCTCGAAAAGAGTATCAATACACAAAAAGCCAAAGGCGATAAGAAAGACGAAGAACTGCTATCGAAGTTTCAGCGCAAATACTTTGAGCAAAAACAACAATACGATGCCTTGATTGAACAGTTTGAAGCAGACTACCCTGAATACTATCAATTAAAATACTCCGTCTCAACAGCCTCTGTTCAAGACCTTCAATCCTACCTCCAAGAAAGTAACACAGCAATTCAACATTTTAACAGTTCAACAATAAAACCATTCAACCATTCAGCCATCCTTTCCTACCACATTGCTGATGACAAAATCTACATCTTCGCCATCACCTCCAATGACTACCAAATCGAAACCGTCGAAAAACCAGCCGATTTCTCCAAAAGCATCGAAAAGCTACAAGGCGATATTCAATTAGGATATGCAAAAGAGTTTGTGAAATCTGCTACACATCTCTTTGATGTATTGCTTCAACCTGTTTGGGATTTCCTACAAGAAAGCTCGAAACTCATCATCATTCCACATGGAGAATTGTATTATGTCCCTTTTGATGTGCTGCTCAATCAACATCAAATAACAGACACAAAAAACTTTCAAAACCTTCCCTATTTGATTCGAGACTTCGATATTAGTTATCACTATTCCGCTACCTTGCTACTACACAGCCACAAAAGAGCTTTGAAAACGAGCGAGCAAGCAGACAGTTTCTTTGGTTTGGCTCCTGTACATTTTGGAGGAGAGGAAGGGAGCGAAAAGAAGGAAGGGTATGTGGTGAAAAGCGGTGGAAAACAAGCAAAAAGGAGTAGGAGAATTTTGAAGTCGTCGGGCAATGTGCAAGAGGCATTGCAGGACTTGGAGGAAACAGAGGCGGAGGTAAAAGAAGTGTATCAACTTTTTGAAGAACAAGGCAAAGAAGCGATTGCGCTTTTTTACGACCAAGCCAACAAACAGAACTTGCAGGAACACATTGGAGGCTATAAATATGTACTGATTTCTACTCATGGTTTTCTTCAAGAAATGGGCAAAAGTACCCTTTCAGGCATCCACCTTGCCCCCTCCAATTCAACCGTATCCAAAACATCCATTAAGAGTCCATTGAGTATCGAAGCATCCACCGAGCATCCATCAAGTATCCACAAAGCATCAACAGCATCTATAGAATCAGATAATTTTATTTTACATACTTCCGAAACTTATCATCTCAACCTCAATGCAGATTTGGTGGTATTGAGTAGCTGTGAGAGTGGTGTTGGAGAATTGAAGGTAGGCGAGGGAATGATGGCATTGAATCGGGGTTTTTTGTATGCAGGAGCATCGAATATTGTCTATTCACTTTTCAAAGTGCCTCAAGATAGCACAAGTCAATTGACACAGGCTTTGTTTCGGCATATATTGGAGGGCAATGGTTATGCTCAGGCTTTGCGTAAGGCAAAATTGGAGCTAATTGCAGACGAAATGATGGAGCCGATGGATTGGGCGGGGTTTGCTTTGGTAGGTGGATAGATAGATGACTTCAAAAAAAAAATCGCCGCTATCTCCAGAGAACGACGATTTTGACAAAATCATAATGATTGTTTCCAATGAAAATTATTATTTCACAATAAGCATTTATTTTTCAAATACTCTTTTGTTAATCTTTGGGTTCAACAGATACAAAGTACCCGAAATCATCAGCAACAAAGCCAATACAATCAATCCCCACTCTGAAAGGGTTGGAACAGTTGGTGTAGGTGGTGGTGTAATATCTTGGGTAATGATTTCAAAATCGAGATCATAAGAGGAGACAGCAAATCCAGAAGAGAAAACCAGACTTTGACTTCCTCCACCAAAATCATTAGTTGTAGAAATTCTCATAGCACTGTAACCATCTTCGTTCTTAACAACAAAGCGGTAAGTTGTTCCGTCGCTGGTTACAAAAGGCACATCTAAATCAAAAGTAATTATCTGAAGAGAGGTGGGAGCAGAATTAAAAGTAACTGTGGCAAGAGGAGTAGTTGTTTGATGTGCACCTCCAATTTCTTCGTGTATGTAAAGATTGTAAGTACCTGCAATAGTTGGAACGGCAGTAGAATTAGCCGTAACTCTTATGCTAATGATTTCTACATCTGCACAAGCTGTGAAGCTCTGACCAAATCCCCCATTGTCTGAACCACTATCATTATTGCCGCCATCACGGGTATGTATTTTAGTAGGTGTGCAATCCTGAGCGTTTGTTTGGATAGGAACCATACAGAACAGAATCAACAGCAAACAATAGGCGAGGCGTAAGTCGCTCATTTGTAATTTTTTGTGGTTTTTATTCATTGCTTTTTTCATGAGTTTAGAAAGTTGATCAATTGTTATTTACAATTAAGAATTGTTGACTTGTTTGGGTTAGACGGAATGAGATAGGAGATTTGTAAAATTTGGAAGGATTTTTTTAAAAAAAAATTAACAATTTGATAGCCTGTATTTATTGGGCAGGGTTTTTCGCAAGTCAAAATCGAAATTGATTGCAGATGAAATGATGGAGTCAATGGATTGGGTAGGCTTTGCTTTGGTGGATGGGTAGAAGAAGGCACAGTTGAGATTCAACTCCTACAGAGTTTTGGCAATTGCCTCACTCTTCACTCTAAACTTTTCTACAAATATTGTGCCTCTACAGAGTGAACGTTTTATTTCCTTCTCTCTTGTTCCTTAAATCCTTACGAAAGCATCTCCCTTGCATCCTGTTCGGTGCATATATACAAACGGTTAGAAATCGGAGTTCTATCCACTAAAAGCGTCGAGTAATACAAACCCGTAGGATATTTCTTTTCGTCTTGAATAGAGATTTGGAATTGGAGGCTATTGGCGGGAACTTCAAATTCTTCAATTTCTTCCTCTTCTGAATTTTGGAGTAGCAATCTATAGGATTGAGGAGTGGCTTTGGAGAACTGAAAGGTAATTTGTTGGACACAAATTGCATCCTTTTCAGGTTGTGTTACTTGCAAGGTCTTATTGGAGGTCTTCAAACTAAGTGCCATTCGGCGTTCCATTCTGCGATTGGGGGTGTATTGATTGCTCAAAGTAGTACGCAAAATATCTTCCAATACGGCATCTAAGTTGTTCCAGTCTATTGACACCAAAGAATTTGAATCCATGAATTGCTTGAAATAAATATGTGGGTTCTCTTGAACTGTTTGGGCATCTAATAACTCATATAATTCTGCAACTGCCAGCCTACTTTCATCATCTTCCCATATATAATCAATCAGTTTTTTGGGCAATTCTCCTACCTTTGAAAGGTGCATCGCCTCTGCATACAAAATTCGCCCCTCCATATTGAGCTTGTCATCTTCATCGAAAATTCTTTCTAAAATGTTCATCTTTTAAATATTAAGTCAGTGGATATGTGCTGCACAAAGCTTTTTTATGAAAATCAGTCTTTTTTGTAGTGCTTGTATATGATAAACTCAAAATAAGCATCTATTGCCTTTTTATCTTTTTTGGAGAAATCTTTAAAAAGTGTTTTTTTTATCCTATTGAGTGTATTCTGAAACCAAACCCTAAAAGAGGGAACATTGACAGGTTTGGAACTTTTCTCCAATATGCTGAGAAAGCCTCCAATGAGTATAAAAAGCTTGGATTGAGCCAATTGATGGTATTGCTTGCCGAAGTAAGACAATATTTCTGAAAGTAAAGGATGGGAGCATTTTGCATAGAGTTTTAAAATATCTGCTGCTACCAACTTCATTCGATAATTAACCTTCAAGGTAAATTCAAAACGTTTTTTTGTGGGAGGAGGAAATATTTGCAGCAAAGTTTGAAAGCGATAAAGGTGTTGTTCGACTAAAGATTGATAATTTTGATTGGAGTTTGCAGCCTTTGCATTCCCCTTGTCCAAGATGTTTGGTTTCTGCAAAATATTGGATTGGTGTCTTTGTGTTTTTCGCCACTCGTCTATCATACAATGATAGGTTACCGTATAAAAGTAAGTGCTAAATAGGGCATTGCCTTTGTATTGTCTGCCTAACTTTCCGCTTTTTGCTTTTCCCAATAATTCGGCTTGTATATTGGCAATGAGGTCTGCTTGTTCCTCATTAGAGATAGGCTTGCCCGTGTTTTTTTGTTTATAAACGAGGTGTTTGATGATGGCGTAATACTTTAAAACCAATTTGTCTGGTGCATTTTGAAGAAGTTCAAGGTCTTCCGCATTGTTGTTTTTAAAAAGCCTTTTGCAACCCAAACGCACCAATTCGGTTACGATGGATTTTTCAGACAAGAATCCTTCATACTTACTGAAGGCGTTTTGCCAATTTTTTTGCAGGTATAAACGTAGCTTTTTAAAAACCAATTTTTGAGTGCCTTCTGAGAGGTGTATATTTTGTTGAAGGCAACAACTTTTGAATGTTTTTTGAATCAGTATTTCGTGCTTTTCCAATAGGAGTTGAGATTCTTGCATAACCAATATTTGTAACTGTTGTGGAGGTTAAAGTTATCAAAAAAATATTTTTTATGACTTGAATGCAAGATTCAATTTTTTATGAGTTTAAGAAGTTTATCAATTGTTATTTAACAAAAAGGATTTTTTAACTTGCTTGGGTTAGACGAATTGAGGTGGGGGATTTGTAAAACTTGAAGGAAAAATTTTTAGTTTCTTTTGAAAAATAGCTTACTTTCACTTCAAAATTGAAC
This sequence comes from Bacteroidia bacterium, assembly GCA_030427245.1. Lineage (GTDB taxonomy): Bacteria > Bacteroidota > Bacteroidia > Chitinophagales > UBA2359 > JAUHXA01. The sequence goes on along the minus strand of JAUHXA010000009.1, from coordinate 92,981 downwards.
AAACTAAGTCCCCATGCTGAAAAATGAAGCTACTGCAAATTTTGAATTAGCTACTCAATATTTACAAGCAAGCCAGAATGAAAAAAATACTGATATTGTCATTCAAATTCTTCACAAAGCCCATTCCATTCCCTTAGAAACAGGAGAAAGAGGTGTATTGCTACGGGCATCCATTTTAATTGAATTGGCGAAAAGCTATTTTGACAAGACCGAATATAAAAGAGCCTCTATTTACAATCAAGAATCGCTACAAATTAGGTTAGAGATTTTGGGGGCGAAGACGGTTGAATCTTTGGACAATCAAATGCTTGTGGGAAGGATTTTGTATAAGCAGAGTCAATATAGTTCAGCTTTGAAGTCCTTTAATCAGATTTGGGAAAATTGGAAAAACCTATCCATGCCGACTCATCTTCTTGCAAATTTACACATAGATACAGCTATGTGTTATCGAGGAATTGGAGATGCTTGGCAATCTATTCTGCATTTTCAGAAAGCCCTTCAAATTCATCAAAGTAAAGAAAAGGTAGATGGACTTTATATCATGTATATCTGCAATAGCATTGGACTGAGTTATGAACGAGTGAGAGAGCCACAGAAGGCGATGTATTACTACCAACAAGCCATCGATAACATCCCAAAGGAAACAGAATCATTTCACAAATACAAAGCTGGTTTACTCCGAAATTTAGGAGCAAACTCCTCCAAACACAGAAAACATCAAGAAGCAATTGCGTATTATGATGAAGCACTGAAAGAGTATAAGTTACATTCTGAACGGGATGAATACGGATTGGCTCATACCTATAGAAATATTGGAAAAACGTACTCTGTGCTTCAAAACTTTTCAAAAGCACTTCCATATCTCCAAAAAGCATTGAAGCTTTTCCTACGGATTCACGAACACAAGCATGAAAGCATTGCCATTACTTATTTTGACATTGCTTTCGCACAGTTTTCCCAAGCCAGCCATTTACCTGCATTGAATAGCTGTCAAAAAGGACTGCTGGCAGCCACAAATGGTTTTTCGGAAGAGGATATTTACGCACTTCCTCCCTTAGAGTCTATCCAGCTTTTTATAGTGACAATTGGATTACTCACCAAAAAAGCGGCTATTTTTCGAGATTACTACCTGAATGTCCATTCTCAATCCGAACATTTGAAAGCGGCTGCCAAGCATATAGAATTGGCTATACAAGTGATAGAGAAAATGCGTTTGAAGGTTCGTTCGGAATATTCAAAAATGGCGATAGAGCGTGAATATATGGCCACATTCAAGGTGGGGTTGGAGGTAGGATTCACTTTTTGGCAATTGAGAAAAAGCCCGAAGGTTGCGGAAAGGGCTTTCAGGTTTGCAGAGAAAGCCAAAGCAGTTTTACTTTCTCATGCGATGCAGGGTGAAATCTCCAAAATAGAATCTCCTATTCCCATTGCTATACAAGAAAGAGAAAATACATTGAGGACAAGGCTCACAGACTTGAACAAGTCTTTGCAGAAAGAGGGAGTGAAGCAGCAAGATGCCGCTATCAAAGAGTTAAACATTCAACAACTGCATGTCGAAATTTTAACCCACCAAAGACAATATTCGGAGTTGATGGACAAATTAGAAAAATCCTATCCTGCCTATTATCGCCTCAAATACAATACTAAAACCGTTTCTATTTCTGAATTTCAATCTTTATTAAGACCAAAAGAGATTCTGCTTCAATACAATCTTTATCAAAACAAGTTGTTTGTTTTTGCAATTGGTCAGAATTCGGTTTGCTTTGAGGAAATCACACCTGATTCTCCACTAAGTGATTTAGTAAATTCGTTTCAAAAAGCCATTTCTCTGGGCAATTTGGAGAAATACGTTTCCATTTCTCTAAAATTGTATAATTTATTGTTGCAGCCCATTGAAGTGGCTTTGGAGGGCAAAGAAAAACTGTTGATTGTTCCCGATGGTGTTTTACACCGTCTGAGTTTTGATGCACTACTTTTGCCCCAAAAAACCTCCAATAATTTTACCGATTTTTCTCAATTATCCTACCTAATTCGCCAGTTTGAGGTACAATATCATTATTCTGCTACTTTGATTGAGATGGCGCATCAAAAAAAGCAACACAAATTATCAAAACAAGTCGTTGATGGTTTTTTGGGCGTTGCTCCAATACGTTTTGGTAAAAGAGTAGATGGCGGTGGAAGTGGCTATATGCTCAAAACGGGGCAGAATGGCAGAAAAGTAGTCTTGAAGTCAGGCGGTTCACAGCAAGCCGCTTTGCAGGATTTGGAAGAAACCGAAGCGGAGGTAAAAACGGTTTACGAACTATTTGAAGAACAAGAAAAAGAGGCTGTTGCGCTATTTTACGATATGGCTTCTAAAGACAATTTGCTGCAACACATTGAGGCATACAAGTATGTTTTGTTGTCCACTCATGGTTTTGCAGATACAGAAAATTCGGTTTTGTCGGGTTTGAATTTGTATGGAAATGAGGGTGAAAATGTGCCTATTCCAGAGGATAGCAAATTGTATATTTCGGATGTCATGAATCTGCAATTGAAGGCGGATTTGGTGGTGTTGAGTAGTTGTGAAAGCGGTATTGGCAAATTGCAGCAGGGAGAGGGAATGATGGCTTTGCATCGGGCATTTTTGTATGCGGGAGCATCCAATATTGTGTATTCTCTTTTCAAAGTTCCTCAAGATTCTACCCGACAATTGGTAGAGGCTTTGTATGGACACATTTTGAATGGAGATAATTATACGTCTGCGCTTCGAAAAGCAAAATTGGAGCTTATTGAAGATGAAATGATGGAACCGATGGATTGGGCGGGGTTTGCTTTGGTAGGGGGGTGAGTTAGGATAAATGATAGTCATTATAAATTTGACTTTACACCCAATTTCCCTACTTTTACAAGATAGGATAGACTTTATTTTGGCTTATCCCAAATTAATTAAAGTTAGAAAATTAATCAACTGTTCATGAAACTATTTTTATACACCTCCTTCTTAATGTGGGTTTTAGTAGGCTGCAATAACAATGTCAATCAACCCAGAGGCCAGCACCAAATCAAAGTCGCACATTACAATGTAGAAAACCTCTTTGATACCAAAGACGACCCAAAAACGATAGATGAGGAATTTATGCCCGAATCTGATAAAAAATGGACGGAGGAGCGCTACATCAAAAAACTCAACGACATCTACAAAGTATTGAGTGGCATCGAAGGCGAAGGAAATGTACCTGCTTTGATTGGTCTAACTGAAGTCGAAAATAAAAGCGTTTTGAGGGACTTGATTCGCCAAACATCTATCAATGAACGTTATGGAATTGTGCATCATGACTCACCTGATGCACGAGGTATTGACTGTGCCTTGTTGTATGATAGTACCATTTTCAAGGTGTTGGAAGAAGAAGCTTTGCCTGTTCATTTCGATTTTGACCCCGAAGTGACGACTCGTGACATTCTTTATGCCAAAGGTCAGATTCAAGGCACAGACGAAATTTTGCACGTTTTTGTGAATCATTGGTCTTCTCGACGGGGCGGTTTGCAGGCTTCCGAACCTAAGCGGGTGACATGTGCCTTGGTATTGAAGGGTAAATTGGTGGAGATTTTTGCGGAGGACGAAAATGCGAAGGTTATCATCATGGGCGACTTCAACGACGAAACCGACAACCGAAGCATCACCGAAATTTTGGGCGCAAAATCCAATGCAAAAAACCTACAAAACAAAGATTTGTTCAACACCTCTGCTGCGCTCGACAAGGCGGGAAAAGGAACATACAACTACAAAGGCGATTGGAATATGTTGGACCAAATGATTGTTTCGGGCAGCTTACTAAACGACAAAAAGGGGCTGAATTCGAGTTCGGAAGTGGTGATTTTTCAAGAGGACTGGATGATGTATGATGATAAGAATAAGGGTAAAGTTCCGAATAGAACATATGGAGGCCCCAACTATTATGGTGGATACAGCGACCATTTGCCTGTGTTTTTGATTTTGACTTATTGATTCGATACCTATATATGGTTATCATGTCAATAAATTCCCTTCTTCATCCCATTCTGCTATTACCAATCTTTTGCTTTGATCCACACACTTTGCGAGCCATTCGGGCTCGTAGTCCACATCGTGATTGGCGAGTACTTCTTCAGGAACTCCATCCCATACATTGGCGTAATTGCTGTTAACACCCAAGTCGTCAAAACCCATTTTGGTGGTGTAGTACCCTGTTAGGGTCAAGTTTCGCATAAGGTTAAAAAATGCAATCCCGTGTGCCATTGTAGGTTTTTTGTTATCTGGATCGGGGTAGGCAATGTCCTCGATTATTTGGATTTCCTCTTCCTTCGAGCAGGCGATAAATTGTTTTTCAAAACGCCGATTGGCTTCTAAATCCAACCACATCAATCCCCCTCTCATGGGTAACTGATGGGCGGGAATGTCCTTGACAATGAATTCAATGAACTCATGTACCTTCGCATCGGTTGCCGAACCTGCATCCGTTGTAGCAGGTAAAATGATATCGCACAAAACGGCAATAGTTGCCAATTCATGCTCATTCAAATAGACCTCTGCGTGTACTTTTTTGTCGTGTTCCAATTCCTTTGGAGTTCGTCCATATAAATTGGAGGCTGTTTGCTTCAAAGGAGCATCGGTCGCAACCTCGGTTTTGCAGCTATTTACAGAAGCCAATGTGATGCCTCCAATAGTACCGACCAATAGTGTTTTAAGTGAATCTCTTCTATCCATCGTGTATTTGTTTTAGATGTTTCGTTGTTTGTACTGTTTTACCACATATTCAGAAGTACGCATTGCCAATGCCATAATCGTCCAAGTGCAGTTTTTATCTGCCTGACTGACAAATGGCCCCGCATCCACGATGAATACATTGTCGGCATCGTGTAACTGACAGTATTTATTGGTCACAGAAGTTTTTGGGTCATTCCCCATTCGAGTCGTTCCTACTTCGTGGATAATTTGACCAGGCTTCAACAGTCCCCAATCTTGTTCTTCAGTCGGTTTGTCTCCCAAAGGCATACCGCCCATTGCATGAATGATTTCTTCAAAGGTATCTTGCATGTGTCGGGCTTGATATCTTTCGTGATTTGACCATTTGTAGTTGAACTTCAAAACTGGAATTCCAAACTGGTCGACTACCATAGGGTCTAATTCGCAGCGATTATCCTTCAATGCAATGGATTCTCCTCGCCCTTCCATTCCCATGATAGCGCCATAATACCGTCTGACATCTTTTCGCAACTTATCACCGTATCCACCTACTTCACCACCGATTAGTTTATTGAACTCAGTCACATTGAAGCCCACACCATAACTGGGCATTCCCATTCCGCCCCAAACTTCGATGTGGTAACCTCTTGGGAAATCCAATTTTTTGTTGTCCAACCACCAAGGCGAATAAACGTGCAAACCGCCTACGCCATCTTCATTGTAGTTTGTTTTTCTGTCCATCAAGGCAGGAATAAAAGCCATTCTTCCACCACCAGTTGAGTCGTGTAAGTAGCGGCCCACCAAATCACTGCTATTGCCTAAGCCATTGGGATGTTGCTTGCTTTTGGAATTCAATAAAATACGGGCCGTACTACAAGCAGAAGCTCCCAAAACAACCGAATGTGCTTTTAATTTGTACTCTTTTCGGTCTTCTTTGTTGATAAACGAAACGCCAGTAGCTTTACCATTTTCGTCGGTAGTAACGGTTCTGACCATGCTGTTTACATACAAATCTACTTGTCCGCCATTGACGGCTGGAATGATGAAAACCGAGCTGGACGAAAAATCACCATATACATTGCAGGAGCGATTGCATTGACGGCAATAATAGCAAACGCCTCTATCATTATTCAGCTTTTTGGTCAAAATAGACAAGCGAGAGGGAATCACATCTACGCCTGCTTTTCTGGCTCCTTTTATGTAGTAGAGTTCGTGAAGGCGTGGTTTTGGAGGAGGTAGGAAAAATCCATCGGGGTCGTTGTATCGGTTTTCTTTTGAACCAAAAACACCCACCATTTTGTCTAATCGGTCGTAATAAGGTTTGATTTCTTCATAACTAATGGGCCAATTTTCGCCCAAACCATCTATATCTTTATGCTTGAAATCATCGGGACCAAAACGCAGAGAAATCCGTCCCCAGTGATTGGTGCGTCCTCCCAACATTCGAGAACGCCACCACATGAAGTTCGTTCCTTTTTCTTGTGTATAAGGTTCACCCTCTACTTCCCAATCTCCCCAAGACATATCATAGTCTCCAAATGCACGGTTGGTATTTGCACCTCTTCGAGGTGATTCCCAAGGCCATTTCATTTGAGTCATGGTGGCAGGGTCTTTTGGGTCAAAATAAGGCCCTGCCTCCACAAGAGCGACTTTCATTCCTGCTTCAGAAAGAATTTTTGTTGCCATCCCACCGCCTGCGCCTGAACCGACAATAATGGCATCATATATTTTAGTTGGCATATTTTATTTGATTTAAGCTGAGGAAGAGAAGAGAGATTTAGACTTCAATATAGTGAAAATCGGGAAATTTTGAGGATATTTGAGAGAACAGTCCATCAAATCTTATTTCATGAGAAATTTTTGAACTCTTGTCATCAGTAACGGTAAAAAAATAACTCCCCGTTTTCTTTTGCTAACATACCCCACCCCCTTTCAAAAGGGGAATATCGGTCGGGAAGTTATTTTTTCTTTTTTACTCAGTAGGCATTGATGCCCAATCCTCTTCTTTTTTTTGCGTTCAAAAGGTAAGTTGGTGGAGGAAATCAAAAACCTTCAATTTGAACGTTTCAGCGTTTTTCAACTTTTCATGATTTTGACCCCAACAAATAGGTATCCAGAAACTCTCTCAAAATATTGGTGTAAATCAGCTATTTCTCGTAGCTTTAACATTGGCAAATTTTGCTTTTCTAATCTTATTTTTCAATTTCTACCCATAACGCAATTTTTCTGTACATTGAAATTGTAGATAACTAACTCGTTTCATCTATTTAATTTTGTCTGTGCTATATGTGTTAGGTTTTTGAAAATCTAACACACATTTTCATAAGATAATTTATACCTTTCAATTATGAACAAATCTATTCTGATTCTCAACGGCCCGAACCTAAATCTTCTTGGCAAAAGGGAACCCCAAATGTATGGCTATGAAACATTGAAAGATGTCGACAATCGGTGCATGGAGTTGGGGAAGGAGTTAGGGGTAGAAGTTGTTTGTCAGCAAGCAAATGGTGAAGGAACATTAATTGACCTCATACACAATGCCCGTACAAAAAATCATGCAATTATCATCAATCCAGGTGGTTATACACACACTTCAGTGGCATTGAGAGATGCTTTGGTAGCGTCTGATTTACCTATTTTTGAAGTACATATTTCCAATGTCCACAAACGTGAAGCCTTTCGACATTTTTCTTATATCAGCGGCATTGCCGTTGGAGTAATTTGCGGCTTGGGAACGATGGGTTATCAGTTGGCTTTGCGGGCAGCAGTTGCGCATTTAGAGTTGAATTGAAGTAAAGTTGAAATTTTTGAGAATAAGTGAGATAAGAAACCTATTAGGTAGGTGTTATGTGTTATCCAAACATATCCTTCAATTTCCCTAAAAAGCTTTTCTTTCTCTCATCATTATTTGAAGATTTTTTGGATTTAGATTTAGAATGTAATTTTTCTTCGCATTGTTCAATCGAATCTTCAACAGAAGCGATCATCATTTCGTCATCCGTTTTTTGAGCAAAAGGTAATGCGGCTTTATATTCAGCAAGAGCATTTTCCCATTGTTTTTCTTGTTCATACAAATAAGCAGCTTGATAATGAGCGTCAGCTGTTTGCATGGCACTACTGTCTTCGTCTGATTGTTTGAATGCCTCTGTTGCTTGCTGCAAATAAGGAATTGCTTTTAGGTATTTTCCTTCTCCTTCCCATATCTTTGCTATCAAGGTTAACACACCTCCTTGTAGCAACGGTTTGTTTGCCAGTTGAAAGGCGGTTGCAGCTTCTTCGAAGCTATGAATGGCTTCCTCATTTTTTTTGAAATGTAGCAACAATCGAGCAAGGGCTTCATAATATTCGCCCATGGTTTCGTGATTTCCATTTGTTTTTTTCAACGCTTTTAATCCATTTCTAAAATGATTGAAGGCTATTTGATAGTTTTTTTGAGCAGCCGCCAATTCTCCTGCAAAACCATAAAATTTCCCTGCTTCCTGCCAGTTTTCTAAAGTCGTAGTATGTTCGATTTTCTTTTGAATGAGCTTTTCTGCATCTTCAATATTTCCTTGTTGGGCATAAATCAGTGCCAACTGACGAATGGCTTTATGTAAAGCAACTATTTCTTCTATAAGGTTATAGGTGTTTATTGATTTTTTAATGTAGTTTTCAGCTTTATCCAATTTAGTTAAATTCAAATAAGCTGTGCTGAGTTCGAAGAAAACCTCTGCTTGATGGATACTTTCTTCCTCATGTAGAGAAGCACTTTCTTCTAAATGGGGCAAAGCTGCTTCAAAATTGCCTGCTTCTATCTCCGTTTTACCGAGTTCGAACAACAAGTTAGCTTTGGTCTGTTTTACAGCATCCTCTATGGGTTCGGATAGGGAAGCCAGCTGATCTCTGAGTGATTGAAGGCGTTCTTGTAGCTCAATGGAGGTTTCTTCTTTTGAAGACATAGTGATGGAAAATAATTGAAGTGAATAATAGGTTTTGAACAAATTTAGGAAAAAACTTTTTGTTTAACAGGAAGATAAATATCCAATTCAGAATCTTCCTCCTCCTTCTTGAATCTTTCGTCATAAAATTCAAAATCATAAGGAGCTGCAATCTCATAGTTGCTATTGGGGAGCCATTTGCTGTAAATGTAATCAAATGTTTTGGTTATTGAACGAATAGCGCCTGTATGGGTAAAAACAGCATATAAGTTGGGCGGCAAAGTTTTGGCAGTACACAAAATAGGAATAGTCTCTAAGGTGCTGACTTCTACGGCGACCATGTAGTGCCACTGATTGTGTTTCATAAAACTATCAGTGTATGTTTCTACTCCAAAACATTGATTGTCATTAACTTTGTTGGGGATTTTGGAGATGTGAGGAGTAAATTCTTGCCACAATTTTGGAATGATGGGCTGTTCGTGAAAATTTCCAAAAATGGACATGCCGATTAAGTGGATAGATTCTTTTTGGATGAACTTCAATGCAGGTATATTGGACATTAATTTAGAGTTATGTTTTGAAGGTGTCATTGTTTGATTGCCTGAATAGGATGAAAAATAACATTTTGTTGTTAATTTTGCAAAATATTATATCCATCAGTTTTAACTTTAAAAAATAAAAAAGAATGAAAGGATTATTGCAAATTTCGATTTGTCTTATCGTTTGTGTGTTGTTTGGTACTTTGACAGCGGATGCTCAGTTGAAAACCCCCGCTCCAAGTCCTTCTAGCAAATTGGAACAAACCGTAGGTTTGACAGATGTAACGATTGAATATTCTCGTCCTAGCAAAAAAGGTCGAGATATTTTTGGTGATTTGGTGCCTTATGGTGTTATGTGGCGTACAGGTGCAAATGCTTCTACTAAGGTGTCTTTCAGCGATGATGTGACAGTAGGCGGCAAAGAATTGAAGAAGGGTAAGTATGCTCTTTATACGATTCCTGGTGAATCAGAATGGACGATTATTTTCCACAACAATATTACTCACGGTGGTACAGGTGGTGATAATTATAAAACAGAAGAGGATGCTTTGCGATTTGTAGTGAAACCTACAAAAATGGGACATACTGTTGAGACATTTACTATTGACGTAAGCGACTTGACCAATGATGGTGCGAATATCAATTTGAAGTGGGCTAATACGATGGTTACTATTCCTTTGGGGGTTGGTACGACCAAATCAGTCTTGGCTTCTATTGACAAAGTAATGGCTGGTCCATCTTGGGGTGATTACTATTCTGCTGCTCGTTTTTATGCTGAAAATGGTCAAGATTTGAAGCAGGCACATGAATGGATGACGAAAGCTTTGAAAATGGGTGCGGATGAAAAATTCTGGGTATTGCGTCAAGCATCTTTGATTGAAGCCAAAATGGGAGAATACAGTGATGCTATCGAACATGCTAAAGAATCTTTGGCGAAAGCGAAAGAAGCAAACAACATGGATTATGTGAAAATGAATGAGGAGTCTATTGCAGAATGGACAAAAATGAAGAAATAAGAGAGAAGATAGAGTGGAGAAGCGGAAAGTCAGACTTCAATAGATTACAATAAATACATTGAAGGTGTACTTACAACCATTTTTTGTTTATCTACTCAACTTTTATTGATTTATATTTCGATGCCCGATAAAAATAGTTTTATCGGGCATTTTGTTTTCATTTCTTTTGTTTATCCCAGCATTAATAGCCCACAAGAACCTGCTCCAATCAACAGCCATATTCCTGCAATGATGATCATTTTTTTGGCTTTTGGTGGATTCTTTTTCATTTGGACTGCACCCATTATTATCATAACCATAGGAGTTAGCCAAAAAAGCAGCAGCATAAGAATAAGTCCTAAAATAAGAATACCTTCCATTTGGGTAGTATTTAAATTCTTGAAAAATAATGATTAAAAAACTCCAATGACCAATCCACAAGAACCTGCTCCAATCAATAGCCATATTCCTGCAATGATGAACATTTTCTTGGCTTTTGGCGAATCCTTTTTCATTTGAGACGCACCGACAATCATCAAAATCATAGGCGCTACTCCAAAAAAAATCAGTAAGAAAAAAAGCGTCCAAATAAAAATGTCTTCCAAAATCTTATGCAATTTTAAATTATGCCCCTTACATTCCCAGCGACCCACAGAAGCTTATCCCAATCAACAACCATATTCCCGAAATAATCATCAAGATTTTGGCATTTTGAGGCCTGTTTTTGAGTCGGGTCAATCCCACAATGAACATCACAATAGGAATCAACCACAACAACAAAACGAAGGCAAAAATAATTTCAAGTCCACTACCAATTTCAAGTAATATCATTTGTAAAATTCTTTAAGTTCTTCTAAATATGCTCTTTTGTTGTCTCGGTAAAAGAGATTCATGGTCTCAAAAGGAATGATTTTGTTGTCTTTGTTCACAATATGAACACAAGATTTTTTGATAGCCCGCACATCAAAATTATAAGCATCAATAAACTGCATGATGATGATTCTGAACAAGTTGTCATAACCAAGCATAGGTGCATCAATTTGAGGCAAACAGCACAAAATCGAATGTAAATTTTCGCTTGCATTCTCCACCGAATTACCTGTACTGAATAGCTCTATCATCTTGCCATGCAAATGTTCGTCCTGCTCATAAACGATGGTATTTTTGCTATTGTCAAGCAAGTCTTTTGGGTTGATATACCTCGTTAACGGAAAAACCTCTCCACCTATTTTGAGGACATAAGCCATAGCCAGCGCATCAGGATTGCAGGGGACGGGAATGATGTCGTCTGGCTTGAAAATAGGGCTTTGTTCCAAAATTTTTCTTCTCACTTCGGTTAGTGTAATTCTATCCGTTTGCCGATTGAAGTTTTCGAGCCTTCCTGCAATTTGAGTAGGCTGCAAAGTCACTCCTCGCACACATTTTTGCTTCAAAGCAAAGTCAATGATTTGACCAATTTCATCATCGTTCAGTCCTTTTTGAAGTGTCACAACCAAGGTAGTTGATAAATTCAGCGCATTGAGGTGCTTCAAAGCTTCCTCTCTTATTGTAACCAAATTTGCCCCTCTCATGGTTTCCAAAACTTCTTTCTTGAAGGAGTCAAATTGCAGGTAGATTTCAAAATCAGGAGCGTAGGAAGCCAGTTTTTTAGCGAACTCCAAGTCTTTGGCGATTTTGATACCATTGGTATTCAGCATCAAATGTTTGATGGGCAAGGATTTGGCATAGTCCAATATTTCAAAAAACTGTGGGTGTATGGTGGGTTCTCCTCCACTGATTTGCACCACATCGGGTTCTTTTTCGTTCTCAACAACTGCATCCAACATCTGCTTGACCTCTTCCAAAGTTCGATGCCTTCCATAGTGAGGCGAAGAACCTGCATAGCAAGTCGGGCAGGTTAGATTGCATCTATCGGTAACTTCCACCACTGTCAGACAAGAATGTTGCTCGTGATCGGGACACAATCCACAATCGTAAGGACACCCATAATGCGTTTGAGTATTAAATTTGTGGGGGATTTCTGATGTCTTATTGTAGTTTCGGATGTTTTTGTAATACTCCACATCGTCTGCAATCAGAACTTTTGAAAGACCATGTTCCTTACACCTTTTGATCATGTAAACATTGTCATTTTCAAAGATGATTTTGGCATCTACTCGTTTGAGACATTGAGGGCAAAGACTCAGAGTGAAGTCGTAATAAGTATATTTTCTAGTAGGCATTTTTTAGGAATTTAAGGATGGTTTTGTGGTAATAAATGAAGCACAATATGCAGAGCCATTGTATGCTGCTCAAACCAAAGATAAAAAATACAATGGGCTTTAGGAATTCAATCAAAAAACGAAATCCAAAATAAAAAAGCATAAAGAGTTGAAACAATTCCCCTTTCTGCAATTGTGTTCCGCCTCTCAGTCGCTTCAAAAAGAAGAAAAGTCCTATCAAAAAGAACAATTCATACAGCGAAGTAGGATGTCTATCTATTCCATCTCCCAAATCCATTCCCATAAAGAAGGAAGTCGCTTTTCCGTAGGTAAACTCATGGATGCCCGAAAGAAAACAACCAATTCTGCCAATAAAAATCCCCAAGACAATAGGTAAAGTAAACAAATCGCCCGAAGATTCTTTTTCTCCAATGAACCATTTGGCAGTCTCTACGCCCAACAATCCTCCAAACAATCCGCCCATAATCGTTTTTTTGTTGAGTAATTGAAGTAGGTTGTCCATTGACATTTCAATCAATGGGTTTTCCAAAAAGCCCATAATTCGTGAACCCAACAAAGCTCCAATGATTGCGCCTAAAATGATCGACAGCCTATTATTGGAGGAAATCACATCATCACTTCTTTTACGCAAAAAAACATAATATTGAAAAGCCACAAAAAAAGCCACATATTCTAAAACCAAGTGAATATTAATGGTGATACCGCCAATTGTAGGCTCAAAAGGAATGTCAAACATAATTCTCTTGAATTTCAGACTAATGTGCAATATTTTCATGATATAAAAATAGCCCTATTGTTTCTCATAAACAATAGGGCTATCTGCAAGGTTTAAAAACTTGTTTTTGAGGCAAATCTTAAAATACCAATAATTTTTTAGTAGTCACTTGGCTTCCATCCTGAATTTTGACGAAATATACTCCCGCTGGCAAATTCTCCAATGAAATTTCATGTTGGTTCAAACCGCCTTTAGCTGCAATGTTTTGACCGCTTATTCTGCGTCCTGCTTTGTCCAAAACATCTACTTGAACATGCGCTGCTTCTTGTGCACCAAATTGCAATCGTACCATTTGGTTAGCAGGATTTGGGAAAATCTTCAAGCTTGATTGGGTGATAACCGATGGAATGTCAGTGGATTCAGACAATAAATCCATTGCATCAATATACAAATTATTGCCAGTGCCACGAGTTTGGCTAAGTTTAACGATGATGTGATTTGTAGTGTTGATAAAACTCGACAAATCCACCTGTGCACTGCGCCATTCCCCCTCTGTAGGAACAAAAAACTCAGAAGTTGGGGCAGCAGTGTAAAGGTCTTCTCCATAAAGTTGTGCGACAGTAACAAAGTTGCTTCCACAATCATCAGAAATCATTACCGATAAAGTATCAGAAGTGCTGTTGTCGTCAATGTAGGCATAGGCATATTGGAAATTCATAGAGATTTTCCCCAAATCACCTGTAAAATCCAAAGGAGGTAAAATCAACTCGTCCGTTTCACCCAGTGCATTGTACTCGAAGTTCTCCATTAAAGCTGCTTTTGAGTCTCCAACACCTATATCTGAGGTCTGCTTGAATCGCCCTTTTAGGTTGTTGTCTTGGTTAAAAACACTCCATCCAATAGGAGGAAATACCACGAAATCAAAAGCTTCTTCAAAGTAAGGTTCTGCTCCAGGACTGACCGTTTGAAAATCAACGGAGATGGTATTGTCAGACTCATCAAACTCACTCAAACTACCATTCGGACGGCTCACCACGACTTCCATTGTATAATTACCTTCTACACCACTCAATGTGATTTCTGGAAGCGTAATAGTGACTTTTTTGGGTGAATTGTTGAGGCTGTTCCACGGAGCAAGTCCACCGTCTGTACCAATCCACTGATAGTCATAACTTTCTCCATTTATGGTGTAATCTACTTCAAAATAAAATAAATCGGATGTGCCAAAGTTTGCCACTTCAATGACAGGTTCAACGGTCAAACAACTCTTATCACCTGAGGTTGGGTTCAATACATCCACAATCATTACATCATTTTCGCCACGAACTGTTTTCAATCCCGTAGAAGTTGTTATTTGAGACCGAGTCGTATTCAAGATAGCTCTCGCTCTATCCTTTTGACCATTTGTGAACAGACCTTGACAACTAGAATTGGCATAGTCCATATAATTTTCGATCATATCAGGAAAATCTGGATTCTCTTGTGTACATTGATTTCGGTTGAAATTACAACCAAAGTTGGCATCCAAAGTGAAGGGTGTATCTGATACTTCATCGTCTTCTCCCAAACAACTAGGAGTTTCTTCACCCGAATTGAATGCTCCCCAAAGATGGTGAAGACTCAACCAGTGTCCCACTTCATGTGTGCCTGTTCTGCCAAAATCACTCAGATCTGCAGTGCCTGTTTGTCCAAGAAAACTGTGTCTGATAACCACTCCATCAATTCGAGAATTTGAAGGGAAGTTTCCGCCTGGCTGTGCATATCCCGCTATCCCATTGCCGCCATCCTGATCTTGGAGGCGACTAATAACCCATATGTTTAAGTAATCGCTCGAAGGCCAAGGGTCTTTACCGCCATTCTCATCGTATTTCATCGCACTTGCATCCTCAATACTCCACACCTCCACATCGGTTTCTGTACGAGTAATACCTGTGGTCAAATTGCCTTCTGGATCAAATTCAGCCAGTCTAAATTCAATCTCCATATCCGCAATTCTATCCTTAAAAATATCCCTTACAATACTCAAATCGTTTTGAGCCCGAAAGTCTCGATTTAGGGCTTCTACCTGCGAATAGATTTGTTCGTCACTGATATTAGAGTTTGGGTTATTACTTGACCATACAACGTGAAAAACAATAGGTATGGTGATGAGTTCTGCCTTTTTTTGAAGATTGTCTTTGTTGGCCGCAATCCATTCTTTGATTTGCTGACGTGAATAGGCTTGTGCAGCTAAATATTCTTCAGGATTTTGGTCGTATAATTGTTGTGATACAGCATCCAAACCACAGGGGACAGTATGCTCATGCTTGTGTTCTTGTGCTATACTAAGCGCATTGAAGGACAGGAAAACAAAAATAAATGAAAACAATTTTTTCATGCGAATATGAGATTTTATAAAACGTAACGTTTGCTCTGTTTAAGAATTTGGTGAAAAATCAAAGCTGCAAAATCAAAGTACAAAATTTATTTAGTAAGGGTAAAAAAATAACTCCTCGTTTTCTTTTGCTAACATACCCCATCCCCCACCGAGAAATCGGGGCAGGCTTTTCAAAAGGGGAATATTGGTCGATGAGTTATTTTTTCTTTTTTACTTAATGACAATGAATTTGGAGTGCGAACTTTGGTGGCTACTGTTTAGGCTGATTACATACATGCCACTATCAAATTGATTGACAGGTATTTCTAAGGTTTTTTGACCGTTGACAGAACGAATAGTTTGTGTGAAAACCACTTGACCTGCTTTATTGCTAATGCTCAATTGGACATTTTGGTTGCTAGGCAAATTACTTAATTCAATGATTGTCTTGTCTCTTACAGGATTGGGAAAAGTATGAATCGAAACTTGATTTTGAAGAACATTTCCTTCAATAGCAGTCAGTCCACTCAATAAGTTAATATCATCAACATATAGGTCATTTCCAGTTCCCCGAATTTGTCGAATTTTAAGATTTACATTTCTAAAATCTTTGAAGTCAATCAAATTAACCAAGCCTTCTCTCCATTGTCCTTCCATCGGCACAAAAACTTCTGCAATGGGGTCGGCAGTAATCAATTCTTCTCCAAAAAATTTGTGAACACTTGTGTAGGTTTCTCCGCAATCTGCTGAAACCAAAATCTCCAAAGTGTCGGAAATCGTGCCTTCGCCCATACTCGTATAAGCATAGAAAAACTGAAGGTAAAGGCTGTCGAATTCACCTTCAAAATCTATTGCAGGGCTGATGATTTCGTCTATTTCACCGATATAACTTGCATTGGATTCGAAGTTGGGCATATAGGCCGATTCTGTATCACCATATCCCGCATCTGTGCTTTTTTTGAATCTATAGTCAAAATCATTGTCGCTATTGAAGATTCCCCAACCGATTGGAGGAAAAGGAAATCCAGGAGGAGTTTGGAAAGATTCTACAAAGGAAATAGTTTCGTTGGCAGGTGGAACAGACTGGAAATTGACAAATGTAGCATTGTCTGCAATATTGTAGTCTTCTCTGCCATTGGGTTCTGTTATCAGAATAACCAAAAG
The DNA here is from genome assembly GCA_030427245.1 of Bacteroidia bacterium. Classification (GTDB taxonomy): domain Bacteria; phylum Bacteroidota; class Bacteroidia; order Chitinophagales; family UBA2359; genus JAUHXA01. Next base: position 76,368 of record JAUHXA010000009.1, on the reverse strand, counting down.
GTTGTCGGTGCTGTTGTTATCTACTTGAAGAGGAGGAAGCGTAATTACTTCACTTTTCAAAGATTCAATCAAGCCTGCCCATACATAACTATGGTTTTCTCCATTTAACTCATAATCCACTGTAAAAAATATAAGAGGTTCTGTACCAAAATTTTGTACGGTAAATTGTGGTTGGAAAACCGAACATATCACATCTGAATCAGTTGGCTGACTCAAAGCAACCAATCGAACATCGTCCATTCCCTGATCCACAGGCACACATCCCTTAGATTCCAAAAGAGAAGCACGAAAACCGCCCTCCTCAAACATTGCCCGCATTCGTAGTTTTTGCCCCAATGTGAACATGTTTAGACAAGCATCATTGCTGTAATCCATGTAGTTTTCGGTCATATCCACCATGTCTAAAGTATCTTCCTGACATGTGTTGGGAGGCACAGAAGGGCAGCCATAATTAGGGCCATTTACGATAGGCGTATCATCTACAAAATCATCTCTATTACAATTGGAATTGTCAGCACCATTTCCCCAAACATGGGACAAATTGAGCCAATGTCCGATTTCGTGTACTGCAGTTCGACCACGATTGAAAGCAGAACTAACAGGTTGAGTCTCTCCAAAAAAGTTGTATTGAATTACCACTCCATCCCTTTCAGTGGTGCCAGAATTGGGAGGTGTCGCATATCCCAAAATTCCACAGCCTCCAAAGGTACTGCATATATTGTAACAGACCCACATATTTAAGTATTGGTCATAGGGCCAAGGATCTTTTCCCCCTGTTTCAGAGGATTTAATTTCATCCGTTTCTACAAAAAAACGTTCTTCTTGGGTTTCTGTGCGGGTAATGCCTGTAGTCGGAAGATCGTTGGGATCTCTTGTTGCCAAGCAAAATTCTATTTCAATATCCGCTAAAAGGTGGTGAAATTCGGGGGATATATTGGTGGTATCCGCATTCATTTTTCGGAAATCTCGATTCAAAGCCTCAATTTGAGAATAGATTTTGGCTTCGCTGATGTTACTCGCAGGACGATTGGCTGTATGAACAACATGAACTACTACGGGAATAGTCAGTACCTCCGCTACTTTTTTCTTGTTTTGGCGGTGTTCCTCCACATATTTCTGGGTAAAGGCTTCAATGTTCTCCCAGCTATCCAAATATTGAGGATTTTGTTGAATTTGATGGTTTCGATAATCGTCAAAACCACATTTATGGGTATTTTGTGAAAACAATAAAAAAGAAGTGGAAAAAAATAAAACTAAAAGAAGTAGACATTGATTGTTCATATAAGATGGATTTTGGACAAAATTACGAAAAATCAATGATGCCTTTTACAGAATTAAAATGAATGTCAATTGGGAGACTGCTAGTGTCGCCAAAATCATAGGAATAGGCGAGGAGAAATAGATTGAAATCGTCTGAGCAGAGCCATTTTGGTTGTGATAACCATTCCACCACAAATCGCTTTCCTTCCTCTGCAAAATTAAATCTCTCCACCATACTACTGTACATTTTTAATCCAACCAGAAAAGGCACAAAGAAAACAAAAGCAAAGAACTGAAATTCAAGCATCTCTCTTGCTCCTTTTTGATACTCCAGTTTCGTTTAATCCCTATTTTTTCCCATAAACACATTCACCTTAGAATTGAGCGGATTTCCCGAAGCTCGACGGTAGGCTACAATCTGACCTGTATGATAAATCGCATCTTCAATAGGCCCATTGATCAGATTCCAAAATGGAAAACTGACCGATTTCCCTTCTCGTAAAAAAGTTATCTCTGATTCTTTGAAGTCCTTTTTTTTATTTCCCTTCAAAATATCACTTGCTGCTTTGAGGTTCTGCAAAGTGCGTTTTCGCATTTCTGCAAAATCAATTATTTCCTCTGGTAAAGGGCGAATATTGGGCTTTTTTTGGATGGTAGTGAGAATCGTGCGAGACAAATCATAAATGTGTTCCAATGTATGACCTGTATCTCGACTGTCTTCACTCGGCTTATATTCAAGGTCTTCTGCCCGCAGACTATCAGTTGCCCAATAATAACGATAGCCCAAACCGTCAATCATTCGAGCCATCATATTGCCCGAAGTGTATTTTTCGGGGTAGTCGGGAATTTGGTGATAGGGTAGGGAACTTGGATTCGTTTCAACGTTCTGTGCGTCCACGTTCAGTTCGGTAATCATAAAAAAGATGCTTAAAATGAATAAGTATTTGGTCATGTTCTGGTGTGAAATTTGGAAGCGAATACAGGTTCAAAGTTAACTAAAATGAGTTGAAATTAGTGGAAAAAAGTCAAGGTTTGTCCTTCTCAGAGTCCATCATTTCGCTCAAGTCTTTTCCGCCTTTGATACCAAAATCCAGTGTGCGAATGGGAAATGGAATAGTAATGTTGTTTTGATTGAAGGCTTCGTGAATGGCCATAATGGCTTCGGAACGAGCTTCTAAATATTCGGCTTGGCGCTGAAACTGAATCCAAAATCGAACAACAAAGTTGATGGAACTGTCTCCAAATTCTTCAAAAAACAGTTCTACTTTCCAGTTGGGCAGAACCAAAGGAAGTTCAGAGATGGTTTGAAGGGTGAGATTTTTTACCTCTTTCAAGTTTTCACCATAAGAAACCCCAACTACCAAATCTACTCTTCGACGACCCGAATAATTGTAATTTACGACAGCATTTTCCAACATCGCTCGATTGGAGATAATGACTGATTGTCCAGTAGTATTTTCCAAAATTACCGAGCGAAAGTGCATCAGTTTGACGGTTCCAAAAAAGCCATTACTTTCTATCAAATCGCCAATCGCAAAGGGGCGTTTGACGGCAATAATGATGCTCGAAATAAAATTGACGGTCAAATCCTGAAAGGCAAAACCCAAGGCCAAACCAATGATACCTGCACCCGCCAAAATGGAGGCTACGGCTTTGTCCAAAGATAAGACACTCAAAGCAATAGATAGCCCCAATAAAAACAATAAGAAACTGGCAACATTGGTAAGTAACAAGCCTATGGCTTCACTACCTGCAATCCGCCGAAAGACCCGAAATGAGTAGCGAGCATTTGTTTTGGCAATGACGTAAAAGAAGAAAATAATGATGATTGCCAATACAATATTGGGCAACATAGATACCAATAACTCAAACCAACTCATCAGTTTATCCCAAATCAGTCTGGTACTGTCTGTAAAACTATCATCCCACTGTTTGGCTTGGTTAATAATGGAAGAACTATCTGAAGGATACTCAAACATCTGCACTGATTTTTTTAGGGATTGATGATTATATAGTAGGGACTCCTCAATTTTGAGGAACAAAGATAACGATAATTAACACCTTTTTATTGAGCTATTTGTTTTTCAAATAACGTAATATTGCAGCAGTTTATCAGAATCGAAGAAACGTTTTTCTTTCAAAAAAAATTGAAGCATGTATCCACGATTAAAGCAATACGTTGATTCCTTGGTTAGTGATTTTCGTAATATAGAAACTGTTAGACAGCAGGAGTTGGAGGCAGTGAGTGATTATATTCATCAACAATTGCAGGAAGGTAAACAAGTTGATTTGAATTTTATCTGTACTCACAACAGTCGCAGAAGTCATTTTGGACAAATTTGGGCTTCAACAGCGATCGCCTATTACCAACTGTCCGATATTCATACCTATTCGGGAGGAACAGAAGCGACAGCCTTCAATCATCGCTCCGTTGCAGCCCTCGAAAGAGCAGGTTTTGAAGTGAAAAAAACGGTAGGAATAGGAGAGGAGGACAATCCTCGTTACCAGCTGCGTTTTGCAGAAAATGCTCCCTCAATGCTGTGTTTCTCAAAAACATACGATGACTCCTTCAATCCTTCCCAAAATTTTGTAGCCATCATGACCTGTTCTCATGCAGATGAAAACTGCCCACTTGTGTTGGGGGCTTCCAAACGGTTTGCGATTACTTATGAAGATCCCAAGGTGGCAGATGATACACCCGAAGAGTCGGCAAAATACGATGAACGTTGTCGGCAAATAGCTACGGAGATGTTTTATTTGTTTTCTAAAATTTCGCTTTAAGTAAAAAAGAAAAAATAACTTCCCGACCAATACTCCCCTTTTGAAAGGGGTTGGGGTATGTTAGCAAAAAAAGCGGGGAGTTATTTTTTTACCATTACTAAATGCCTATATTTATCCTGATTTTTCTGTGCTATTTTTAAAAACAAGTTTACTCGATGAAAACTACCTATATTTTTGTCATTTTATGCTTCATGGTGTCAATGACTGCTTGCAGCGATTCTACTACGACTTCAACGACCAAGGAAGCGACTCCTCCAAATGGTACTGCTGTTGATGCTGCGAGTCAAGTTTTTCAAAAACTCAATGTTGGTGACTTTCAAGCAAAAATGGATGAGTTGGGAGACGAGCAACTGATTGATGTTCGGACTTTAGAAGAATTGCAGGAAACAGGGACTTTGCCCAATGCACAACATGTAGATTATCAGGCGGACAACTTCAATGCTATTGTTGCAGCTTTGGATAAAAACAAACCCGTAATGGTCTATTGTAAAAGTGGGGGAAGAAGTGGAGATGCTTGTGATATACTGAAAAAGTTGGACTTCAAAGAAGTATATGATTTGGAAGGCGGGATAACGGCTTGGATGATTGCAAATATGCCTACAGAAAATTTGGAAGAATAATTTATGAAAAAAATACTCAAACAACACTTTCCTCTACTTCAAGAGCCTCAACTACAGGATTTGATTGAAAAACATGGTCGTTTGGTGGAAGCGAAGACGGGCGAAATCATCATTGATTTTGGAGGTTATATTCGAACGATTCCCCTGTTAATCAAAGGTAGCATTAAGGTTATGCGAGAAGATGAATATGGCAATGAAGTATTACTCTATTATTTGGGTGTAGGCGAAACTTGTGCGATGTCTTTGACTTCTTGTTTTTCTCACAACCAAAGTGAAATTAGAGCGGTGGTAGAGGAAGATATTTGCATGATTGCCATACCTGTGCGATTTATGGACGAATGGTTGACTCAATTCAAAAGTTGGAAAAACTTTGTGATGGATGTTTATCGCAAACGTTTTGAAGAAATGTTGCAGGTGATTGACAGTGTTACTTTTATGAAAATGGATGAACGCATATTGAAGTACCTTTCTGATAAGGCGAAAATTACTCAAAAATCCGTTTTTCACATTACCCATCAAGAGATAGCGAGTGATTTGAATTCTTCGAGAGAGGTCATTTCTCGTTTGTTAAAGAAATTGGAAAAAATGGGAAAAATTCAATTGGGCAGGAACAAGATTGAAATTGTGGGGGATATGGAAGGATGGTGAAATAATCACGAGTAAAAAAACGTCTAATTTTTATCTTGTCAGATAATCAAACCGCACTTTCGACACCAATTTTTGCCGTTTTTCCCATACTTCAATTCCTGCAATCAAACCATTTGGTAGATAGCTATATCGGTAGGCATAATAATCATCCATTGACAAACAGGGGTCAGAAAAATATTGATATACTTCTGTAACTCGTTGTCGACCATCATAAGTATAAGTGCTGTATTGTTCGCTGATATTGGGACGTTGTTTGATTTTCATCATGTTCACTCGCTCAAACCACGTAGGGTCGTCTATGTCTTTTCGGATGAGTAAATTGTCTTCGTTGTACTGATAAAATTCGGTAATTGCCACTTCTCCGTCCATGAATTGAAGGACTTTTTCTAAATTTCCTGCCTTATTATAAACATATTCGGTGAGCAATATTTCTTCTTTTTTTTCACTTTCACTTTCTCCCATTTGACATTGTTTGACTTTTTTACCCAAGTCGTTGTATTCATAGTTGTAAGTCATGACGAACTCGTTGCGCTCATTGCCATAATAATACACACTTGTTTCTTTTTCTACGTTTCCATATTCATCGTATTCAAAAAATGTGCTGTCCATTGGTTCTTCCCCATTTTTATCAACCTTCAATTCTTGCACTTTTCGGTTCAAATCATCATAAAAACTTTTGTAATAATGATCCAATCGCAACAAATCGTATTTTGTTTCATTGCCATGTACATCGTATTGCATTTTTTGATGTAAACAAGTGCTATCGGCAAATAATTCAACAATACTCAATGATTGAATCTTATTTGCAGCCAATAATTTCTTGTCATTTTCTAAGAATTGTCCAAACATATTTGAACTTATTAACAATGTGGTTATCAATAGATGAAATGCCCTTTTCATGGTGTTTAATGCTTTGTAAAAAATCCTTTGAGTCAACCTTATTGATATTTAGTGCTTGAACGGAAACTCTTAACTAATTGAGTGTTAAAACATAACTAAACACTTAAACAGACGAACTTTTTAAAGTTTCCCCATATATCAATACCTTCAATAAATTCCTAATAAATTAACATCAAGTTGCTATAAGAATATAAAAATTGAAGGAAAAAGTTCGTTTGTTTTAACCATTAGTTATGTTTTGATAGACAGACAATTATCTCTTTCCGTTCAGGCACTATTTAATGTGGATTTGGGCAAATCTAACAAATATTGAAAGATATTTAGTAAGTTTTGATTTGAATCATTTAAAAAGTGAAATTTTACTTTTGTTATGGAGGAAAAATAAAAAAAGCTGGGCAACTACAATGCTTGCAGCTACCCAGCTATTCTTAGTTTAACAATAGTGACTACTCTCTAATCACCACTTTCTTTGTCAGTGAGCCTTCAGGCGTTTGAATTTTCACCAAATACATCCCTGCAACCACATTCGACAAATCCACCTTCCACAAATGATTCTGCCCAATATGTGTTTGACTTTGATGCACCAATTCACCTACCAAACTATACACTTCAATTCGTGCTTGAAGATTGGTCAAGTCGTGGAAATTGATGAAAAATTCACTTTGAGTAGGATTGGGAAACAGACTAATATCCGAATCAAATAAATGATCACCAATATTTACAACCATACAAGCATCACTTGTACAATCTCCCGACACGACTACCAACCTCTCTGCAGTTCCTACATTGCCACTTGCATCTATAACCGTATAAGTCACAATATAGTTACCCGCTTGACCTGTACAAACTTCTTCGTATTCTATGCCATTGCTTCCAAATACTTGAATCACGATATTGCTTGTCAAAGTACCATCTACATCGTCAAAAGCATTGGCCCCAAACTCTGTGTAGTTGCCATTACAAGCAACAATCAAAGGCACAGGGCCAATTAAAGCGACAGTAGGCTCGGTGGTATCTCGTACTTGCACAATTCTTGAGATGGAGGTAGTATTCCCTGCCTTATCTGACACGGTATAAGTCACAGTATAATCGCCAATACTTTCCAAGTCCACTTCGCCTGTCACGACGACTTCGCTCGTAATCAAGCCATCCACATTGTCAAATGCAATAAATCCAGGATCTACCCATGTCTCCCCAATTTGCACTTCTGCGGTTACAGTCGTTCCATCTACATCCGTAGGATTGAAAGGGTCGTCTATGGTGAGTAGAATACTTGGAAAAACATCGTCAAAACCAATCACATTGACATATCGGAACAATTCACTTCTATTTCCAGCTCTATCTGTAGAACTGTATTGTATTTCAAAGGGTTCGGAGGTTACCGCTTCTGTACTTACGAAACCTATTATAGTTTCTTCAGGAGGGCATCCAAACAACTGACCATCATCATATACTCCAAATCCCAACTCTACATAAGGTGTATTGACCACAACATCTATCGTATCGAAAGCAGGAAAGAGAGACAAAATAGATTCAGCAGGGTCAAAATTTACAATCGCATCTTCTAAGTTTGTTCCCTGCAATAGGATGAACGGTTGACCAATCAAAATTGGAGGGAATGGATCGTCAAATACTTGAATCTGTCCATCGTTTGCCAAGAAAATGGTGTCTTCAATCAAATTGCCGTCTGTATCTGCAGCATTGAGAATCCAAAGTCCCATATCCTCAGGCGTATTGATATCAAAGGTAGAACCAATTGCTATATCAGAGGTCAATTCTCCATCTGGAAAGTCAATGATGTGGGTATCAAAAGTTTCTATTGGAGGATTACAACCTAAAATAGCATTGGGTACTGTTCCGTTTACGAACGGGAAATACGTAGGGCAGGTATTGTTCAAGTCGTCGGGAGTCTTAATCTCATCAACCGCCACCTTGATGTAGTTGATTTCATTGATGACAAAAACATCCTGACCAGAAGTGACTGTTGTGTTGGTATTGGCATTGTCGACTGCCGTTCCTGTAAATTCGTCTTTTTGATAGACCATGTGAATATGACTGCCTACATTCCGCTGTATAGAAGGATAGACCGCTTCGGAAGTTGGATCATCGGTCAAGTTAAGAGGCCCTTCCCAAGTTTCACCACCGTCCGAAGACTTGATGAGGTAAATATCTCGGTATTGTCTATCGGGGCGATCAGGCTCAAAAGCCGCATCTCTCATAGACGAAAAAGCCAAATACAAATTGCCCTCTGCATCAATTCCCGCACTTGGATGTCCCACCAATGAGTTGCCATAACTCTGTGGTTCTATTTCATTGAAGTCAATCGCTGCCACACAATCCCCATCGTAATCCATACGTACTGTCTGCCCGATAACCTTTCCTTGATTGGTGCCCATATCTTCTGTCCAGTGCATCAAACAAGTGCTGTTCGGAAGATAACTCAAAGCTCCATTGCTTTCGAGGTTAAACAACCGATCGAACCATACGTGTACTATGTCATTGTGGTCAATCAGCAAGGCAATGTGTCCATCGCTCAATACGGCAGGCTCAAAATCAGCGGATGGTGTAAGGACACTTCCTGTGGGGTCGACGGTGCTATTGATAACAGTCGAAGTCCAAGTATCCCCTTTGTCCACAGACTTATACAAAAAAGTCTGCCCGCCATATCTGCCAACTGCAAAGGCTACCACATCTCCACGAGCATCCATAAAATAACTGTCAGCGGTTACTCCTTCTGTGGGCAACAAATCCTCCATTTCAGGAAAAGTCATCACTTCACTCCAAGTATCACCTTCGTCAAAAGACCGAAAATAGTGCAGTTCACCATTGATACCGTTGATACCCGTTAGCTGCGAACGAGAGGTTATGACATGGATATCTGTTCCCGAATTACCTACTCTTGCCCAAGTCGCATCTACATCACCATCAATGATTTTGGTGTTCCAATCACCCCCAGCATCTCGCCAAGTAAATGCCAAGCCACCTGCACCAGATGTTTGGTTTGGAAGAGCTGTGTGTGTAACCACGAAAACCCGTCCACTTTCGGTTACGCCCACATTTGGCCAACCTACACGAGTATTGTTCTCCAGCCTTTCAGTTGGTTCCATGCCCCAAGTTTCTCCATTGTCGTTGGATTCATTGAAGCCTGTACCTCTGTCATTTGCAGCCAGGTCAAAGGTCGCGCTCATCGTCCAAGTAGCATATACTTTGTCTCCATCTACTGCCACACGGCGACACATACCCGTGTTGGATTGCAGATCATAAGTCGTACTACCCACACGAGTTCCAGCCGCTTTTTGAAACGGAGAATAGTAGTGTCCACTGGGTTTGGGTTTGTTAACGGACATACCAACCTCATTGCCACTAATGGCTTGTTTTTTTTGATTGGTATGTTTGATGATGGAACGATTAGGACTGATTTTTTGAGAAGTCGGCACGATTTGTTGTGCCTGAATAGTGATGCCCAGTCCAAGCAACACTGTTGTCAGTAAGAATCTAAACATAAGATTTACAGTTTATTGGTTAAAAAATAAAGCGTCAGAAATAAAGTCTTGTTCGCATTTATTTTTGTCGACCAATAATCCCCTCTGTAAATAATTAAAAGTTTAGCATTTGTCTTTGTCAACCGATAACCCGCTCTGAAATAAGATTCAAAATGTTGTCAATCACTTTGTTCTTATTCCTTCAATATTCTTTTAGCAAAGTTATGGCGTTTTTTCTACACAGCAATTTAGAGAAAAAAATGTGCGTTTCCAAAAGAATAGGCATTTTTCCATCATTTGAAAGCAAAATGTAATCTAAAGGACAAATTTTAGGGCAGGGAAGTAGGAAATGGGATTTGGAACTCAAAATCAGTATTTTCTCACCTCTCACCTCTCACCTCTCACCTCTCACCTCTCACCTCTCACCTCTCATTCCAAAATAATCTTCAATTCCACACATTTCCTTACTAATTGCCCACATTTTTTGAGCATCTTCGATGATATAAGAGTTTTTAGAAGAAGGTTTGGATTCGCATTTGTCCCAATACAGTCCGCTAATGTCCTTCATTTCGGGAGCAGTAGCGAGGTAAACCGATGTTTTTGCACCTTCTTCGGGACTCACTCCAAATTCACGTCGTATTTTCCACACCAAAGCATGGATAGAAAAAGTATGTTTGAAGCCGATATCCGTCTTAACCAATCCAGGTTGAAGCGCATTGACAGTGATATTTTGAATTCCTTTTTCCTTCAATTTTCTATCTAATTCGTAGGTAAACAAACAGTTGGCGAGTTTGGAGTGAGCATAGGATTTGATGCCATTGTAGCCTTTGGAAAGCGTTAAATCATTGAAGTCAATTTTGCCTCTAAAATGTGTGTCCGAATTAACATTGACGATTCGAGCATCTTCTGACTTCAATAAAAGTGGAAACAATAGGTGTGTCAGCAAAAATGGAGCAATGTGATTTACTGCAAACTGTACTTCAACGCCTTCCTCATTCAATGTTCGTTCTGACAACCAAATACCAGCATTGTTAACAAGCGCATCCAAATGGTCAAACTGCTCAGAAATGATTTTTGCAGCCGCTTCAATTTGAACTTTTGAAGATAAATCCGCCAAAACATAACGCACATTTTCATTACCACTTTTTTCCTTCAATGTTTCAACTGCTTGCTGTGCTTTTTGCTCATTTCGGCTTAGCAAACATACGTGGTAGTCCATTTTTGCCAAAGCCAATGCGGTTTCAAAACCAATTCCTGCATTGCCGCCTGTGATGACGACCGTTTTAGTAAGGGGCATAATTAATTGTTAAATTTGATTTAGCAACAAATGAATATTAACATTCTTGTGCTATAAATGACAGCTCAAAGATAGAAATAAATAACGCAGTGTACGCCAAAACATGTACCTTTGCAGCACATCAAAAAATCCTAAAATGATGAATTTTAAGCTACTATTTCTTTCTATTCTTTTATGTGCTACTTCAGTGTTAGTAGCTCAAAAACATACCCTTAGCGGCGTAGTGACAGACGATGAAACCAAAGAACCACTCTTGGGAGCAAATATTTGGTTGGGTTCAACAGGTACCGTAACAGATTTTGACGGTCGTTATGATATTGCTTTGAAGGATGGTACGTATGAAGTACAGATTTCTTATGTGGGTTACGAAAAACAAACCCAGAGCATTACCATTGCAGGAAGTGATGTCACTCTGAATGTAGCAATGACTGGTTCACAGATGTTGAAGGAGGTGATGGTGACAGCAGATATTGCACGAGCGAGAGAAACGCCTGTTGCTTTTTCCAATATTGCACCTGCTCAAATACAGGAAGAATTGGCAGCGCAGGAATTGCCGATGGTATTGAACTCTACACCCGGCGCTTATGCGACTCAGTCTGGTGGGGGTGATGGCGATGCCCGTATCACCATACGAGGCTTCAATCAACGAAATGTGGCGGTAATGGTTGATGGGATTCCTGTCAATGACATGGAAAATGGTTGGGTCTATTGGTCCAATTGGTTTGGTTTGGATTTGGTAACCCAACGAATGCAAGTACAACGAGGTTTGGGTGCTTCAAAACTTTCTACTCCTTCGGTTGGAGGTACAATCAACATTCTCACCAAAGGCATTGACAACGACCGCAGTTTCAAGCTAAGTCAAGAAGTCGGAAACAACGGATTTTTGCGAACTACGTTTGGCTTAAATACGGGTCGCTTAAATGGCGGTTGGGGTATTTCGGCAGCAGGTTCTTACAAAACAGGTGACGGATGGGTAGATGCGACTTATACAAAAGGATATTTCTATTATCTGCGAGTTGATAAAAAAATGGGCGATCACTTAATTAGTTTATCTGGTTTTGGTGCGCCACAAGAACACGGTCAGCGACCTTTTACCACCGAGATTGCCTTTGTGGATGCAGATTATGCAAGAGAACTCGGTGTTCCCGAAAATGCGATTACCGACCCCAATACGGGTTTGACATACATTGATAGAGGTCGAAGATTTAACGAGCATTGGGGCTATCGGGATGGTGAAGTATTCAATACCCGAAAAAACTACTACCACAAACCTCAATTTAGTTTGCGTCATTCTTGGCAAGCAAATGAGAAATTGTTTTGGTCCAATATTGCTTACTTATCTATTGGTAATGGCGGAGGAACAGCTCCTGGGAGTAGCAGCGATGGCGCACAATCCCTTCAAAGGTTAGACAATGGCTTGTACGACATTGAAGGAGCAATAGAATCCAATCAATTGCTTAGCCCTTTTCGTCCAGAACCTGTATCTGATCGGATTTTGCGAACGAGTATCAACAACCACTTTTGGTATGGCTTTCTTTCTACTTTATCCTACAATCTTAGCCCAAATCTAACCTTATCGGGTGGTTTGGATGGACGATATTATCGTGGCGATCACTATCGAGAAATATACGATTTGTTAGGCGGAGATTATTTTATCTTTAAGCCAGACAGAGATGATTATCAAGTAGATTTCACCCGCAAGCTATACGAAGGCGACAAGATTTTTTACGACTATTCGAGCTATGTTCGTTCGGCAGGAGTGTTTGGACAGTTGGAATGGAAGAAAAACCAATGGACAGCATTTGTGAATCTTTCTACTTCTGTTTCGGGTTACAGTATTGAAGATTTCATGCGAGCAAAAGTGGTAAGTTTGGCAGATACGACTTTTAATGTGACTCACACAACCCCTGTGGTTTACAATGATGCAACCTACACGGTTGATTCTCCAGAAGCTCAAAACCAACGTGTTGATTGGATCAATATTCCTTCTTTCACCTTCAAAATGGGGGCATCTCGCAAATTGGGTGACCGCCACAATGTATTCTTCAACACAGGTTATTTATCCAAAGCCCAGCGTTTCAACAACATCATCAATACCAACTCTTTTACTGCCTTCAATGACTACGAAAACGAAAAAACACTGGCTTTCGAGTTGGGATATGGTTATAGCAGTTCGATATTCACCACCAATATCAATGCCTATTACACCGTTTGGAAAAACAAACCTTTGGAAAGTCCTCCAACTGTTCCTGTTCCAAATGCAGATGGTACGATTGACGAAGATTCGGATAGAGTGCCTGTGAATGTATCTGGAATTGATGCGCTGCACAAAGGTATTGAAGCCGATTTTGCCATTCAACCTACCAAAAAAATCACCTTTGAAGGCTTGATATCTATTGGAGATTGGCGATGGACTTCTTCTGAAACAGCAGAAGTTTTCTTCAATGGTCAATTGCTTCGTACCTATGAGTTTGATGCTACGGATGTGCATGTTGGTGATGCAGCTCAACTTCAATTAGGTGGTTTGATTAAGTATGAACCTATCAAAGGATTGTATTTTAAAATGCGGGGTACGTTTTTTGACAACAATTACGCAGCTTTTCAACCTGAAGATTTGAAGCCTGAATCCAACTCTGCTCGTCGAGATTCTTGGAAACTGCCTGACTACATGCTCTATAATTTCCATGCAGGCTACAATTTCCGCCTCAATAAAACCAAAATGAGTGTCAGGTTCAATGTTTTGAATTTGTTTGACACGGTTTATTTAAGTGATGCCAACAACAACGACGACTTCAACGAAAGACCGACTGCCAATTTTGATGCTCAATCTGCTTCTGTGCATTTTGGACAAGGAAGAAGATGGACAACTGCTTTGAGTGTGGAGTTTTAGGTATTGTGGGTGCTTAATACGATAAATTTGCAATTGTTCGCCCTACTATTTTATTGCTCAGTACAGGACAAAACCTTATTTGAAGCAAAAGACCTTATAGGTTTAACCTCAGCAAGTATGTACAGGTTTGATAATCTGCTTAAATTACATAAGCAAAAACCTATAAGGTTTGAGAGTCATGCTTAATAAAACGTTTTGTCCTTTACAAAGATTTTATTGGTAAGAATAGAAATCCCGAGTAGATTAAATCTTTCGTAATTGACTTCAAAATTGGGGGTGGTTTTATGTTTCTTCATAGATTATTTTTGACACGAACTCAAGGAAGCTGTGAGCAATCATAGTATATGAAAAGTCGGATTCGACAAGATATATGCACCCTTTGTTTTCTTCAACTATTCCTATACCAATATATTTTCCTCCACCCAAAGTAAATGCAATGGGAAGTAAATGTTTTGTAAATAGGCAAGTTTTGATATGCTTCCAAGATTCGAGGACTTCTTCAATACTAATAAAATAAGAAATATTTTCTTTTCCTATATGATTGTCAGTATTTCTAAAGGAGAAATGATTTGGAAATAAGTGAATCCCATTGTATTCTTTCAGAAAAGTGCAATATTGAGTAGGTAATTCAAAACCAAGCATTTGCTGACTATCTACCAATGTTTTGTCAGAAACTCCTTGAGAAGGAGCAATATTGTCTGCTTTCAACCCAAGAGAATGAATGTATTGTTTTAACGACCTGATATTCATTGTCTTTTCCGCTTAAACAACTTCCCCACAAAATCTTTCAACCCCTTACCATAGCCTTCAAAATTCAGCAAAGCAGAATCATTTGTTGCCTTAAACAAAAGAAACAAACCCAGTGGCAATAAAATAGCCGTAGCCAACCACATTCCTTCAAAGGGAGTCATGACATATTCCTCTGCAAACTTTTTGCCCATTGTGGTGAGAATGTGGAAGATGGTGAAAAAGAGAATCGCTAAAACCATCGGCATACCTAAGCCCCCCTTACGAATCAAAGCCCCTAAAGGTGCGCCCACTAAGAACAGCACCAAACAAGCCAAGGAAAGTGATATTTTGTAGTGAAAGAAAATGAGGAATTTATTGATGTGCTTCAAATTACTGTCCGATCGCCCCTCCGAAGAAGCCGCAAAGCCCTTGGTATTTCGCAGCAAACTTTGTGTATTATTCAATATCCGTTGCTTTTGGGTGTCGTCCAAGCTCAGACAAGCCAAAAAGGAAGTATCGGCAGGATTCCACGTAATGGGAGAGGGGTCGTATTGAAAAGTGCTGTCTTTCAAGAAACTAAAATAAGCACTCAGTCTTTTTTCGAGTCCCTTAGGAAGTTCACGCTCTGCTCTTCTCAACGAATCTACACCACTTAGCAATTGCTCACTGCTCATCATTCGGTAGTTTCGCTCAAAAAGCTTTTCGTTTTTTTTGTCGAAAGCAAACATAGATAGGTCAAAAACCATTTCGTATTCGGTGAAACGAGTGCGGATAAACTCATATTTTTGGGTTGGACCTTGTGTACGAGGTTCTTCATATTGTACGCCATTGTAGAGCTTAAAAATCATGGCTGTATTGTCGGGCGCAATGTGCATTTCGCCTTTTTCGGCAAGCAATACATTTACATTTCCTCGCAAATCGGTGTGATCGTGAATCTTGATATCGTATAGAATATTGCCGTTGGAATCTTTGTCGCCTGCCCGAATCACATACCCTTCAATGTCATTGGAGAACACCCCCGGTCGAATATTGAAGGCGGGTCGCTGTCGAGTGACCGAATAGAGCATGGTGTAGTATTTGAGGTTGGCAACGGGCAGTACATAATTTGCAAAAGCGAAAGCAATGCCACTCAATATGGTAGCAGTAATCAAAAGAGGTAACATGAATCGAAGCAAAGAAATACCCGCAGATTTGAGTGCCACCAATTCGTAGTGTTCACCCAAACTGCCAAAAGTCATAATCGAAGCCAACAAAATGGCAATCGGTAATGCCAATGGCACGACACTTGCAGAGAGATAAAATATCAGTTCTGCAATGATGAAGATATCTAATCCTTTGCCCACCAAATCGTCAATGTATTTCCATAGAAACTGCATGATGAGAACAAACAGTGCGATGAAAAAGGTGACGATAAATGGACCTATAAACGCTCGCAATATCAGGCGATCAATTTTTTTCATATTTCTACCATACAGAATACAAAAGTTCTGAAAACTTTTGTATTCTCTCTAATTAAATGTGATTTTTAGAATTACAAAACTGCTAAAAATTCTCCAATAATGTCAAAATCTCCTGCTTTTACCGACAAAGAAATGACGATACTCTTGGATAAAAACTTTCTACTGACCAAAAGGGTTGCTTTGGAGAAAATAATGAGTTTATTTGGTCGTTTGGCTCACCAACTACAACAGCTTCCTATTCATCAAGGTTTTCGATTTCCTGAAGGAACAGATGTGACAGTAGGTAAAATATCAAAAGGTGAAAATTACAAAGGGCTTCCCTACATGGTTTTGGACTTTCCCAAATGCTTCAACAAAACGGCAATTTTTACTTATCGCAGTATGTTTTGGTGGGGGAATGAGTTTAGTTTTACCCTCCATATTGCAGGAAGTTATCTACTGCCATATCAAGATGCTATTTTGAAGAATTTGGAGCAATTGAAGGAAAAGGAGGTTTATTTTTGTATCAACAATACGCCGTGGGAGTACGATTTTTGTGAAGACAACTATTTGTCAATGGATGAGTTAGACAAAAAAACAATTGAAGAAAGAATGGCAGAGACAGGTTTTGTCAAGTTGAGTCGAAAATTGTCGCTTCGAGATTGGGAGCAAACATTGAAGTATGGAAAAGCCACTTACCAACTTTTTTTGAACTGTTTGAAGTAAAAGAGGTTATGACAATCAGTTTTAGAAGATAAAAATAATGTCACAAAAATGTCATGAAATTTAACGAATAATGTTTATATTTGCGGTGATAATTTATATAAATATACTTTTTACTAAATTATCCATTTCCTATTTTTAATTAATCCATTAACCCTTCCCACCTTTTTTGAATACAGCTTTTAAGTCTATTAAATTTGAAAATTAAGCCCACTAATTTCTCAACCTAATACCTAAAGCTGTGAAAAAGTTTCGATCCTTTGCATCTGCCATTGCAATTGTGTTTACCCTATTTTTGTGTTTTTCCAATTCAGATCTTTACGCCGTTTCTCCCTTGGTCGCCAAGAATGTGAAGTACGAAAAAGTGCTTGGTTATCAATTGTATCCTTATATAGAGTTGAACAACAATACTTTTTTTGTGATTCAAGAAGAGGCTATTTGGCAGCAGTATTTTATGTCCGAACAAAACGATTTGCGTGCGCCAAAGGTAGTGGATTTGAATTTTCAAGAAGACATGGTCATTGTCATATTTAAAAAAACACATGAAATTTGGAAATTTGACACCCACAAAGTAACCGACCAAAACGGCAATTTGTATGTGGCTTATGGCGCACAAATCATCGGTGTGAACGCCTTCAAAACTTCTAACTTTCTTCACATCATCAAAGTCAAGAAAAAAGACTTCAAAAACATTCGTTTTTTTGAAAACAATGTTCCGATTACAGATATTCCCATTGACGAACATCCTCAAGAAGCCATTCCCGCACCTGTTACCTTTGTTCCCGAGTTTGAGGAAAAATCAGATGTTATGGATGAGGAATTGGAAGACATAATGGGAACTGCAGAGCTTGAAAACGATGATCCAATGGATGTTGAGGAGGTGATAGAATCGGGGGCGTATAGAGAAAATACGGATTTGGAAGATGATAGTCCAATAGAGGAGGAAAAGCTGAAGGAAGCAGAAGTTGCCCAAATGACTGAAAAAGAAAAACTTATTCAGAGGGCAGAAGAAATTTTAGACATGGAATTGGAGGATGAGACCATTCAAAAAGTGGAAGATGCTATGAAAACGCCTTTGGAAGAGGAAACGATTAGGGAAGTGAAAGAGGTTTTGAATCAACAGTTGGAGGAGAAGGCCGTCGAAGAAGTGGAGGACATTCCGAGTGCAGAATTGGAGGATGAGGAGGATTTATTTGAAGAGGAAAAGGTGATTATTACCAAAGAAGAAGAAGCCCAATTGCAAAAAAAGAAAGAGGAAGAAGCACCCGGAATCAACAATACACAGCCTTCTATCAAGGAAAAATTGGCTCAAATAGAGCAGGAGACCGAAGCTTTGGCGGAGGAACAAAATGAAGAAATAGAGGAGCTTACCTCGCCTTACAAAACTCAACGTATGGCGAAAGTAGATGAAACCACCAATGCCGCAATGGAAAATGTGGCAGAATCCAATCAGCAATTTGGCTTCAATGTGTTCGAACAGTTGATGCAAATGGAAAGTGGTAATGTTGTTTTTTCACCTTTCGCTTTATCTACCGCCCTTGCAATGTCTTATGCAGGCGCACGAAACGCTACTGAAACCCAAATGCTGCAAACCCTTCAATTTCACCAATCGAGTAAAAACCTCCACAAAAACTACGAGAACTTGTTGGAAGAAATGGTCTTGGATGGAATGGCTCTCAACAATGACAATACAGGTACAGAATTGATGATTGGAAATGCGATGTGGTTGGACGATAAGTTTGAAGTAAGCGACCCATACAGCGATATTGCCAAGAAAAACTATCGAGGCAGCTTACGAAAAGTAAACTTCAAAGACAAGGATGTGCTGTTGGAAGAACTCAACAATTGGATGACACTCAAAACGGCTTACCACCTTACAGACGAAGTAGCCACAGACTTCAAACCCGACGAATCTGCCATTTTATTGACCAATAATCTGCACCTCAAAACCAAATGGAATTTGCCTTTCGACCGTTCTGTAACCCAAGCTGCTGCCTTCAAATTGACGGAAGAGAAAAGTCTGCAAGTCAATATGATGCACACCGAAGGCACTTATGGCTACTTTGAAAACAGCATGGTCAAAACCGTGGCCATTCCCTGCAATGACGACTATACGATGTTGGTACTCCTCCCAAAAGCCTATTTCCAACTCAAAGCTGTTCAAAAAACGCTTATGAGAGGTGGTTATACACATTGGCTAAATGCCATGCAAAACCAAACAGTTCGCCTGTCCATCCCTCGATTCAGCTTCAATACGCAAGTTGATATGATTCCTTCGCTCGAAAAAATAGGTATGACCACACCTTTCGACAAAAAAGAGGCAGATTTCACAGGTATGTTCAATAAAAGAAACGCTGCTATCGGCACAATTTTCCATCCCACACACATTCACATCAATGAATCAGGCATCGGTACCGAAGAAAACAGCAGCCCTTCAACGGCTGGCAACTGGACTGAGTCGGATGCAGAAAGCGAATATATATTTGAAGCCAATCGTCCATTTATGTTTTTGATTATTGACAATCATCGAAAGCATTTATTGATGATGGGTAGAGTGACGGAGCCTGAATTGGCGGAGTGAACTGACCTATTCACAAACGCCAATTATCACCCCAAAATCGCCGCCCAATTCGGTTCGCTTCAATTCGGGCAAATACATCTGTGAAATAGCTCCATCCAAATAGAGCGCATTCTCACACTTCAATTTTTCTTTGAACAACATCGCAAAGGTCCAAAAATTCACCCGCTCATTAGAAATCGCAAATACAAGGTGTGTATCGTCAATCAGACCGACTCCGCTTCTGATATAGGTACTCGTAGAACCTTCGTTAAATTTTGGATGTAATTGCCCTTCAATGACCAACATTGGCCCTGATTGAGTCGCATATAGAACTTCTTCTTTTTCCTTCAATTGAGGATAGTGCGAGGATTCTATGACTTTTGCAGTCTTGTCGGTAAGCAAAAATACGCCATTGGGTTTCATATAGAAGTTCAATAATTTTTCGGAATCCCGAAGATTAATTGGATTGCGTTCCCAAGTATTTTCAACATACAAACCCTGTGGTTCGCTGTCATAAGGCGGCAAATACATTCCTCCATTGGTGGCAAAAATCAGTTTTTTGCCTTTCTGCTTCAAGTGATTTTGAAGATTGCCCAAACTATGGAACTTCACCCGATTCTTGTCCTCCAAATACATTTTCACTTCCTGCTTCGTGATGTCGACAAAATAGACATCAAAGCTGTGGTTTCGGTAGGTGAGTGTCTGTGCTTGGGCTTGTTTTGCAGCTTCTTGTGCATAACTGTTGAATGTCAGGAGCAACAGGAAAAAGGGAAATAAAATAGAAGGTCGAAATTTATGGTTTCTTATCGCAGAATAGGGTTTAAACCCTATCCTGCGATAAGAAACTAGTAACCTATTTTTCATCAAAAAAAACATACAGAGGTAAAATTTAAGGTTAATACACCAACTTACAGTCGTTTTACTAAAACGTCTCTACAAACACATGAACACCCAAACACAACTACCAACACAAACACATAAATACACGTTAATCTGGATCAAACACAATCTTCACTCCACCGCTTTTCTTCAAATCTGAGTTAATGGTCAAAACACGCACCCGTCCCACGCCATCGTCAATTTCCAAGGTCAAAGTATTGGGGGGAATACCACCCAAATTCCATGCCTTTGAAAAGAGGTAATTCTCCGCTTTGGGAACGACCTGAACTTCAAAAACTTCTTTGGTTTTGTGTTTGTGTCGAATTGCATATTTATCTGCAATCCATTGCCCATTGAAGTTAATCGAAACCGTATCACCATCTTCTTCTTCGTGGTCGTAAATCAAAAACTTTAGTTTGTCGGAACGAACCGTAATCGTGCGGTCATAGTCAATTGGTATGTTCTCGAAAGTCGTTGGAGGTACAGGAATTGTTTTAATGGGAGTCGTTGGAATCGTTCTTGGTTGTGTCGGGAGAGGGGGATTTGGGGTTGGAGTCGGTTGGGTGACAGGTGGTTTCACTGTTGGAGTTCGGCGATTTTTGGGTACTTTCTTTTGAGGAATTGGTTGAGTTTCGATTTCGAGATTCGGTGTTTTACCTTTTTTCGAAGGAACGGCTGTCACACAAGGTTTTGGAGTGTCTCTATCAGATTGGTCCCAAAAAAGTTCTTGGATTTCTTTACTGCTCAAAGCTCGATTGTAAATTCGCAAATCGTCCATACTTCCATGAAAATATTCCATCACTCCTGGCACATCTCGCCCAATCTCCAAAGGTAGATTGTTAGGCTCAAACTCCGTATAATAAGGCATATCCATCACTTTGATGCCATTCAAATAAGCTTTGATGCTGTGTCCATCGTAAGTCGAAGCATAAAAATACCACGTATCAAACTCGAAAGGCTGTTTCAATTCTTCGGTGAAATCGGTATTCACCGAAACGGTTACAATCGTAGATTGAAGGCGGTAATGTGGACTGTTGTCTGTTTCTTCGGGCAAGTCGGATTTGCAGCAAATCGTCATCCACTTCAAATCTGCAAAAGCTGCTCCATCGTTGATTTTTACCCAAGCTGCAATGGTGATTTCGTCCTTTGGTGAACTCAAACTTTTGGAGTCAGGAACAGAGATAAAACCCGTTGAACCATCAAAGTACATTGCTCCACATTCGTTGCCGAATCGGTCTTCAGTCGGTTCTACTTTGCCGATGATGTCGCCGTGATTTTTGCTCCCTGCCACATCACGGGCATCCGCATTCATAAGATAGCGAGCTATCAAGCCATGAGCGAGATTGCTGTCGCTTGATTTTGAGATGTTTGTGGTTGTTGTTCTCTTTTTATCGCCTTCTTTTGTAGTCTTTCCTTCATTGGGGAAGACACTCATACTGCAAAATAAAAGTGCCAATACAAGCACGATTTGAAATTGTTTTTTTTGCATGGTTCAATGTTTTATTTTTTAATAGGTGTCAGGTGTCAGGTGTCAGGTGTCAGGTGTCAGGTGTCAGGTGTCAGGTGTCAGGTGTCAAAGCATAGGCTGACTCCTAATATCTCGCCCCTAAACTGTCATTTCACAACCCCAATCATCACCCCATAATCTAATCCTGCATCAAAGCGTTTTAATTCTGGAATATGCATTTGAGAAATCGCACCATCGAGGTAGAGGGCATTATTGCAGCCCAAATAGTCTCGAAATAGTTTGGCGAAATGATAGAAATTGACAGGTTTATGGGAAATGACAAAAGCCACTTTTTGTGAATTGATGATGCCCACTCCACTCCTAATTCGCTTGCTTGTAGAAGCAAGGTTAAATTTTGGGTGAATATTGCCGTTTGTGACCAACATTGGTCCCGATTGAGTCGCAAACATTGTGTTTGGAGTATAGTTCCTCGCTACAAAATCTTCGGAAGAAACCACCTTGGCATTGCCGTTTTTTTCGAGCATAAACACGCCGTTGGGTTTCATATAGAAATTACCCGAAGGCTTGTCACTCAAATCAATGGGGTGAATTGTCAAGCCGTTTTCGATGTACAGCCCTACGGGTTTCATTTCGGGAGAAAACATTCCTCCGTTGGTGGCAAACTTCAATTCTTTGCGCTCAAATTGCAGTCCTGTTTTTAAGTTGTTGAAGTTGGCATATCGCTGTCCCTTGCGGTCTTTCCAATAGAGGTTTACCTTGTCTTGCTTCAAATCCACAATGTAAATATCAAAAATATTGTTTTCCCAATACGGAATGTGAATCCGCATAGCGCCGCTTCCTGTGTGTGAAGCAAACATGCTCTTGATAACAGACAAATAAGCCGTTTCTGCAAGTGCATTATTTGTGGGAGTGGGAATATTTGGAGTTGTAGTGCTTATAGATGGTTTTGAAGTATTTGATTTGAAGGCATTTAATTCTTTTTTGAGGTAATTATTTTCGTAGAGCAAGTTGTTTTTAGTGACTTGCATATCTTCCAATCTTTTGTTGAGGTTGACCAAACTCGAAGCTGTATTTGAATTGTTAATAAGTTCCATATTGAAGTTTCGACAAGATTGAAGTCTTGCTTGAAAATCAAGGCTGTCTCTCCGCAATCGCCTATTTTCTGCCTTCAATTTTTCTACATCTTTACCCCCCACTATTCGAGCTGCAAATTGTTGGTTCGACGATGGATTATAACTGAGAATTGTGGGTTTGTTTCCATCGTTGTTGACCAGTTTGGAGGAGGTACAAGCGGTTGGAAATAAAAGCAATCCTATCAAAAGAAAGGTGTAAACACACCAAAATTGATGTTTCAAGAATGTTTTCGTTGAAGTATATAGAGTCTTTTTTTGCATAAAAGCGTGTTTTATTTTGCTTTTTGAGATAGAAAGGTATAATCTTCGGAAGAATGGAGAAGAGCCTGTGCCGAAACCTCGGCATAACGTCTTTCCATCGAATCAATCGGATTCGAGATGATAGGTTTTTGGTTTGTGAATATGTTTGTAGTGATTTCCAGTGAATTATTTTTCTCCTCAATATCCCAATATCATATTTCCTCCACCCTATCAAACACCCCAATCATCACCCCAAATCTTCCAGTAGAATCATACCTCCCCAATTCGGGCAAATACATTTCTGAAATCACCCCATCCAAATACAGTGCATTTTCACAGCCAAACTTCTGTTGAAAAAAACTGGCAAAATCGTGAAAGGTAACTTCCTCATTCGAAATCGCAAAAACGACTGTTTTAGGATCTATGATTCCGACACCACTTCGGATGTTTGTATTCTTGGATTCCTTCCCAAACTTTGGATGAATCTTTCCGTCAATCAACAACATAGGTCCTGATTGAGTCGCATACTTTACGGTCTGCTTCAAAGAATCATTGAAGGCTGTACTCGGTACAATATGTGCCGTACTATCTTTAGCGAGGTAAAAAATACCATTCGGTTGCAAAAAAAAATTACCTTTTTTGTCTTTCTCCAAATTGTTCTTTTGCAGTACTTTGCCATCTTCAACATACAAACCCACAGGCTCGTAAGTAGAAGTGAACATTCCGCCATTGGTCGCAAATAACAATTTTTGGCCTTCTTGCTGCAATTGAAGGTCTAAGCGATGGAAAGTTTGGATTTTTTCTTGTTGGTCATTTTTCCAAAAAAAACCGATGTTTGCTAAGGATAAATTGACCATCGCCACATTATAGCTTACCCCCTTAAAGGTTTCGTTTTGTGGTTTGTAGAGACGTTTTACTAAAACTTCTGTACGTGTTTTGGTCGTCGTGTGTTTAGAGGTGTCATTATTTGAAGTATTTGGGCTTTCTATCGCCAATGAATCTGCTCCTGGGAATTGAAAAAATGAGAACTTTCCATTGTTTGTCAGGGCATCTACCGCAAACAATGCCACAATAAAACTCCCAATCATCACCAATCCCCATACATTGCCCAATCCCTTAGTCTTCATAATAATACGTTACTAAATTTGTGGCTTTCACCAAAGGCTTGTCTCCTTCAATATCATCGTATTTGCTGCCATTTCGGTCATATACCTCCAAGATATTGTACCATCCTGTGTCGAGGTTCAACATCGCCACTACATTCATATTTTTGTCTTTGAGGTAGCTTAATACATCCCGTGCAATGTCGTACAAATATACTTCTTGTTCTATGTTGAAGAGGATGTGAATGACTTCGTTGTTGTCATCTACCGCCAATGCCAACATTCTTCTTTCCGCTCTTTCAGTACGTCCTCTATCGTCAATCCGCAGCTCATTTCGGTAGGCCAACAGATGTGTCTGGAAAATGGTGGCTTCCTCTTGTTTTGCCCATGAAATAAGAGCAGTTCTATCCGAAGATTCTTTCACATCTACCCGTTTTTCAAGCGTTTGGAGCCAAAGATTACCTTCTTCAATATCGGAAACGACGATGCCACCTGTCGCATACACAATCACCAACCCGTCCATATCATCTCGATAATTTCGATTGACTACATTGCCATTATCAACCGTCAAACCCGTTGGGACCATGTAAGAATCCGCCCCTCTTTCGGTCGTGTAGGCTCCACTACAAACCAAAACTATGTCTTTGTTGCCCCGCCAAGAACGGTACTTGCTATATACGCTTCGCTCATCGTCCAAATCTTTGTAGGCGAAATACTTGGCTTTCACCTTACCTGATTTTCGCTTCAACCATATAGACTGCCCATATTCTCTATCGTCTGTTCTGAGGGTAAAGACCTGTATGTTGTCGTTGTAAATACTCGAATGGTGTTCTTCTTGCAGTTGTAAAGCATTGCCATCTGGCGCAATAGTGAATTGGAAATCGCCGATTGCAGCTTTTGAAATGTTCACTTTGTCGGTTTCTACTTTTGTAGCAGTTGTCGAATCTTCAGACGAATTGAGGATAGAATAGGCGGTAAGCAAAAATAGAAACAATGTCAGTGAGGCGTAATGCGTATATTTTTCTTTCATAGGAAATAGGAATAGTTAATGATGAATTATTGAGTATTTAGTTTGTGCTTGTTTTTCTTCTTTTTGAGATACCATCCCAATAAACCAATTGGTAATAAAAGCAGGAAAATGAATTCCATGAGGTATCGGCTTCTCACTCTACTCCAAATATATCCCCAATTGTTGTGTTGAACATGAAACAACAATTTGGAAACATCACTTTTGGGAATGTCAATATAGTAGCTACAATCTTCTAATCTTTGAACGTAGAATCTCGTTTGCCAATTGTCTGCCTCTAAAGTTCCGTCCTTGATTCCCTGTTCGACTTTTTCTGCAACCTCCTTCAAAATGTAATCTCCCATGACTTCAAAACTCACATCGGGTTTGGAAACGATTTTGGGCAAAGCCTTCAAATACATCCAACCTACTTCAATGCTGTTTTTAGTTTGTCTAAAATTCAGTAAATCAATGGGTTTTGCCTTCAAATACTGCTCACCCAATGCGGCGATAAATTGCCCTCCATCTTTTCCTTTTTCCTTCAATAGCTGTCTATCTGTTTCCAATGCTTGATAATCAGTTAGTTTTGTCTCCTCCAAATAGGCTTCAAAAGGAAAATCTTGCAAAAAAGCTTTTTCACTAAGTCCTTCGTTTTCTTGCAGATATACCTCCATCCCTTCAAAAGCAAAGCAGGGGTGGTTGAGAAACAAAACCATCGTTGTTAGTAAAGTGATTAGTAGTAGTTTTAGTTCCATTTTTTGGGGGATATTGAAGGAAACGATATGTTGGCGGTCACCTAATTTAACTATTAATGACCAACAATTTGTCAAAAGCTGCTTGGGATTGCAATTTTTTAACATTTTTTAGGCAAAAACAAAAAATGTTAAAAAATCGTAGGAATGGATACCTAATTTCTAAAGAGTCCAAATGAGTTGGAAATCAATTTGGTAATAAGCTGAAAAGATACCAGATACCTTTCAACAAGCCTTCAAACAAATTCTTCAAAAAATAAAAACAAATACCTATATTTACCACACAAAAAAAAGTGAGTCAGAAGGAACTAATTCCTTACTTCGCTTGTTTGAAAGCAGAATTATTCACCGTTTTTAATAACAGTAAAACAAAAAAACAGAATATGGAAGATACCAGATTTCTTAGCAATGAAACCTCTATGTATGCCGACAGGAGTTCGGCACTGGATAGAGCAGAATTCATAAAAAAGACTTATCTACACCTTGCCCTTGCGATTTTAGGATTTATTGTTGTAGAAGCTTTGTTTCTCAACACACCTATCATCGTCAAAGCAGGAATGTGGTTTGTAGGCGGTTTTCAGTGGTTGTTGCTTTTGGGAGGTTTTATGTTTGTCACCAATATGGCAGACAAATGGGCACGAACATCTACGGATAAAGGCAAGCAATACCGAGCTTTGGCATTATACGTGATAGCAGAAGCATTTATCTTTGTTCCTTTGATTTACATTGCTATGGCAGTGACAGGCGGGGGTGCAGTTGTACAGCAGGCGGGCTTATTGACGGCTTGTTTGTTTACAGGATTGACAGCGATTGCCTTTTTCTCCAACAAAGACTTTTCTTTCCTCAAATCTTTCTTGACCGTAGGTTTTATCATTGCCTTTGGTTTGATTGTAGCAGGAGTTATTTTCGGCTTTGACTTGGGCTTGTTCTTTTCTGGCGCAATGGTGATGCTTGCCGCAGGAACGATTCTTTACCAAACTTCCAACATTATCCATCAATATCGAACCGACCAATACGTTGCAGCTTCTTTGGGGCTTTTTGCTTCATTTATGTTGTTGTTTTGGTATATCTTGGATATTTTGATGAGAATGTCTGGAGATTAGTATTTTTTGAGTAAAACAATATAAAAAAACGGCCCAAAGCTTTATTAAAGTTTCGGGCCATTTTTTTATAACTTATTCATAAGGTGAGATTTGATTACCAAACTACCACCTTCAAAAAAGCTCCATCTACTTGCACTACATACACACCCGAATTCCAATGAGATGTGTCTATGAAAATATTGGCATTGGCAGAAGAAAACGCATCTTGATGGATGAGTTTTCCAGTCAAATTGTAAACAGACAAGGTTCGGTCTTTTGAATTGGGAGCAGTGATTTCCAAATAAAAAGAATCGTTAGTAGGGTTTGGTACAGCCTTCAATGATAGATTCTCCAATAAAGGTGTTTCAATGCCTACAATTACACCATTTTCAGTACCGAAAGTAGCTTCAATCGCTTGAAAATTGCCCGTACCATTTGGGAATCTGCCATAAGCTACATCCGTTTCTTGATCTACATAACTCACCTCATCCACAACCACTCCCAAAGGATCTGTCAAAATAACAGACTCCGCTCCAGCTGATAATTTGAAGTTGGTGTGTAAGCCCATTTGGTCTTCATCGTCGTCTGCCCAAATCGTCAAATAGCCCATTCCTTCAATGACTGTACCCGCAGGAAATGCCCATTGCGTCAAGTCTTCTGCATCATCCGAAAGATAGTAGCCCTCTAAATTGATGCTCTCTGAACTGTTGTTGTAGAGTTCTATCCAATCGTCAAACTCTCCGTCTTGGTCGGCTACGGTCACATCATTTGAAGCCATAAACTCGTTGATAACCAAGTCACCAACGGTGGGTTCTGAAAGTGTTGCAGTGAAAGAATAAAATTCATGGGCAGCTCTTTCTGGTGAAAATTTACCCGCATTGTCGTTTTCTGCATAGATATAGTACTGCGTCAATGCACTTTCTACAGCCAACTCTGCACCATAAAATCCATCATTTGCAGCACCATCGTTGTGTGCGCCGTCGTCAAACATTTCTACTTGGCTGAAAGGCATTTCTACATCGCTTCGATATTGAAGATAAACTCTATTAGCGTCAACAATTGCAGCAGAAACAGTGACGGTTTGATTGATTATTGGAGTATTCAATACACCAATTTCGGAGATGGTTGGTTCTGTTTGCGAAAAATCGGCAAGCCCCAATAAGTAGTCACTTCTTACATCCATTAAGTTGGTGATTCCAACTGTTGCCCCGCCTCCAGGGCCACCACCGCCTGCATTGACATCACTGGTAAGATTGTCCACAAAATTATTGTAGCTAAAAAACTTGTTGTCATCCGCCTGTACAGCCGCATCAATCGTAGCTTGAAGAGCTTGTCCAATAGCGAAATAACTATTGTTGTCAAAGTTCTCCAAAAGCATGGTTTTGCAGTGGGCAATATACATTCGTTTGTAAGTTGGATCACTCAGCAGCTTTTGAATAAGCGGGTAATCTGTATCATTTGCGTGGAGTAAGTAATCCATTCTTTGCTTCGCAGTCGTATTGTTCAGATTCCCCGAACCCGTACTCGAAAACTTCCCAAAGGACTCATTCAAATCCCAAACTACAGGCACAAATCTTCCATTGTCCTGACGATACAAGTAGTAATTCTGAGCGAACTGCCCAGAATAGCTGTCCAAATTCACCAGTACATTGTTGAAAGCGTGCATCCACAAAACTCTGTCAATGTCCAACATTTCTTCGATTTGATCGGTATGATTCGCCAAGGTATCGCAGAGGTTGATCAACTCTTGCCATCCTTCATCGGACTTCAATTCGTAAGCATCGTAATAATCCGTACTATCTTGTCCCAAATAAACCAAATTAGGCAGATCGTTGGATTGTGGTCCAGCTCCAGCAGGCGGATTACACTTAATAAATGTATTGTTTTTGGAGTAAAAACGACTGTTTACAAATGTTTTGGTGATGGATTCAGAATTGCTGTAAAGCCCTAACAAATCACCGTTCACATAGACATTCGCATAGTTGGAAAGAGGAGCATCCATGTACTGCCTCAAAATTTGATAGGATAATACTTCCCTCAAAAAAGAAGGGTCTTTGGCAACATTGCTCAATTTGATGTCCTTGTAACCTTCGTAATCTTGATCTTTGTAGGTATCCAATTCGATGTGAAAAGGATTTTTGGTTTGGTTGGCATTATAAGTACTATTTCCTTTGTATTTCACTCCAACGCTGTCAAATATGACTCCATTGATGCTCACACTCTGTGCCATGATGTAGTTTTCATCCCCTTGTTTTTCGGCATCCAAAAGTTGATCCCAGTTGCTTTGCTCAAAGGTGATTTCGATGGTTTGAATCGTATATAAATCGTAAAAATCCTGTGCAAGAACTGCTGATTGCAGTAGTACAAAAAAAGTAAAAATTAAGTATCTCATTGTATTATTTTGGTTGTTTCTATTTTAGACAGTCAAAATTGGAGAATCCTTCGGTATTACTCAGAAAAAATGATTTTATCTGTATTGAACAAGCTGAGGACAGGACAAAAATATATTTGCCAAATAAAACCTTATAGGTTTAAATCTTGAAGTTGCATAGGATTTTATTGATGAGGTGAATTTATATGAAAAAAACCTATAAGGTTTGGATTCTGAATCATAGAAACGTTTTGCCTGTACTGAGTTGAACTAGTATTCTACAATAAAACAATGAGATTAAAACATTTAGTTTCCACAAAAATGGTTATAAAGTCAGCAAAGGCTCTTTCACCTTTCAATAGCCATTCTTTTAAATATATCTGATAATCAGAAAGATATAAAGTGAAAACAGCGATTTAGTTTACTGACTTTCTTCAACGCTTACCTTCAATGATTTTCGTATCCAATTCACAATAATACCTGCAATTTCTTCCCCTTTGTCTTCCTGCAAAAAATGTCCTGCCGCTTCAATGGTTTGATGCGGTTGATCTTTTGCTCCTGGTACCAGTTTGACAAATGGCTTATCGCCTCCTTTGGTAATCGGGTCGCTGTCCGAAAACAGAGTCAACAAAGGTTTGTCCCAAGCCATTAAGACTTTCCATGCTGCCCGATTGTTGTCAGATTCGGGGTCATCGGGTTTTGTAGGAACCAAAGCGGGAAAAACACGTGCGCCCGCCGTATAGTTTTTGTGGGGAAATGGGGCAGAATAAGCACTCAAAACTTTTTTTGACAACTTAGAAACCGTAGAGTTTTGCATGATTTTCTCAAATGGAAAAACCTTGACCTTTTGTGAAAACTCTTGCCACTCCAAAAACGCTTTTGGAGGAGTATGATCGCCTGTTGGTAAACCTGTATTCGCTACCACAATCCGACTGAAACGTTCAGGCTCTGCCGTGACGATACGAAGGCCAATCAGTCCGCCCCAATCTTGCCCAAAAAAGGTGATATTTTGGAGATCTAACTGCTGAACGAGGCTCGAAACCCACTCGATGTGTTTCGCAAAAGAATAATCGGTGGTTTTGCTGGGTTTTGAAGACTTGCCAAAACCAATTAAATCAGGTGCAATACAGCGAAAACCTGCTTCCACAAAAACGGGAATCATCTTGCGATAGAGGTAAGACCAACTTGGTTCGCCGTGTAATAAGAGTAAGGTCTGTCTTGCTTTTTTAGGCCCTGCATCTACATAGTGCATTTGAAGTCCATCACCAACGGTTTTGTAATTGGCAGAAAAAGGATAGTCTTCTAAACCCTCAAATCTGCTGGAAGGAGTCATAAAAATTTGCATAATCGGGAATTGCTATTTTAATTTTATAGGGAAAAGTACCTTGAACTTGTGCCAAAAACGCTTTTTTTAGGCTCAATTCAAAAAAAATGACTAATTTTAAACAAAAAAATTACATTACTGTAACAAAATCACTATTCCTCTCTATATTAAAGAAAAATATATAATCAAAAAAGACAAATAAAGCCCAAATAGGAATGAGCTTCAAAGCTATCCTTATTTAGATATTTTTTCAAAATTTATGCAAAAAAAGAACGATTTACTATTAAGAGCCGCCTTGGGAGAGGAAGTAGAACGAACACCTGTATGGCTTATGAGACAAGCAGGTAGGATTTTGCCACAGTATAGAGCGATTCGCAATAAGCTTTCGGGCTTCAAAGAATTGGTACAAACGCCCGAATTGGCATGTGAAGTAACCATTCAGCCTGTTGATGAACTGGACGTTGATGCAGCCATCATTTTCTCCGATATTTTGGAAATTCCCGAGGCGATGGGATTGCCCTACAAAATGGTGGAATCTAAAGGACCACTGTTTCCCAAGACCATTCAATCACAAGCCGATGTTGATGCCCTAAAAATTGCAGATGGTGCAAGAGACATTGGGTACACCATTGAAGCCATTCGCCTCACCAAAAAAGCACTCAACGGACGTGTACCTTTGATTGGTTTTTCGGGCTGCCCCTGGACGCTTTTCGCTTACATGATTGAAGGAAGCGGTTCAAAAACATTCTCCAAAGCCAGACGAATGTTGTACCAACAGCCTGAAGCTTCGCATCAATTGATGCAAAAAATAACCCTAAGCATTTTATCTTATATAAAAGCCCAAGTAGCAGCAGGAGCAGATTTGATTCAGTTGTTTGATTCATGGGCGGGTATCTTGCCACCCCAACAATATGCTGAATTTTCGCTGCCTTACATAGCTCAGTTATGTGATGCAATGGACGAAGTACCCGTTACTGTTTTTGCGAAAGGAGCTTATTTTGCCAGAGAAGCGATTGGGCAATTGGATTGTCAAGTCGTTGGTTTGGATTGGAATATGTCACCTTCAGAAAGCCGTCAACTCATAGGCAATCAAAAAACCCTTCAAGGAAATTTCGACCCTTGCCTACTTTATGCCGACCAAAATACGATTCGAAAAGAAGTTCGCAAAATGCTAGAGATTTTTGGAACCAACCGATACATTGCCAATTTGGGGCATGGTGTATATCCAGATACACCGCTTGATAATGTAAAGTGTTTTGTAGATACTGTAAAAGAATACAATTTTTCTAAAATATATTAATTAATCCACAATAAAATCTATCTACTATGATGCCCAGAATTTTACTCGTAGAAGATGAGGAAAATCTCCAAGAAGCCATTAAAATGAACCTCGAATTGGAGGGGTATGAGGTTGTTGCGGTTGGAGATGGACTTTCTGCTATTAAAACCTTCAAAGGTCAGCGTTTCAATTTGATTGTATTGGACATAATGCTCCCCGAAGTTGATGGTATTCATGTTTGTGAAAAGGTACGCTTGGAAGATGCGGATGTTCCTATTCTATTCCTCACTGCAAAGGATACTGCTCAAGACAAAATCAATGGTTTGAAAAAAGGAGCAGATGATTACATGACCAAACCCTTCAATCTAGAAGAATTCTTACTTCGTGCTGGCAAATTGGTGCAAAGGAGTATGAAAACAGAAACGCCTACTCGTGAAATTATTGAATATTCTTTTGGCGACAATGAAGTGAATTTTTCTACCTATCGAGCTGTTTGTCAAAAAGGGGAGGTCAGCCTCACCAATAAGGAATCCAAACTTTTGAAACTCTTGATCGAACGCAATAATGAGGTTGTTTCGAGGGAACAAATACTGCAGTTTGTATGGGGTTATGATGTCTATCCCTCTACTCGAACAATTGACAACTTCATTTTGGCTTTCCGTAAATACTTTGAGAAAGATCCTAAAAAGCCCGAATTTTTCCATTCAGTGCGAGGGGTTGGCTACAAGTTTACGAATTCGGAAGAGCAGAAAGATCCGGTTCAGATGCTTGCTTGATAAACACATATTTGATAATCTGAAACAAAAAATCTGTTAGATGTTTTATGCCTAACGGATTTTTTTATGCCCACCTTCTCAAAAAAGACCTTTGGTGAAAGAAGCTTGATTACCTGATTTATGAGTTACGATTTTAGAAATCACAAGTCTGAAATCAAATATTATGTAATCATTACACCCGAACCAAAAACCATTCAATAATGTTTACCCAACCTAACCAACTCAATACTATATGTCTTTTTGGTCAAAACTATTCGGCACACCTTCTCATTCTACTCCCAGAGGTAGAAGACCTATAGAGTCCTTAACCTTCAAAGAACGCTGGGAGGCCCTTAACAATGTTCCCAAATTTTTTCGTTTGATATGGCAAACAAGTCCTTCGATGATGCTTGGCAATGTGATTTTGCGGCTGTTGAAGGCAGGGGTGCCATTGACGATGCTCTATGTTGGCAAACTGATCATAGATGAAGTAATTCGAGTTGCTCAGGTGGGATTTGAGGGAACGGATTTGCAATATTTGTGGACAATTGTAGCCATAGAATTTGGATTGGCACTTATGTCCGACTTGCTTAATAGAGGCATCAATTTATTGGACGCTTTATTAGGCGACCTTTTTGCCAACAAAACTTCTGTTCAACTGATAGAACACGCTGCTCAGTTGGATTTGCAGCAGTTTGAAGATGCGGAATTTTACGACAAATTGGAGCGAGCAAGGCGACAAACAACAGGCAGGACGGTCTTGATGTCGCAAGTTTTATCACAATTGCAAGACCTCATCACCATCCTATTTTTGGGCGCAGGTTTGGTGGTTTTCAATCCGTGGTTGATAGTGCTGTTATTTGTAGCAGTCATTCCCGCCTTTTTGAGCGAAACGTATTTCAATGAAAAAAGCTACTCGATTACTCGCAATTGGACTCCCGAAAGGCGAGAATTAGACTATCTTCGATACATTGGCGCAAGCGATATCACCGCTAAAGAGGTCAAAATTTTTGGACTCGAAAAATTCCTTCGCAACCGTTTTGAAGCCGTTGCAGACCGCTACTATGAAGTGAACAAAGCCTTGTCTGTCAAACGAGCCGCTTGGGGAAGTGTCTTCAATAGTTTGGGCAATGCTGGGTATTATATTGCGTATATTGTCATTATCTTACAAACTGTAAAAAACCTTATTTCTGTTGGGGATTTGACCTTTTTGGCAGGTTCCTTCAATCGCTTGCGAACCCTATTGCAGTCCATTTTGAGTCGGTTTTCGAGTATTTCCCAAAACGCCTTGTATCTTCAAGACTTTTTCGATTTCTTAGATATGCAGCCAACGATTACCTCTTCCAAACAAGCTTTGCCTTTTCCCGAAGAAATCCAAACAGGTTTTGTGTTTGAAAATGTAGGTTTCAAATATCCCGGTACCGAAATTTGGGCATTGCGACACTTATCTTTTACCTTCAAAGCAGGCGAAAAATTAGCTTTGGTGGGCGAAAATGGCGCAGGAAAAACGACTTTGACCAAATTGATTGCTCGACTGTATGATCCTTCCGAAGGACGGATTTTATTGGATGGTCACGACTTGAAAGACTACGATTTGAAGGGATTGAGGGAAGCGATAGGAGTTATATTTCAAGATTTTGTGCGATTTCAAATGACTGCTTCTGAGAACATTGCGATTGGTAAGATTGATGAATTGGAAGATCAACCTACGATTGTTCATTCCGCCGAACAGAGTTTGGCGGATACGGTTATCGAAAAACTACCTGCTCAATATGAACAGATGTTAGGCCGCCGCTTTAAAGGAGGCGTAGAACTGTCGGGTGGTGAATGGCAAAAGGTGGCTTTGGGGCGTGCATATATGCGAAAAGCACAAGTTTTGATTCTCGACGAACCAACGGCTGCTTTGGATGCCCGTGCTGAATTTGAAGTGTTTCAGCGTTTTGCAGATTTGACGGCTGGAAAAATGGCAGTTTTGATTTCCCATCGTTTCTCAACTGTTCGAATGGCAGACCGTATTTTGGTACTGCAAAATGGGCAAAAAATAGAGCTGGGTACACACGAAGAATTGTTGGATTTGGGCGGTTCTTATTCAGAGTTGTTTGGATTGCAGGCGGCTGGTTATCAGTAGGAGAGGAGGGAGGCCAGAATTGGGAGGCCAGATTTTATTCGCCTTATTCCAAGTGTTTGGGTAATACAATAACAAACTCGCTGCCTTTTCCCAATTCACTGTTTACGATGATTTTACCCTTGTGTTGTTCAATGATTCCGTATGTAATTGAGAGGCCTAAGCCTGTACCTTTTCCTACATCTTTGGTGGTAAAAAATGGCTCAAATATTTTTTCTTTTACTTCATCAGACATTCCCGAACCTGTATCTTCTATCTTGATTGTGATTTCTTCTCCTTTATTTTCGGTCGTAATTTTTATAGTGCCTTTGCCATCAATTGCTTGAATGGCATTGGAGAGTAGGTTCATGAAAACCTGATTGAGTTTGCCAGGGTAGCACTCTATTTCCTCAATAGATTCATCGTAGTTTCGTTCGATTTTGATGGAATTTTTGGTTTTGTTTTTCAGCAGGACTAAGGTAGCTTCCATGCCTGCGTGAACGTCAGCAGATTTAATGCTGTCTTCATCCAATCTAGAGAAATTGCGGAGTCCTACAACAATGTCTCTTGTTCGATTTGCACCTTCTTCAATTCCATCTATCAGCGCCTCCATTTCTTCAAATAAGTAATTGACATCCAATTCTTGTGCTTGCTTTTCTGCGTTTTCAATAGCTTTCAATTTATCCTCCGAATTTGCAATTGCTTGGTATTTTTTCAAGATTTCTTTTATGTCCTGAAAATCGGTTTTTAGAGGAAAGATATTTCCTGATACAAAATTGATGGGATTGTTGATTTCATGTGCGATACCTGCTGTAAGTTGCCCCAAAGAAGCCATTTTTTCTGCATTGACCAATTGTGTTTGAGCGCTTTTGAGTCTATTAAGAGTAGCAGCTAATGCATTATTTTGTTCCTTCAACTGTTGTGTCTTATTGGCTACTTCTTTTTCAAGTGTATGTTCATATTCTTTCTGAATTCGCTCCGCTTCTTTTCTTTGTGTAATATCATAAAAATTGGAAACGACTCCATTGACTCCTTCTATGTGTAACAAATTGATGGCTTTGGCTTCAACGAAAATCCAAACACCATCTTTTCGTTTGACCCTCTGTTCGATTTGGATTACTTCATTGGGGTGTGACATCATATAGTCCCAGTCATCTTCGGCTGTTTTTTTGTCGTTGGGATGAATGAGGTGAAACCCCGTTGTTCCAATCAATTCCTCCTCTTCATATCCCAAAATATGCCTTGTAGAAGGTGAGCAGTAAGTTATCACAGCATTCTCGTTTCGCACAGAAATCAAATCCATTGAATTTTCAATCAATGAACGATAGTACTTCTCTCTTCCTTCCAACATTTTTTGGCTCAGTACCTTCTCATCTACTATACGGGTATTGATGACAATTCCCTTGATAATAGGATCGTCAATCAAGTTGTGTACAGCTGATTCGAGGTATCTCCATGTTCCTGATTTGTCAGGAGTACGATATTGCTTGTCTAATACCAGTTGCCAGCCAGGTATTTTCTTTACTTTATTGAATAAAGTTTTGACTTCTGCTACATCATCAGGATGAATGTATTGAAACGCATCTTCTCCAATGAAATCTATAGCAAAGTGTCCAAACTGTTTTTCAAAAGAAGGAGATAAATATTGGTATTTTCCTTCAATATCTATAATACTAATAATATCCGAAGAGTTTTCAATCAAAGAGCGATAATAGCGCTCTTTTTCTGAGACCTTCTGCTGATTTTTGATATAGTCGTTGATATTGCGGAAGTTTATGACTATGCCTTTTACCTCTTTGTCATTCAGTAGGTTCTGAGCAAAACTTTCTACATAATACCAAGTGCCATCTTGATGCTCGTAGCGATATGTACTTTTAATAGATTTATTTGGAGTTTTCAATATTGTTTGAAAATCCAAATAAACTTGATCCAAGTCTGATGGGTGTACATGTTTAAACGCACTCTCATGGATGATTTTCGAAGGTTTATATCCAAACTCCTTTTCAATAGTTGAAGAAATAAATTTTATTAGGCCATTCTTATCTACAATACACAATACTTCCCCACCATTTTCCATCAATTTGTGGTAGTAATAATCTTTGTGATCTTCCAGTTTTTTATAAGCTTCTTCGAGCAATTGTGATTTTTCCTCCGTTACCAAGCGTTGTGCTTCTAACTTATCGTTTTTTTCGAGGATAAGTTTATTCATAAGCTCCAACTGTCTATTTTCCGACTTATGTTCTATTTCATACACTGAAAAAAACATAAGTAGATACATAAACAAACCTAAATGGGAGAAAGTAATAAAAAGTGGTTGAAAAGATAGGTCGTATGTTATCGGAAAGTCATGTCCATTAATAGTTAAAAAGTATAGGACAAAAACTAATACGAAATTTATGGCACCCCAAATATAACTCGATCTTCTATCAACAAACCAAAAAAAGCTAATCACCGCTGCTATTATCCAACTTACTACAGGTGAGTACAAACCTCCAGTAGAAAAAATGAGTGCATAAACAAACACCAAAATACTAACCCCGAATAGATTTCCTATCCAATCTTTTTTGCCATATTTTTGATACAATAAAATACTAAAGCCTTCAATCAGCAGAATGCCAAATAGCGCAATCACACCTACTTGAAATCTAATAAAGATGTAAAAGAAAAGGTAACTTGTTCCTAAAATAATGATTGACACCATAGAAGTAACAACAAACCTCGTACTATAGTCTTTCTCTATTCCATCTCTATTTTTGCCCTCACTGGGCATGATCCATTTTATTATATCATCTATAAAGGCCATAAAAATCTTAAAATAATAGGTTTTTCAACTATTGAACTTTTACTATCTTATTGCTGTTACCAATCGAGCTACAAGTTATTAACAATAAATCAATATACTATGGGTATTTTAGACAAATTTTTGGGAAAAGGAAATAATCAAGATGAAACAACTATCACGGGTATCAATTGGCAAGTGCTTCAAAATGAAGAACAATTGAGGCAAATTGCTAATCAATCTTTTGAAAAACCTGTTGCCATTTTTAAACATAGTATTCGTTGCTCAATCAGCTCTATGGCAAAAAGACGTTTGGAGCGTAATTGGGACATTGCAGAAGATCAATTGACCATCTATTACCTTGATTTGATTACCTTTCGTTCGGTTTCCAACAAAATTGCTGAAGCCTTTGAAGTGCCACATGAATCGCCACAAATTCTTCTTGTCAAAGATGGCGAAGTGATTTTTCATACTTCCCACAGCGATATTTCTGTTGAAGGTTTGAAAGCAGAATTGTAAACCATGAAAAGTTATGATGTTCTCATAGTCGGAGGAGGGGTATTCGGCATGACCTCAGCCGTAGAATTGGCAAAACGAAAATATAAAATTGGGCTTATCAATCCCGACAGCATCCCGCATCATTTAGCTGCTTCAACAGATGTGAACAAAGCTGTCCGAATGGAATATGGTTCGGACAAAGAGTATTTTCGGATGGCCGAAATTTGTATAGATCGATGGAAGGAATGGAACGACTTTTTTGGGGAAAAACTGTATCATGAAGTTGGTTTTTTGATGCTCTGCAAAGGCAATATGGAAGATGGAAAACATCGCTATGAAAAACAGAGTTACGAAAATCTTCTTGCTAGTGGATATGTTACCGACCGTCTGACAACAAAGGAACTAAAAAAGCGTTTTCCCGCCGTCAATGCCAATGTATATCAAGATGCGTTCTTCAATCCCAAAGGGGGCTATGTTGAATCAGGTTTGGTTATCACCAAATTGGCCGAATACGCTCGCTCTTTGGGCGTTGAGATTCACGAAAGACAAACGGCAGAAAGTATTGAAGTAGAAAATGAACGATTGAAGGCTGTGAAAACCAAAGAGGGTATCACTTTTCATTGTGGTCATGCGCTTATTGCAGCTGGTGCAAATACACCTTATTTATTGCCCGAATTGCAGCCTTACATCAAAACGACAGGACATCCACTTTTTTGGTTGAAACCTGAAAACTCCAAATATTTTTCACCCCCCTATTTAAGCTTTTTTGCTGCCGATATTTCTAATTCGGGTTGGTATGGCTTTCCTTTTGTTCCGAAATACGGAATTGTGAAAATTGGTAAACACTCCAATGGCTTATTGATGCACCCCGATAAAGATGATCGACAAATCAAGGACGAAGAAGTAGTGGATATGCGTTCTTTTCTAAAAGAAAGCTTTCCAGAATTGGCTTCTGCTCCGTTGGTTTTTACCCGAAGATGTCTCTACACCGATACGCTGGACGGGCATTTTTGGATTGATCAACATCCCAATATCAAAGGACTTTCGGTAAGCACAGGAGGAAGCGGTCATGGCATGAAAATGGCTCCGATTTTGGGTGAAATGACCGCAGATAGAATAGAAGGAAAAATCCACCAATTTTCGCAGAGGTATAGGTGGCGGCATTTGGGTGTTGAAACTTCACAAACAGAGGAAGCAAGGTATTTGGAGAATCGAAAAGTGTAAGAAATCAATTGACTTTGCTGCCAAAATTGACAGCTCTTCTACCTTTCTAACTCCTAAATGAATTCTTTTCCTTCACTTCCGAAACAATCCTTCCCTTTTCTGCTGTTATTGAAATAAATCTTCATACTACTGTACATTTTTAATTCAACCACAAAAGGCACAAAGAAAACAAAAGTAAAGAACTGAAATTCAATAACCTCTTTTGTGCCCTTTTGATACTTTTGTGGTTCAAAAATCATTTTGCATAGTAGTATGATAAATCTTACTAAACATTCAATCAGATGGCAAACAAAAACAAGACGAAAGAATATTCTAATGGAGAACTAACCGTTGTATGGGAACCTCAAAAATGTATTCATTCAGGCATTTGTGTAAAGACCCTGCCGCAAGTTTACAATCCCAATGAACGACCTTGGATAAAAGTAGAAAATGCTTCTACAGAAGAACTAAAAGCACAAGTAAACAGATGCCCTTCTGGTGCTTTGAGTTATTATATGAATGGGGAAGATAATCAAGAAGCAACAACTTTAGAGACCAAAGTTGAAGTGCTTCCGAATGGTCCTTTGCTCATTTACGGTACGCTCAAAGTCAAAGACAAGGACGGCAATGTTGAAGTTAGAAACAAAACGACTGCTTTCTGTCGGTGTGGTGCTTCCCACAACAAACCTTATTGCGACGGTACGCATGTCAAGGTAGATTTTAGGGACTAATTGTTTTCCCCGATGTATAAAAAAAATCCAATATCAAACCTCGGTATCTATTATTTGTATATACTATCCCGCATATACATTAGATGATTTTTGAAGTTTGATACTGGATTTAGTATCAAAGAAATATTTCACCAGTGGTCTAAAATTTTACCACCTTCCTTGTCAGTGCTTGATCCCCCATCTGCAATTGCAGCAAATATGTACCCGCAGGTATTTTTTCGGTCAAGTCCCAATTGAAGTGATATGTACCTATATTTTGAAGCTCATTTTTCAACACTTCAATGCGTTGGCCTTCCATATTGAACAAACTTATGCGAACCTGTTCAGGTTGCTTCAATTCATAACTTAGCTGAAGGTCATTGTAGAAAGGATTGGGAAACAATTGTAGCTCACCAAGTTTGGAGGCAGGGATTTCTTCAATCGAAGAAATAATGTCCAAACCATCCCAAACCACTTGTGCAGTATCTGCTGCTGCCGCCAATTCTTCAAAACCATGTGCGCCAATCAGTGCAAAACCCACCTCTGCTGTTTCGTTGGGAGCTATTTTGAAAGGCCCTGCGCCACTATAAGTTGAAATATCTGTTGCATCAATATCTTGTGTCTGAATACCTCCTGTAATGAACTGCCATTTTTCTGAATCGGTAAAGTTGTCATACAGTTCATTTGGATTGTGAAGTGTGCGGTAGGAATAACCCGCTTCCGAAGAAAGCATTTTAGTAGCGCCGATATAGGTTTTTCCACCCACGGTATTGTAGGCATAACCCAATCGTCTATCTTCGTCCAACCGTCCAAAATCATTGAAGTCTGAGCCAATATCCCAATCAAAAAAGAGGGCAACATGTAGGTTGTCAATCGTATCAGGTGTTTCGTTTTTAAGCGTATATTTCAAAATCACAAAATTCTGTCTTGAAGTGATGGTGTCTGCAAAACTTTCCTGCAAAATAGAAATCCCAATTGGATTCGTCGCCAAAGAGTCCACAATTACAATAGAACTTTCTTCATGCGCCTTTTCTCCAGGTGAAACCAACCTCAAAACAGCATCATCCAATGCTTTGAACTCTTCATTTGGTTCATTTCCAATTCCCCTGATACAATCCGAAATTTGATTGGCACTGGTAGCCACTACCAACCCTCCTTCAAAGAGTAGGTTTTGATTATTCCATGAAAAACCATCTCCAGGAGCTTGTCCCGAAAAACCTGCAAAACCTAAGTTACCTTGGTTGCTCACCGACATTCTCAATGGTCCTGTATTGTGTGCAATGAATTTTGGAGGGGAAATCGTGAGTTTTAATAAGTCGTAATCCACATATACGCCATTGGTAATGTCTATTTTGAACAAGACCTCTTGACCACGAGGCGAGTTGGGATCTACATCGAAGGTAAATGAAGTGGAAATCAATTGGTTGGTTTCAATAATCGGAATCGCATCTGCATGATTGATAAAATGTATGTTGGGGTCATCTGTGCTCAAAAATACGCCTACGCTGTTGGTCGGCGCTAATCGGTTCACAAATGTCAAAAACAAGGTAATGGATTCTCCTGCGTCCAATTCACCATCGCCACCACTGTCCAAAATAAAGTAACTGTCCAAACGAATCGCTGGAGATTCTTCCCGGATAGCTCTATCAGCATTGACCCGACCATTGCCCATCAAACCTGCAAGCTGCGAAGAATTGGCGCCTTCCATAGGGTCACAAGTCACTCGAATCTGTTCGCTTACCTGCTGTGCTGTCCAATCGGGATGTGCTGCTTTCACCATAGCTGCTAGGCCCGCTACCACAGGTGAAGCCATTGAAGTACCTGTATTGAAGCCATAAGTATTGTCTGGATAAGTACTCAAAATTCCAGAACCGGGAGCAAATACATTGACCGATAAACCATAGTTGGAATAACCTGCAATGAGGTCTGTTGCGTCTTGTGTAGCCCCTACCGACAAGGCATTTTTATAATTGCAGGGGTAAAAAGGAGTTTCGTCATTGGAATCTCCCACATTGTCAGTACCGCCATTTCCAGACGCTGCAATCACCAATGAATTGTTGGCAAGCGCAAAATCTACCACTTCTTCTTCAAACAAAGAGGGTGCGCCTCCACGTCCCCAACTGCAATTGATGACATCCGCATTTACCATCGTGGCATAGCCAATGGCTTCATATCCAAAGGATATTCCTGCCCCAGAGCCAGGAGTAGAAGCATTGATGCCAATGAGTTTTGGATTCCAACTAATACTCGAAATACCGATTCCATTGTTGGTCGCTGCGGCTGCAATGCCTGATACATGTGTTCCATGACTCGAACCACCAGGCTGAGGATTGTTGTTGCCGCTTTGGAAATTCCAACCTCTGATGTCGTCCACAAAACCATTGTTGTCATCGTCTATGCCATTGTCAGGTATCTCATTGGGATTCATCCATATATTTGGCTCCAAATCTTCGTGAGGCCAATCTGTACCACTGTCCACAATTGCCACTCGCACATCACCGTTTTCGGCTTTGGCGATGTCCCAAGCACTTTCTGCGCTTAATGCTGCATTTAGATATCCTTGGGTAATGTACTGAGGATCATTGGGAACTTCTTGAAGATAAGATTTGTATTTAGGTTCTGCATATTGCACACCTCGAAGCCCTCCAAAATCAGCTACAAGAAGTCGAGGATCTGTAGGGTGGGTAAATTTCAAAAAATGAATCTTTGCCATTTCTTCTGCATTTACCAAACCTGATTCACCAACCTTTGGGAAAACCGCTTCAATGCTGCTGATTCGATGTTTTTTCAACAATTCATTGAATTGTGAGTCAGAGGTTTGTGGATTGTCGTAGTCCAGCACTGCAATCGTGTTTTGAAGCTTTACTACGATTACGCCCTCAATGACTTCTGATGAATTGTTGGCTTGTTTTTGTTTGTAATCAGGCAACAATTGTAGGTTTTCAAAGCCATAAAACACGAGGCTCAAAGCGATGAATACTACTAAAAAAGAGTAAAATTTTTTGTTCATCTTGTAGGAATATTTTTATTGATGGATTTTTTAAGCGAACAAAAGTAAGAAACAAGTCTTGATTCATTTGTCGTTTGTTTTTCCAAATCCAAATTAAACAAAGTAGTAGGAATATTATCTTAAAAGTGGTAGGAATAAGCAATTTGCCCTATTTTTAAACCACTTAACAATCAAAACAACAAGACATGAATATTGTCCGCATTACTTTTCTTTTCTCTTTATTCTTCTCTTCTGCAATATCTGCCCAAACAGGTACTACCTTCGAGGTATGTGAAGTAGAGATAGCAGAAGCATTGCTGCCCGAAAGAAACTATCAAGAGGTGGTGAACGCTCTGATGGTAGAGGATAGAAGTGTTATGAGTGAAGAAGATCGATACAAACAGGATTTGAAACGTGAACTATTGGCGTTTCCACAAAGGGGAGAGACCTTGATTACAAGTTATAATCATCCTTTCGCCGAAGCCATCCAAATAGCTTATGCCCAACATCGCCCTTTGACCTTTTCGCCCGATATGGTTTGGATGTTGATTTGTCAAGGCTTTGCCAAGCACGTGGATCTGAACAGCGAAGAATTGCGGCATCATTTTGTGAAGCACGAAGGCAAAAAAAACATTCGAGTAGAGAGAAAATACTACATGGCGAGCAGTGTTGGTTATTGGGAAAACATCTTGGCGGAGTTCAGCGATTCTATCCGAAACCATGTGGGCGCAAAAATGCACGACTTGGCAACCAACCATTTTTCGACTACGAGTTCGATTGAAGCGACTGCTTTTGAAGTGACATTGATGGATGCTATGAGCAGTTATTTTTCCTACACAGTGGGCATTACTTGTGGTATCCCCTCCATTACCCTTGAAGGAACCGTAGCTGATTGGGAAAAATTGGAGCGAGATGCTGCCGTTTTTGCAGCCTATGATTTGGAGTGGTGGACAGATGATTTGAAGCCTATTTTACGCCAATTCACCCAAGCTGCAAAAGGTAAAGTCAACAAAGATTTTTGGGGTAGAATGTATGATTATCGGCATTTTGATAGAGGAATGTGTGGCAGTCCGACTGGTTCTATCACAGGTTGGATGGTCAAGTTTTTTCCTTATTTGGCGGACGAAAGCAAAAACCCTCTGATTGGGATGGACTTGGAAAAATACAGTCATCAAATCTCCAATCAGAAAGAATACGAGTCTGGACAAGCCATATTAGAGTTGTCCGATTTTTCGAAGGGGCTTTCCAAAGCGGATTTTGTATTGGACAACAATGGCGATAAAAGCAAAATGGAATTCTTGGCTGGTTTTGTGGGCATTGGTCAAGATGCCAAAACCAAAGCCCTTCGTCCCGAAATCAACTGGGGCGTAGTGGATAGTGGGAGAGGGCCAACTGCCGAGGAGAACTGATAAGGGGGATTTAAGAACTTCAAACCGAAAATAAACTGGTTGGAGCGTCGCAAGCAATAGTTTTTCCAAATGTTTATTTGGCAGAAAAATCCTACTATCTTTGATTTTCATTTTACAGATTGCTTATGTACCCCAGACTATCTGACCTTATCTACGATCTTATTGGTTATTTCCCTTGCTTACCCATTCAAACCTATGGCTTCTTTTTGGCTTTGGGTTTTGTTGTAGCAGGAATGGTATTGTATGCCGAATTTCGACGTATGGAACGAGCAGGGTTGATGCCTGGAGTTACTGTTTCACGAACCGTAGGAACTTCTGCCAATCCCATCGAATATATTATCAATGCAGTACTGGGTTTTTTGTTGGGCTACAAATTAGTAGCAGCAGCGTTAGAGTGGTGTGCTTTTGCAGACAACCCACAG
Organism: Bacteroidia bacterium; assembly: GCA_030427245.1. Classification (GTDB taxonomy): domain Bacteria; phylum Bacteroidota; class Bacteroidia; order Chitinophagales; family UBA2359; genus JAUHXA01. The sequence continues at coordinate 31,533 of JAUHXA010000009.1, read as the reverse complement.
GATTTCATAGTATCATCTGAAGGAAGTGTAATAGGCGGTGTTGGGTTGGCGTTGATTCTGACGACTTGGCGTTGGTACGAGAAAAAACAGGAAAAACTCCAGAAGCCTCAAACGATTGAAGAAACGATTTACCCACATCATCGAATTGGCGACCTGATTGTAATTGCTGCAATTGCAGGTATTCTCGGCTCTAAGATATTTACATGGATAGAAGATTGGGAGAACTTTATGCGAGATCCAATAGGTTCGCTCCTCTCTTTTAGCGGTTTGATGTTTTATGGCGGTTTGATTTGTGGTTCGTTGGCTTTGGTCATCTATGCTCGAATGGTCAAAATTCCTGTGTGGAGAATGACCGATGCAGCAGGAATGGCGGTTATTATGGGTTATGGAATTGGGCGTTTGGGCTGTCATTTTTCGGGAGATGGAGACTGGGGTATTGCCAATACTCTGACTCGCCCTGATTGGTTGGCTTGGTTGCCCGACTGGGCTTGGTCGTACACTTATCCACACAATGTCATCAATGAGGGAATTGACTTAGCGAACTGCTCAATGCCTTGTTTTATAGAAGTATCTGGATGTGCAACTCGCTACTGCAAAGTCCTTCCAGAAGGTGTTTTTCCGACTTCGGTGTATGAATTTTTGATGGCAATGACTATTTTTGTGATTCTATGGTTGCTCCGAAAACGCATCACTACTGCAGGAATTCTATTTGGAATTTTTCTTATCCTCAATGGAATAGAGCGATTCCTCATTGAATTTGTCCGCATCAATGACCGACATACAATTCTGGGCATCGAACTGTCTTTCTCTCAGTATATTGCGCTTGGATTGGTAGCTCTGGGAATTGGAGTGATAGGAATACGAAAATGGAGTAAATAGTAAATGTTGGACTTTGGACGGAAGAAGTAAAATGTAAGGTTTTGATAATTACCCAGTTGTTTAGTTGTGGGTTATTCGTTATCAATTAATTTCCCGCTGCTCACCTCTCTACTCCCTCGTCCAAAGTCTAACGTAAATTTTATTTGTACATCAATCACACAATCACACAATCACACAACCTATGAGTAAATTTCAATTTGACGACATACGCTTTTATGCCGATACCGAAGTAGCAGATATATTGCAGAAGTTGGTGAAAAACCCTATGTTTTTGCAGTATGCAAGAATGTATTTGCCCAATTGGTCAGAAGAACAATTGATTGATAGTCTTCACAATATTGATTCTATTTACGGTTTTCAAAAAGAGTTCATCTATCCCAACCTTCAAAACATGCTCTCCAAAAGTAGCAATGGACTGACGGTTTCGGGACTAAAGGAACTACCCGAAAATGGCAATTATCTCTACATTTCCAATCACCGAGACATCATTTTTGACCCCGCTTCCCTCAATGTTTCCCTACACGAAATCGGTCGACCAACGGCTGCAATAGCAATTGGGAACAATCTTTTTGTGATGCCGTGGATTGAAGCCTTGTCAAAACTCAACAAAAATTTTGCGGTGATTCGAGATGCCGTTGGGCGAGATTTTGTCTTTCAGTCACAGCGGTTGGCGGCTTACATCAAACAAACCGTACTCGAAAAAAATACCTCTGTCTGGATAGCTCAACGAGAAGGACGAGCCAAAGATGGAAACGACCATACACATCCTGCACTACTCAAAATGCTGGGTTTGAGCTCAGAAGGCAATCTTATCGAACACTTTCAATCGCTACAAATCGTACCGATGGCGATTTCGTATGAGTACGACCCCTGTGACCTGATGAAAGCAAAAGAACTCTACCTAAAAGCACAAGGTACTTACCAAAAAACACCGCAAGACGACCTCAAAAGTATGGCAGTGGGTTTGACTGGAGAAAAGGGGAAAATACATTTGTCGATAGGAACGGTATTGAAGGATGAGCTGGAAGGATTGAAGGAACTCCGAAAAAATGAGCAGATAAAAGGTTTGGCGGATTTGATAGACACACAAATTCACCAAAACTACCGCCTATTTTTCTCCAATTACATCGCCCACGATATATTGACCGAAACTACGACCTATCAAGGTTTGTATCCACAATACTACTACGATTATTTTGTATCTTACCTCAACGCAAAACTGGACACACTTGATAGTAATATGGACAGGGATGTCATTCGACAATCCATGTTGGAGATGTATGCCAATCCTGTGAAGAATCAGGTGAAGGTTAGATAAAATAGATTTTGTATCGTCGAATCAATTCGATGGTACATATAGAATAGCTTAAATTAAAACCCACATTAATGCTAAATAAATTTCAAAACTACATTGCAGAAAAGCATCTCCTTCAAAAAAATGACCGTATTCTATTGGCTATCAGTGGAGGAATTGACTCGGTAGTGCTTTGTGATGTATTGCATCAAGCGGGTTTTGAAGTAGGATTAGCGCACTGCAATTTTTCACTTCGTGGAATAGAATCGGACGAAGATGAGATTTTTGTGAAAGTATTGGGGGAGAAATACAAAATGCCCGTTTTCACCACTTCCTTCAATACCACCGAATACGCCAATGAAAACAAACAGTCTATCCAAATGGCTGCCAGAGAATTGCGCTACAATTGGTTGGAGCAAATTCGCAGCGAAAACGACTACAAATTCATTGCTACTGCCCACCACCAAAATGACTTGGCAGAAACCATGATTTACAACCTCGCCAAAGGAACAGGCATTGCAGGACTGCATGGAATCTTACCGAAACAAGGCAAAATCATTCGCCCCATTTTGTTTGCCTCCAAAGCCGAAATTGAAGCTTATGGTAGAGAACAGGAGCTGACTTATCGTACCGATGCGAGCAACCAAAGCACAAAATATGCCCGCAACAAAATCCGACATTTGGTCATGCCCGTTTTGGAAGAGCTGAATCCGAACGTCGTCCAAACTTTTTATGAAAATGCCCAGCGATTCATTGAAGTAGAACAGGTTTACAAAGAAGGAATTGCAGCTTATCGCAAAAAACTGCTGGAATCCAAGAAGAAAGACATACTGATTTCGATTGCCAAGCTTCAAAAAATCCCTTTTGTGCGAACGATTTTGTATGAGCTATTGAAGGAATATGGCTTCAATGCCGCACAAACCGACCAAATCATTGCAGCTTTTGAAGCCGAAGCGGGGAAGATTTTTTATTCAGAAACCCATCAAATCATCAAAGACCGCAAGCATTTTATTTTGTCCGAAAAAAACGACCGAGACAGCGGTTTTGCCTTGATTGAAAGGGGAGAAGCAGAGGTAAAAAAAGCAGATTTGGTGCTACACATAAGTGAAGTGCCTGCCGAAGGCTTTGACATCCCCAAAGATGCAAACATGGCTTGCTTGGACGTAGATAAACTGGAATTTCCACTGATGCTTCGCAGATGGAAAGAGGGCGATTATTTTTATCCTTTGGGTATGAAGCGCAAAAAGAAGAAACTCAGCCGCTTTTTTATCGACCTCAAACTCCCTCGAATCGACAAGGAAAGAGTTTGGGTTTTGACCGACAACAAAAAGCATTTGGTTTGGGTCGTAGGTTATCGCCCTGACGAACGTTTCAAGATTACGCACAAGACAAAGGGGGTGTTGAAGATTGCCATTCAATAATTACCGTTCCTTGTTGGGAACTAATTAGCAGCATTATTTGTAAATTTAGGTAGAGACGCATTGAACACAAACAAAAATCAATAGTATATGAATACGGTTGCTTTCAAAATGGACGCTTACGAAGGATTTGCAGAGACAGAAGGAGTCATTCGAGATGGTAAAGAAACGGTCAGTATCGAGTATCAAACCAAAGATGCAATCATTGGTTATTTCAAATCCGACTTAAAAACCCTGCATATTCCTTTTGGTGACATCAACGACATTCTTTTCGACAGCAATTTTTTCACCGCCAAACTTCGCATACAACTCAAAAGCCTTCAAGCTGCCCAAGATTTTCCGACTACCAAAGGAGGAGAAATTCACCTGCCGATTAGTCGCAAAAACCGCAAACAGGCAAAAAATTTTGCTTCAATTGTTTGTTTGGCTATCAGTCAATACGACATGATGAAAGACTTGCAGGAAGACTTGGAATTGTTGTAAGAACAGGGATTCTAATTCCTCATCTTAGTTTCCCACTTATCCACGTCACAACATCTAAGTGATGCAATACCGATTCGTATTTTTCATCTTCCACCAAAAATTGTAGCTTGCTTTGAAGCTCTACAAAAGCTTTTCGCTCATTGGAATAAGGTACTTCTTTCAAGAATTGCAATAGAAGATGTTCCATCGGATAGGTTTTTCCCAACTTCTGCAAATACCGTTGAGTAGAGCGAATCAAAGAAGGCAGCAGGTCGAAGTGTTCCAACTCAAAATGATTCAGCAAATAAAGCATTCGACCAAAACGAAACAAATCCAACTTGAAGCTCACATCATCCTCATGCACCAAGTGTTCCAAGTAGGTGAGACTTTCGAGGTGATTACCCACCGAAAAATGACAATAAGCAAAAAAATAATATAATGGTCGTTTGTAGGCTTCGTTCAATGTATTGCCCAATCGTTTGAACTCTCTTTCAATCTCTTGGCTCAAATCAATCGCTTTCGCAAATTCCTTTTTCTGAACCAAAACCTGCAACTGATTTGACCAACGACTGCGAAACAACATCACCCTTTCCTCATCACTAAGTTTTCGTTTTACCCATTCAGGAATCTTCAACAGTTGTTCAAAATGTTGGTCAAATGCTTCATATTCCTTCAATGTCGCCAACATCACCACCAAATTGTTCAAGACCACAATATAATTCAACAGTGATTCTTCGATAAAATGTGGATGCGCTTCAAAAAGTGCGACCGTCTCCGCCCTAAATTTGCAGCAATGTCTTTTTTCTCCAATGGCTTCAAAGCAAACTGCTTGAATATTGAAGTAAAAAACCTTTGCTCTGAAAGACAATGCCTTAGATTCTTCCTTCAATAAAGGATGCTGCATCAAGGTTTGGTAAGCCTTCTTTTCCTTCAGTTGCCTTGCTGCATTTACCTTGAAGTAAAGATTGAAAACCTCATTCGAAATCCATTCATATTCCCATAAATTCTGAAATTGCTGCATGGTTTTTTGTTCCAATTGAAGGTACAAGTTGGTGTAATATTCATGCTCACTCACCGCCAATTTTCGAGTATAGAGTAGCTTTAGTTTTTTGTAAACCTTCAATAGCGAATCAAATTTTTCATAAATCACCGCCAGTTTTTCAGCCTTCTTCAACAAGCGCAAAGCCTGCTCATACAAGCCTTTTTCATACAAAATTTGGCTTTTGCTCAATGCCTCTTGTATCTGTTGATTCACCGTTTGACCACCTCCATAAGCCTGCAATGCCTCCAAAATAAGGTGATACAAATAGTTCTTTACCACATGAAATTGTTTCACAAATTTTTCCCCTGCAAAAGCCCGTTTGATTGCCTTTTCATCGTAGACACTTTGCTTATCAATGACTTCAAATAAGCGCATATAATTGTTGTCCTTCGATTTGTTGTATTTAGAAGAATACAGCTTGAAGTAGCGTTTTTCTTGCTTGGTAAGCACTTTTATCAAATCAAAAAGATGGTTGGAAACTGCCATGGAAAACTACTTTTTAAGCATGATAAGTTTTTGAAGTACAATGTATTGAAGTGTGATAGTCTTGAAATTGGAAACCTACAAACCGTTATTTTTTTGTTTGCAATCGGGTAGGAGAGAGCTTATTTTTGGATAGAGATTTTTGCCGCAAGTTTTCAAAATCTTCCTATTATTTTTAATCAAAATACCAAAAGAATGAAAATTTCCCATTTTGTGATTTGTTTTTTAACCCTCATTTTTACAACAAACCTCGCAGCCCAACAAACTGATTTTGAAGGTACGATAACTGTTGTTCCCCAATCACCCGACCAAAGCAAAATCGTTTATACGCTCAAAGGAGCGATGTCTTTAATGGAAGTACATGGTGTAGGCGACCAAATAGGCAATGTGGTTCGCATTGTGACCGACCTCAATGCTGAAACGGTAACAACCATGACAACGACCGAAGATGGCAGAAAAATGGCTATTCGCAATCAGTTGAGTGAATACGACAACGTTTTTACAAGTGGACGCATACAATCTCGTCATCGTTTCGATGCAGATGCGATTCGCATAACCAACGAAAAAAGGGACATTGATGGACACAAATGTACAAAAGTGGTGAGTAATACGCCCAATATTGAAGGAGAAGCATGGGTAGCTACGACTTTAAATATAACGATGCAAGACTTAGCACCAATGCTTAGGAGAAATCAAAGTTTGTCTGCTTTTATGAAGATTCCTGGCTTAGATGGTTTGGTGATACGCATGAACTATCGAAATACTCAAACAGGCGAAAGTCAGCGTATTCATTTGGAGGTCAATGAGTACAATGTTGCATCAAGCGTTTTTGAAGTGCCTTCTGAGTACGAATTAACCGATATGGGAAATTTGCGCCAACAATTGATGGATGCCAAAGATGACCCCGCCAAAATGCGTGAAATTGTCGAGAAAATGCAGCAACAGCAAAGAGGGAATTGATTTAGACTTTGGAGGAGGGAGCAGAGATGCGGGAAGTGGGATATTAATTAATTGATAATGAATAATTTACGGTCGTATAGTTAAAACGGATAAATGATTGATTATCAGTATTTCACCTCTCGCATCTCACCTCTCTATTCCCTTTTCGATTTATTTTATAACGACTCTCTCCACATAATATTCATTCGTTGTTTTGCTCTGAAAATGAACGAAATAAACACCTACTTCAAAGTCGGAAACATCTAATTGATAGCGATTGTTGAAGCTCTCCAATTGAAGCATTTCTTGACCCAAAATATTGAAAATACTCAATTCCCAATCGTTTGAGCCTTCGATTTGAACAAACAATTGTGTAGTCGCAGGATTTGGGAAAAGGTCAATTTTTGTCCCATCCAAAGTTTCGATACCCACATCCGTTTTACAGCCTGCAGCACCGGGAGTAGCATAGATAACTTCGCCTTGATAGACTCCTGCTGAGTCCAATTCTGTGGCAAGAGACCAATTGAGGGCATCACTGTTGTCCATCGTCACGTCACACAAATTGAGAGAATAACCATCTCCATCGGCTTCGGTTGGCCAAGGGTCGGTATCCAAAAACTCTACAAAATCAATCACATCACCAGAAGTATTTTGAATCTCAAGTGGCTCACCACTGTTTCGCAATCCTCCCAAAAACTGCATAGACGAAACCCCAAAAAACTCCTCCATAAAGTTGGGAAGTTTTGAAATCACAATGTATTCATTTGGCTCAATGGTCATCGTTGGAAAAGTAAATGCCACGCCATCCGCAAAATGATAACCACCTAATTGTGCAGTCGTTGTGCCTAAATATTGCAGCTCCACAAACTCCAAACTGTCCTCTCCGCCTGGATCATTGTACATGATTTCGGTAATCACCAATTCTGCCAATGTGTTGTTGAACACAACCGCAAAATTTTCAGGCGTAGGCATCACATTGCCCGCCAAATCGCTGATATTGGCGATGGTCAAAGTCTCAAAAACGCCTAAGGTCAAAGGGTTGGTCAGTTGTATATTTACTTGAACCTGAGTTGCATTTATTTCAATGGCTGCAATGTCTAAGCCTGTATAATTGGCCATGTTGGTAGCCGCCGCCATGTCGACCTCCTCACTGAACCGCACTTCAAGGGTTGTAGCACTTGTCGTACTCACAGAAGTAGGTGCTGGCGGAATGGCATCTATTTCGGAACAAGCTCCATTTGGGTGAGCAAAAACGGTTTGTCCATCACTATTTACTCCTGCTTCAATGGTCGCAAAACTCCAGTTCGATGCAAGCACATTGTCTTCTTCTGGATTGCAAAAGACCAAAGAAGGTCCACTTCCGTCAGGTTCAAGTGGCCATTCACCTTCATCATCGTAATTGACCGAATCTACAACCGCACCATTGGTGTCAATCAATACAATATCTTCGCCACTATTGCTCAATGCACCACTTTCCCACTGAAAAGCCGCTACTCCAAAAAAGGCTTCAAAAGCAGATGAATTAACGGCTGACAATACATAGCTTTCTCCTTCAATAACTGTATTGGCTGGAAAAGTAAAAGTTACACCTTCCGAAAAAGAATAACCCGATATATCAATAGAAGCGGTACTTTTGTTGTATATTTCAATGAATTCTAAGGAATCTGTACCGCTTTCGGGCGGGTTGTACATGATTTCGGTGATGACAATATCAGACTCCGATTGTGCCATTGCAGGGAAACAACTGCAAATGAATAACACACAAATGCTTAAATAAAGTAAATTTCGTAGCATGGTTTTTGGTGAAATTTTGGTGATTATAAAATTGTGTTAGCTAAGTTAGGGTAAAAAATGTATTTTTAAAACAATTGATACTGAAAATTTTGTATTGAGAAAACTACAATAATGAATCTATGGACAATGCAATAGAGGTGGATAGTTGGGTCGTACTTCAAGAAAAACTATTTCACAACTCTTGGGACGAAAGGTTGGGGCGTTTTCGCTCGCCCTATGTGTATCGTGGGTTGCCCGATGCGACTTATAGCCTCAAAACAAGTTTGATGCGATTGGGAGGAAGTTATGATGCATTGGAGCGTCATTTACTCCGAAACTTCCGCAAATATGCAAGAAGAGACAAAATTTCGGCAAGCGGTTCGATATGGAATTGGCTGGCAGTTGCACAGCATTATGGATTGCCGACCCGCTTATTGGATTGGACCTATTCGCCTTATGTAGCGCTGCATTTTATGACTGCCAATATTGACGAATACGATAGGGATGGGGTGATTTGGGCAGTTAACTATGTGAAAGTCAAGGATTATTTGCCCAACAAATTGAAGTATGCACTCATTGAAGAAGGCTCCAATATCTTTACCGCCGAAATCCTTGAAGATGCCTGTCATACCTTACACGAATTTGACAGCCTCCAAAAAACACCTTTTTTGGCATTCTTAGAACCTCCTTCTTTGGACGAACGCATTGTCAATCAATACGCACTGTTTTCGCTCTTATCCGATTCAACCTATTTGCTCAATACTTGGCTGGATTTGTATCCCGAACTCTACTTCAAAATCATCATTCCTGCCAGACTGAAATGGGAAATCAGAGACAAGCTGGACCAAGCCAATATCACCGAAAGGGTTTTGTTTCCTGGTTTGGACGGATTAAGTGTTTGGTTGAGAAGGCATTATACGCCTAAAAATTCTTCTTAAATCTCGCTGATAATCTGTGCCAAAGCAGTTGCAAGAGCATTTTCGAGAAATACTTCAATGTTTTTCTGTTTGTTTATTAGATTATCGTCAATAGCTATAACATGAGGAGGAATGGTCAAAGGAACAGTCTTGAAATCTAAGCCGCTGATGTCTTTTCCTTCAAATTCTAACAAAGCTCCAATAGCCAATGTGCTTGTTCCATAACCATAGTGGTGAATATGAATAGCAAGTTGATATTCTTTACTTTGTGATAGTTTTATTTTGTAAGCAAGCCATGCTTGAGGGAGTGTGCCATTGAAGTAATAGCTATATTTTTGGGCGTAGGCACTGATTTCTTGGTGAAAGTAAGAAGGTGTAGTTGGTTCATTGAAGGATGAGGAATAAATGGAAATTTGAGCATTGCCATTGATTTGTGCCTCTAAATTCTGCTTTAGGCGACCCAACACTTCAAAACAGAAATCAAACGTAGCTTGTCGGTACGTTTCTAATTTTAGTTTCTGCTCTTCTTTTTCTTGCTTCAAATGGTCAATTCTTTCTGCAAAAAGTTTTTGCATTTCGGCTAAAGAAGTACTTGAAACTTCCTTCAAATTCAACGCTTTCTGAATATTGCGTTTCTGAACTTCTGCAAAATAATTCACCAGTCGTTGAGGTTTTCCTTTGTCCGCTTCCTCCAATGCTTCAATGTACTTCACTTTGGCTTCTTCTCGCAAGACCGTAAATGGGAAATAACCAAACTTTATGAAAATCAAGCTGGTAAGTAATCGTGCGACTCTTCCATTGCCGTCTTGAAAAGGGTGAATAGTGGTAAACGCATGGTGAAACCAAGTTGCAATAATAAGTGGCGATGCGCCTCTTTCTACCAATGCATTGTAAATACTCACCAAGTTGTCCATTTCAGAAGCAACTTGCTCAGGAGGACAATAACGAATAACCGCACCGTCTTTACCCGTTGGATTGTTTTCCCGAAGCTTGTAAGTACCCTTTAATAGTGGAATGTCTATCTTTTCGCCAAATTGATTGCGACCTGTAGCAAAATCTTGGTGTTGAGTTGTGAGGTGATGAAGTTCCTTGATAAAACTTGTGCTGAGAGGACGATTTTCTTTGACAATATCAAAAATGAAATTCACTGCATCCAGATGGTCTTGCAGATGTTTCATCAATTGCTCTTTGGAAATATCCGTATCACCGTGACTCAGATAAGATTGAACAAAACCTTCTTTGATAAACGTTTCGGTGATGCCTTTCTTCAAATCATACAGTCGTTCTATTACACCCGTTTCGATGGCATGTTCTCTTTTGAGTTGATTCAAAAAATCGCTGTATTCTTGTGAGTTGGATTGAAGACTCGCCCTCCTGGCAAACCAAGCTGCTGAAATATCATCCAAAATGGAAGTATCACAATTTTGCCAGTAGTCATGAAAAATGACAGGCTGCCAAAGTCGATATGTTTTTCTTTCCATTTGGTTTTTGAATTTGTAACTTAAATTCACATTATTCTTAGCCCTCAAACTGCAATGTCAAGGTCACTCCTTTAGACTGCAATTTCTGCAATACATTGGAGTAGCGAAGTCCGTCCGTTGGTACGTGAATGTTCGGAAATCCGTGATTGAATTTGATTTCGGGCGAAAAGATGAACAAGGGGAAATAAAATTCCAAACCGAAACCATACTCCACCGCCGCATCATATCTATCCAACTTGATGATGTCAAAAGCTTTACGAGCTTTGGAGTTGGAACCCAAATCCCAATCAAATCGTACTCCACCCAAAACATAGAAGCGGAAATTATTGAAGAAACGGTCAGATTTGTATTTGAAATAAAGCGGAAAGCTCAGAGTAATGGACTCAATAGTTTGAGGAGTTTCCCGTATTTCATTGGTAAACTGCTCATCGTAAATCAAATCTTTTTCCATGAAAATCAAAGTAGGAATGAACCTCAAGTCGGCACGTTTGCCCAAATGCAAGTCCGAAATAATGCCCACATTGAAGCCTGGAGAACGAGGAGATTCTACGACTCGAATCGTATCGTGATTAATAAAATCTTCGGAATGCGTGATTTTGAAGTTACTCCAATTTAAGCCCACTGCAATTCCAAAATGCACTTGTTTGTTTTCGTGGTCGGGCATATTTAGTTGAGCCTGAGCAAAATTTGAAGTAAAGAGTATAAGCGATACAAACGCAAAGCAATAACCTACATGCGTTTTGAACTTTGAGATTGAACTTGAACTGGAGTTTTCTCTTGAATTTGTAAGCAGCATTGAATTATTTATTTTGTTCCTTCGTAAATCGAGGATATTCCAAAAGTTAGGGGTATCCATTTTGTTGATTTAAAACCTGATTGTGATAAAATGTTGATGAATTCACCACCTTCGGGAAACGCTTGAACCGATGCGGGCAAGTAAGTATAGGCACTTGCATCACTCGAAAAAAAGCGTCCGACCAATGGTAAAATGTACTTGAAATAAAAATTGTAAAACTGCTTGATAGGAAATGCTTTAGGTTTGGAAAACTCCAATACGACCAATTTGCCGTTGGGCTTCAATACTCTGTTGAGTTCCTTGATGCCTTTTTGGAGGTGTTCGAAATTTCTTACACCAAAAGCAACGGTTATTGCGTCAAAGCTATTGTCTGCGAACTCCAAATTTTCTGCATCCCCCAACTGCATCGTGACGATTTTATCCAATTTCTTCTTCTTCATTTTACCCTTTCCGACCTCCAACATTTCCGCCGAAATGTCCACACCGACAACCTCTGTGGGCTTCAATCGCATGGCTGCAATCGCTACATCACCCGTACCCGTAGCGACATCCAATATCTTTTTGGGCTGAATACCTTTCAATCGATTAATCATTCTCCAACGCCAATAGTGGTCAACGTTGAGAGAAAGTAGATGATTCAGAAAATCGTAGCGAGGCGCAATGTTGTCAAACATCTTGGCAACCTGCTTTTTCTTACTCAATTCGGAATCTTTATAGGGAACAACTTTTTGTGAATCGGTTTTTTCGTTCATGGAAACACTCTTTTTGTCATTTTGAAAAAATCTTGTGGCTTAGTTATTCAGCACTGAAGTCTTGCGCTTTTTTGGCAAGACTTTAAATTTTCTTACCCAACATCAAGTGCAGTTTTGAATTTGATACTTGAGTTTGAATTTTATGGAACTGGCTTTGCCAGCTTAGGATATTAAATACAGTGTAACGGAAGTTTTTTGACAATGTGACAAAACTGGCGCAACATCCCCCTGCCCCCCTTCAAAGGGGGAATACACTGATAGTGAGGAAACTCCCCCTTTGAAGGGGGACTTAGGGAGATGTAAATGCACGAATTTTGTCATAGAATAATATTACGAAATTTCCATTACAGTGTACTAAACGTTTTCCTGCTCAAATGATTTACAAAAACGAAAACCAGATGATAAAAATTGGTCAAACTTAAAATTCCATTTGAAAAGCCCCTTGATTTTCTTTTGTAATACAAAGTTAAGCCTAAAATTCAATACAAACAGGGTCATTGACCATTTGATAGTTCAGGTTCAAACAACTCGCATTGATAAAAGTTGTGGATTCGTTTTGGGTGATGCCATAGGCTTCGTGAATGTGTCCAAAAACGTGGTATTTGGGTTTGATTTTCAATACAAACTCCAACAAATCTTCACAACCCACCAATTCACCCCTCAGTGTTTTGTCCCCATGTCCATAAGGTGGTCCATGTGTTACCAAAATATCCACATCATCGGGAATCTGTTCCCAGTAGCGTCGAATATCTTCACCACGTTCTCGGTTGAAGGCCCAATCGTAAAACCACGGTGTGATGGGTGAACCCCAAATTTTGATGCCTTCAATCTCAACGGATTCGTTTTCGAGGTAAATGATGTTGTCGGGCAAGAGGGACTTGAAAAGAAGAGCATTTTTTTCCAATAGAAAGTCGTGATTGCCGCCAATCAAAACTTTGTAGGGATGCGGCAATTCGCTGTACCATTTCAAAAAATCAATGACCTGCTCCAATGTTCCCATTGAAGTAAAATCACCTGCATGGACAATTATTTCGCTATCTGGTACTTGTAGTTTGGGGCTATGGTGTTTGCCATGTGTATCGGAGATAAGGGTTATTTTCATATTTCAAAAACTTAAAGTTCAGGTCAATAATCAACAGGAAAATTTCAAACCAATAATCAGCGTTCATCCAAATATCAGCGAAAATCAGTGATTTAAAAGTCCGCATACAACAAATACCGCTTACGCTTTTCCTTAAACTGACTCAAAGCAGGTTCCCAACTTTCACGAATTTTGTATTCAGGTGTACCAGCAATGATTTGTTGGCGAAGGCGAGAAGTACCCGCTAATTTGTCGAAAAAGTTGTTTTTGTTGAAAAACTCGGATTTGTTGGGAAAGTCTTGATAGGCTTGAATCAACCACTTCAATTCGATTTGCTGCTGACCATAAAACGCCTCCAAGCGCATCAAGGAAAGGTCAAAACCATAGCAAGTTTTGTTTTCGTGTTTTGGATATTTTGCCCCCTCTTTGCTGACAGGAGTAAATTGAAAAGGCATTTTTTGACGAGGCAATTGAGGTGCGCCAATCACCTGAAACTGCTTGTCTGTCCCACGCCCTACGCTGATAGCCGTGCCTTCAAAAAAGCACAAGGAAGGGTAGAGGTAAATCGAGCGGCTGTTCGGCAAATTTGGAGAAGGTTTGATGGGTAGATTGTAAATCGTTCGGTGTGAATAGGCATCGCAGGGAATCACCGTCAAATCGCAGCGCACTCCATTTTTCAACCACCCTTCACTGTTTATCATTCTCGCCAATTCGCCAACGGTCATGCCATGCACTACGGGAATCGGGTGCATTCCCACAAAAGACTGTTGGGAAGACTCCAAAACAGGCCCATCCACATAATGACCATTCGGATTTGGACGGTCTAAGACCACCATTTTTTTGCCATTTTCAGCACATGCTTCCATTACATAGTGCATCGTCGAAATGTAAGTATAAAACCTTGCTCCAACGTCTTGAATATCAAAAATCACCAAGTCAATGCCCGCCAAATGTTCAGGAGAAGGTTTTTTGGAATTGCCGTAGAGTGAAATCACGGGCAATCCTGTCCGAACATCTCTCGAATTGCTGATTTGTTCCCCCGCATCTGCCGTTCCTCTAAATCCATGTTCGGGCGCAAACACTTTTTTGACCGAAACCCCTTGCGCCAACAGTGCATCTACCAAATGTCGACTGCCAATCATGGAAGTTTGGTTGACCACCAATGCCACCCTTGCACCGCTCAAAATCGGAAGGTATTGATTCATCTTTTCTGCCCCCATTTGCAGTCTTGCAGCTTTGGGAGGGGCAGTTGGAGAAGTGATGATGGGAGGTGTAGGACGTTCTGGAGGCGACACCATTTCGGGAATTTCGGTTTTTTCAGGCTTTGAAGTAGGCGTTTCCACCGTTTCGGAAGGAGGTTTGGGGATAAATTTTTTGGGTTTTTCACCCATAGGTATATCGGTACGAACCGTTGTTGGCGTTTCAATAGGTGATTTCTGCACCCTATTTCTTGGGGTACATGCAAAAACCATAATCATAATAAAGCCTATTACAGCAAGTTTTTTCATACTTTTGATGAATTAAATGGTTGGATTGTTTTATGGTTCAATTGTTTCATTGTTGAATTGCTGTATAGTTATACGGTTGAATTGTTTCATTGCCGAATTGTTGTATGATTGTATTGTTGGTACTGCAAAAAGCAAATGTCTGTATCGTTGAACTCACTCCGTAGGAGTAAAATATTTGTAGAAAACGTATAAATAACTAATCACCAACTCTGTTAGAGCCTGCCGAAACCTTAATCATTCGACAATTGAATAGTACAATCTAACAATTTAGCCATACAACCATAAAACAATACGACAATTTAGCAATATAACAGTACAGCAATACAATTATTTAGATGTTATTGACGAACAAAAGTAACATCTTCATTTTTAAATTAAAACGTTGAAGTGAATTTAGAGTTTTTTATTACCAAAAGAATCGCTTTTAGTGGCAGTAAATCCTTCTCCAATTTTATAGCCAAAATTGCAGTGACGGCTGTTGCCTTGTCCGTGGCGGTGATGATTATCACTACGGCATTGGTCAATGGTTTTCAGGACGAAATCAGCCGCAAAATTTTTGGTTTTTGGGGACACATTCACATTGCCAGTTTTGATAGCAGCCGTTCATTTGAAGACACGAATCCAATTAGTAAAGACCAGTCTTTTATTTCAGGTTTGGATACTTTTCCCAACATTCACCACATACAAGTCTATGCCCATAAGCCTGGAATTATCAAGACGGACACCGACATTGAAGGGGTGATATTGAAGGGCTTAGATACGGATTTTGATTGGGATTTTTTCAATCAATACATGGAAAAAGGAAGCGAGCCGCTTGCTTTAAACGATACGGCAAGGGTGGATGAGGTGATTATTTCTAAGATTACTTCAAAGCGGCTGCAATTGAAGGTTGGGGACGACCTCTATATTTATTTTGCAGAAAAACCCATCAAAATTCGCAAACTCAAAATCAAGGGGATTTTCAGTACAGGTTTGTCGGAATACGACGAAAAATTTGCGTTAACGGACATCAAACACGTTCAGCGCCTCAATGGATGGGAAGATGATGAAGTGGGCGGTTTTGAAGTGTTTTTGGAGGACACACAACAAAATACGCCGATTGACTCCTTTTTGTCGGGTTTTACCTTTTATGTGTATGACTATTTCAAATCGGTGATTTTTTACTTTTTTTATGAAAACTTTGGTTGGGAGTGGGCAGATACCGAAAAGATGGATGCAATTGACAGCGTGGCGGAACACATTCACTACAATGTGTTGCCGAATGCCCTCACCGCCAGAACCATTAAGGAGAAACAAACCAATATTTTTGAGTGGCTCACCCTGCAAAATGTGAACCGCTTGGTGATTTTGGTTTTGATGGCTTTGGTGGCAGTGATTAATATGATTACGGTTTTGTTAATCATCATTTTGGAGCGCACGAATATGATTGGCATATTGAAGGCTTTGGGCGCACCTAATTGGCGTATCCGCAAAATATTCTTGTACAATTCAGCTTTTACCATCGGCTTGGGCTTGATTATCGGCAATATCATTGGCATCGGCTTGTGTCTGCTTCAACTGCAATTTGGCTTCATCAGTCTGCCCGAAGAATCTTATTATATCCAAACTGCACCTGTTTCGCTCGACTTTTTTGTGATTGCGGGATTGAACTTGGGAACGATTGTGATTTGTATTTTTGCCTTGATTTTGCCTTCTTATTTGGTGACGAGAATTGACCCGATAAAGGCGATTCGGTTTTCGTAAGATTCTAAAAGTCATTGTCCGTTGGGATAGAAATAGATGTATTAATTATACTTCAATTATATATAGGATGGCTAAAAAGTTAATAACATTTGGTGAGGTAATGATGCGTTTGTCACCACCTGGGTATTCAAAGTTTTCACAAGCAACCTCTTTCGACATTGTGTATGGAGGAGGGTCGGCGAATGTCTCCATTTCATGCTCCTATCTCGGTATGAAAGCCGCCCACGTAACTCGTTTTCCAGATAATGCTCTTGGAAAAGCGGCTACTCAGTTTTTGCGGCAACACTGGTTGAGTACCAAACATGTTTTGTATGGCGGTAAGATGTTGGGTAAGTATTTTCTCGAAAAAGGGGCTGTTCACAGACCTAGTGAGGTGATTTATGAAAGGGAAGGGTCGGCTTTTTCCTTGATTGAGCCTTCAATGATTGACTGGGAATATGTACTCAAAGACGCAGATTGGTTTCACTGGACAGGAATTACCCCTGCTGTTTCGGAAGGGACTGCTATGTGTTGTTTGGAGGCTATCAAAACAGCGAACAGAATGGGAGTAATGGTTTCGGGGGATATTAACTCACGTAAGAACATGTGGAACTATGGCAAAACCATGCAAGAGGTCATGCCTGAGTTGGTACAAAAGTGTGATATTGTAATTTCTAGCCGTCGTGGTATCCGTGAAATGTTCGGTCTTGGAGATTTGGAGTGTAATTTTCGGGATTCAGCCGAAGCACTCATGAAGACTTTTCCAAGAATCAGGAAAGTGGTGGGAAAGACCAGAAAATCTCTAAGTGCTTCTCATCAGCAAATACAGGGTAAAATGTGGAATGGAGAGGAGTATATTAAAACCGAAATGCTGAACATTACCCATGTCATAGACCGTGTCGGTACAGGAGATGCTTTTGCCGCTGGTCTAATCTATGGGTTGATGCATTATGAGGAAGATATACAAGCCTTGAGTTTTGCTTCCGCTGCTTGTGCGCTAAAACATACTGTTCCTGGAGATGTAAATATGGTTTCTCTGGAAAACGTTATTAGTTTGATGGAAGGAGATACTTCAGGAAAAATAAAAAGGTGATTTTTATACGAAGAAAAAAATGCTTCTTAGTGAACCTGTTATCAATCTTATTTTGATAATATTAAATATTTAGTTTAAATGGTAATATAGGTAATTAGTTGTGTTATTGAAGATGTTCGCTGCAAGCAAAAAAGTAAAAATCAAACCTTGAAGAAAATATCAAATGAAATTGCGAAAAACGAATACTAAGAAATGAAGGCAAAAGAAACTTACTTAAAAGGGAAATCTGTTTTCACAATTTCGTTGATAGTAATTGGAGTAACAATATTGACGGTTTACCTATCGGGAATAAATTATAATCGGACGATAACCTCAAATCTGTATTTGTCTCTTGGAATAATCGGAATGTGCCTATTTATTTTTATGACTTACGGATTGTACAAAGGAATAGGGCTAATTGATAATTTTCCGAAATACAAGGATTTCAAATCAGGAGATTTGTTTTCTTCATCGGGAGAATTACCAGATATGCCGAGTGTAGATATTGGTGAAGGAATTGGTGGGATAATAGTATCAATACTTTTATGGATAGCAATGACTATTCTTTTTGTATTTCTTCTTATCATGCTTGAAGCAATTTTCTGGTTTTCGTTCTTTGTGATTTTAGCGATGTTGTATTGGATATTTTTTAGAGCTTTAAAAATGGTTTTTAGCAAATCGAATGAAACAAAAGGAGCCTTTGGAAAATCAATAGTTTACTCCCTCGGATACACGATTTTATTCACAGGGTGGATTTTTGGAATTGTGTATCTCGTGGAAAATTTAAAATAGAAAAAGAAGCCAGCAGCGAATCGAGTAAACGGCTCTCCCTATAATTGAGGAAAGTGCGCCTATCACCCCACCGAGCATTCAGGTTTAGTACTCAGCAGTTCACTATTGCTGCCTAACGTGGTACTAGTCATTCCAAGAATCGAACTTTAGGATAATAGTTCAAGTCGTCACAACCGCCTGTAAAAGACTTTCACTCTCGGGACATTTTGCTTTCACTTCACAAAATGAAGCGGTTGTTTAGGTAAAAATCCAATTTTTCGTTATATTTACCATTCGAGGTACACACAATGTATTATGTGTTCGTTGTGTGTAAAAGCTCACAACACCACATATACAATACCGTTACAGTCAACTAAAAAGAAAAAAATCGAAGTGAACGAAAATCCATAAATCAAAAAAAGAATGAACTGTAAAAATTGTGGACATAGTATTGGCGGTAAGTTTTGCAGTAATTGTGGTCAAAATTCAAAAGTTGGAAGAATAAACCTTGCCAATTTTCTAAATGAAGTGACAGAGAGTGTTTTTCAAATCAACAAAGGATTTTTTTATACCCTAAGAGAATTATCCGTGAGACCGGGGAAGAGTCTAAAGGAATTTTTAAATGGAAAAAGGAAAAAACACTTTAAACCAATCGCTTATGTACTCACCATGTCGACATTGTATTTTCTGATTACTCAAATCACTCATCAAAACACATGGATGGATGACTTACTTTCGGGATGGATGGAAGGGGCAACTGGAAAAACTAAAGAGATTCAAGTGCCAACAATTTTTATTTGGTTTTCGAAGAATTATGCTTATTCTTCTTTACTTTTATTGCCAATTTTTTCATTGGCTTCCTACTTGTCATTTTTAAAATTCGATACAAATTACCTTGAACACTTTGTAATCAATTCATATATAACAGGGCAACAAGCTATTCTTTATTCTCTGTTTGCAATTGTAGGGACTGTTATTGAAAGTGATGTAATGGAGATGCTGTCGTTATTAGTAGCTATTTCATATACATGTTGGGTGTTTTGGCAATTCTTTTCAGAAGGAAATCGAATGATAAATATATTGCGCTCAATAATGACTTATATGCTGTACATGATATTTAACTTAGGATTGTTATTAGCTTTAATGGGAATTAATGAATTTTGAAATAAAATGAACATCAAAACCCTTACCCCTATTCTTATTTTATTTGCGAGTTTTTTTGGCTTTACAGTAAATGATACTACCCAAAACAACACAAACTATGGTAAAGTAGCTTCTTCTAAAGTCAATAAAGAATCCATACGAATAGTGTCCTTCAATCTTGGTATGGACGCAAAAAGAAAGGACTCAAACAAACCCTATTTTTTAGAAGTACAGCAATCAATTCATCACCTCACTTCTTTCATAAAAAAGGAGATTGTAGAATCTGAAATTGAAAATAAAAAAATGGTGATTTGCCTGCAAGAGGTGGACTTCAATAAAAACCGTTCGGGAAACAAGAATTTTTTGAAGGCGCTGCAAGTCCGTCTTGGAGAAGAATGGAACTATTATTACTACGACCCTTCCAATGAAAAAAAACCGAATCATGGAATAGGAATCATCACCAATTTGAAGGGAACTGAAAAAGGAGGTAAACCCAAAGAGCAAAAGTGGAAGATTTTTGATTCTGCTTCCGGCGAAGACCGAGGAGCAATTGCAGTAAAATTAGAGTTTGAAGAAAATCCGATTTGGATTGTCAATACACACTTGGGGTTTATCAATCCAGCCTCTCAAATTGATAGGATACTGAATAGGGTTTATACATTTGAAGTGAATGTTCCTGTCATGATTTGTGGAGGTTTGAATGTGGCAGACTTGGATTATACACATGGAGATAGAAGCAAAAAACATTCATTGTATCACCAAACAATGGGTAAACTGGAAAATAATGGTTTCTTCAAAAGTCAGATTATGGATGGAGTGCCTTATACCTTTCCTTCATGGAGTAGTGCAGAAAATGGAACTGTCTCGGACTATATCATGACTTCTTATCCTTATCCAAACTCGGTCATTGAAACCTTAGCTCCTTATAAAAAGGTGAAGACCAAGACTCCTTCAATAATCATCAATTCAAAAAAACATTATATTTCTGACCACAATGCATTAATAATGGATTATGTGTTTGACTGAAAAATGACAAGTACATTTTAAACACAACTAAGTGATTCCCTATAAGAATATGAACCAACAATGGGGTGAACTTATAAAATTGATAAAAGCAAAGGAACTTGAATTGTATAAAAAACCTTTGTAAAGGACAAAACGTTTTATTGAGCATGACTCTCAAACCTTATAGGTTTTTGCTTATGTAATTTAAGCAGACTATCAAACCTGTACATACTTTTAGAGGTTAAACCTATAAGGTCTTCTGCTTCAAATAAGGTTTTGTCCTGTACTGAGATAAAAAACAAGCATAATGCGACAGTTTGGGATGCACCCGCTTATTTTAAATCCTTATAAACTATTAACTCCTTCTTCAGTACCTTGCGAGCGAAGAAAATACGACTCTTCACAGTACCCAATGGCAAACCCAAATCTGTGGCAATTTCTTGGTACTTAAATCCCTTGTAATACATCATAAACGGAACTCTATAATCATCATTCAGGTTTTGGATGGCATAGAGCACATCTTTCATCACAAAATTAGACTCTGCACGATTGCGAATTGTGGATTGAGCAGAATTGATGTAATAAAGATTTTCTGTCGTATCCACAATCGTCTTGCGCTTAGATTTTTTTCTATATTTATTAATGAATATGTTACGCATAATAGTAAATAACCATGCTTTTAGGTTTGTTCCTTGCTTAAATTTATCTCTATTTGCAAAAGCACGAAACATTGTTTCTTGTAACAAGTCATTTGCTTCATCTGAGTTTTTGGTAAGGTTAATTGCATAGGGTTTCAAGTTGGAGGCCAAGCTCAGTACATGCTGATTAAATGATTTATTAGAAGCCATAATTTTGTTATTTAATGATTAGGATACAAATATACGAATTCCAAAAGAGAAATGCAAATTTTTGTTTAAAATTATTTGCTAATAAATGAACAAAATAAAATTCCCTTTTGGATTATTTTGAAAAAACAATCACTGATTATTAAAAATTCAGCGTTAATTTGTTTGTTTTTAGGGTTTTGTACGCTTAAGTGAAAATTCGATTAATTTTAAATGTTGGTGAGGAAAAAAAATATTGTTTAATAAAGTTCAAAAAATAATAAACAAAATATTTGTCTTTAATAAATCAAACCCCTATTATTCTTCTGACAAAAATGCTATGTTGAAGACAGGTTTACCAAAATCATTTTTCATATCATATTATAATGCTTTATTTTGCATCCTAGAATTTTGAATAAATAAGAAAGATTGCTTTTATTAAAGTAAAATTAAAACACCCAAACATGAGTAAACGAGTAGCTTTTGTATTCATCAACCTACTAGTTTTAATCCTACCTCTTAGCCTACAAGCACAAAAACCCGCCGAAGCAGCCAGAGATACCAGTAATTTTCCCTACTGGATAGAAATGATGCAAGACCCAAATGCCAATTTTCATACTACGGTTCGTGCCTTCAATCAATATTGGGAGGACAGAAAAGTGACTAAAGGAAGTGGCTGGAAGCCTTTTAAGCGATGGGAGAGTTTCATGCAATCCAGAATCAAAGAAGATGGGAGCAAACCAGCTCCTGATGAAGTCTGGAATGAATATTGGAAAACGCAAAACCAAAAAAATAAGCAAAAATCCAGTTCTGCTTCCAGTGCTAATTGGACAGAAATGGGTCCCATCCAACTCCCGACCAATGGCACTGGACAACCCAATGGCATGGGGCGTGTGAATGGTATTGGGTTTCATCCTACCAATGCGAATATTTTTTATGTGGGCGCTCCACAAGGAGGTGTTTGGAAAACAACTGATGCTGGACTGACTTGGAGCAGTACTACGGATGATTTACCAACTTTGGGAGTATCTTCTATACTGGTGGATTATGATACTCCAAATACCATTTATATTGGAACAGGCGACCGAGATGCAGGAGATGCACCCGGTTTAGGAGTGATGAAATCAACCGATGGAGGAGCTACTTGGAATAGCTCCAATACAGGGATGGGCAATAGAACAGTAGGCATGATGGTCATGCACCCTACTGATTCGGACATCATTTTGGCCGCTACCAGCAGTGGAATTTACAAAACCATAGATGGTGCGGCAAACTGGACTTTGGAACAAAGTGGCAATTTCAAGGATATTGAATACAAACCCAACGATGCCAGTATTGCTTATGCTTCGGCAAGCGGTAATTTTTACCGTTCTACAGATGGTGGAGACAGTTGGACCTCATTAGGAACTTCGGAGGGAATCCCCTCTGCTTATCGCATGGTGATTGGGGTAACACCCGACAATTCTAATGTTGTGTATGTTTTGGCATCCAATTCGGGCTCTTTCAAGGCCTTGTACAAATCTATGGATTCAGGTGCATCTTTCACCACTCAATCCACTACGCCTAATATCATGGACTGGTCGACAAATGGAAGTGGCACTAGTGGGCAGGCCTGGTACGATCTCTGCATAGCCGTTGACCCGAATGACGAAACCATTGTCTATACAGGTGGAATCAATGTTTTTAAATCAACAAATAGTGGTGTGAATTGGACAGTGAATACGCATTGGTATGGAGCAGGAGGCAATCCTTCGGTTCATGCTGACCAACATGCCCTTGAATTTTCTCCTGTCAATGATAATTTATATTTAACCAATGATGGAGGGTTGTACTTCACAAGCAATGATGGCGATACGTGGACAGACCGAAGCAGTGGTTTAGGAATTGCTCAAGTCTATAAAATTGGACAAAGTGCAACTGTCAAAGATTTGGTTATCAATGGCTATCAAGACAACGGAACAGCTATTTACGATGGTGCTTGGCGAACCGAAATTGGAGGAGACGGAATGGAATGTGTGATTGACCATACAAACTCCAATTATCAATACGGCGCTTTGTATTATGGTAATATTCGACGCTCGACCAACAACGGCATTAGTTTTTCAGTCATTGCAGAAGAAGGAAGCAATGGTATTACCGAAGGTGGAGCATGGGTTACACCTTATACCCTTCACGAAACCGATGCCAATACCATGTTTGTAGGCTACAAAAATATTTGGAGAAGCACCAATGTCAAAGCAGTCAGTTCAGGTAGTGTGACGTGGACCAAAATCACCAATTTATCCTCGAATACCAATACCAAAGTAATAGAACACTCTCCAGTCAATACAAATCTACTCTATTTTGTGCGAGACGATAATACGTTTTACCGCATTGACAATGTGATGGCAGTCTCTCCAACGGTGGTTAATCTAACAAGTAATTTGCCAGTAACAGCAGAACCAACCGACATTGAAGCCCATCCAACAGATGAAAACATTGTCTATATCACCCTCTCCAACAATGTGTACAAATCTACCGATAAAGGTGTGAGTTGGACGGATATTTCAGTCAATATCCCCAATATCAACACCAATTGCTTGGTCTATGAAATAGGCTCGAATGAAGCGCTTTACGTGGGTACAGATGCAGGGATTTATTATAAAAATGACTGTATGATTGATTGGATACTCTTTGCAGAAGGTCTGCCTGTAAATGCAGAAATAACAGAATTGGAAATCTACTACGATGATGATTTATCCAGCGAAAGCAGAATCAGAGCTTCTACTTACGGCCGGGGTTTGTGGGAATCTCCATTAGAAAGTACCACAAGTGCCGAACCTCTTACAGATTTTAGAGTCCCCATTACACAGATATGTTTGGGAGAAAGCATCGTATTGGAAGACTTATCGAGCTGTTCACCTGAGAACTATCAGTGGACTTTTTCGCCCAACAGCGTTACCTATCTCAACAACACCAGTTCGACAAGCCCCAACCCAGAAGTTCAATTTGACGCCACTACCACTTATTCTATTACACTTACTGTTAGCAACTCCTTTGGAAGCAATAGCAAAACCCTCAATGATTATATCAGTGTTACAAATTCTGTTAACTTACCTCTGTCATTGGATTTTGAAAGCGTAAGCAACTGCAATACAGGTAGCGATTGTGGAAACACCAACTGCAATCTGAATCTAAATAATAGTTGGTACAACGAAACAAATGGAATAGGAGACAACATAGATTGGCGAGCGGACGATGGAGGTACTCCAAGTTCCGATACAGGCCCCAATACAGACCACACAACAGGAAACGGTACAGGTATGTACCTATATTTAGAAGCCTCCAATGGGTGCACACAACAATCCGCCCACCTTGTTAGCCCTTGCTTATCTATTCCGTCAGGCACAACCGAATTTCGTTTTTGGTATCATGCTTATGGAGCGGATATGGGGTCTTTACACATTGACTTGTTCCAAAATGGTGAGTGGACACAAGACATTAGCAGTGCCATTAGTGGTAATCAAGGAAATGTCTGGTTGGAGAAAATTGTTGACCTAAGTAGTTACGAAGGTCAAATCGTCAAGCTCCGAATTCGAGGGATTACAGGAAACAATTGGTTGAGTGATTTAGCCATTGATGATCTCACCATCCAAAACACACCTACCAATAATATAATTACCAGCTTTACAGCCACTCCCACACAGGGTTGTGAAGGAACAACGGTGAACTATACAGATACTTCCACAGGCAGCCCTACTGCATGGAGCTGGACATTTGCAGGCGGAACACCCGCTTCTTCTAACCTTCAAAATCCTACTGTAACCTATCACAATGCGGGCACATTTACGGCTTCTCTCACTGCCAGCAATGTCAATGGAAGCAATACCCTCGTCAAGCAATCTCATATCCATATTTCTGCCCCGCCTACGGCTTCAATTGATGGAGACTTAGAAATTTGCGAAGGAGAAAGTACGACCTTAACCGCTTCAGGTGGAAACACCTACTTTTGGAATACAGACGAAAGTGGTAATCAAATTACCGTTTCTCCAAGTCAAAACACCACTTATACCGTCACAGCTATAGATGGCAATGGCTGTACCGATTCGCACCAAGTCACCGTAGTCGTTCACTCCAACCCAATTGCTTCAATTGATGGAGACTTAGAAATTTGCGAAGGAGAAAGTACGACCTTAACCGCTTCAGGTGGAAACACCTATTTTTGGAATACAGATGAAAGCGGCAATCAAATTACCGTTTCTCCAAGTCAAAACACCACTTATACTGTCACAGCCATAGATGGCAATGGTTGTACAGACACGCATCAAGTCACCGTAGTAGTCACCACTTCATTGGTAGCAGACATCAGTGGAGACTTAGAAATTTGCAATGGAGAAAGTACCACTTTAACAGCTTCGGGCGGTAACACATATAATTGGGATACAGGCGCAACTGGCAATCAAATCACTGTTAATCCAGTTGAAAACACAAACTACATAGTCACTGCAATAAGTGGAAACTGTAGTGATTCGCACCAAGTAACGGTAGTGGTTCACTCTAATCCTACGGCTTCAATTGATGGAGACTTAGAAATTTGCGAAGGAGAAAGTACGACCTTAACCGCTACCGGAGGAAGCACATATACTTGGGATACAGACGAAAGTGGTAATCAAATTACGGTTTCCCCAAGTCAAAACACCACTTATACCGTCACAGCCATAGATGGTAATGGTTGTACAGACACGCACCAAGTCACCGTAGTCGTTCACTCCAACCCAATTGCTTCAATAGAGGGCAACTTGGATATTTGTGAAAACGAAAGTACGACTCTAACCGCTTCAGGTGGAAATACCTACTTATGGAACACAGGCAGTGAAAGCTCTTCGATTGCTGTAAGTCCCACCGAAAACACCGTTTATTCTGTTGTTGTAACCGATGCGAATGGCTGCCAAGATACTCATCAAGTGACAGTTAATGTGGGAACAGGTGAAAACTGTTGTGAAACGGTTGTTTTCATTGAATATGAAAATACTACGGATTTGCCTCCTTGCGTATCCGCCGATGATTACATCAAAGCGGGCAA
Organism: Bacteroidia bacterium; assembly: GCA_030427245.1. GTDB lineage: Bacteria > Bacteroidota > Bacteroidia > Chitinophagales > UBA2359 > JAUHXA01. Next base: position 5,109 of record JAUHXA010000009.1, on the reverse strand, counting down.
TTATGGTGCAGGCAATACGGTTATTTCTAATACTCAAAATGTCCAATTTTCGGCAGGCAATTACATCAACTTGGATCCAGGATTTACAGTAGAAGAAGGCGGCGTTCTTAATACTGAAATTACAGGCGCTGCCCCTTCGAGTCCTTTTGCCAATCAGACAGCTACCCTGAAAACTGCAATAGAAAAATCAACCGTTTCAAATAATGAAACCCAATTGCTCCTATCTCCCAATCCTTTCACTATTGCAACTACTGCAAACTATTACCTCTATGAGGAAGCGGTAGTCAGTTTGAGTGTATATGATTTGTCAGGTAAAAAAGTAGAACAACTGATTCACCAACAGGCCCAGACAGTAGGCAGCTACAAGGTTAGCTTTGAGTCCTGCAATTTGAAAGAAGGAGTTTACATTTGTGTGTTGGAAATGGATGGGGTACAGAAGGTGAGTAAACTTTTGAAACAATAACCATCAGTTCGGTAGAGAGTTTAGCAAAAAAGAACAGGCGAGTGGTTTTCTCACTCGCCTGCCTTCGATAAGGAATTATACAAAAAAAACACTATGAAAGAAAAAACTACTTTTTTAATCTAAAGAAAACAAACTTTCCTTTAGGAATAGAGTATTTCTTTTTGTTATTGTAACATCCACTCAATAATTATTGTTGCCTTTTTGTTTCATTTTTCTTAAAAAAATGTGTAGCACAGGGATTATTTTATAGACATTCCTAAATCAAAATCCATACGTCAAACCAATGGCTGTATAAGACTGAGTTCCTGTTGGGAATTCAAATTTCGCATCTCTGATTCCGTAGGTCAATCCAACCCCTACACCTTTCCACACATTTGCAATATTCAAAGAGTTGATCCACGTATATTCAAACAATCCTTCTTCGCCCGTTTGCTCCACTCCCTCTTCGTTAATGAAACTAATCGGAAATTTCTCATTGCTATAAGGAAGAAAAGTACCAAAGTTGGAAGACCATACGATGCCGCCTGGGAATTCATGAGAGTACGTAGCTTTCAATTTTGCTCCAACTGCAGATTGACTTTCGATATCATCAAAAGCAGAAAAAGCAAAGTGATAGGTCAAAGGGTGCGCAACAACCACCAAATTTGGGATAGCCTTTGGAGTCCAAGTAGCACCGACTCCAATATCCGCTGTACCGGGAGCAAGGAAATTGAAAACAGAAGTATTCAAATCTCCTAAGACAGTCACTGCAATGTCTTCACTTAATCGAAAACCATACAAAGAAGAAAAAATCAATAGGTCGACATTTCTATCCTCCAAGAAATCCGAACCCGCTTCATCGTCATTCGTGTCATTGTCCAATCCCTGCCAGCCGACATTGGTGGTTAGGGTGTTTCTCCAATAGGTTTTCTCTTTGATATTGTTGGCGAAAGCATTGATTCCAACATTCAATGTGGAGGAAGAACTGTTTGGGTTGGCATTTGCCTGCCAGTTGTTAGAACTTGCAAAATTTAATCCTACCAAACCACTCAAACCTGTTTGCCAGCCCGACAAGACTTCGATTTGTTTTGTCAGACTACCAATTTCTGCATTGAAGGCATCTGCCTCTGCTTGTTTCGCTTTTTGTTGTGAGACTAAGTCTGCTTTTTTAGTTTTTAACTCTTCTACTGTTTGTGCCTGTAAACTGAAAGCCGCCATAAATAGGGCTAAGAATAACATTTTTTTCATGTCTTGAATTTTTTTTAAAAAGTTTTGGTGAAATTGAAAAGGGTGGGAAATTTTATTCTTTTTATTCAGACGCAAAAAACGGCAAAAGTCTCGAAAATAGTTAAAGTTATAGCAATGTTTTTTGGAAGCATAAAAAAACTCTGTACCCAATTGAAGGTACAGAGTCAAATTTTTACGAGAGTTTTGTTGTGACGCTCTCTTTTTGTTATTCTGTAATTTGAGTAAAAAAGAAAAAATAACTCCTCGACCAATATTCCCTTTAGAAAGGGGATGGATTATGTTAGCAAAAGAAAACGAGGAGTTATTTTTTTACAGTTACTAAGTGGGTTCACTTTTGATAAGTCATCATCTTAGGTAGCCTAAAAGTCCCTCTTTCATTGATCGCCTCCAATTGGTAGAGGTAATTTCCATTCGGAATCCCTAATTCGGTCGGATTCACAGTCACTTCATACTCTCCAACCGATTTTTGTTCATCCAGTAAGGTGGCGATTTTCTTTCCCGACAAATCCCACAAATCAACTTTTACCTTTGAAGGAACTTTCAGTGAAAAAGGAATGGTCGTTTTGTTTAGGTAAGGATTGGGGGTATTTTGTTGCAGCTCAAAAATCTTTTCTGCTTCCTTTTCCAAACGGCTGATTCCCACAGTCCCTTCTCCTACTACGGTCACTTCAAGGTAGGCATCGTAGCCACCTGTTTCAGCATTGGGAGTCAGGGTCGCCGTTTGTAGATTGTAATTCCCATCATTAAAAATACCATCCGTTGCAGGTGTTTTAGGATCCGCTCCTTTTGGATAGAGCGAAGGAAAAGCTGCATACACCTCATTGACCGCATCATGGTCGGCGGTTAGTTGAGAAATCGCAGCATACATTTCACTTACATACACCTGAAAATGAATGTGCCAAACTCTACCAGGGTACCATCCGGGAAAAACCGTCACAAACTCTGCCTCACCATTCGCATCCGTCATTTGATACCCTCTGCAATAGGTCAGCCCCGATTCGGTTCCATAACCAGAGTAATTCCCGTCCTTGTCGCAGTGCCAAATATTCACTCGAACATTGGGCATCGGTTCACAATTGCTCTGACCAATAATTTTCATTTTCAGGTTCAATTGTGCGCCCGTTTTGTCTTCTCGAATGTCTTGTCTCAAAAAGAAAGAATTGGTGGTCAAATCCAAGGGAAAAGGGCCTGCCGTTTCGCTTGGAATCAATGCACATGCACTATTATTGACGATGGGTTTTTTGATAGACTTCGTATTTAACTTTGAGCCTGTCAAAGCAAATCCCAAACCCGCCAAACCTGTTCCTTTTAGAAAATCTTTTCTTTTCATCTGTGTACTTTTTTTTGAAGGTCAGATGGAACTTACCATGATTTAATCACGGACGTTTCATCGTGTTATTTTTCAACAATATACTAAAAAGAAAACCTAAGTCCAAGATTTCCACTCAATGAAAAGGGAGTTGTTTGAAAATCTTTGTTTTCAAACACGGGCTTCAAGGCAGCCGAATAAGAAGGTTCAATAAAGAATTGTAGTTTGTTTGTGGCTTGATAACTCATTCCCAAACCCACCACATATTCTAAGTGAGATTTGGAAATGTTGTTTGTAGAAGGTGTATTATCGGGGCGGTTGTGTTTTGTGCCTTTGAGTTCAAATCGATTATCTTTCGGTTTCATGGTCTTAAACTGCGGGGTATTGTTCAACAAAAAATTGGCAGCCAAACCAGCCGTCACACTTCCTTTCAGCTTACCATTTCCGAAAGTGCGCTGTACCAAAACTGGCACACGCAACCATTTGAACGTTTCCTTTTTTTGCACTTCCAAATCCAATTCATTGTTTTCATTGTCAGGAATGTCTGCCTGCAATTCAAAGTCTAACCCAACTTCCCCAAAGCTGCCACCCACTCGTTCTACTTTGCAGTCAAATATTCTTTGACCGCTACCTCGACGATTACAATCCAATATGAATTTGTAATTGGCCGATTGTTCTACTTGACGGTATTGAATCCCCGACTTTACCGACCAGTTTTCGGCAAGTTGATAGCCCACTTCTATTCCTGCATTGTAAGAGAAACCCGCTTTCTCTTGACGATTGATGTTGCTCGCTACATCTTTAAGGCCTTTATTTTTGATGCGTCTGAAACTATAACTTGGAGCAAAAGAAGCCGCAATAGACCATTTTCCCACTTTTAAATTGGGGTTTTTCGGCAAAGCAACGTTTTCCGCCACTTCGGTTTCCTCCAAAGTATTAATTTTTTCTACTTTTTCCTCTTTTGCTGGAGAAGTCTTGTCTGCCAATGCGCCTTCTGGTTTGGAAGCCTTTTTCTTGGAAGGTTTTGTTTTGGGTGTTTTGCTTTTTTTGATAGAAGAATTGCCCGCTTTTTTTTTCTTTGCAGTTTTTGAAGCTGCGTTTTTCTCTAAAATTTCGCTTTCTTCAATGGTGTTTACTTCCTGCAAAGTGTTGTTTTGCAGTGAGTTTATTGCAGGACTGGAAGTTTGTTTTTCTGAATGAGCAATGTTGTTTTCTTCCATGTTGTTCGATTGCTGCAAAGTGTTGTTTTGCAGTGGGTTTATTGAAGGACTGGAAGTTTGTTTTTCTGAATCTGCAATGTTGTTTTCTCTAATGGTATTCGATTGCTGCAAAGTATTGTTTTGCAGTGGATTTATTGAAGGAATGGAAGTTTGTTTTTCTGAATCAGCAATATTGTTTTCTTCCATGTTGTTCGATTGCTGCAAAGTGTTGTTTTGCAGTGGATTTATTGAAGGAATGGAAGTTTGTTTTTCTGAATCAGCAATATTGTTTTCTTCCATGTTGTTCGATTGCTGCAAAGTGTTGTTTTGCAGTGGATTTATTGAATGACTGGAAGTTTGTTTTTCTGAATCTGAAATATTGTTTTCTTCCATGTTGTTCGACTGCTGTAAAGTGTTGTTTTGCAGTGAATTTATTGAAGGACTGGAAGTTTGTTTTTCTGAATGGATACCCTTATTTTCATCCACAGCATCCACAGCATCCACAGCATCCGTCCCCCCAGCATTGTTTTGCAGGTTATCTACTTTGTCATTGAGCTGTTCGATGGTTTGGGTTTGCTGGTCAATGTGTTCGGTTAGGTTGGCGATTTCACTGTTTTGTTGGTACATATAGTAGGTGAAAATACCCAAGAAGCCAACAATTACCGCCACAGACAACCATTTCAAAAAACTACTTGCCGCCACAATACCGCCCGTTGAAGTAGTAACCGATGGACTCACCCCTTCTGTCATTGCCCCGCTTTCGTGCAATGCAAGCCGTTTGTCCAGACCACTCCAGACATCATCAGAGGGTTCGTCGCCAAAATCGTCCAAGGAGCGGCGAAAAAAGTCCTCTAAAGAGTCGTTATGTAGATTTTCGTCCATGTAATTCTTTTTTAAATAGTCAATTGCTT
>JAUHXA010000169.1 GCA_030427245.1 Bacteroidia bacterium | reverse complement strand
GCAAGGTGTAAAGGACGAAATTCAAAAAAACGTTTGACAATTGTCTCGCTTTGAGTGCCGTAGTTGCTGACCAAATACCACGCATCGTGTTTGGTCAAGCCACCATTTTCGATTTTCTTGTAGGTTTTTTTGATGTATTTTTTCACCGCCTTGCTGTTTGGCAAGGCCTCACCACCACACAAGTCCAAATGTTCTGTTCGGCATACAGGAGGCTTGATTCCATCGTTTTTATAGCGTCTTTTGACCACCAAATCGACAATTTTTTCCGACATCTTGCGGTATCCTGTGAGTTTACCGCCAGCGATGGAAATCAAACCCGTAGAAGATTCAAAAATTTCGTCTTTTCGAGAAATTTCGGAAGCCGACTTGCCTTCTTCATGAATCAAGGGTCGTACACCCGCCCAACTCGAAACCACATCTGAGGACTCCAATTTTATTTGAGGAAAGGTGTGGGCAATGGCTTTGAGGAGATAATCCACATCTTCTTTGTTCGCCACAATATGGTCGACATCGCCTTTGTATTCTGTATCTGTGGTTCCGATGTAGGTCACTTTGCCACGAGGAATCGCAAAAATCATGCGTCCATCAGGAACATCAAAATAGACGGACTGTTGGACAGGGAATTGGTGGTGAGGAACAACGATGTGAACACCTTTGGACAAAAACAGATGTTTCTCATTCATTGAGTGATTGATTTGGCGAAGATCATCTACCCAAGGACCTGCTGCACTCACTACATAGTCGGCTTTGATACTGAACTTTTTACCTCCCAATTCATCTTTGCATACAATGCCACAAACCATTCCCTCCTTGTCGTATTCAAATTCTACTGCCTCTACATAGTTAATAGAGTCTGCGCCAAACCTTGCAGCCGTTTTCATGACTTCAATAGTGAGACGGGCATCATCTGTGCGGTATTCCGCATACAAACCTCCTCCCTTCAATGGTGCATATTGAAGTAAGGGCTCATGCTCCAAAGTTTCTTCTTTGGTTAACATTTCTCGCTGGTCAGGCTTTTCCACTCCCGCTAATACATCATAGACCATCAAGCCTATGGAAGTCAGGAATTTACCGAATGTCCCGCCTTCGACAATGGGCAGCAACATTTTTTCGGGAATCACCAAGTGCGGAGCCAATTCGTGTACGATGGCTCGTTCATGTCCTACTTCTCGTACCAAAGCAACTTCAAACTGCTTCAAGTAGCGCAGCCCACCATGCACTAATTTGGTAGAACGGCTACTGGTGCCAGATGCAAAATCGTATTTTTCGACCAATGCAGTTTTTAATCCTCTTGAAGCAGCATCTAATGCAATGCCCGCTCCCGTAATACCGCCTCCAATAATTACCAGATCGTAATGTTCAGAAGATAGTTTTTGCAATAGTATAGGACGCTCGAAAGCAGAGAGGTGTGCCATATTTTTATTAAATAAATGAAAATGAATTTGAAGTTAAAAGTCCTCCAAGGAGTGATTGCCCTCAATATACTGCAATCGGTGGAATTTTTTTTGTTCTGTCAATTCTAATGGATGATTTTTGAACCATGCCATAAATGTACTAAATTCCCAATGGTGGGTTTTTATCCAGTTTTCAAAAGCCTCAGGAGAACCTTTTGCCAACAACCAATAGTGATAGGCTTCAAAATAGTTGTTGGCTATCAATTCTTTGTGCCAATCTAATAAGACGTTGGGGAATCGAGTATGGTAGTTGTGGTCAAACCAATATTGGGTAAACAAAGTTTGGATTGAAGCAAGTTTTCCGATGTCCAGTTTTTCATGTGCAGTGCCTTTTTTTTGAAGAAATTGAAGGTATTTATTTTCAAAAGCTTCGTTATAAGCCACTTGAAAAGGAATTTCTTCTTGCTCATCATAAACCAATAAGCGATAGGTTCTGGCACGTTCACTCAGACTAAACCATCCAGAAGAGTCACTTTCTGCGTGAAAAGCATCTTGATAGGTGTCATAAAGAAGTTTACTTATTTCGGCAGTTCGATTGCTGTTGCGTTCCAAATTCATAAATAATTCTCCATAAAAAACGCCCCATATCGGTTCAGAAGAATGGAGATACATTTTTGCAGACCAATAGTAGTTGCTCGCAAAATTAGGGTCATTTTGAATACCTCTTTCCCAGTAATTTACCGCACGGTCAATGTTTCCTTTTCGGTATTGAAGCCCACCCATTTCGGTGTACAATTCACCTGCAAGAGGGTAGATTTCAATGCCATCCAAATAGGTTTTTTCTGCTTTTTTCGTATCTTCTGTTAGATCGTAACAGGTTCCCAATAAGCGATAAAAACGCTCATTGAAGTCAGTATTTTTTTGTAGTTTTTTTAGAAGTTTAATGGCTGTATTGTAGTCTTTTTGTACAAAATAAGCATAAGCGATTTCGTAGCTATACACGATGTTTTCTTCATCTAATGCTTGCGCCTTCCGAAGCAGTTTGATGGCTTGTTGATAGTTCTTTTCCTCGTCCATCAAGCGAATCGCTTCACAACCATATTTATATGCCTGTTCTTTATGGTTTTGACCCAATAGAAAGAACTGGCCTACCGCAAAAATGCTGATCAATAGAAGGCTTTTCATGTTCCTTATAGCGTAGTATATTCCTGTATTAGACGCAAATTTGCTTCCAATAGTTCAAAAAGTGTTCCTTTCAATGATGTTTTGGTTGGGATAAAGTTGCAAAGATAAAGAGATAGGCGGTTAAAAATTTTTTTTTTAAACCTTCTGAGGTAAATTAGATTCTAACTTTTATCTCCACTTCAAAAAAAGTTTTAAGTGTCTTTTTAGGTAAAGACCAGCCATAGTTTTGTGAATAGTTTTGGTTGACCCTCAGAGCGAACAGTTCTGGGGGTTTTTTGTTTCTATTCCCCGATAACTTACCTTTGTGAAAACAATAAATATGAATCAAAAAATCGGAGTTTTATTGGTCAATTTGGGGACTCCTGACAGCCCAAAAACCAGCGATGTTCGGAAATACCTCAACGAATTTCTAACGGATGGAAGAGTTATTGATGTTCCGTGGCTACAAAGGCAAATTTTGGTGCGTGGCATTATAAGTCCTTTTAGAGCAGGTGATTCTGCTAAATCTTACAAGGAAATTTGGGATGAAAAAGGCTCTCCCCTGAAGTGGATCAGCGAAGAGTTGACCGAAAAAGTACAAGGTGTTCTCGACAATATGGCGCACCGAGCTTCGGACGGTGGCAATGAATACTATGTCGAGTTGGCGATGCGTTACCAATCTCCCGATATCGAATCTGCTTTGATGAGATTGCGAAAAAAGAACGTACAACGCTATATCATTCTGCCTCTTTTTCCTCAATATGCTTCTTCTTCAACGGGTTCTGCCCATCAACGAGTAATGGAAATTGTCAGCAAATGGGAGGTGATTCCAAGTATCCATTTTATCAACAGTTATTACGACAACCCTGATTTCATCAAAGCTTTCACCGAAATCGGTAAAAAATATCAGCCCAAAAACTACGACCACATTTTGTTTAGTTTTCATGGTTTGCCGAAGCGACACATGAAGAAGGCAAACGACTATGGTCACTGTCTGAGCAATGCCTACTGCTGCCAAACCATCACAGAAAAAAACCAGTTTTGTTATTCGGCTCAGTGTCATAGAACTGCACAATTGTTGGCAAAATCGCTGAACATTGCGGAGGAGAGTTATACCATTACTTATCAATCTCGATTAGGCAAAGACCCATGGATGGAGCCTTATACGGATAAAGTACTGGAGGAATTGGGAAAAAAGGGAATCAAAAAAGTATTGGTGTTTTGTCCTGCTTTTGTGGCCGATTGTTTAGAAACGATTTTTGAAATTGGGGTGGAATACCAAGAAGAGTTTGAAAAATTCGGTGGTGAAAAAGTGCAGTTGGTCGAAAGTCTGAATACGCATCCGCTTTGGGTCGAAGCGCTAAAAGGGATGATTCTCAATAGTTGATTCCATCATACTACTGTACAAAATGATTTTTGAACCACAAAAGTATCAAAAGAGCACAAAAGAGATGGTTGAATTTCAGTTCTTTACTTTTGTTTTCTTTGTGCCTTTTGTGGTTGAATTAAAAATGTACAGTAGTATGTGATTCCATATAAAAAAGAAAGGCATCCATCCTATTGGACGATGCCTTTAATAAATATGCAACCACTCACTCTTTTTTTTATTGTTGTTGATTTAGAAAGTTTTGCAGCCTTTCTAAATGGAAACAGCCACCTTTTTCGTTGCTGTTCGGTAAGTTTCTTGAGTTTGACACCTTTTTTTTGCAAAGTATTGATTATTAATGACTTAATTTTTTTAGTTTCCCACTACACACATTTTGAAAATAATAATCCATTTTTGCAATAGGCATAAAATCAATCATAT
>JAUHXA010000089.1 GCA_030427245.1 Bacteroidia bacterium | reverse complement strand
TTCAGTAATTCTTTTTGATTATCTTTGGTCACGGGATATTAATTTGAAGTTGTTTTATGAATTAGGAATCACAAAATACAACTTCTTTTTCTATCCCTTTTTTAGTTTTGTCCTGTACTGAGAGAATAGACAATTATTTTAGGTTTACTGATACTACTTTCTTCTTCCAACATATAGCAGAAAATCCAAGAGAATTTGAAAAATGGTTTGAAGTATTTTATGTTGGCAGAGACCTAATCGAAAATAAAGAAGGCACTTACATACCTAATATATCAGATGAGAAAATAAGACAGGAAGAATTTGAAAGGCTTAGGGATAGTTTAAGCAGATTTTTAGAAAGTTATAGAAATAATGTTGGACTTAATATCATTAGTGGTCTAATTAGATTGAGTTTAGATAGTTATGAAAACCAAGACGGCAAGGAAAGGTTTGAAGCTGGTTTGTCATTTATTAAAAAAAGGGTTGGAGAATTAGACCAATTAGAAATCATTGATAAATTGAAGAAATTCGGAGACGATTTATCCGAAGGAAACAAGGAAAACCTATGTTTTTCAATTGTAAAATTTTACCCTAACTTACTTGAGGAACTTGCAGATTATTACGGACTTTTTTATTTACTTGATGATACCATATCAAAGAAAGTAAGTCATCTCAAAAATTTAAACACAAAGTTATATGAAGAATTCGAGCAAATTGGAACGATTTAATAGCACTCTGAATGATTTAGAGGGTGAGTTAGTGAAACTTAGGGAAACATCTAAGGCTTATGTGAAGTTGAAAGAATTGTCATCTTCATATAAATTAATTTTAGACCAATTTGAACAAAATAGTTTTGCTTTACAAGACTTAGCAAAAAAACAGGTAGCTAAACATCATGAAATTAAAAAATCGTTAGATAAGCAAATCGATTTATTAAATTTGCAGCACAAAAAGACAAGTAATATGATTTTAATATTTGGAATTATTTCAGTTCTCTTACTAATTGGAATACTTGTTAAACAATTTATGTAAATTGAAAAAAGAAAGTCAACAGGCAATTGAGTAGCCTCTTTTTTTTAACCAAAATTGATTAATAAAGAGGCTCTCACATCACCTCCGATTATACTTCGTTTCTTCGGAGGAAGCAAGCATATGAATCTCCTACTCAGCAGTTCGTTAAACTTTCGTAACTCCTAGTTTTTATCGTTTGAAGTAATAGTCGTTCCAAGTATCGGACTTAAGGCGATGTGCTGTCCTCCCATTTTTGAATGACTACAATCTTATGTCATTTCGGATTCTACCCCAAACTTATCAAGTTCTTACACTTGCTATTGAGCCAATCATGTCGTAAATAATAATTCAAGTTTTCGCTATATTTACCATTAAAAACACACTGCATTGTGCAAAACAAGAACTGCTATTATTGCGTTTGCCAGACACCATTCATACTTAAAACATTTACACCCTATTAAACTCCAAACCCAACCATCACAACAAAACCATGAAAACCAAAAAATACGACCTAATATGTGTAGGAGGAGGCATCATGAGTGCCACCTTAGCCGTATTGTCCAAAATCCTTCATCCCGACCTAAAAATCCTAATCTTAGAACGATTAGATGAAGTAGCACAAGAGAGTTCGGCTACGTGGAACAATGCAGGAACGGGACATTCAGCACTTTGTGAATTGAACTACACACCCGAAAAAGAAGACGGAGAAATAGACATCAGCAAGGCGATAAATATCTGTCAGCAGTTTGAAATGTCCAAACAATTTTGGGCTTACCTCGTCCAACAAGGCTTCATAAAAAACCCTTCCTCTTTTATCAACCATGTTCCGCATCATAGTTGGGTTTGGGGTGCAGACAAGGCAGATTATCTCGAAAAAAGATATGAAACCATGAAAGAACATTTCATGTTTGACACCATTGAGTTCACCAGGGATTTGGAGCAAATGAAAAAATGGTTTCCGCTTATGATGCAGGGCAGAGAAGAAGGTGAGGTCATGGCATCCTCCCGAATTGATAGAGGAACAGAAATGAATTATGGAGCGCTCACCAAGCACCTTTTCCGTATTCTCGACACTCAATTTGATACAAAAGTACGGTGCAATCACGAGGTAGTAGATGTCGACCCCAGCAAAGACATCGACTGGACGGTAAAGGTTAGAAACCGAACAAATGGTGAAGTGAGCCACATTGAAGCAGAGCATGTTTTTATTGGAGCAGGTGGAGGAAGTTTGTTATTGCTGGAGAAAGTCGAAATTCCAGAAAAAGATGGATATGGAGGTTTTCCTGTAAGTGGAGAATGGTTGGTTTGTAAAAATGAAGCGATTATCAATCAACACTTTGCAAAAGTTTATAGCAAGGCAGGCATTGGAGATCCGCCCATGTCGGTGCCGCATTTGGATACCCGTTATATTGATGGCAAACGAGCCTTGTTGTTTGGACCATTTGCGGGCTTCAATACCAAATTCCTCAAAGAAGGCAGTTATTCAGACTTGTTCAAATCCATCAACATGGAAAATATCCCTTCGATGTGGGGCGTTTTTTGGCGCAATTTGCCCTTGACCAAATACCTTATCAAACAAGTGACCATGTCTTTTGAAGACCGAATGGATGCTTTGCGGGTGTTTGTGAAGGATGCCAAAGTCGAAGATTGGCACATACTTGTGGCGGGGCAAAGGGTTCAAACCATCAAACGAGACGATGAAGAAGGAGGAACTTTGGAGTTTGGTACGCAAATAGTGGCGAGCAAAGATGGGAACATTACCTGTTTGTTGGGGGCTTCACCCGGCGCATCAACTTCCGTTGCGATAATGATGCAGGTGATTGAAAAGGCATTTCCCGAAATTTTGGCTTCTGAGAAAGGAAAAGAAATGCTAAATTCGATGATTCCTTCTTGGGGAAAACCAATTGAAGCAGCAGCATTTAAGGCTAATTTGGAAAGGGCTAAAAGAAGCTTGAAGTTGTAAACTCTAAACACAATTGTAGGCTATCAAAAACTTGATAAACATGAAATTCGAAAATCTACCAAAAGTTGAGCTTCATTTGCACTTAGATTGTTCTTTAAGTTTTCAAGTAGTTAAACAAATAAATCACTCTATTACATTAAAAGAATATCAAGAGTCATTTATCGCTCCACAGAAATGTATAGATTTGGCAGACTATTTAGAGCGAGCGGTAAAAGGCTTTCAATTAATGCAAACCCAAGAACAATTAAGATTGGTAACCTTTGATTTATTTAAGCAATTAAAAAAAGACAATGTAATCTATTCTGAAATCCGATTTGCGCCTTTGCTACATACATTGGGTCGGCTTTCTCCAGAGCAAGTTGTAGAAGTTGTTAATGAAGCAGTGAATGAAAGCATTGAAAAATATGGTATTTATGCTGGGCTTATTTTATGCACTTTAAGACATTACAGTGAAGAGCAAAGTTTAAAAACGGTAGAGCTAGTGAAGAAATACAAAGGAACGAATGTGGTTGGTTTTGATATAGCTGGCGATGAGGAAAGTCACCCTATTGATAATCATATCAAAGCATTTCAATTTGCTAAAAGAAATAATATCCAGTGCACAGCTCATGCAGGAGAAGCAAAAGGAGCTAAAAGTGTTTGGGAAACATTAGAAAACTTTCAACCTGCAAGAATAGGTCACGGAGTTAGAAGCGCAGAAGATGAGGAATTAGTTTCGTTTATAAAAACAAACAACATACACTTAGAAATTTGTCCAACCAGCAATATTCAAGTAAATGTATTTGATAAAATAGAAAATCATATAGTTGATGAATTTTTCAGTTCTGGTGTCTCAATGAGTATAAATACGGATGGACGAACAACTTCAAATGTTACTTTAACTACGGAATATAATTTGATGCATCAAATTTTTAATTGGAACAAACTTCACTTTAAAAAATGTAACTTAGAAGCCATTGAACATTCATTCGCAACGGATGAAATTAAAAGGATTGTTAAGTCACACATTGAGAAGGCCTATTAAACTTACTAATCATACTACTGTATATTTTTAATTCAACCACAAAAGGCACAAAGAAAACAAAAGTAAAGACCTGAAACTCAACAGCGTCTTTTGTGCCCTTTTGATACTTTTGTGGTTCAAAAATCATTTTGTACAGTAGTACAATATCTTGTTCAAACATGGAGACTTAGGCAAACTAAAATATTAAATTAGGCATTTCTGCAATTTACTTTGCTCGCTTACAAAGTATTGTTTGAATTTGCATTTGAGTTTTTAATTTGAATTTGCCTTATTCTTTATACACCTTGATATAAAAAACAAAATTGGACAAGATTTTGACTTGTTCGGTCAAGGAAAGTCCTTTCAAGGAGTTTTGACTTGGAAGGTCTATCGGTTCAGCAGACAGTCTAATCAGGTCAAGTGTACTTCTGGCTTTCACCGCATAACCCGCATTTTCGGCATTGGCATGTTTGGCTTTGATAATGCCTACCAACTGCCCATTTTTGTCAAATAGAGGCCCACCACTGTTTCCTGGCTGGACGGGTACAGAGATTTGATAGGTATTATTGTCCCCTTGATAGCCTGTTCGAGAACTGATGATGCCATCGGTCAGTTTGATTTCCGATCCCATTGTGGCAGTAAGCGGATAGCCGAGCGTAAATACTTCCTCACCCACATCTACCATTGCAGCCTGAAAGGAGTATGGAAGATTGGGTAATTCATTGAAGCGAATGTCGTCAATCTTCAAGATGGCAATGTCGGTTTTGGGATCTTGACTGATGATTCGGGCATTGTAGGTTACAGGTATTTTTTCGGGTTGAAGTTCTACCTCTATTTTTTGAGCGCCTTTGATAACATGGTAGTTGGTGATGATATAGCCTTTTTTAGAAATCGCAATACCACTTCCTGCTGCGTCAATAGGTTCGGTGGGATTTTGGGCAGCCAATATTTGTTTGATGGTTCGTTTGACATAGAGGCTTCTTTCCTTGCTCCTTTCAAAGTTGAGCGCAAAAGACTCGTCTGTTTCGAAGGTGATAAAAGCAGGCCTGATTTTTTTGTCAAATTGAGACCAATTCACTTTTCTATAGAGGTACTTATCTTTACTCGGAAAAATTTCGCCGAGGTATTCCCCATCTTGCCAATCATCACTATTGCTTGCCCCATCCAAATACATGACATTGAAGCTTCTATTATTTTCGCTTTTAAGAATAGCGATTTTGTGCTTGCGATCGGGATACATTGGATTGAAGACTTCTTCGTAGATTCCCTCTAAAAATTCGGGCGTTTTATTGACCAATTTTTGCATCACCACATGCTCCGAATCCAACATCGTATTGGTAGGTAACTTCAAGCGATTGTGGGGTTGATAAATCAGGTCATGACGGTAAATTCGTTCCAAGGCAGCTCCCATATGTAGCAAAACATTGGCATCTTTGTAAATAACTCCAATGATAGGAATTTCTATTTTCTCTCCCAAACAAGAGCGAAAAACAAACTTTATATCCGTATAGTACGCATCGGTTTCGGTCATTGCGAGCTGCATCCAAGCTATGTCGCATAGGGATTTGACACTGTGAAGCAATGCTTCTTTTTCATCTGATCTGAATGCAACATCTTTGATGCCCAAGTTTTTGAGGTAAATACCAAAATGTTCTACCACGCTGTCCCCTTTTCTATCCACCTTCAATTGTTTTTCGGCATCTACTTCAATGATTACATATTGAACACCCGTCAATAATTTATGTAAATCAATTTGTAGAGAAGTATTAGCATCGGAGGAGGAAGCTAATAGAGGAATATGGCTTATCCATAGGAATAAAAAGGGCAAGTATCTCATTTTGTAGGCTTCTTTGTTAGAATTAAATAGTGTCGAATATATAGATTTTTTCATACATTCGACACTATTTTATTACAAAAGTTTAAGCTTAATGTTCAATATCCATGCCAATTTTGATTGACATTACACCAATAAATCAATTATAAGCTGCTATGTGAAAGACAAAAGGCTTCAATTGTTTGACTTGTTCAGTAAGGGGCAAATCATTAATTTTATTTCCGCTTGGTAACTGGATGGGTAAGGAATTCTTTTCAATAACGTCTATCAATATTTGACTTCTAATCGCATACCCAACAGTATAGCGTGTATTGTTGTATTCCGAAAAACGAGAATAAACGATTCCTTCGAGGTTTCCTGCGTCATTGAACAAAGGGCCGCCACTGTTGCCTGGTAACAATTCAATATTGGTACCATAAGCCTTGGCATAATCCCCATAACCAAATGGAGAACTGATAAGCCCCGAACCTAATTTCATCTCCGTACCCAACTTGTGAGATAGCGGAAATCCCAAAGTAAAGACTTCCTGGCCTTGGTCAGCGACATCAGAACAAATGGAATAAGGAATGTCTTCGAATTCTTGAAAATTAGGGTCCTCTATTCTCAATATAGCAATATCATTCAAGACATCAGCGTATAACAACCGAGCATTGTATTCTACTGCAACTCCGTTGTGGTATTGAATCACCTTGAAGGATTTTGCATTTCTAACAACGTGTTCATTGGTCACGATGTCTCCTTTTTTTGAAATGGCGAAACTGGTACCAAATGAAATGTTTACCTTATGAGAAGGAGCATCCCCCATATTTTTAAGATAATTGCCCTCTTCATTAGGGTATCGATTGTTAATGTTTTTTTCTAGATTCGGCTCAGAAGGCGTAGAAGCCTTTGGAGGAATAATAGAAGAGGATGGATTTTCGTAAAAAGAATTTTTCTTCAATGATTCTTTTGTATAATTAACCAAAACATCCAAGTGATCACTAAAACTAAGAACCAAATTTTTTTTACCTTTCCCCGAAAAAGCGAGGTTGGCTTGAGTGCTCAAAACTTTATTGGGAAGATACCATCTCAAGTTTGAATACAAATATTGGTTTTCCAACTCGGCTTTTTTCGGAATAAACCCCATCTCAGCACCTTCCTGCCAATCCATATAATAGCTTGCACCATTGAGGAAAATCACCAAATAATTATCGTTTCCATCCTTAAAAATTGCAATTCGATGGGATTGTCGGGGATTTTGACTCATACAACGATAAATTCCTTCAATTGGCTCCATCTTTTTAGTGGAGAGCATAAAACGAATCGTTTCTTCTGTATAACGAACAGGATTTTCTAAATTTGGCGGTAAAGTAGTAGTAGTATATGAAAAAGACTTTACAGAAATTATGAGAGAGAAAATACTGTATAACAAAGTTTTTAGTAAAATATGATACATGACTAGAGTAATTTTGGGTTACTATAAGGGTTAGATGCGTTTTTTTCACAACCTCTAGACATTAAACATCTTGTTACACTAAGAAGGGAAGGCTTAGTATAATCATTGTAGTAGTAGCACACCATTATTAGTCAATAACAAATAAGGGTTTATAGCACTTAAAGAAATACAAATCCTCGTACTTCAAAAATTGACCAATGTTTGGTGATTAAAATAAACTTGGAGAAAAAATTATGATAGGTGTTTCATCTTCTTTGGTTTTTTTAAGGTTAATTAATTGAAATAATTTGTGTGGTGATGTGTGTGTCATCTAAAAAAGCCTCTTATATACGAATCAAAACCCGTTTTGGTTTTTTTTTGTAGGAAAAAACATCAAAAAAATTTAAATAGCAAATAAAAATAGTCATAAAACAGATATAAAACACCCTAAAATATCTATTCTAAAAAATTACAATTTTACATATAATATTTATTTAAAAAACATTGACAAAAAACAATCATGGTATTACACCATAATAGAAATATATTAGACACTCCGATTGAATACCTAAAAGGAGTAGGCCCTAAGCGAGGGGATATTCTCAAAAAAGAGTTGCGAATTTTTACCTTTGGTGATTTGTTAGAGCATTACCCTTTTAGATACATAGACAAGACCCAACTACATACGGTTAGTGCAATTGATGTAAATACTAGCACCGTACAATTAAGAGGCTATATCTCCAACATTCAATTGATGGGAGAAGCAAGGCGCAAGCGATTAACCGCATGGTTACGGGACAAAACAGGTAGAATTCAATTGGTTTGGTTCAAAGGCGCAAGCTACATGAAAAACTACCTTCAAGAAGGAAAAGAATATTTAGTCTATGGAAAACCCAATTCCTTCAATCGAACCTTTAGCCTCCCTCACCCCGAACTCGAACTCATAGACAACACACAAGATGTATCGCTGACCAATCGTATTCAACCAGTTTACAGCAGTACCGACAAACTAACTCGATTCAACCTCGATAGCAGAGGGATTTACCGGCTCATTCAGACTTTATTTACCAAAATCCAAGCAAAGGATTTACCTGAAAATCTGCCCGAATCTGTCCGAAAAAACTACAAACTCATACCTCGTTTTGAAGCCTACAAAAACATTCACTTACCTGCAAATGAGGCCAGTCGCAAACAGGCAGAACTCCGATTGAAGTTTGAAGAGTTTTTCTTTATACAAGTCAAATTGGTACAAAAAAAGAATTTTCGATACCACAAATTGAACGGTTATGTTTTTCCCAAATTGGCAGAACACTTTCATGGATTTTACAAAAAACTGCCTTTTGAACTAACAGGTGCACAAAAGCGGGTATTGAAGGAAATTCGTCGAGATACTTTGGTAGGCAAACAAATGAATCGCTTACTGCAAGGAGATGTCGGAAGCGGCAAAACGATTGTGGCTTTGATGTCTATGTTGATGGCAATAGACAGTGGTTTTCAAGCTTGTATGATGGCTCCAACGGAACTATTGGCGCAGCAACACCTCAACAGCATTACCCAGTTTGTAGAAGGAATTGGCGTGAAAGTCGACATCCTTACAGGCTCAGTCAAAGGCAGGGCAAGGCGGAATCTGTTGGAAAAATTAGAGTTGGGGATGATTGATATTTTGGTCGGCACACATGCTTTGATTGAAGACCCTGTGGTATTTCAAAATTTGGGCATATCGGTCATTGACGAGCAGCATCGTTTTGGAGTCGCACAGCGAGCCAAACTATGGGAGAAAAACGACCAACCGCCACACGTTTTGGTAATGACCGCTACACCGATTCCTCGCACCTTGGCCATGACCGTGTATGGAGATTTAGATGTGTCGGTCATTGACGAATTGCCTCCTGGTCGAAAAGCCATTCAAACGATGCACTGGCGAGAATCAAAACGGCTTCAAATGTTGGGTTTTTTGAAGAAAGAAATCGCACAGGGACGACAAGTTTATATTGTCTATCCTCTTATCAATGAGTCAGAAACGCTGAATTACAAGGATTTGATGGACGGTTATGAGAGTGTGCAAAGGGCGTTTCCGCAGCCTGAATACCAGATCAGTATTGTACATGGACAAATGTCGGGCTATGCGAAAGACGAGGAAATGATGCGCTTCAAAAACAAGGAAACCCAAATCATGGTGGCGACTACGGTGATTGAAGTCGGTGTAGATGTACCGAATGCTACGGTTATGGTCATCGAAAGTGCCGAGCGTTTTGGACTCGCACAGTTGCATCAGCTTCGTGGGCGTGTAGGGCGTGGCGGCAATCAGTCGTATTGTATTTTAATGACTGGCAATAAGTTATCGGCAGAAGGGCGAAAGCGATTGGCCACGATGGTCGAAACAACCGATGGCTTCAAAATCTCAGAGGTGGATTTGCAGCTTCGAGGACCTGGCAACATTGAAGGAACTCAACAAAGTGGTGTTTTAAACCTACGTATTGCAGATATTGCCAAAGACAACAAACTTCTGCAAGTCGCAAGAACGGCGGCGGCAAAGGTGATTGAAGGCGATCCAAAATTGGAAAAACCAGAGAACCAAAATTTGAAGCAATATCTTCAAAGTGGCGCAAATGATGAGAAGAGTAAGTGGAGTCGGATTTCTTGATCCTTATCCTTACACTGCAAGATACAGACCTGCCGCCAATAATCCTCCCAGCAAAGGGCCAACCACCGGAATCCAAGAGTAAGACCAATCGTTGTCTCTCTTTTGAGGAATCGGCAAAAAGGCATGGGCGATGCGAGGTCCCAAATCTCTTGCAGGATTAATAGCATATCCCGTCGGACCTCCCAAACTCAGACCAATTCCCAGTACCACCAATGCCACAGGAAGCGCATCCAAAGCTCCTAAACTACCTGCTTGTTCGCCAAAAGTAGGGCCTGTGATGTACAACACAGCAAAAACCAAAACGAAAGTTCCGATGGTTTCGGTAAAGAGATTGGAGAAGGTAGAGCGAATAGCAGGGGCATTGCAGAAAGTACCCAAAATGGCATCCTTGTCTTCTGTCACCCGATAATGATCTCGATAGGTGAGCCAAACCAAACACGCTCCGATAATAGCTCCCAACATTTGAGCCAACCAATAGTAAGGCACCAGTTCCCAAGAGAATTTTCCTGCTGCTGCCAATCCAATCGTGACCGCAGGATTGATGTGTGCACCTGAAAAAGGGGCAACAATGAATACGGCTGTAAAAACGGCTATTGCCCAACCGAAGGTCACGACAATCAAACCACTGCCAAACCCTTTTGATTCTTTGAGTGATACGTTGGCAACTACTCCATTTCCCAACAACATGAGAATGGTTGTTCCAATCAATTCTCCCATAAATGCAGACATACGTGTAATTATTTTTTATTAAGTGAAGGTTGAATATCTCCTAAAGTAATCTAAGCCGTTTTTGAAGCAGTTTTTATTTTCTCTTCTATCTTACCAATCAGCCATTGTTTTTCCAACACATTACTCGTCCCTTGCAGTTTTTGAAGTAGCTTTTCCGCTTTTTTTACTTCCCCTTTTTGTAGTTTACTCAATCTTTTGATAAATTTTATCATATTGAGATAGTTGCGTTTATTGGTATCGGACAAGATTTTGTTTCGGCGAATATAAGTAGTAAAACTGTGAATCAGCGAAAACAACGCTTCTTCCTCTTTCAATTCGTAGTAAGACTTCAATAAAATGGATTTTGCCCCTAAGTTGTACGACAAATTACGGCTGTTGACTTTCACAAGGTTGATCATCGCTTCGTGAAATTTTTGTTGGTAATAATCCAGATTGCCCATATTGTAGCAGTAGGCATTTTCACGGTCTTGTTCGGGTAGTTTTTTGTAGTTTACTTCAATAAAATTTTGAGTCCATTCAAATTCTTGCAGCCTAAGTGCAGTTGTCACAATGTTTTTGAAGTGTTGAAGATTCAGTCCTCCCCCTTCCTTCAATAACACATTTTCGAGCATATCTTGATAGAGCAAAAATAGATCTCTAAGATATTGATTCTTACCTGTATTGAGTTTTTTGACCAAATAGTTTTGTAAGTACAAGTAGATGTCTCTGATTTCATTTTTTGCCAAGAGATCTTTGTGGTGATTGAGTAGATACTTCAAGGTGTGGTAATTTTCCTCCTTGTCAGGATTCACCAAGGTCATTAAGGTGAGTTTGTACATTTTTAAAACCACCAATTCGCTAAGATCAAACTGGTTTAAATAATCAATAAATGCTTGAATTTCTGCCTGTTCTTCTACCTGCAATAAATCCTTTCGGTTTAGAAAACTGCAAAGGTATTGCAGCTTAGCAACCAAATAGTAGTTATCCAAACTCTGAATCAATCCGAGCAAATTGCCTTTTTGTGAGTTGTGATAGTTTTCCTCCACACGAAGCAAATAATCGTTGTAATAATAATCGGCATTGCGATGAGATTGGTTTTCCAGTTCGGTTTCAATTGTTTCAAATACCCTTTTGAAGTGTTTGGGAAGTTTTCGGTGAAGGCTTGCTTGAAGGGTAAATATTTGATTGGTCAGTTGATTTCCTTGAATGTATTGAAAGGTAATGTAATCTGTGCATAACCTATCTAATTTTGACATAAGTATAAATATGCGCTGTTCGTTATAATTTTTATCTCCAAAAAGCTTCTTCCAAAGATACTCTTTGGTCGGAAATTCCCTTTTCTGATAGAATCTGCATTTATAAATAATGTCCAATAATTCAACTATATGCTTATTTTTATTGAAAAATGGAGAGGTAACATACACTTTCAGATTCCTCCATTCTTTTTGAGAAATGCTTGACAATATTTCAGATAATTTACTGCCTTCCATATATTTAGCTAAGAAATATTTGTGAAAAAGAGGAATAGAAATAGCAAAACTTACATTATTACTTCATAAATAATCTTATCGGTTGATTATCTTTTAAAAACACATATATTATGGCGTTTTTCCAGAACTACCTTGCTTATTTGTTTCCATAAAATACGAAAAATACTATATAGAAATTCCATAAAAAGTTCTTTTTACTCGAAAAAATCTTTGCGATATTTGTATCAACAAACAAACTAAAAGTAATTAGTAAAAAAGTGTTCCCATTAGTTAAATTCCCAACACCCTCAAGAATGCGTAAACTTGAGGGTTTTTTTATGCCCTTTATTGATAAGCCTTCAAATCAGGACACTCCTGAATAATCTCCTGAAAAAACTGCGTATCTCCATATTCCGACACCAAAATCTTGGCGTAAGTCGGGTCATCATCATTGCCTTCGTGAATACTTGCCTGTGGGTTTTCTTGACAGTATTTGGCCAAATAAGCGGCCTTTGCTCCCAATTCCCGATTGTTATCCTTGGCATATTCGAGCACCTTTTTGTAGTAGTTCATGGCTGTTTTTCTGGTTCCATACTGGTCTGCAAAATGGTTGATGCTTCCTTGAAGTGTATCGGTTATTGAAGGTAGATTGAAAGGATAAGTGCCGATTCCATATTCACCAAATACAGGGTTTTGAAATCCTCGCATAGTCCAAATCAATCCTCCCTCCCAAAGATTACCAGCGTAGCCCCAAAAAGGAGTGTTCACAAAACCATTGCCCAACTTGTAGTAAGATTCAACAGGTGTTTCTTTTGCAGCGTGCAATAAATCCACCACTTTTTGAGCAAACTCCATTTTATTACATCGCTCAGTAATGGGTTCTTGACTCAGTGGATTTTGGTCAAAACTGCACAGAATATTGTTGTACTGCAATCCAAACCAAGTTTCCTCCTTTTCAGATTGTTGCCAGTATTCAGGACTGATTTGTTGGTACTGTTTCAAGGCAGCTTCAAAATGATGTTCACGCATCAGCTTCGTAGCACTAATGTCCAATATCAAATCTTCAGTGAGCAAACTGTCTTCAAAAAGATGGGCTTCAAAGGGTGTTTTGTCGGATTTAGAGGCCAATGTTCTCAACTCCTTCAAATCAGCTTGTGACGTGTGAAAATCAACCAATAAACGCGCAGCCTCCTCCGATTTCGCACTATTGAAGCACAAAAAAGCCTTTGCAGTGTTTCCTTGAAGTAGATAATGCTGCGCCAAGTGCATCATTGTACGGCTATATACATTGAAGTTTTCATAAGCCTGTTCTGGTTTGGGCAAGTCTTTGAGGGCTTCGTAAAAATTATTTTCCAAGCCTGCGTTCATTTTTCCCTCTTTTGCCAAAATAGCAAGCGAATGGGTGAGTATGGCTTGTTGTTTTACCTTGAGAGTTGCACCCATTCTACCGACCTCTTCCAAAGTTGCTATGGCTTCGTCGTAATCTTGCAGCAAATAAGCAAGATAAGCAGAAGCTGTTCCCCAAAGAGAAGGGTTGTTGACATTCCCATTCATGCGGGAAGTGTCAACAAAAGTTTTGAACTGCTGAACATAGGCTGCATTTTCGACCTGTGGCTTCAAAGGATTCATTTCATCTCCCCCATCTTCTACATTGTCGCTACCAAACCACCCTCTTATTGTATTCCAGATTCCTTTGAAAAAATTTTGGATGCTTTCCCAAATAGATGCATTGAAGGGCGAACCATCAACAGAGAGTTGCGCTTTTTCGGTATCTGCATTTTCGCCTCCTACAGCAACAGCTTTGGTCATTGCAGGAGAAAGGAGTTGTTCTTCTACCTTATTGATTTCTCTGACCATCATCGCCTCCAAAAATTCGGAAGAAGATAGGTCTTGATACATCTTTTGTAATATTTCCAAGTCCAATTGATCATTTTTCAAACCACGCAACATCCACAAAACAGAGGCAGAACCAGGCATTCGAGAGGCTATTGCAAGAGCTTGTTGCCAATCTTGCTCACCTGTATATTCAAAGTTTTGAATCGCCAATTCTTTCTTATCTCGGCTTTCCAAAAATACCCTTGAAAAACCATACAAAGCAGGAGGATGATCTCCCAAACGCTTGTGTGCGCCCGCCCTCAATGCCATCAACCAATATCGAATCACACTTTGAGTAATTAGCGCTTGGTCTTCAGAATTTCTACCGATGATTCCAGCCGCTTTTCGGGTATAGATATCAATAGCTTGTTGATTTCGTCCTGTATATAAAGCCAATCGAACAGCTTGATAAGCATATCTGAGTTTGATAAATTCGGTGCGACAATTCTCCAGTTTGACCAGAACGGTTTGAATTAATTTTTCTACTTCATCAGGATTCTTCTCCGAATTCTCCCACGGATCGTAGGTCACAAAGGGCTCACATTGTTTGGCAACCACCAAATAATTGATGGCATCAATATCTTTGGTCTTGTACAAGTATTTCAACAATTCATTGTCCTTCCATTCTGCCGCTTGAATATTGTAAGGTTTCCCGTAGGCTATTTGATCGTACAATCTCTTCAATAAAACACTGTTGGCTTCATAGACAACCGATGCAATATCTTCTACACTTGGAACTCCCTTGAAGTAGCGTTGCCAGTCTTCTACATTGTAGCGATGTCGTTCTGCCAGTGTTGCATCCCAATCGGTTTGTTTTTTATAGCGAGCAGCATCCCAATATGTAAGCCGATAGAGGGAGTCTTGAAAAATATCTGGATTAAAAAAGGTAACTCTATTTTCGTAGGGGTCTGCCATCGGACCACAGGCATAGCTGTCTGTTATAGTTCCAAAATGTAACAGCAAACACGATAAAAACAAAAGGATATATTGATAAAATTTCATGGGTTTGATGAATCATTAAGAATGAAACCAAAAATATCAACAATATATCGCTTTTTTGAATGTTCGGAGAGTTTTTAGAGATTTTACTTTTCTTCGGTTACTCCAACCAAAGCTTCAGTACTTTTGTTATGTAGAGAATAGACAAACAAGTGAATGGACGATAAAAGGATAAAAGACAACGCTTAGGATTACCAATAAAACTATTTTCCTTACCTCAAAGAATCAATCTGCTTTCAACTCCGTCATTTCAGTCTGTCTTTGATGGCTAACCTCCACATCTTCCACCTGATTCGGAACTTTAGCACTCTTGGATTTTTCTCTATCAGGCGTATATCTATTGATGTCGAATTGTGGAATATGTGTACCCAAAACTCGGCCATAAGGTTGAAGGCTTTCGATGTTGTCAAATACCATTTTAGCGACTGCAATAATGGGAACGGACAAAATCATCCCCGCAATTCCCCAAAGCGCACTGCCCGCCAAAAGTGTAACTATGACCACCAATGGGTTCAAACTCACTTTGGTACCCATGACAAATGGTGTGATAAAATTCCCTTCCAAAAACTGTATCGTACCATAAACTGCAATCACCCCAACAGGTGCCCAAAAAGCATCTCCCGTCAATATCGCATACAGTACTGTAATGAATCCTCCCATAAACACCCCAAAATAAGGAATGATACACAGCAAGGCACTCACGCAACCGAAAAAGACAGCATATTTGATTCCTACTATCAACAATCCAATGCTGTTCAAGGCTGCAATGATTAAAATGACCAAAAACAACCCTCCAACATAGTTTTGAACCACATCTTTGATTTCTCCCAAAATCTTTTCTGTAAGAGTGGATTTTTCTTTGGGTGATATTTCAATGATGAAATTTCTAAAAATCTTGTGGTAGTAGGTCATGAAGAAAATGTAAATCGGTACCAATGCTACATAAAACAAAATATTCGTAGTCGTTGTTATCGTACCTCGCACAATAGAAGTGCCTGTGCTAAACAGATTCATCATATTATTCCTCAATATATCCAATTGGCTTTCAGAAGTAATCGCAAACTTTTCTTCAATAAAAGTCTGCATATCAATCAATAATTTTTCAAACCTATTGATCAAAGTAGGAATTTCGGTGATAAAACTATTCAACTGCGCACCTATCAGCACAATCAACAGAACAATAATGGATATGACTATCAGCAAAGCACTAAATATGGCTAAACCCGTGGGTAAGCCTACTTTTTCAAATTTTTGAACCAAAGGATGAATGGCAAAAGCAAGAATACTTGCTAGAAAAATAGGTATAAGAATAGTACTCCCCACATAGAGTATCACCGTGAGAGCAAGAAAGCCAAGCATCAAGTTGGCAAAATTAGTCGATTTGTAAGTGCTTTTTTCCATAAACATAGGGTTAATAGAAGGATACAACATTGTTGTATCACTGATTCTATAAAGGTTTTTCTACTTAATTAGTTCATTTTATGGCTTCATAGTTTAATTAAGTAGCAAAATTAGCACTATAAGCATTGAAATAACTAATTTTGTGTCTGTTTATTACCTTAAACAATAAAAACAATGTTGGATAAATTAGAGGCTATCAAACAACGATGGGAAGATATTGGGCAACAGTTGATTGACCCCGAGGCGATGAATGACATGGATAGATATGCTCAAATGGGAAAAGACTACAAAGAGCTACAAGTGTTTGTTGATGCACATGAAAAATATACAAGTTTATTGAGTAATATTGACAACAATAAGCAAATCATCCAAACTACTGATGACCCAGAGTTCAAAGAAATGGCCAAAATGGAACTCGAAGAATTGTTGGAAGAACAAGCAAAACTGGAGGATGAAATTAAATACTTGCTCATACCCAAAGACCCCGAAGACTCCAAAAATGCTGTACTCGAAATTCGTGCAGGAACAGGAGGTGATGAGGCTTCCATTTTTGCGGGGGACTTGTTTAGGATGTATCAGCGATATGTTGATACAAAAGGATGGAAACTGGAATTGGTGAGTTTGAGCGAAAATCAAATTGGCGGATACAAAGAAATTGTGGCTCAAATAGAGGGCGACAATGTCTATGGAACACTCAAATACGAATCAGGCGTTCACCGAGTTCAGCGAGTACCTGTCACCGAATCACAAGGCCGAGTACATACCTCTGCTGCATCGGTAGCCATATTGCCTGAAGCCGACGAAGTAGATGTAGAAGTGAATACTGCCGACTTGCGAGTAGATACCTTTAGGGCATCGGGAGCAGGTGGTCAGCACGTAAACAAAACAGAATCAGCAGTCCGCATCACCCATATTCCTACAGGAATCGTAGTAGAATGTCAAGATGAGCGTTCCCAAATGCGAAACCGTGAGAAAGCAATGGAAGTGCTTCGTACACGTATTTATGAACGAGAATACCAAAAACACATGGCAGCGATTGCGAGTGAACGTAAAACACTTGTTTCGACAGGCGACCGTTCTGCAAAAATTCGCACCTACAATTATCCACAAGGACGAGTCACCGACCATCGAATCAAATTGACGCTTTACAGTCTCGATAGCATCATGAACGGCGACATTCAAAACATCATTGACCAACTTCAAATTGCAGAAAATGCAGAAAAATTGAAGTCGGGAGAAACTTTGTAAAATTTAAATACAAACTCAAAATTCAAACTCAAATTTTAAATTGCGAATTGTTTAATTTGCATTTTGAACTTTTTAACAGCCTAAAACATAGCAGTAATAATTTCTTAACAATATGAACATGCAGCAAATAGCTCCTGAAGCAATGCAGGACAAATTTTCTAAAGACAACATTCAAGTTTTACTTTTGGAGCGCATACATCCATTAGCCGTAGAAACCTTCAATGCAGCAGGCTACAACAATGTTGAACTATTGGATAGAGCCTTGTCAGAAGAAGAGTTAATTGAAAAAATAAAATCGGTACGACTCATTGGGATTCGTTCTAAGACACAAATTACCCCCAACGTTTTGGCACATGCCAAAAAACTATTGGCAGTAGGTTGTTTTTGTATTGGTACCAATCAAGTCAATTTGGAAACTGCTACTCAAAACGGTGTGGCAGTTTTCAACTCTCCTTACAGCAATACCCGCTCGGTAGCAGAATTGGTGATAGCAGAAACCATCATGCTCATGCGTGGTATTCCCGAAAAAAGCAATGCAGCACACAAAGGTAACTGGCTCAAACAAGCTCAGGGAAGCTTTGAAGTTCGTGGAAAAACAATCGGAATTGTTGGATATGGACATATTGGCTCACAAGTAAGTGTATTGGCAGAATCAATGGGATTGAAGGTTTTGTACTACGACATTATCCCAAAGTTGCCTTTGGGCAATGCTGAACCTGTCAACACTTTGGAAGAACTATTGAACCGTTCTGATGTCGTCACACTTCATGTTCCCGGCACACCAATGACCACCAATATGTTCCGAGCCGAACAAATTTCTCAGATGAAAAAGGGTTCATTCCTCATCAATCTGAGTCGAGGCACTGTGGTCGACATTGATGCTTTAAAAACAGCTTTGGATGAAAAATATCTTGCGGGTGCAGCAGTAGATGTATTCCCATTGGAGCCCAAAAAAGACGGTGAACTTTTCACCTCTCCTCTTCAAGGACTACCCAATGTGATTCTGACTCCTCACATCGGCGGTTCAACCGAAGAAGCCCAAATCAACATCGGCAAAGATGCAGCTTCAAAACTTATCAATTACTTGGACAAAGGAACAACCGTTGGCTCAAAAACGATTCCCGAATTGAGTTTGACTCCTTATCAAAATGCACACCGTATTTTGAACGTTCACCACAATGTCCCTGGTGTTTTGGGAGAAATAAACGGTAAAATGTCGGAGCATGGCATCAACATTTTGGGGCAGCACTTAGCCACCAATGATAAGATTGGATATGTGGTGATTGATGTTGCCAAATCCGCTTCTCACAAAGCGTTGAAAGAAATCAAGAAAATCAAGCATACCATTCAAGCGAGGATTTTGTATTAGTATAATGATAAGAGGATAATCTTCTGTGAGATTATCCTCCTTCTTTTTTTTATCTTCTCCGCTTCTACCAAAGTATGTCTTCATTTTTTCGAGTTTCTCCATTTCTTTATAAATCTCTGCAATACGAATCAAGTTCCCCAAATCATTGGGTTTTACTTACTTCAATAAGTTATCAACCGTTAAATTTTATTTATTCTCATGAGTACGACTCCCTTCAATTTATCCCAAGTCAATGAACTAATTCGCAGTCGCCGAACCATCAAGCCCGAAGATTTTGTGCAACCTGTCCAAGTTATTGACCAATCCATCATCGAAAACCTTATCGAAAATGCGAATTGGGCACCAACACACGGCATGAATGAGCCGTGGCGGTTCAAAATATTTGCAGGAGAATCCCGTCAGAAGTTGGGCGATTTTTTGGCAAGCTGGTACAAAAAAAACATCACTGGAGACAGCTTCAATCCTGCAAAACACCAAAAAATATTGACCCGCCCCAGTTTTGCTTCTCATGTGATAGCTATATGTATGGAGCGAAAGGCCAACACCAAAATTCCAGAAATTGAAGACATTGAAGCCGTAGCTTGTGCCATGCAAAACCTACACCTCACCGCAAGCGCTTATGGATTGGGAGGTTATTGGAGTTCGGGTGGTGCCACTTATACCGACGACATGAAGGAAGCGCTGGGTTTAGGTGCAAACGACCGATGTCTGGGATTCTTCTATTTGGGCTATCCAAAAGAAGGGGCTTACGAAAAAATGAATCAAGCCATTCTTTTGAAGCGAACAGATTGGCAGGGGAAAGTAGAATGGATATAAATTAAAGGCTTAAACAACACCTTTCACCTCCAATACAATTCATAAAAACATGCCTACTACAATAACCCCCAACCTTATCATTGGCGCAGGGCCAGCGGGATTGGCCGTTTCGGGACGCTTGCGAAAAATGAACATTCCCTTTGAAATAATTGAAGAAAAAGACAAGGTTGCTTGGTCCTGGACAAATCACTACGACCGCTTGCACCTCCACACGGTCAAGCAATTATCTGCATTACCACACCTTCCTTTTCCGAAAGAATACCCAACTTATGTGCCTCGTTTGGATTTGGTGAAGTATTACGATACTTATGCCCAAACGTTTGACATCAAGCCTCACTTCCATACTTCGGTGACTTCGATTCGCCGACAACCCAACGGTTCTTGGCTGGTAGAAACCAATACCGAACAGGCTTTTGAAGCCAAAAATGTGGTCATTGCGACGGGCATCAATCGTGTTCCTAATTTCCCAACTTGGAAAGGACAAGAGAGCTATCAAGGACAGATTGTTCACAGTCGGAATTATAAAAATCCTACTCCTTTTGCGAATCAAAAAGTATTGGTCGTAGGTATGGGCAATACGGGGGCGGAAGTGGCTTTGGATTTGAGTGAAAAGGGTGCAGACACTTACATATCGGTTCGCAGCCCGATTAATTTTGTGCCGAGAGATGTGAATGGACGACCTGTTCAATTGACCGCCAAACAATTGGCAAAATTACCTTTTGGTTTGGGGGATTGGTTGGGGATGCAGATTCGCAAGTTGGTGATTGGCGATTTGACCAAATATGGCATCCCAATGTCGAAAATGAATCCTACCGAACAATTGAAGACAACGGGTAAAACACCTGTGATTGATATTGGTACAATAGCACAGGTCAAAGCAGGAAAAATCAAAGTTCTGCCTGATATTGAGCATTTTTACGAAACGGGCGTTGCCTTCAAAAACGGTGAGCGTCACGATTTTGATGTGGTGATTGCCTGTACGGGTTATCGCTCACAATTGGAAGATTTTTTGGAGAGTACCAACGGTTTATTGGACAAATACGATGTACCGAAACAAGTCATTGGAGAAGGAGATTTTGAAGGTTTGTACTTTGTGGGTTATGACAATTACAAATTGGGAGGGATTTTAGGAACGATTGTAACGGATTCGGAGACAGTGGTGGAAGTGATAAAAGCCAAATCAAAATGATTCAACAAACCCTACAAAAAATCGAAATTCTGCTAAAAAACACCTTCCCTGAATTAGCAGCTTCCCTAAATCCTCCTGCATCGGAGGAACAAATTCAAGCATTGGAAGATGCCCTTCAAACGCCCTTACCCGAAGACTTCAAAAATCTCTATCGTTGGCACAATGGCGAATCAAACACGATGGGTTTGTTTTTTGGATTGACTTTTTTGAGCATTGAAGAAGCTTTGGAAGAACGGAAGGTGTGGGCAGAAATAGCGGCGGAAGGAGATTCTACTTTGGACAGTGGCATCGTTTCTATTCCATCCCATTTCATAAAAGAAAACTATGCGAACCGCTTGTATCTTCCCATTAGCAAGGATTACGGTGGCAACAATATTTCGGTGGATTTAGACCCCGATGAAAAGGGTGTTTATGGTCAGGTTATCAATTCGGGAAGAGATGAAGAAATGCGGTATGTACTGGCTTTGAGTGTGTCTAAATTCATGGCATTTGTGCTTTTTCACCTCGAATCCAACAACTATGTCTTTCACAAAGAGGAGGAAGAAGAGGATAGCAAAACTTGGTTTTTGAAATCTTCTGCAAATACCCATTTTTTGGATGAACTTTCTGACTTGGATTTGCCTTTTGGGGAGGGGCAGAGTGCGCCAGAGGAAGAACACTTTGAGTCGTTTGAGGATTGGTGTGAATCCTTGAGTGAGGCATGGAAAACGGTTTTGTCCAAAAACAAAAAAGGGCTGAATGATTTTGCAGCGATTGGAAACCTCAAATCCTTAAATCTTTTGAGGGCAGGGATTGAGAGTTTGAAGCCGATTGAGAAGTTTAAAGGATTGCGAGAGTTGATTTTGTCGGTCAATCCCATTCGAGACATTGCACCATTGAAGCATTTGAAAGAGTTGAAAAGATTGTATTTGTCTCGAACAAAGGTGACCGATGTCGCTGTTTTGGGTGAGTTGTCGCAGCTTTCGGAATTGAATTTGTTAGGTTTGAAGTTGCAGAATTTGGAGGGTTTGTCGAGGCTCAAAAAACTGAAATCTCTGAGTATTGAAGATTGCGAATTGGTGGATTTAAGTGAAATCGGAAAAATTAAAAACCTAACAGAACTGAACATCAGTAAGAATACTTTTGACTCCTTTGAAAACCTGAGAAACCTCACCAAACTAATTAGTCTCAATCTTTCTAATACGAATATCCAAAATCTCGACTTCCTCACCAGCCTTCAAAAGATGAAGAAACTCAGCTTGTGTGATATCGAAGTGAGTGATTTTTCTCCCTTGAAGCAACTGCCCGTTTTGGAAGAAGTGACTTGTAGTTATCAATAGTCCGTGCAAAACTAAGATTAGGAAAGTCTAAAAAAAGGTCGTAAAGTTAAGTTCTGACACAAAAACTAAACGACCCATGTTGAGTATTAAAAAAACACTCGAATCAATATTCGAGAAATT
>JAUHXA010000088.1 GCA_030427245.1 Bacteroidia bacterium | reverse complement strand
GGGAATTTTTGACCAAAATCCATGTTTGCTTAATTTAAGTCACAATACTGTCCAAAAAATTATCAATATTGGACAAATGAACACATAAAAATCGCCTAACAATAACAAGTTTTGCACGGACTATTGAAGTTAATGGAATAACGGTTAAAAGTATGATTGCAGCAAAAAGAAAAAAACGGTTTTTAATGAGTAAATTTTTCATCGGAAATATTTTTAGATTCTGTTATTAGATTTGGCTGCAATATGCCTCAAAGAATCCAATATCCTCCAATAAAAGGGGATGCAATAAAGGTGGAGAAGGGGGTTGAAAAAAGGTGGAGAAGATGTTTAACTTTCTGTTTGTTTGGAATTTACCTCCAATTGTTTCGCCAACTTAATCGCTTGTTTGCGATTGGAAATTTCAAGGGTTTTGTAGATTTGATTGATGTGAGATTTGAGCGTACTTTGCTCAATGAAGATTTCAGAGGCGATTTCTTTGTTGCTTTTGCCTGCTGCAATGAGTAAAAAAACTTCCATTTGGCGATTGGTGAGGGTTTCGATTTTGTTTTGTAGTGCTGATTTTTGGGTTTGAATTTTTGCCTCAAAAGATTTCTCCAATTTTTGCTCGTGAATCCTAACCCATAAAATGGCTCCATAAGTTCCTATTGAAGTTAAAATCAAAGGAACATAAGGATGTTTTTCCCACATCCAATAAACTCGCTCACCTCCTCTATAAAAATGTGCTGCTCCGAATGCAAAACAGCTAATGACGAGTCCTAACAACCAACTTTGTTTGGTATAGAAAAACTGGAAGAGTTTGTGGTGAAAAGACATAGAAATACGGCTTAAAGGGATTGGAAAAATAAACTTCAAAATTATACGAAAAATGATTACATTGGAAATAAAACTTTACTTAGTAAAAAAGAAAAAATAACTCATCGACCAATATTCCCCTTTTGAAAGGGGATGGGGTATGTTAGCAAAAGAAAACGAGGAGTTATTTTTTTACCCTTACTTATGCATACTTTAACCTTGAAAACGAATATATTCTCAGAGAGATTTTTGAAGGGAAGGGACAACTTCTTCCAATATCCTCCCATGTAGTTCTCTCGTCAGAGGATAAAACCACATCGTCACCACAATCCCAAGTCCGCTCACTGCAATCGCCAAAGTCGCAATCGAATGAATCCCTTCCAGAGTTTCAACCGATTGATTGACATTTGGCACATAACCAATGTACTCCAAAAGCAGACCCAGAATAAAAGACCCCAATCCCAAAGACAACTTTAAAAAGAACAAACCTAGGCCAAACAAAATCGCTTCCGCACGAACTCCACTTTTCCACTCCCCATACTCCACTGTATCGGGCAGCATCGCCCAAAACGAAAAGGCGGCACAACCAATACCTGAACCAATAATAGCCATGTGGACATACGCCCAATAAATTTGATGCTTTGCCAAAGGATTGAAGTAGAACGACAAACTGCCCAAAAGTATCACCAGACAACCCGTCAACAAAGTATTGCGCTTGCCTATTTTCGCACTCAACTGCAACCAAACAGGCAACGAAAGCATCAAACAAGTAAACAAATACAACATTCCCTGTCCCAAAGCAGCTTCATTTTGCAGATTGTACTTGAAGTAATAACTCAAAGATTGATAAAAAATCACCACACCTGCCATACCAAACATAATAAAAATACATATTTGCCAAAAGGGGCGGTTGTGTTGCAACATTTGAAAAGTATCTTTGACCGAAACATTTTGTGCGCTGGGTTTGAGAGGCAGTTCAAAGGTGTTTTGGAAACAAAAGAAAAACAAAACGGCAGCTAAAGCGGCAAACACGATTCCGACATAAAAATAGCCATTTTCAGTAGGCAACCACCCCATTGTATTCATCAGTGTACCTGTAAAAACCGAAACGGTCATCGCTCCTGCATAGCCCAAAAACATTCGATAGGCAGCCAACTTGCTGCGGGCTTGGGAGTCGAATGTCATTTCTGATGAGAGCGAAGAATAGGGGATGTTGCCGAGGGTGAAGAAGGTACGAAAGAGGATTTGCAAGGTGACCGCCCACAGAACTAAGGCTGTACCTGTATAGCTGACTTGGTAAAACATAAAGATATACGACATCCCTAAAGGTATCGGTGCAAGCAACAAATAGGGGCGATAGCGTCCCAAAGGACTTCGGGTTTTGCCTGCAAAGTATCCCATCAATGGGTCAGTAATGGCATCCCAAATCGTGGCTATCAGAAAGATGCTGCCTGCGGTTGCGGCTTCAATCCCTAAGATGTCGGTATAGAAATAGAGTAGAAAAAGGGTTGCGCCTTGAAAATAGAGATTGAAGGCATAGTCACCGAGACCAAAGCCTAAGTAGTTGCGGAAAGAGAGTTGTTTGGAGGTTTGCATCTTGTTTATTTTGTGGTGAATTTACGAAAATATGGCGTTTTACAATTTTAATACAATACTTAAAAAAACCACCCCCTGCTCCCTTCAAGAAGGAAATTTTCATCACTTGATAGGAGTACACCTCGCTTCTGAGGAGTTAGGGGTGGGTTACGCACAATGTTTTAAATCATTATTAAAACACAAAAGGAAATGATGATTTCAATCATGGTAAGTTCCATATGACCTTTGAAAAACAAAAATAAACAGATGAAAAAAATACTAAAAGTCCTTTTATTTTTCGTCTTATTGCTTGTAGCCTTTGTAGCTTATACCCTCACTTCAACGGGCTATTTCCGCACGATAGAACCACATTTTGAAGGAAAAGTAGCTCAAAAAATAGATGTGGTGGGAGCCGAAGATATGACCATTGCAAGAGACGGAAAATTTTTAGTGATTTCTTCTGATGACCGAGCCGCAACGAAAAAAGGAGAGCCAAAGCAAGGCGGCATTTATTGGATGGATTTAAGTGGAGGAGAAGCACCTTTTGAAGTGAAGCTGATTTCTGACAACTTCAAAAAACCTTTTCACCCACATGGTATTTCTTTGCTTCAATTGGACTCGGCGAATTACAAACTATGGGTTATCAACCACGTAGATGGCAAGCACAGCATTGAGGTATTTCATCTTCGAGGGGATAGTCTGACGCATTTGCAGACATTGAAGGATGAAATGATGATCAGCCCAAATGATATCGTTGCCGTAGGTGAGAACGAATTTTACTTTACGAATGACCACTATTATACCTCCAAAACAGGAGCTTTGGCAGAAGGGTATTTGGCTTTGGGTGTGGCAACGGTGGTATATTTTGATGGCGAAAAGTATAGAGAAGTGACGGATGGGATTGCTTATGCAAATGGCATCAATTGGGATGCAAACAGAAACTTAGTATATGTGGCTTCGGCAAGGGATTTTTTGGTAAAAGTGTATGAGCGAACACAAGATGGAAGCCTGTCTTTTGTGGAGAATATTGATTGTGAAACGGGCGTGGACAACATTGAAGTAGACGAAAAGGGAGACTTGTGGATTGGAGCGCATCCCAGTTTGATGGCTTATACAGCGTATGCCAATTTTGAAGAAGAAAAAGCACCTTCCGAGGTATTAAAACTAAGTTACAAAGGGCGTGGAAATTACACCTTGAAGTCTTTGTTTTTAGACGATGGTGCTAAAGTATCAGCCTCTTCTGTTGCAGTAGTTTATGGAAACTTTCTCTTTATTGGCAATGTGATGGATAAACATTTTTTGATTGTAAAAACAGAAGACATTGAAGAATAAAGCGTCAAAATAGTTTCTAATTTAATGGAAACTTGCCTACAAATCTTTGGAGGATTGAACATTGTTTTTTATTTTTATCCTAAGATTGAAATTACAAACATTTACTGCACTTACTTTACCCCCTAATTCCCTTTTCTCAGCCTACCTAGAAAAAATAAACAGAAGTAACTCTTAATACATTGTATTTATCAAAATTTAATTAATCATTTAATACAAACATTATGATGCGAGTTTATTTACTACTAATGGTATTGTTCCTTTCAGTACCAGTTTTTTCTCAAAACACGCTGTCGGGTACAATAACAGATAGTGAATCAAACGACCCTTTGATTGGCGTAAATGTGGTTATCAAAGGAACGACTATCGGAACGATTACCGATATAGATGGCAATTTTAAATTGACCAACAACAAACCTCTACCTTGGGAAGTGGAAATCAGCTATGTAGGCTACGAACCTCAAATATTGAATGTGTCCTCCCCCAATGAAAAGCTGATTATCAAACTGATAGAAGGAATCACCTTGGGATCAGAAGTGGTTATTTCTGCTTCACGTAAGCGAGAGAAAGTTCAAGAGGCTCCCGCTTCTATCTCAGTCATTACTGCTCGAAAACTAGAAGCATCGGCGCAAGCAGCAGATCCTGTTCGTAACTTGGTGAATACTCCTGGAGTTCAGATTCAGCAACAATCAGCTGCTCGTATCAACATCGAAATGCGAGGTTCAGCAAGTCTTTTCAACACTGCTGTATTTCCGATTATGGATTATAGAAGCTTGGCAGGGCCGGGTATTGGTACTTTCCAAACGGACGGGTCGGGTATCAGTTCGCTTGACCTTGAAAGAATTGAAGTAGTGAGAGGCCCTGGTTCAGCTTTGTATGGCCCTGGTGTAAGTTCTGGTGTGATTCACTTCATCACCAAAACACCTATACTACATCCTGGAACTTCTGTAGAATTGATAGGGGGTGAATTGAGCACTATTGGTGCGACGGTTCGTCATGCAGGAAGAAATGAAAAAGGTACGTTTGGTTACAAAATCAATGCTCAATACAAAAGAGGAGATGAATTTGTATTAGACCCTGAGGAAGATGCAGCACAAATTGCTAAATTTCAAACTTCTATAGTTCAACCAGGTATTACGAATGGTGTAGTAGATGTAACAGCACCTGCAACAACCCTATTGACACAAGAGGACTTAGACCCAGATGGAGATGGCAATATGATGCAGGATCATTGGAAGAATGGAGCGGCTAATTTGACCTTAGAGTTCCGGCCTCAAGACGATTTGAGCATGTTTCTTTCTGGTGGATTCAACACGACTTCTGCCGTATTCTACAACTCACAAGGAGAAGGTTTGACTCAGTTTGATGAAATCTGGACGCAAGCTCGTATTCAAAAAGGAGGTTTGTTTGCCCAGGTTTTTTATGTAAATAATAATGGAGGAACTCAAGAAAAACCTACTTTCCTGTATCAAACAGGAAACAGAACTCCTGTGGGTAGAGAACAAATCGAAGGACAACTGCAATACAATTTCAGTATTCCAAATTTGTTGAATGCAGATATTACCACAGGTATTGACTATCGAGGTGCGTTTTCAGATACCGAAAACCTAGTGTATGGTCGAAACGAAAACGACGATGATTTTACAATTATTGGAGGTTACTTGCAGTCTAAATTCAAATTGAGTGACAAGTTGGATTTGATTGGTGCAGGAAGAGTGGATCGTTTCAATTTTTTGGATGAAGTTGAATTTTCTCCACGTTTAGCATTGGTTTACAAGCCAGATGCACGTCACACCATTAGAGCTTCTTATAACCGTTCTTCTGCACCTCCTACGGCGTTGAACATCAACATTGATTTCCCAGTAGCTACTCCTGCGCCTGGTATATTTGATGTTTGGTTATTGGGTTCTAAGGATGGACAGCAGTTTGCAGACAACCCTGTGATTGATATGTCTCTTCCAGGTGTTCCCGACTTGCCTTATGGTACTCCTGGTTTACCATTGGCAATTCCTTATGGTGCAGTCACAGGATTGGTATTGCAAGGCTTGGCAGCCCAATTACCTGCTCCAACTGTAGAATTATTGACGACTTTATTGACCAATCCTGCAAATGCTCCTGCGGGAGTAACAGGCAGCTTTGTAAGCTACAACTTATTCAATGGACAACCATTAACTCCAATAGATGCCCCAACGGCTGTCATCAATACTACAGACACTTATGAGATTGGTTACAAAGGATTTATTGCAAATAAACTGGGCATCACTTTGGATGTTTACAACAATCACTCCAAAGGATTTAGCCAATTTACAGCCATCAGCCCTACGATAGGTTTGTTTGACCCTACCACAGGTGGAATATTGGGAGCAGAAGCATTGGGAGGAGACTTAGGTACTGCAGTCCAGTCCATTATACAGCCTCAAATCCAAGCTGCTTTAGAGGCGAGTGGAGTAGACCCAACTACGGCTGCTGCACAAGCTGCTGGATTAGGTGCGGCCTTGAATGGGGCATACAATGCAGGAGGGCAAGGATTTGTAGGACAAGCAGGTGCTTTGTTTCCCATTATTGGAGCAGTAGAAACCATGAATGTTCCTCAAGATGGTTTGGTACACAGTGCTGCAGGTTATCGCTATTTTGGTGAAATCAACTATGTGGGTGCCGACCTTGGATTAGAATATTACTTCTCACAAGATATTTCGGCTTTCTTCAATTATTCTTACATCAGTCAGAATGTTTTTGAAGGGGAAGACTTAGGTGAAGCAGCGGATTCTCCTTTGCGTTACACACTGAATACACCTGAAAGCAAATACCGATTGGGAGTGAACTATTCACCAGAATCTGGCCTTAGAGGTAGTGTCTCTTTCCAACACGATGATTCTTTCTTCGTAGATTATGGTCAGTTTTCGGGAGATACAGACGTGAAAAACTTGATTGATGCAGCAGTTGGTTACAAATTTACCAACGGATTGTCACTTGATGTGTCTGCTTCAAATCTCTTCAACAATGAATACAGGGCTTTCCCTAACTTCCCGAAAATTGGTAGAAGAATCTTAGCTAAAGTGACTTACAGCATCAAATAACTGTTAATGACAGTTGAAAACCATTGTTGTCTTCCGAGAATCAAAAAATTGATATAGTGATGATTTTACATAGAAAACATCACTATATTTTTTTATCAAACTGCTGATTGCAATTAATTAACAAAGGTTTTTATCTATTTTCACTTAAATGGCTTGAAACTTTTTTCTAAACCTTTGTAAAGTTGAACTTAGTTTCTATATTTGAACATAGTGGGGTATTCTCCTCTTTTATTCTTTATTTTGAAGTCCTCCTATTTATAAAAGAATTACTTTACAAACTGAAATAAATCTATTCTTAATTTTTCTTAAAACATTCAAATAATTCTAAATTCAGACATTATGATGCGAATTCTTTTACTACTTACAGCACTGTTTATTGCAGTGCCCGTTTTTTCCCAGACTACTATTTCGGGAGTTGTCACAGATGCGGATAGCAACGATCCCCTCATTGGAGTAAACATTGTTATCAAAGGAACGACTATTGGTACGATTACCGATATTGATGGGAAGTACACATTGACAAACAATAAACCTTTACCTTGGGAAGTCGAGGTGAGCTATGTTGGGTATGAAGCCCAAATCCTAAATGTCACTTCTGCAAATTCCAGCTTAAATGTAAGCCTTACAGAAGGACTTATGTTAGGTCAAGAGGTAGTTATTTCTGCTTCTCGTAAACGAGAGAAAGTTCAAGAAGCTCCTGCTTCTGTTTCTGTCTTAAGTGCCAGAAAACTAGAGGTAAGTGCGAATGCTACCGATCCTACCCGTAATTTGATAAACACTCCAGGCGTACAAATCCAACAGCAGTCTGCAAATAGAATCAATATCTCTATGCGTGGTGGTGCGGGTTTGTTTGGGACATCTGTATTCCCAATTATGGACTATCGTAGTCTCGTAGGTCCTGGTATCGGAACTTTCCAAACAGACAACAGTGGTATCAGCAACATTGACCTTCAGAGAATTGAAGTAGTCCGTGGCCCTGGTTCTGCACTATACGGTCCAGGTGTGACACAAGGTGTAGTTCACTTTATCACGAAGAATCCTATTGATTTTCCAGGTACTGCCGTAGAATTAGTAGGCGGTTCTTTGAGTACTTATGGCGCAAATGTTCGCCATGCAGGTAGAAACGAATCAGGTAAATTCGGCTACAAAATCAATGCACGTTACCAAAGAGGGGATGAATTTACATTGGATCCAGATGATCCAGATGATGCTGCTCAAATCGCTAAATTTCAAACTACCATTGTTAAGCCTGCTGTTAGTGGCGGTATTGTAGATGTTTTTGGCACTCCGACTACCTTACTAACTCTTGAAGATTTAGATGAAGATGGTGACGGCAATCCTATGCAAGCAGACTGGTTCAATACTTCTGTAAATGCTACTTTGGAGTTTCGTCCAAAAGACAATTTGAGTGTTTTTGTTTCTGGTGGTTTCAATGAAGCTTCTTCTGTTTTCTACAATGAACAAGGAGAAGGATTGGCACAAGCAACCGAAATTTGGACTCAAGCCAGAATGCAAGCAGGCGGATTGTTTGCACAGGTTTTTTATGTAGATAATGATGGAGGAAGTGATGAAAAACCAACTTTCCTGTACCAAACAGGGAATACCTCTCCTATATCTAGAACTCAATTGGAAGCCCAATTGCAGTACAACTTTGATATGCCGAGTTTGTTGAATTCCAATTGGACAGCGGGTTTTGATTATCGTTTGGCAAAACAAGATACAGAAAACTTGGTCTATGGTCGGAATGAAGACGATGATGATTTCTCAATTGTTGGAGCATATCTTCAAGGTAAACTGAAATTAGCAGACAAATTAGATATGGTTTTGGCTGGACGCTTTGACCAGTTCAATTTTATTGACGAAAGTTCATTTTCTCCAAGAGCAGCATTGGTATATAAAATCAATTCGGCTCATACTTTGAGAGCTTCTTTCAACCAAGCAAGTTCCTCTGTTTCCAATCTTCAATTGAACATTGACTTCCCTCTTTCTAACATTATCCCAGGCTCATTTGATGTTTGGTTGTACGGAAACAAAACACCACAAACATTTGATAGTCAAACAATTTCTTGGTTTAATGGTTTGATTCCAGATGTTCCAGTTGGTACACCCGGTTTGCCATTGGGAGTTCCTTATTCTTTGGTAAATGCTCAGGTAGTAGCGGGAATTTCCGCTCAATTGAGCCAAGATCCTTCTTTAGCTCCACTTGTACCTGTAGTTGAAGGCGTTTTGAATAGCATTAATCCAGCAACATTGGGAACTACAGGTTCATTATCTCCTGGGTTTAATATTTTCAATGGTACGCCATTGGGACTGATTGATGCACCTATTTCT
Source organism: Bacteroidia bacterium (assembly GCA_030427245.1). Classification (GTDB taxonomy): domain Bacteria; phylum Bacteroidota; class Bacteroidia; order Chitinophagales; family UBA2359; genus JAUHXA01. The sequence continues at coordinate 13,305 of JAUHXA010000088.1, read as the reverse complement.
ACGCTTAGTACTCAAAACACATTAGAAGTAGGTTACAAAGGTTTGATTGCAAATAAATTGGGTGTAACATTTGATATTTACCAGATTACAGAGAAAAACAACTCGCAGTTTACAGCTATTTCTCCAGCTTATGTATTCAGTGGTTTAGACCAATTACCGGGTGACTTAGGAGCAGCGGTTTCAGCAAGTGCTGCTGCTCCACTGGAAGGCGCATTAACTGCAGCTTTGATTGGTGCAGGTTTGCCAGCAGAAGCAGCTGCCGCACAAGCAGCAGGTATTTCAGCCGCTTTGCTTCCAGCCATTGCAGGAGCCTATACTTTAGGTGGTGACGGAGCTATCAATACACCAAGCGACGCATTTGGTGGAGCTTCTTTGGCACAAGTTTTTGCAGCTTTACCTTTCCATGCAACCTCTCAGACAGATCAAGTACCTAACAATGGTGTGACTCACTTAGCGGCAGGATACCGTACATTTGACGAAAGAGATTACTTAGGAGCAGACTTAGGTTTGGAGTACTATTTTAGTCAAGATCTATCTGTATTTGGTAACTACTCTTGGGTAAGTGATACAGAATTTATGCAGAATGTGGTAGGTGTAGAAGGTGATCCATTACCAAGTTTCTTGAACATTCCTAAAAACAAATTCCGTTTGGGTGTTACTTATACTCCAGCAACTGGAATTAGAGGAAACATTGCTTTCCAACATGATGATTCTTACTTTGCAGATGCAGGTCAGTTTGCAGGAGATACGGAAGAAAGAAATTTGGTGGATGCAGCAGTAGGTTACAAATTTGAGAATGGTTTGGGAATTGATTTGACGGCGACCAACTTGTTCAATACGGAATACCGTTATTTGACCAACATGCCTAAAATTGGTAGAAGAGTATTGGCAAAAGTAACCTATGCTTTTGGTAATGACTAAGAAAAATTCAAACTCAAATATCAAATTCTATTTCAAGTAAAAAAATTACTTGATTGGATAGAATAGAGTTTTTTATAATTGACGACGCCGAAGATTGCTTACAATCTTCGGCGTTTTTATTTGCCCAAATGTGAGGTAAAAAACACCATTATTAGTATTTTTGTACTAAATTCGCTTCTCCTACAACAAACAATCTACAAAATGAAAACAGTTCTCTACACAAAAGAAGGTAAAGTGGGAATTATTACCCTCAATCGTCCCAACAACTACAATTCCATCAACGATGATTTATTGAAGGATTTCGGGGAGGTTTTGGATGCTGCAATGATGGACAAAGAAGTGCGAGCAGTAGTCGTACATGGCAGTGGGAGAGGATTTTGTGCAGGAGCGGATTTGGCAGGAAATTTAGGACGTACTCCAAGACAAGTAAGAGATCACCTCAATATGAACTACGGCAATGTGGTTCGCCGATTGGCAGAAATGGAGAAGCCTGTCATTGCAGCCGTTCATGGCTCGATGGCAGGTGCGGGAATTGGCTTTGCATTGGCATGTGATTTCCGAATCATGGCAGATAACGCCAATATGCGTTATGCTTTTATCAACATTGGTTTGACTCCAGATGCAGGTTCTTCTTGGTTCTTAGTCAGAGCTGTAGGCTTGGCGAAAGCGATGGAAATTGCTGCTGGAGGTGAAAAAATACCTGCTAATGAATGTCAGCGATTGGGTTTGGCAACGAAAGTTGTACCTGCGGATGAATTGATGGAGGCTGCAATGGAATTTGCCAATACTTGGGCAGAACGTCCGACTCTGGGTTTTGCATTGACCAAAAAGACACTCCGATATGCAGCCAATCACAGTCTGTTGGACACCATTGCGTATGAAGCCGAGCAGCAAGTGATTGGACTGTCAAGTCATGATTTTGAAGAAGGAGGAACAGCATTTATGGAAAAACGGAAACCGAATTTTATTGGTGAATAGTTTATTGGTGAATCAGTGATTCGTGATTGGATAATGACATTCAAATAGTTCAATATTTATGACCTGCCAGTTATCTTTCAACAGCATATTATAAACTTAATATACAACATAAAGCCACTAATACACTAGTCACCAATCAACCAATAACTAAAACATGAGCAAACTATTATACATACGCCATGCACAAGCTTCTTTCATGGCAAAAAATTACGACCAACTATCCGACTTGGGTTATCGTCAATCGAAGGTTTTGGGAGAATATTTGGTGACAGAAGGCCTACGGTTCGATAAGATTTATGTAGGTCCATTGAAGCGACATCACCAAACCTTGCAGATGGTACAAGAGGCGTATCAAGAAAAAGGAATAAAATTGCCTGAACCAATTTTAATGCCCGAATTGATTGAGCATAGAGGCCCTGCGGTGTATCGGCACATGCTGCCAACTCTTTTAGAAACAGACGAAAAACTGCAATATTGGGATGCGGAAGTAAAGGCTAACCCCAAAATATTGAAACGAAATCATTTAAGAATGTTTCACCATACATTGGAACTTTGGGCGAGAGGTGACTTCAATGGCAATCACCCCGAACATCTGCAATCTTGGACAGATTTTCGAGCGATGGTCACTCGTGGCTTGAAGCGAATATTGGAGGAAAACAAAGATAAAAGCGGTTTAACAATTGCAGCATTTACTTCAGGAGGGACGGTTTCGGCTGCAACAGGTGAAGTTTTGCAGATGGAAAAGGAAGAAAAAATCATGGAGTTGAACGGAGCAGTTCAAAATACTGCGATTACTGAATTTATGTTTTCCAAAGGTAAAATTGGTTTGAAGTCCTTCAATACGATTCCACATTTGAAGGAGAAAGAACTTGTCACATTTGTGTGATGGTTGAATGGCTATATTGCTAAATGGTTGTATTACTGTATTGTCATATTGTAGGGGGATTGTCCATCCCAATCAAAGAACAGTGAACAGCTTAGCCATAGAGCAATACAACAGCATAACAATAAAACAGTATAACGATATGATCGACCAAGCTACAAACATTCGCAAAGGTGAAGAACTCGACATTCCTTCTCTTCAAAAATACTTGTTGGAAGGAATCGAAGGAACAAGCGGTGAACTGTCTATTGAACAATTTCCTGGAGGTGCATCCAATTTGACCTATCTCCTCAATTTGGGTGAACAGCAAATGGTCTTGCGGCGACCTCCTTTTGGGGCAAATGTCAAGTCGGCACACGATATGAGTCGAGAATACAAGGTATTATCAGCCTTGTCAAAATCTTATAGAAAAGCTCCCAAACCCTTGATTTACACCAACGATGAAAGCATCATTGGAGCAGAATTTTATGTAATGGAACGGGTACAAGGGGTAATTCTACGAGGAGATGGCGGACCTGCAAAAAAAATGGCGGAAACAGAAATTTTTAAGATTGCAGATTCGTTGATCGATACGATGGTGGAATTACATGGTTTGGATTACGAGAAAATCGGCTTGGGTAATTTAGGAAAACCTGCTGGATATGTGACCCGACAAGTAGAAGGCTGGACTCGACGCTACTTCAAAGCGCAAACAGACGATATACCTGTCATTGAACAAGCTGCAAGATGGCTGAACAATAATATTCCTGCTGAAACGGGTGCATCCTTAATTCACAACGACTTCAAACACGATAATGTGGTGTTGGATGCCAGTGATTTTACTAAAATTTTGGCGATTTTGGATTGGGAAATGAGTACAATTGGCGACCCTCTGATGGACTTGGGAACGACAATGGCTTACTGGATGAATCACGATGATCCATCTATCATGCGAAATGCTTTTCCGAATCCTTCAATTTTGAAAGGCAATCCTTCGAGAGAAGGCATGCTGCAATTGTATGCCGAAAAAAGTGGGCGAGATGTGGGTGATTTCGTGTTTTATTATGCCTATGGTTTGTTCAAATTAGCAGTGGTTTTGCAGCAAATCTACTATCGCTACCATAAAGGTTATACCCAAGACAAACGCTTTGCCTACATGAACAAAATGGCTGAAACTTTGTGTCAGATTGCAGTGAGGGCGATAGAGAAAAAAAGAATTGATGATTTATTTTAGATGCTGTGGATGCTTGGTGGGTATTGTAGATTCTAACTGTCATGCTGTAGGAATCTCGTTGAAGGATATGACTGCAATAAATAAAAAGTAATTGAAAAATTTTAAAACAATCAATACAATATGAGTACAACAACGCAAACAGACATTAAAACTTTTCGGGCGGAAACACGGGCTTGGCTCGAAGAAAACTGTCCGCAAAGTATGCGCTCACCTTATAGAAGCGCAGAAGATATTTTTTGGGGAGGAAGTAAGCCAGAATTTAGCAGCGAAGACCAAAAATTGTGGTTTGAGCGCATGAGAGACAAAGGTTGGACAGCTCCCGCATGGCCAAAAAAATACGGTGGTGGCGGACTAAACAAAGCAGAATACAAGGTCTTCAAAGAAGAAATGGCTCGCATCAATGCTCGCCCTCCTTTATTCAGTTTTGGTTTGATGATGTTGGGACCAGCACTTTTGTATTTTGGAAGTGAAGAGCAGAAAATGAAATACATTCCAGAAATTTGCAGAGGTGAAATCTGGTGGTGTCAAGGATATAGCGAGCCAGGATCGGGTAGCGACTTGGCAAGCTTACAAACAAGAGCAGAGGATATGGGCGATCATTTCCTTATCAATGGACAAAAAATTTGGACTTCGTATGCAGATCAAGCAGACAAAATTTTCTGTTTGGTACGTACCAATCCCAAAGCCCCCAAACATACGGGTATCAGTTTTGTGTTGATTGACATGAATCAAGAAGGAGTGACGACTCGCCCGATCAAATTGATTAGTGGCAAGTCGCCTTTCTGTGAAACTTTCTTTGACAATGCCAAAACTCCCAAGGAAAACCTCGTGGGAACGCTCAATGATGGCTGGACGATTGCGAAATATTTATTGACACACGAACGCTCAGGCATTGGTTTGATGCCTGCAACTCAATCTTTGCAGGACATGGCAATTGAAGAAATTGGTTTGGAAAATGGCGTATTAGCAGATCCTATTTTGCGCCCTCAAATCACCCGATGGATGATCAACGAAGCAGCTTTGAAACTGACCACTGAACGCACAATGGACGAAGCAAAAGCAGGTCAATCTCCTGGTGCTAAGTCCGCTTTCTTCAAATACTACGGTACGGAACTCAACAAAGAACAATCCGAAATGCGTGTGGTAATCAAGGGTTTTGAAGGTGTCGAATGGGGTGAAGATTACAATGATGGGAAATTGGCGAGAGGTATGTGTCGTACCAAAGGTAACTCTATTGAGGGAGGAACATCGGAGGTGATGTTGAACATTATTTCTAAGCGAATTTTGGGATTGCCCAGTCGGTAATGGCTAAACTGTTTTATTGTTGTATGGCTAAATTGTTATAAAACCATCCGACAATATAACAAAACAACAATTTAATAATAAATCAATATAAATAATGGCTTTAGTAATAAACGAAGAGCAGCAAATGCTCAAGACTTCTGCAAAGGAGTTGTTAAAAAATCGTGCGCCTGTTTCGGCGTTACGTTTGCTGCGAGACAGCAAGGATTCAAAGGGTTACGACCCACAATTGTGGCAAGAAATGGCAGAAATGGGTTGGACAGCGCTGAACATTCCCGAAGCTTATGGCGGTTTGGATTTTGGCTATGTTGGCTTAGGACAGATCATGGAAGAAATGGGGCGTACTTTGACCGCCTCGCCCCTATTTTCAACTGTTTGGATGGGCGCAACGGTTATCAACTTGGCAGGAAATGTACTCCAAAAAGAAAGTCTTTTACCTGCAATAGCAGAAGGCACTCAGGTCGTGGCATTGGCTTTGGAAGAAACCAATCGGCACAATCCAAGTCGCATTTCAACAACTGCAATAGCCTCTGGTGAGGGCTATGTATTGAGTGGTAGAAAAGTGTTTGTTTTGGATGGTCACATTGCAGATAAACTGGTCGTTGTGGCGAGAACTGCGGATGGTGACGAAGGCATTAACTTGTTTTTGGTTGACTCGAAGGTAGAAGGTCTCAGCATCGAAAGAAAGTGGATGATGGACAGCCGAAATTCGGCAACAGTGACTTTGGAAAATGTGTCGGCTGAGCTATTGGGTGAAGAAGGTGAAGGTTTTGCAGCTTTGGAGAAAATGATGGATATTGCTCGAATTGGTTTGTCGGCTGAAATGTTGGGAACAATGCAGGAGGCTTTTGAAAGAACGATTGCGTACCTCAAAGAGCGTACGCAGTTTGGTGTGCAAATTGGTAGTTTTCAGGCTTTGCAGCATCGAGCAGCTTTGATGTATTCCGAAATCGAATTGTGCAAGTCTTTGGTGATTAAATCTTTGCAGGCGATTGATGAAGACAGCAGTGATTTGACAAAGCTGGCATGCATGACCAAAGCAAAAGTCGGCGAAACGATTGAATTGGTGACAAACGAAGCGATTCAAATGCACGGTGGCATTGGTGTAACGGACGAAGAGGAAATTGGATTTTTTATGAAACGTGCAAGAGTGGCTCAACGAACTTTGGGCGATTACCACTATCATCTCGATCGATTTGCGAAGTTGAACGGATTTTAGGATTGAAGTGAAATGTAAATACGAATAAATTGGAAAGCCAGTAATTCTTCTTGAAGGAATTACTGGCTTTTCTATTTTATATTTCTTCAATTGACTGAAAAAGCCCTCAAATACTTCACCAGTTTTTGGTATTGTGGGAGCATTTTATCCCGAAGTGGATGTTTTTGAAGTACAATGTAATAGGCCTTTATCAAGGTATTTAGTTGTGGATTTTGAGCCATTTGTGCTACAATAACTCCCTTGATACAGCGATGAGAGTCATTATAAATAAACCGAGAAGGTTTTTCGGGATAACGATTAATCAGCTTGTCAATATTGGAAATTCGGGAATTGTCTAACATAAAGTCAAAAGCAATCTCCTCCAAAAACATCTGCATTTTTTCACACGCCACATCTAAATCTTCCTCACTCTCTACTTTGAAGCGATAATACGGATTTCCCATGATTCGCCCATAAGTCGTTAGAATAGTATGTGAATCTTTGTGATAGTCTTTGAGGGTCAAAGTGAATTGATTGGCGAGTTTTTCGACAATTTCTACACGTACCCCAACGCTCAGTTCTATCCAAAAGACAGTTTCATGTTCCAAAACGGTAAATAGACAACTTTGAAAACCACCTTCAAAAACTTTCCTGAATTGCAGGTATTTGGGATGTTCTACATACGCAAACCCATTCGCCTCCAATAAGGGGCTAAGAGCTTGCTGAATACGGATTTGTATCTCTGATTTGTCAAACATAAACGGTAATTTATGTATAAACAAAGGACAGCGCATTTAGGTTGTTATCCAAACTTTTAAAATAGCTTGAGTCAAATAAAAAAACTACAATTTATGGCGCACCTTTATCGTTATGGAGCGAAGTGATTTCTCTCTTAAAAAACACAAAAAAATCCAAATGAACAAAACAAAATTGCATTGTATCTACATTTTTATCTTCACTTTAGGTGCGCTCTTTCTTCAAATGGCAGATGCCCAAAACCTCCAAATGAATAAGTGTGGAATAGATAATGAATCTTTACTGAATGAGTGTGAAGCCGCCTACTTCAATGAAATCATGGCAGAACACAGAGGGAAATTTGATTTTGAAGGAAAACAAATCGCCTTTGCAGAAGGCAATTGGGGAGCAAATTTGAGTAGTAAGAAAAGATATTTTGAAGTACATGGAAAGCCGAGATACGAACAAAATAACAGCGTATCCAATCAACTGATTATTTTGACCGAATCTGAAAAAGCCCTTTTGCCTCAATACGATGCCATCTTGGTATCGTGGTCAAAATTACATGTTCAGAAAAAGAGTAGAGCAAAATTGATTCAACGTATTCAAAAAGATAAGAAGCAGGATGTAAGGCAAATTAAAAACTCAAATGCAAAACTTGTCCCGCATTTTAATCGGGATACAAACAATACTTTGTAAGCGAGCAAAGCAAATTGTAGAAATGCCTAATTTAATATTTTAGTTTGCCTAAAAGGCAAGGTGTGAATATTCTTTAGCCCTACTTCTTGCTTCCTACCTCCTGCTTCTGGACTTGCTTCAATACACTTTTGGCCGCATGATAACCACACATTCCATGCACACCACCGCCAGGAGGAGTCGAAGAAGAACAGATAAAAATACGAGGATTGGGTGTGGAATAAGGGTCAAATCGAGCCACAGGTCGAGTGAACAATTGGGTCAAATTGTTGCTGCCTCCAGAAATCGAACCTCCTATGTGATTCGGATTGTAGTTTTTGAAGTCTTCGGTATTCGTAGTGTGTCGGGCCAAAATCAAATCCTTGAAGTCGGGCGCAAAACGCTGAATTTGGTTTTCAATCGCTTCAGTCATATCTACTGTTGAACCATGCGGAACATGGCAATAGGCATACCCCGTATGTTTGCCCTTGGGCGCACGACTGCTGTCAAATTCGCTTTGTTGACAAACAATCAAATAAGGTTTGTCGCAGTGTTTCCCTTCCCATGCAGCCTTTTCACTCCTATTGATTTCGTCTATTGTGCCTCCAATATGTACGGTTGAAGCCTGTAAACATCGCTTATCTGTCCACGGAATCGAACCATCCAAAGCCCAATCTACTTTGAAAATACCAGGCCCGTAATCAAATTTTTGAAGACGTTTGATGTAAGATTTCGGGAGCTCGTTGGCTGCAATATTTGACAATTGAAGTGGGTCGGTATCAAAAAGGTAGGCTTTGGCAGGAGGCAATTGTCGGAAATCGGTAATCAGCGTATTCGTCTGAATTTCACCTCCTAACTCTTCCAAATAAGCTGCCAATGCTTGGGTAATATAGGTCGACCCACCCGCCGCTACAGGCCAATTTTCGGTATGCCCCATCACCGCAAACATCACCCCAATAGCTGCACTGAAAGCCATATCCAATGGCAAAAAACTATGTGCGGCACAACCTGCCAACAAAGCTTTGGCCCGGTGAGATTTGAACTGCCAATTCGCCAACCAAGTTGCAGGCAACATCGCTTTGAGTCCGAATCGAACCAACAAAAAAGGATGGTCGGGAATCCCCAAAGGCCCCAAAGTATCTTCAAACAAACCATGAGGTTTTTTCAAAAAAGGGTGCAACATTTTTTGCCACGCCTCTCCATCAATGCCCAGATTTGCTGCCGTTTCTTCAATGGATTGTGACATCAAAACCGCCTCTTCTCCATCCAAAGGATGCGCTATAGAAACGGGGGGGTGAATCCATTTTAAACCATATTTTTCTAAGGGTAGCTGCCGCCAATAAGGAGACAAAATACCTGTCGGATGCACCGCCGAACAATAGTCGTGGTGAAAACCAGGTAGGGTTAATTCGGCTGTTCGAGTACCTCCTCCAATCGTTTCTGCTTTCTCCAACACCAGCACCTTTAAGCCATTGCGTGCCAATTCGATGGCCGCAGTCAGTCCGTTTGGGCCAGAGCCAATAATGATTGCTTCGTAGGTTTTGTTCATAAAAGTAGAATGAAATTTATTCCGTTCAAATCATTTTTATACAGATTCAAGCGGATAATTTTTTTCCAATAAATCATCCAAATCTTCATACAAAGGAATTCCATACCTTTCTGCGACCACTTCAACATTGCCCTTTCGCCAAAAACCATCTGGGCAACAAATCAACAATTTACCACTATGCGCATACAAACCCAACTCCAACAAGGAAATAGGAGATTGTGTCCCCGCACACAAATACAAAATGATGGAGTCTGCCTTCTCCAAAGCTGTCAATTCCCAATTGACCTGCTGGTAAAATTGTGCATTTTCAAATGTTTGCACCCAACTCGAATCCCAATCATCCCTTCGAGGATTTAGGACAGTATAATCTGGCTTGCCTTCAAAATAAGCACACACTTTTTGCTGCCAATTTTCGGCTTTTCCCATCTCTATCGAACCTGCTAAAAACACAGTAAACTTTCGATGGTGATGCTTGGCAATGCTATGGGGAGGTTGTATAGTTTTCATTTTTCCAACTTAATAATTCACAAAAGCTCCAACGGAGCGAAATATTATAACACAGGGTTTAGCCCTATGTTTTTACAAGGGCTCTAAGATTAGCCCTACACCATCCCCGCATACCCAATCCCGCTCAATCTGTGCATATCATAACTAAAAGTCGACAAATCACTATGATTGAACTTAGAAACATCATCATAGCCACAAGACCTCGCCACGACTTTAATCAGACCATTGGTAGCAGAAAAGAAATTGAACAACTGTTTGGCAGATTTATCAATCTCCAAACGAGCTCGTAAATGGTCTTTTTGGGTCGCAATACCGACAGGGCAATTGTTGGTGTGACAAGCCCTCATTCCCAAACAACCAATCGCTTGAATGGCAGAATTCGAGACTGCAACGGCATCCGCCCCCAACATCATCGCTTTCACAAAATCATCCACAATTCGCAAGCCACCTGTAATCACTAAGGTCACGTCCTCTGCTCCAACTTTGTCTAAATGTCGTCTTGCACGAGCCAAAGCGGGAATTGTAGGTACGTTGATGTTGTTTCGGAGAACCGTAGGCGCAGAACCCGTTCCACCGCCTCGACCGTCGAGAATGATGTAGTCCACTCCAACTGCCAAGGCAAAATCTATATCTGCTTCAATATGACTTGCTGCAATTTTGAAACCCACGGGAATACCGCCTGTCACTTCTCGCACCTTTGCAGCAAAATCTTGGAAATCTTTGAGGGTTTTTAGGTCGGTAAACGTTGCAGGACTGATGGCGGTTTGTCCCACTTCAAGTCCACGCACCTCTGCAATTTCTTCTGTCACCTTATGACCTGGCAAATGCCCACCTGTTCCTGTTTTTGCGCCTTGTCCACCTTTGAAGTGAAAAGCCTGTGATTTTTTCACCTTGTCCCAACTAAAGCCAAAACGCCCAGAAGCATACTCATAAAAGTAGCGAGAATTGTTTTCCTGTTCGGCAGGTAACATTCCGCCTTCACCCGAACAAATACCCGTTCCCGCCATTTCTGCCCCCTTTGCCAAAGCAATTTTTGCCTCCCTCGAAAGTGAACCAAAAGACATATCCGACACAAACAATGGAATCTCCAATACCAAAGGTTTTTTAGCGTTTTTGCCAATCACCACTTTGGTCGAAACTTCCGCATCATCCAATAGTGGTCGAGTCGCCAATTGAGCAGGTAAAAACTGAATGTCGTCCCATTTTGGTAAGGTGTTTCTGTCCACCCCCATTGAAGCACTGGGGCCATGATGTCCTGTTTTAGACAACCCATTTTTTGCCAAATTTTGAATATAACTTGTATGTGGCTCGGTGTTTTCGGGATGTGTATCGGCATAGGTTCCCAAGTATGCATCTCGATTGAAGGGTTGCGGATGCAGTTCTTCAAAGGCTATCACATCGGCTTTGTCGACATACAAATTGCCGCCTTTGACCACCGCCTTGAATTTGTGTAATGCCTCTTCATTGTTGTATTCACTCACTCCTGTATCCATTCGATAATCCCAATTGTGAACACCACAAATCAGGTTTTCTCCTTCAATGAAACCATCTGCCAACAATGCGCCTCGATGGTGACAACGTCCATACAATACCGAAATTTGGTCGTCAAACTTGACAATCACCAAATCGGTATTTTCTACGAGTGCATAAGCGGGTTTTCGGTCTTCTAAGTCGGCATGTTTGGCAATTGAAGTGGGAGAAATAAGGTCATTGAAGGAGGTAGTTGAAGGCATAGTGTTTTGTTTCTTGTTAAGATTTTGGAAAAATTTGATGTGAAAGTAAGCAAAAAAAGCCGACTGAAAAGGTAAGAAATTGACAACATCAACAAGACTTCGCTTCGTTTTTTTTTAAAAATAACTTGACAGATTGTTGATTTCAAGAAAATTGCAGTGTGCAGAAGCAAGATTCCGTTTGAAATAACGAAATTAGTGGCTATCTTGGATATTGTTCTCAACGGAATAAATTCTGTTCTAATCTAACTATCTATAGAATCCAAAATATCAACTAAGCATCCATAGTATATGCGACATAGCGAAATCATACAATTGCTTCAAGAACAGCCCGACAAACTCCTTCAAAGTGCTGGATATGAGCGTTTGGTGGGGGGAGTAGTAGGAAAGTACATTGAAGCCAAGCGTTTCAAGTCGACTCAAAAAAAAGAAATTGTAGTAAAAGCCAAAAACCAGGTATTGAAACAGTTGATGAAATTGGCACAAAAAGGCAAACTCAAAGCCTCTTTGCCGACCATGATTGTAGAGTTAACCAACAACCTTTGCAGTGATATTGAAGACCGTTTGATGTTGAAAAATTTTGCGCCTCAACTAATAGGTAAATACGAATATTTGGTGACTGCAATGGTGAATAAATATGTGCGAGAAGGTTCGGTAGAAGAAAAGGATGGGGCGCAGTTTATCGAAAATGTACAGGGGCGATTGATGGAAAAGTTGGCAAACAACAAGTTAGCAGAACAATTCAAAGGTAATTCTCTCTTCAAAACTTACCTTTATCGAGTCGCTCACAATGCGGTGATTGATGAATACCGAAAATATGTACGCCGACCGAGTACCAATGAATTGCGAGTAGAGGTCATCGAACAGAGGCAACCGACTATGGATATACAAGATGAAAATGTCGATCTCTATGGACACATCCTCAAAACGATCCCGAAAGAAACCCGTCGAAAGTTTGAGTTTTCTGCAAAGGTGGTTTACCGTCTGATTCTGATAGTCAAAGACATCAAAGCTCCTTATCCGCATTGTGCCGATGATTTGTTGGTCGAAATATTGAGTGAGTTTGGTAAGAATTACACCGATTTGGCAAAAGGCAAGTTGTGGGAATTGCTGAATCACTTTGTAGCAGCATTGGAAGAAGAAAAGGAAGGAAGTGTGCGGACACTCAAAAACCATTTCCAAGAGATTCAACTGTTTGTGCTGCAAAATATTTTCAGGCGTAAAATCACTTTGGAAAGCACTGCCCAAAAACAAGCCGCCGACGAATACCTCGAAAATCTTATTTATCGTTTTTATCGTTAGAAAAGAAGTGTATTGTTTCCAAAACGTTTTTTTGATACGTCAAAATGAATATAGATGGAAAGGTGACATCTCCGTAAGAATGGAGGAGGTGTAATCTTTTCATCGAGATTGAAATCAGATTTGAGATTACACCTTTTCCGTTTCTCTCCAAAGGTGTCACCTCAAATCCTTAAAAAACTACAATAATGAACACAATTACTCAATCCTATTTCGATACAGACGGGCATTTCACCTTAGAAACCCGTTCACTTTATGCCGATGCCATGCGTTTGGATAGAATTGAAGAACTGCCCAACGAATTGGTCAATCACC
>JAUHXA010000008.1 GCA_030427245.1 Bacteroidia bacterium | reverse complement strand
AAAGGTAAAAGGAAGGCTCACAAAACTCTATTCTACTTTTAGGATTGGCTTAGATTTTTTGAGAGTAAAATGTATCCATAAATTAGACATCAGTGACCTCATGGTACTTTTGTCCTGTACTTAGATCAAAGGCTATTAATTACTTACAGTATAAAAGAAACGACCATAAAAAAATTTCTACTTTTTGCCCTCAATCATTTCAATATATCTGTAACTTCGCACGAAAGAAAAATAATTTATTGGAGCCGAATGATACTATTACAATGGAAGGACAATCAAGCTGAATCTCCGTTGAATAATATGATGTAGAGAAGTGCTGCAATTTTATTAAAATGGACATAAAGTTAAATGAAAAAAATTGAATTACAAATCATCGCTTTAGCTAATAGTGGATCAAATATGGGTAATTTCACACTTATATTGGAGGAGCTAACAGGTCTTCGTCGCCTTCCCATTATCATTGGTCCTTTTGAAGCTCAAGCTATTGCGGTTGCATTAGAGCGAATGTACCCAGAACGTCCAATGACACACGACCTTTTTAAAAACACACTTGATGAAGTGGGAGTAAAACTTTCCGAAGTATTTATTTCCAAAATGGAAAGCGGTATATTTCATGCTCGTTTGGTTGGACAAAAAAACAATGGTCAATCCTTCGAAATAGATGCTCGTTCATCAGATGCAATAGCTATGGCGGTGCGCTTCGCTTGTCCCATTTTTGTTTCCGAATCTATTATGAATGAAGTAGGCATTGCTTTAGACGACAAGGAAGAAGTCGACACCGTTAAAAGAGGAGATCTGTCGTCTTATAGTCTCGCAGAATTGCAAGAGATGCTCAATGAAGTGTTGGAAAAAGAAGAGTATGAAAAGGCTGCTAAAATTAGGAATGCTATGCAGGCCAGACAATAATTTATTTCCAACATTTCTATAACTTGATAAGGCCAGTACAATAAAATTCAAACTCAAATGTCAACTTCAAATTCAAAACTGTACTTGATATGGACGGGGTAAGAAAACTTAAGGTCTTGCCAAAAAACACAAAAATTTGGTGTTTACTGACCAAATAAAAAAGGACCATTCCTCTTTTGACAGTCTCAGATAATTACTTACCTTTGCATTTCTTCTTAAAAAAGGGTCATTAGCTCAGTTGGTTCAGAGCGCTGCCTTGACAGGGCAGAGGTCACTGGTTCGAATCCAGTATGACCCACAAGTTTACAAGGTTGATTTTTCAGTTCAACTCATCCACCTCCCAGGCAAACTTTCTGAATAGTTGATTTCTTATTCTATAACTTTGCCTTAACGATAGCTGTCTCCTCAAAAAAACTATCTCCACTTTTCACATTCTTCTTTTCTCAAAAACAGGGTTATTTTATTGGGGGTTTTCATAATTTACCATTTCAAATTAAAATTTTCCTATTCAATGAAATCTATATTACTTTTTGCCCTTCGTAACGGTAAAAAAATAACTCCTCGTATTCTTTTGCTGACATACTCCTCCCCTTTTCAAAAGAAGAATATTCGTAGAGGAATTGTTTTTTCTTTTATACTTACTTTCTTTATTTTCTTTCAAAAAACTTCTGCTCAGACCTTATTAAAAGCAGACGGTGAAGGCAATACCTACGAACTAATCTCGTCCGTTTTAGCTCCCAATTACGATCCTATTGAAGTACCTGATTGTGGTCATACCGATTTTGGAAGACACATTGACGAAGCTTTTGATGAAGAGTTAGGGGCTTATGTTTTTCGTTTTTTTATACATACGACTCCCGACAATGACCGATGCCAAAACTTTGACCGCCAACGCAATGAAATCAAAACCTATGATCAATCTCCTGACCACTTAATTGCTACGGAAGGAGAAATCGTTCGCTACAAATGGAAATTCAAATTGGATGCGACATTCCAATCTTCTGCAAGTTTTACCCATCTTCACCAAATCAAAGCAGTTGGTGGACCAGAAGAAGGTATGCCCCTCATAACCCTAACGACTCGAAAAGGTACTCCCGATAAACTGCAATTGAGGTATGCCGAAACAACAAGTCAAATCACTTTGCATCAAGTAGATTTGTCACCTTTCAAAGGAAAATGGTTAGAAGTGACGGAAACGATTCTATATGGAGAAGAAGGGCAATATTTCCTCTCTATTGTGGACTTAGAAGATGGTTCAATTCTCCTTGATTATCAAAATGAGGCTATTAGAACATGGAAAACAGATGCAGACTTTTTGCGTCCCAAATGGGGAATTTACCGAAGTCTCAATGATACCGATAATTTGAGAGATGAGGTTATTTTGTTTGCCGATTTTAGTATTGAAGAATTGGAGGAACTTCCTGTTTCTCTGGAGGATTTTTCTGGTGAGGGTGGAAAAAATTTGGCTTATCCGAATCCTATTGATGAACGATTGTTTTTTGTAAAAGAAGTGTTTGAGCAATTTGAAAAGGTTTATGTTTACAATGCTAAAGGGGATTTAGTTTTATCGGAACTTGTTAGACTTGATGGATTGGATATGAGGAATTTAGAAAGTGGATTGTATTTTGTTGTTTTGAGAGGAAAGGGAGATTTGAGGAGGGTTTGGAGAGTTGTAAAACAATAAAAAAGCTATGCAAAAATGCCTTATCAACATTCTGCATAGCTCACATATTCTTAATACAAACCAATAATTATTATGAAACTACAATTAACAAATTTCTTATTTAAGAAAACGCCAATCCTCCATTGATGTCAAAGTTCACACCCGACACAAAAGAAGCTTGATCAGAAGCCAAATAACCCACCAAATCGGCTACTTCATCTGCCTGACCTTCTCGACGTAGAGGAGTCTTGCCTGCAACGACAGTTCGTATTTCATCTTTTGTAAAATCATCGTGAAATTTAGTTGCAATCAAACCCGGACAAAGCGCATTTACTCTTATTCCTTTAGGCCCAAGCTCTTTTGCCATTGCTCTTGTGAAAGTTGTTGTAGCTCCTTTAGAAGAAGCATACAATGAAGATCCTCCACCTCCACCATCTCTTGCTGCCTGAGAAGAAAGGTTGATGATAGAAGCACCTTTACCCATTAATGGTTCAAATACTTGCGTTACAAAAACGGTAGATTTGAAATTTACATTCATCACTAAGTCATAAAAAGACTCATCGAGCTCTTGTAGTGTTCTTCGAGCAAAAAGGCCTCCTGCATTGTTTACTAAAATATGGATTTCACCTCCAAAAGCTTCCACTGCTTTTGCCTTTAGATTCTTAATATCATTCAGATTTGATACATCAGCTTTGACTGCAATGGCTTCACCTCCAAAAGATTTTATCTCCTCAAGAGTTTCCTTGGCTCCAGCATCAGAATTAAAATAGTTCACAACTACCTTTGCTCCTTCTCTTGCAAGTTTAACGGATATTGCTCTACCAATATCTCTCGCACCTCCAGTTACAACTGCTACCTTCCCTTTAAATGTACTCATATTTTATTTAATTGATAATGGGAAATGGAGAAGTAGATGTTCGCCTACATTCTCCATTTTCAATTGTTAATTATTTTAGATTCCTAATGCTTGACCACCTCCAACTTGGATAGTTTCTGCTGTTAAGAAGGAGGCATCTTTACTAGCTAAGAACGCAACAACACCTGCAACATCTTCTGGTTGTCCCAATCTTCCTAACATAATGTTATTTGCCCAAGAAGCAAAAACTTCTGGTTTGGTAGATTTAATTTGCTGGTGAAATGGCGTATCAATTGTACCAGGAGATACTGCATTCACTCTGATACCATATTCAGCTAAATCTTTTGCCAATGCTCTCGTAATTGCATGAACTCCAGCTTTAGAGGTTCCATAAATTCCAGCACCAGGTCCTCCTGCATTCCATCCCGCATTTGACGTATAGTTAATGATGGTAGGGTCCTCTCCTTTTTTAAGGAATGGTATTGCCGCTCTTGAAGCAAAAAACACAGAATCCAAGTTTAATGCCATGACAAATCTGTAAAATTCCGTTGTCATTACTTCAAATCTGGAACGTCCACCTAATCCTCCTGCGTTGTTTACAAGCACATCAATTTTTCCATACTTTTCACCAATTTTAGTAATGTTTTCAGTCACAAGCTCTTCTTTAGTGACATCGAATCCGTAATATTCAGCCGTAATTCCTTCTGCAGTAAGTTCTTCCACTCTTTTAGCTCCAGCTTCATCATCAATACCGTTCAGTACTACGGTATATCCGTCATTACCTAGTCTTTTTGCTACTGCAAAACCGATACCACCAGTTGCACCAGTTATTATTGCTACTTTTCCGTTTGATTTCTTCATTTATATAAAAAATTTAAATATTATTTAAGTTATTAATTTTTAGGTTTCAAAGGTTCAATTTTCGGGCACAAAATCCAAATACTCGCCATCGCAATCACTGCCAAAGTAGCACCAATCACAAAGGCAGGGGTATAATTACCGCCAGAAGTGAGCCAGGGAACGAGAGAAGTAAGTCCTACTGCTCCTAGTTTAGCAGCCATTCCTGAAAATCCCGACAAAGTACCCACCGTTTTCTTTCCAAACATATCACTCGGTAAGGTTTGAACATTTCCGATTGCTGTTTGGAAACCAAACAAGATAACCGCCATGATAAGTACCGCATTAACCGGAGTTCCTGGATTTGCCATAGCCAATAAGGATGGCAACATGATTAAGCAACCCAAAGTAATGACCAGTTTCCGAGTTTTGTCGACCGTCCAACCTACTTTGATGCGGTTTTGCGCCAAAAGTCCGCCAAACCAAGCTCCAAACATTGCGCCTACATAAGGCACCCAACCATAAATCCCTATCGTTTTCACATCCATACCATAGACTTCAAATAGGTAAATCGGAATCCAAAAGACAAACAACCACCAAATCGGGTCAATCACCGCAGATGCAATAATAACTCCCCAGCTTTCCTTGTGGGATAACAATTGTTTGGTCGTTGGATTATATCCCTCTTCTTCGGCCTGGGCAACTTCGTCTGGGTCTAATTTTTTTTGACCACTTAAAATGTATTGCCGTTCCTCCTCTGTTATCCACGGATGCGACTTAGGTGGGGCTTTTACCAAAACCATCCACGGAATTAGCCAGGCCAAACCCGTCAGACCAACCAGAATGAAAATCATTTGCCAATTGAAATGAATCGTCAGATATGCGATAAGTGGAATGGATATAATTCCTCCAATGGCTGCACCAGAATTGAACAGCCCTTGAGCCAAAGCCCGTTCTTTTGATGGAAACCATTCAGCATTACCTTTTGCAGCTCCTGGCCAGTTCCCTGCCTCTGCAACTCCTAAAATGGCTCGAAAAATACCAAAACTAAGTACCCCACGAGCTAAGGCGTGAAGTGCAGTTGCAATAGACCATACTCCTATGGACAAAGCAAAGCCCAATCGTGTTCCAACCCAGTCAAAAATCTTTCCAAAGATAGCTTGACCGAAGGCATAAGAAAACACAAAGATCACAGAAATCAATGCATAAATTTCTTTTCGTTCATCATCGCTACTATCGGGATAAAGATCCATTGCAATTTCTGGCCATAAAACACCAAGTGATTGACGGTCAATATAATTAATAATTGTGGCAAGGGCAATTAAAGCAATGACCCACCATCGTAATCCTTTTAATTTCATTTTGTTTGTTTTATTTACTAATCACCCAACCTATTGAGCTGATTCAGTAACATTTTTATTAAACCAGCCCAATTTTATCTGTAAAGAACTGGAGGTTACATTAATTCTCCAAAAAATCTTCCCGATGTGGGCTAAACACATCTACCAAAATTCCATCCTTTAAGCACTTGCATCCGTGCATGACATGAGGGGGAATATAATAAGAATCACCAGCCTTTATAATTTTCACTTGGTCTCCAATCGTCATTTCAAATTCTCCACCTTGAACATAAGTCACTTGTGAATGATAGTGTTTGTGCAATTGTCCAACACCACCAGCTTTGAAGTCTGCGATTACGAGCATGATTTTGTCGTCATAACCATGAATTTGTCTTCTCAAAAGTGGGTCAATTTGTTCCCATTCTAATTCGTCTGTAAAGAAAAACTCTTTACCTGCTGTTATTGTACTCATATCTTTAATATATTTATGTGGTTATCAAATTATTTATTGTCAATTATCAATTCAAAAACTCCTGTCCACTCCAACTTTTCTTTTCCAAAATTCACTTTATGCTTGCTTTTTGCAGAGGCATCTTGATTGGCGATTGCCAAAGTCCAAGTTTTACCTGTTTGATGCGTGATTTGAACAACCGTATATTCTTTTGAATCGTGTAATACTTCAACCGATTTCAAGCCCGAAAATGGACTTAAAGGAATTTCCGAAACAGGATTGTAAACCCCATGTGATTCAACAGCAGACGCAAAGACAGTAGATTTCGCCTTTCTTCTTTGGATAAAAGTTGGGTCGTGTCGAAGATTGAAATTCGGGTCATTTGCCCCTGCTCTCGCAAAAATCAATTCATCATTTGGTATGGAAGAAGTCGTCAGTGTGAAAAATTTCCCTCTTACTTGACCTCCACCATCATTCAAGTGTGTGAACCACGTTACTTGATTACCATCTCCTGAGGATTTCCCACTCGCTTCTTCCCATAAATGCTGATAGCCGTGACCATTTCCAAGCGTGGTCAGTCGTTCAGTTTGGGCGGCATAATCAAAATTGGCAGACAACAAATGCCCCTGAAACCAAGTCGGTAAATCGTATTGATTTTCTTTTTCGGATTCTACTCGAAAGACATCAATCAAGAGTGGGTTTCTAAAATTTTCATCCTTCAATAAAACCAATGTTCGGTGCATTTTAGCATCGGGATAAGCATAAATTTCTTTTGCGCTTACTACTTGAACATTTGGATTGCTGACATCGAAAAAATATTGGTCAGGATGATGCGCTTCCGCAGCTTTCACCTCTCCTTCATAATGTGATGTTTCGTTAATGACTAAGGTGTTGTGTGCGATGCTTTGTTTAGCATAAGAATGATTCTCTGGAAGGTAACGACCGCCACCTTTTTGGTCAATATTTACCCAACGTGCCGAACCGTAATCTTGTATTACTTCTCCATCTTCATCATATAGCGAGTAGGAAAGTTTATCAAAATGTCCATGTCCCATACCGTGAGCAGCATATTTTGCAAGTACACAAATTTCTTCTCCATCGGCATTGTCCGCACGCAAAATTCCCAAGCCACCGTGTTTGCCTTCTGCACCATCGCTGTATGCAATGGATTTGTGTTGGAAAGGCTTTGCCAAACCTTTTGCAAGGTCAGAGGCCGTTTTGAAGCCTGCTTCGTCAAGCGTCACTTTTCCCTGCTTTTCTGCAATGGAAAGCAACATCGGGTCATTTCCAAAATCGAGGTAGGCAATGTCGACTGCCGCTACGACTTCTCGTGAGTTCCACGACATTCCTTTCTGTGCATCGTTGATGGGAAAAAATCTTCCCTGTGCATCCGACTCATATAAAAGCGAGTAAATGGATTTTTCTAAAATACCGTCTCGGTATTCATAAATCTTCAAATCGGGACGGTTGTTTGCTAAGGACCTCGCAAATAACAAAAAAGGAGTCATTGCGTATCGGAGGTAATAAGGGCCTTCGGTAAAATGCCCATCAGGTGAAAAAGAAAAGTCCAATTGAGCAAAAAATCCCGCTTTGCTTTGTCCCTCCACTTTGATAAAACCGCCGTCATTGTCGAGCATCGTATTGTCCAATCCATCATCCTTCAAACCGTACAAAGCTCGCTGAATCAATTCTTCGTCGTTCATCGCCAAACCCATCATCCCAACTGCAGCATTGCCCCAAGTACTATGATTGTGAATCCGATTGTAGAATTTCGGGTTTTCTAGCGAGATGAAATCCGCCATTGGGCGAAAGAGATTTTTCTCCAAATTCTCTCGCTCCTTTTCAGTCAAAAAATCATAAATCGCATCATACGCCTGACTGCAATACACCAACCAATTGGCATCATTCAAACACTGCCAAAAAATCTTGCCTGTTGCATAGGATTTCATCGTTGGGTGAAGCCCCAATGTAGGATACATTTTAGCATACTCCAAAAACACATCTCGAATGAAAACCGCATATTTTTCATCACCTGTAATTTGGTATAAATTACCCGCCTTTTGCAAAACGAAAAAGTTCTTTTTGTGACGTTCATGTGTGTAGCCACCAGCCATATCTTTTGGAATCGGTACATGAATTCCCGATGCAATGTCGGCATCCACTTCTTCTTTCGTAGCCTCCAATACCTTTTCAAAAATTGGTGCTTTGTCCTCTGAATTTCGGATATTTTCCACCCCTTCTTTGGTCATAATTAAATTGGGATGATTTTGACTAAATAAGGTGTTTACTGCTATCAATTGCAGTATGAAAAGGAACAATATTTTATGATTAGATTTCAAATTTTTTATTATTAATTGCTTTGAAAATATATAATTTAAGAGCTTAATTTTTCCATTCTTACTACATTTTTTCAGCAATCGCTAAAACTCCATTGTAAGAAATCACACAAGCAAAAAACAGTGCGGCCCCCATGCCCAAATTTAGCAACCAGCCCGCTTTGTGGACTCCCATGAGGTCTTTTTTGTTGGTCAAAATAATGATGCCGATAATCACCAAAGGCAATACAAAGACATTGAATACTTGCGTCAATATTTGTGCTTGAATGGGATTTGCGCCCAAAACGGGAATGGTCAATCCGATTATGCAAGCAATGCCTGCAATGATTTTGAATTGTTTGGAGGATGTATCCAGTTTACCCGCTTGATAATCTGCAACAAGCAAAGGAGCAATCATCAATATGGGAAAAATTGAAGACAAGCCTGCTGCCAAAGTACCCATAAAAAAGATGGCTATGGCAAACCTACCCGCAACAGGTTCGAGTGCATATACCATGTCTAAAACTTTGGTGACTACTTTTCCATCTTCATAAAATGCGCCCATTGCAACTGCCATGATAGCGGCACTGATAACAAAAATCAACGTTGCCGCCCACAATGCATCTGTTTGCTGTTCCTTTAAATTCTCTTTTGTCCATCCTTTTCCTTTCACAAAAAGCGGACGAGATAAAAAGGTAGCTGCCGCCATTGTCGTTCCAACAAAAGCTGCTACCAACATTCTACCTCCTTCTACTTCTGGAATTGAAGGAATCATACCTTTTGCCATAGCTTTGGGGTCAGGCAAGATGATGAACAAAGATAATAAAAATGATAAGCCCATCAAGGAGACAAAAATCAAAAGTAATTTTTCAAATATTGAATATTTCCCTATCCACAGAACACTGTACATCACACTAATGATTACTACTGCAATGAGCAATACACTCACATATTCATAGTTTTTGAGGGCTGGCATAAACAGTGCGCTCACTTCAAAAATGGCATTAGCGGAAATACCTAAAATACCCATCAATGAATTCCACTGACCAAAAGTGACCCCTACAATAATGAGTAGGGCAATTGGTTTTCCAAACTTCAAATGTTTGCGAAAACCAAACAAAGCTGTTTCTCCTGTCACCAAAGCATATCGTCCATACGCCTCCATCAATACCCACGAAAACAAACAACTCAGAAACAATACCCACAACAATTGCATCCCATGTTGACTACCTGCTACTATCATTGAAGTGACGCTACCTGTACCAATTGTGTAACCGATGGCAAAGATTCCAGGGCCAATTCCTAAAAGTAGTTTGTAGATTTTTTTCAGCATTATTGTTTGTTGTTCTTTTTATAAATCTTTGTATGACAGCCCTATTTCTCTTTGAAGTCGCCAGAGGGGATGTTTTCATTTTTTGAAAAAACCAAATGAAATGCGGGAAAAACACGTCAATGAGTTACCTCCAATTCATAATACTTTACTCTGGCAAAAGCGCCCTCATCTTTAGTAGCAAGGTAATTCCCTGCTTTGAAGTAGTTTTCAAAAATCCCCCATTTTTGGATGTGAATATCATCGTAAACCACAGATTCATTGTCGTTTAAGATTACCTCCATTCTGCCTTCCTGTGCTTTCACTTCAAGGGTAAACTTATCAAAACCCACATATTCATTGAAGGTATGTCCCTCATCATCGCCCCAAGCATCAACAGGTAAAATATCAACACCTGATGCGTTTGTATCCTTCAATACTTTGGTTTTGACCCGCACATATCCATAAGTCCAATAGATTTTGAGTATAGGAGGGGCATTATTGTCTTTTGCTCCAATCAAATCCCGTTGTTCATTCGTCAATCTTCCGTGAATCTGCATGATGATGGTTCGGTGATACCTATTGTCCGAACCTCTCGAAATTTCATCCATTGCCAAAGTTCCCCGCATACTTCCGCTTTGTGCAAATGTCCAGTTTGTACTATTGCTACCTGACACCATTTGCTCACGCAATTCGGTTCGAGAATAAGAAGAATTGGCTGTTGAAGTACCTGGATAAGTGTAAAAAACCAGTGAGCCATCCGTTGTATCATCATACATAAAAGGCTTCACGGTTTCATTATTGGCATAATCCAAAATTGCAGGGGGAGCAACTTCTGTAGGGTTGCCGATAGGAAGTGTGACTTTCCAGTTATTCAAGTCAATGTTGTGGCGAATCTCTTCTCCTGTATTTTCCTCCTCCTCTTCAGGTGGTGGAATAAATTCACCTGTTGGTCTTTCATCTACTTCATTGTTTTTTTTGCAGCTTGAAGAACTAACAGTCAAGCACAGAAGGAGCAAAGAAAATAGAGAGAACTTAAAATGAAATTGGATGAAATTCATAGAGTTTTGTTAAAATGTAGGTATCGG
This sequence comes from Bacteroidia bacterium, assembly GCA_030427245.1. Taxonomy (GTDB): domain Bacteria; phylum Bacteroidota; class Bacteroidia; order Chitinophagales; family UBA2359; genus JAUHXA01. The sequence goes on along the minus strand of JAUHXA010000008.1, from coordinate 155,496 downwards.
ATACCTTAGAGGTATCCGATACCTACTAATCTAATTAGTTATTCTCAATTTCAAAGCTATCAATACGACACTCTACACCAACGTTGGATACAAAGATTGCCACTTCAGAATTGTCACCTGAATTGAAGGGAATTTTTTCTAAAACATAGGTACTCGCATCTGATTGGTCGTCCAGTGTTTTTTCGGCTATAGTAGCCCCTTCAATTTGTTCTTCCTCTGTCACATGTCCCGCTAAAATTGCCACTGACATTGTACCTTCAGGAGAGGTTTTCATCGTATAATAGAAAGAAAGGAGGTAGTTTTTATTCGGCTGAACGCTGATCAATTGATAAGCAATACGATCTCCAGCAGAAGGAAACTTACCTGCTTTAGGTCCTTGATGAACAGGGCTGGAAGTAATTTGCAATATACCACCTAATTCAAGATTTTTCCAATGGTCACGGTAGCTATCGTCACCTTCTTCGTCAAATCCTGCGTTGAGTATCACTGGAACGAAATCATCTACAGGCTCTATTATTTCGACAGTTCTAGTTAGGGAGTTTACCACACCTAGTTTATCAGAAGCAGATAAAGAAACGGTATAGTTACCTATTTCTGCATAAGTATGAGATGGATTCTTAGCAGTTGAGGTACTTCCATCTCCAAAATCCCAAACATAATCTGTAGCACTACCTGAAAGGTTGCTAAAATCAATTGTTAAATAATCTGCATCATCTTGTTTGAAATCAAATGAGGCAGATGGAGGTGTTTCGTCTGCAATAGAATTGGCCTCTGGTAAGTCATACGTAAAATCGCATGAAGAAAGAAAAACAGTAAAAAGTAGGAATATAGAACCTAACCAAAAGGTTCCTTTTATGTTGTTTTTTATATTTATGTTGTGCATAATTTTCTTTTATGTTGAAGAATGATAAAATAATAAGTTGTAAATAATCCAGATTTTGAATTAATTGTAACCTGGATTTTGAGTTAATTTACCATTGCTAAGTCCTATCTCTCTTTGAGGTATAGGTAATAACAAATCAGTATCAGAAAAAGAATAGCCATTAGCTGAAGCATGTGCTGAAAGAACCTCAGAAGCAACTCCAAATCGAACCAAATCAAAAAATCTGTGATTCTCAAAAGCTAATTCAACTCTTCTTTCGTCCAATAATTGTTCTTTAGAAACACTAACTACAACATCCGTCAATCCAGCTCTGTCTCTAACCGCTTGGAAGGAAGCCAATGCTGCTGGGTCTGTTGTACTAATGCCACTACCTAAGTTAATGATTGCTTCAACATGCATCAATAAGACATCAGCATATCTCAATACTATCCAGTCATTTCCTGCAAGACTTGGATTACTAGAAGTAGGAGCTATTCCCAAGCTTTCGTCACCATTAGGAAGGTATTTGACCACTTGATTCTGAGTTGGTTGAAGTGCATCTTGACGATAAGAGTATGCTGTTCTGTTTCCTCCTTTCTCAGTCAAAATTGCCACTGCGTCAGCAGTCACATAGTTAACACCACTTGTTCTTCCAACTGCATTCAACCATTCAGTTGAGAAATTTTGGCTGTCCTTCGTATCATCACCAACATATCCAATAGCAAATATTACTTCATTGTTTTCTTCTTTATAAAAAACGTCTTTGAAGTTAGGCTCTAAAGAGAATCCCGCACTCATCACCGATTCACACAAAGCTTTTGCTTCACTATAATTACCCAAAGTCAAATGTACTTTGGCTAATAATCCTTGAGCAGCTGACTTAGAGGCTCTTGTTTGAGAAGAATCGTCTAATAGATTAGCAGCTGTCTCAAAATCACTTACAATCAAGTTATATATAGTAGATGAAGCTACTCTTGTAAATTGGATATCCGTTTCTAATGGAGCGATTACTCGATCCACCAAAGGAACATCACCAAATAATCTTACTAAATTGAAATAAGCATAAGCTCTTACAAACTTGGCTTCTCCTTCAAACTGAGCAGCTTTTGCGCCAGAAGCTACACCCAAATTCTCAAGTACTGTATTGGCTCTAAATATGATATTATAAAAACTTCTATAATAATCAGTAACGATACCATTTGTAGTTGTAATGGTATGACTTTCAAATTGTGCGGCTTCACCTTCGCTACTTTTGGTTCTGGTGTTGTCGCTTCTCATTTCTGTCAAGTAATATTCGAATTGAATCGAGTGATTGTTGTTAACATCTGTATCAGCCAAGATATTGACTCCTTGAATTCCGTCATACATGTTGTTTACTCCTGCTTCCAATTCTGCTTCAGTTGTATAATAGTTAGAAGCACTAACCGCAGAAGTAGGACTTGGGCTTAAGTAATCTTTTTCACAAGAAGTGAAGATCAGCCCTATTGAAAAAATTAATATTAAAAGTATATTTTTCATTTATTTATTGTTATTTTAATTGACTTTCGTATAATATTTCGCAGTTTTTCACCTTGCTCATAACATCTCTCTATCCTCCAAAGGGGGAATTCGCATTAAAACTCCCTCTTTGAAGTAGAGATGTTTTGGTGCTTAAAAAACTACGAAGTAATTTTTAAAACCTATTTGTTATTAAAACTCTAAATTGAGTCCGACAGATACTGTTTTTTGAATAGGAGACCCAGCTAGTTGATAACCATAAGTAGTGCTTGAACGGAAACCCTTAACTAACTGAATTTCAAAACATAACTAAATACTTAAATAAACGAACTTTTTAAGGCAATTTTTGTATTTCCATAGCAAACTGACTATCATTTATTAGGAATTTATTGAACTTATATCAGTTCTTTGATTTTCAAAAAAGTTCAAATGTTTTTTCAACTACAATACATTGATTATAAACCCTCTGTGAGTTTCCGTTCAGGCACTAAGTAGTTGGGCTAGTATCTCTAATAGATTCTGGATTGTAGCCAGTATAGTCATCAGCAGTTACATATAGGAGGTTTTGTCCCGTAACGTAAACTCGAGCCTTGGTAAAGACGTTTGTTTTGGATAGAATATTGGGGTCAAAATTATACCCAAGAGTTATATTACGCAAAGTTATATAAGAGGCATCTTGAACAATATCATTCGTAAATATTTTTTCCTTAATGAAATCTTGATCAGGAGTTGTTTCTGTATTGTAGTCTTGGCTGCTGTTAAAATGATTGAACAAATATTGGTCTCCCATATTTCTGATTTCAGCACCATGACTACCTTGGAACATAAAGCTCAAATCTATACCGGCAAAACTAAATCTATTTGTTACACTCCATATTAATTCTGGATAAGGATTTCCCAATATTGTTTTATCATCATCATCAATAACTCCGTCGCCGTTCAAGTCTTTTACATAAACATCTTGGGCTTCTCCACCTACAGGATGATAAGCGTTATTTAGGTATTCGAGTGGAATGTCTCTATCAACTACCCAACCATAAAAGGAAGATATAGGTTGTCCTACTTGATTGATCCATTCTGCAGCTCTTTTACTGTCTACATTTTGAATTTGACCGTCAGAATCACCAAAAGCAATCAACTCGTTTTCATTTTTAGAAGCTAAGAAAGTGGTAGTCCAAGTAAAGTTTCCATTTCTAACATTGGTTGATGTTAGCTCTAATTCCCAACCACGGTTTTCTACTTCTCCTAAATTAACCAAAGCTTCTGTAAATCCTGTGGTAGAAGATATCGGATTATACAATAACAATTGGTCACTCGTTCTTTTGTAATACTCAGCAGATCCTGACAAGAAACCATTAAACAAAGCAAAATCTACACCTGGGTTCATTTCTTTCGAGCGCTCCCATTTTAATCCTGGATTGGCAATATTTATTGCATTAAATCCAGAAACTACATTATCATTTATTACTGCAGTAGTGGAGTTAAGTAGAGCTACGTAAGGGTAGTTATCAATAAGGTCATCACCTGTATCTAATCTGTTATTACCTGTCAGTCCATAGCTAAATCTAAGCTTTAAATAATCGAAGATATTGTTGTCTTTTAAGAAACTTTCTTCACTGATTACCCATCCAGCTGAAACTGCTGGGAAATTACCATATTTATTATCTGGACCAAATACAGAGCTGCCATCCCTTCTCATACTTACAGATGCTAAGTATTTATTATTAAAGGCATAGTTTATTCTTCCAAAATAAGACAAGAATTTACTTTCATATTCAGAAGAGCTAGCACCTGAAATGGTCGTTGCTGCAGCAATCGTTTGTAACAAATCAGAATCATAACCTGTTCCTGTTATACTACTTTCTTTGGTATCATAGGTTTCTGCTGACATCCCTAAAACGGCATTAATGTCATGTGCACCAAAGTTTCTATCGTAGGTAAAGTAATTTTCAGATACTAGGTGGATTCTATTTCGTGTCGCTAAATCAAGCGTTATATTAGATGCACCATTTCTATGTGCATATAAGCCTTGCCATCTGTCTTGTTCAGTATTCTGATAATCTCCTGAGAATGCTGTTCTGAATTTCAAACCATCAGCAATCTTGTATTGTGCATAAACGCTACCAAACATTTTGAACTTATAATCATTTCTATCACGTTCCAAAACTTTTGCAGCAGGATTAACATTAGAAGTATTGCTGATGTCTACAAGAGTGCTTCCGTCTCCATATAAGTCGTAGTTGTCAAAATGACGCTGATTGGCATAATCGCCTATTTGTACATCTGGATAGGTGTTTCTATCGACAAATTGAATGGTATTCGCATCGTGATACACTGGCAACCATGATGTTTGCCTCAAAATATCATGTGTAGAACCATCAAACCTTCTTCTGTTGGTATAAGATGGAGCAATACTCGCACCAAATGAAAGTCGATCACTCACTTTTGTATTTACCTTCAAGTTCAGGCTATATTTTTTGAAATCATCTGTCAACAAAACACCCTCATCATGAAGATAGCCAAATGTAGCACTAAAGTTGGTTTTTTTACTACCACCTCTTGCAGAAAGCGAGTGACTTTGAATTGTTCCACCATCAAAGATGACATCTTGCCAATCTCTGTCAACACCTATGAGTTGCTTATACTTTGTTCTGTCTGATAATTCTCCATTTGCTGCCATTTCTGCTGCTGCCGTTTCGGCAATACTAAAGGAATAAGCATCGCTGTGTCTGGCTTCCTTAAAGCCGATATAGGTATTATAGGCAAATTTAGTTTTACCTGCTTTCCCGTCTTTAGTTGAAATCAAGATAACACCATTTCCTCCTCTTGAACCATAAATAGCCGAAGATGCTGCATCTTTCAATACCTCGAATGATTCTACATCATTCATATCTAATGATCCTAAAAAATCATTGTCGACTACTAAGCCGTCCACAACAATCAAAGGGTCAGAACTAGCTACCATAGATCCTGTACCTCTAATACGAATAGTAGGTGCAGAACCTGCCTCGCCTTCGGTTGCCTGTATATTCACACCAGAAACTGTTCCAACCAGTGCTTCATCTACTCTAGCCGAGGGGAGTTCATCCAAGTCCTTACTTGTTACTTTCGATATAGCACCTGTAAGGTGGGATCTTTTTGATGTGCCATATCCAATGACCACAACTTGATCCAACTGCGCCACATCAGTTTTCATGACTAAGTCAATAGCAGTAGAACCACTAACGGTCACTTCTTGGGTTTTGTAGCTGATGTAGCTAAACACCAATACATCACCTTCTTCTGCTTCAATGCTATACTTGCCATCCAAGTCAGTAATAGTTCCATTGGTAGTACCTTTCACTAAAACGGTCACACCAATGAGCGGGAGTCCATCTTCTTCAGATGTAATTGTCCCACTAACTGTAGGAAGTACACTGGTAATTGATTGCTCCGAAGGAAAACTTTTCCCTTCTAAAGTCTGAGGTAAACATAGCACAATTGCCAGCAAGCAAAAGGCTAAGTTTAGAAGTTTGATTTTTTTTGTTAATTTTAATATCATAACGCAACATTTTGATTGTGATAATACATTAGTCCACACTGCCATGTGGGCTTTTATTTTAAGTAGTAAAAGTTTCTTTTGAGACAAAAAAATCATTGAATATTTTTTGCCATCCTTCAAGTTCAATGTTCTTACACCTCTGATATCTTGAAGTACTTGTTTAGTATTGGGGTTAAAAGGTTTTATTTTAGCTATAAAGAAAAAGGTAACAACTTTTCGTCATCAATCCTCTTGTTATTTGCTTAAAATGAGCGTCTATTTCTTGTTTTAAATTGCAGCTTTATTCAATGGTTTGGTTTTGCATACCAATTTGGGTTCTTGCTCAACGGTATTTCAAAAATATCTGCATGTTTCCCGTTATTTTCATATTGGCTGACTGGCAATTGGTCTACCAATTTTTGGTGTGACAAATATAGTTCAAATATTTTTACAAAAAAAAGGAAATCCTGTTTTTTTTTAACAATTAGCCAACATTTTGCCTCCAACCTTTCGTATTGACTTCAATTTGACATCTACATTCCCTCCCATACTTTATTTTTATATCGTTTAGTCAAGTATTTTCCTAAGCTCTTCTTCAATCATTCCATATTCATTCGATTCCAAAAAAACATTTTCTCAAATGGTCAATGCTATTCGTATTGACCATACCTGCAATCTCATTGTCCAAACGGATAAGAACATTTCTACGATTACCTATCAATGTAGCTTCAATGATGTTTCCTACTTTAGCAGGACTTTCAAAAAGATTATGCTGAAAAGCCCAAAATCTTTTATTGGGGAGCATAGAAAAGTGGGGGCTAAAATGGAGTAAACAAAAAAAGGTCGTATCTCAACGATACGACCTCTAATTCTAATATTGTGAATTGAATAAGAAAAATTCAATAACAAGGACTAACACTATAGAGTTTTAATTTTAGTACCCAGGATTTTGAGATAAGTTGGTGTTTCTTTCTATCTCATCTGCAGGTAATGGCATTAAATAATCATCTGTAGTAAAATCTGGTTTTGCTCCTTCTAAACCAGAAGCACCGAATACCTCTGCTCCAATTTTTCTTCTAGCAATGTCATACCATCTTTTACATTCAAAGGCCAACTCATATCTGCGTTCTTCTAGAACATCAGCAACCGTTACCGTTCCTGTAATGTCAGCAGGAACAGTACTAGGAGGTACTGTTACTGGAGTACCAGCACCCGTTTCCGTATCACCGCCCATTCTTGCTCTAGCTCTTACCTGATTGATGTAATTAGTTGCCGACGCATTATCTCCTAGTTCTACAGCTGCTTCAGCAGCAATTAACAACACTTCTGCATAACGCATCATAGAATGATTGCTACTTGTCGCTCTAGCATTTCCACGAGCAAATGCTCCTGGGAAACGAGTATATTTTGCAATATAGGGTTGATTTTTAGCGAACTGATGTCCACTTATAACAAAATTAGTATAAGGGACAACCACACCGCCAATTGATGCTTCATCATCAAGACTAACCGCTCTTCTATAATCACCTGCAGGCCATGTCTCATATACTGCAAGACTAGGAACAGCCACAGACCAACCGCCTCCTGCATTCCTGTCGTCTCCTCTAATACCCGTCATTGGAGCTATCTGATCATAAGCATTGTCAGGAGCTTCAACATTATTATAATCTAATGAGAATATAGGTTCTTTAGAAGCATCGATTTTTGAGGCATCAAACAAATTTTGGAAATTTGGCTCTAAAGCTAAGTCATAAGTTCCTGCATTGTCAATCACTTCTTTAGCTTCGTTATAAGCTTTTTGATAGTCTCCCATCGTCAAATATACCAAAGCTAAGTAAGAACTCGCTGCTGATTTAGCAGGTATAGCCCTAGAAGGTTGTGTATTTGGCAACCAAGTTTTAGCATATTCCAAATCTGAAATGATGTTTGCATATACTTCTGCGGCTGGAGTTCTAACCATAGAAGCGGCAGCTTCTGCATCTGTTATTGGTCCATCAATATAAGGAACAGCCCCAAATTGTCTTACCAAATGAAAATAGTAAAATGCTCTTATAAAATAAGCCTGTGCTGTAACTGGGTTTTTAATGGCATCAGCTGCATTTACCAATTCAGCTCCTGCAATTGCTTGATTAGCAGCCGCAATTCCTTGGTATGTTTTTGGCCAAAATTCACTAATCATTCCATTACTAGCGAGAGTAGTCATTTCATTATGTTCTACTCTTCTTGTTTCGTTAGATGCCAAATCCACCATGTCAGAACGCAACATCAATGCGATGGAAAGTTTTCTTCCCCAAAACTTTTCATTGATTGCATGTGTAAAAGCGCCATCAACGGCTGTTTGTATATCGGCTGTTGATTGAAAGAAACCATCTGGAGCTAATAAGCCTACGGGTTCTTCTACTAAATCTGAACAACCTACCATTGAAAACCCTAACAAAAGGATAAAAAAGTATTTAAAATTTTTCATTATTTTATTTTTAAAAGTTAAAGCTAAAAAATGGTATTGGAATAAATCCTTTCTCCATTCTCTAAAGATATAAAATAGAATCCATTGATATTGTCTTTTTTTTAACCTAATGTTTTTCATCTTGCAAAAAATCACATCAATGGACTCTTATTCATTAACTCAATTAAAATTTAACGTTCAGGTTAAAATTCACAGATTTTACAGTTGGGTAATTTCCAAAATCAAACCCTTGAACTGTGTTGCTAGAGGTATTGTTATCACCGCTAGCACCAAAGTAATTTACTTCAGGATCTAAACCAGAGTAATCTGTAAAAGTTAATAAATTCTGTGCGCTGATTGAAAATCTAACATTCTGCAAACCTAAACTTTCAACAACACCTAAAGGTAAATTATATCCTAAAGCTAAGTTTTTCAATCTTATATAACTGCCATCTTCTACAAAACGAGAAGAAATTTCTCTATTACTATTGTTTCCAACACGAGGCTGATCTGTGTTAGTATTTGAAGGAGTCCAAGCATTGTTGAAATAATCTCTCGTAGTATTGGCATCTCCATTGTTCAACTGCACGTTTGTCATGTTGAAAATATCTCCACCTTGAGAACCTTGGAAAAAGATACTTAAATCAAAGTTTCGATAAGAAAAGTTATTGGTAAACCCAAAAGTAAAATCTGGATTGGGATTACCAATAATGGTTCTATCTGCTTCCGTAATCTCACCATTACCATCTACATCTACAAACAATGGGTCACCTGCAACACCACCTGCTAAAGTTTGCGTACCTGCAGGAGCATCACCTCCTTGGAAAACACCTGCATAGTCATAGCCCCAAAAAAGACCAACTTCTTCCCCTACTCTCAAAACATAACTTCTATCGTGACTAAAATAACTTGGAGCAGCATTACCAAATAAATCGGCATCGTTGATTAAAGCTACTACTTCATTTTTATTTTTAGATAAGTTGAAATCTGTACTCCATCTAAAATCACCATCAACTATGTTTTTGGAGTTTAAAGCAATTTCAATTCCTGAGTTGTTAATCTCTCCTAGGTTGGTTAAAATTTCATCACTTGCAAAACCGAAATATTCAGGAATACCATTGTTTCCTAAAATTAAATCTTTCGTATCAATATTATAATAATCTAATGATAGGTTAATTCTATTATCTATCAAACCTAAATCTATACCAAAGTTTGTTTGATAAGAAGTTTCCCATTTCAAATCTGGGTTAGCAGGTTGGTCTGGCGTAATAGCGAATACCGTTTGCCCATTTCTAGAAGCATACAGACTTGCAAATCTTGACAAAGATTGGTAAGGGCTAATTGACGGGTTACCAGTAGCACCATAACTCACTCTTAACTTTAAACTAGAAATAGTTTCACTATTTATTAAAAAGTCTTCATTAGAAATTTTCCAACCCAAGGCAGCTGATGGAAAAACTGCGTATTTATTATTTGCTGCAAAATTTGATGCCCCATCTCTTCTTACCGTAGCTGTTAATAAATATTTATTATCAAAATCGAAATTTACTCTTCCGAATAGGGATTGAATTTCTACTTCCGATAAAGACGACGCAGGTTGCAATGGATTAGTAGCAGTACCTAAAGCATAGTAAGAAAAGGCATCTGAAAGAAAGCCTGTACCAGCTGCAGCAAAGGCTTCTGTAGTATTTTTTTGATAAGAATATCCTCCTAATAAAGTTAAATTTCCTTTTCCTATATCGGTATTATACGTCAAGTAATTTTCACTCAACACACTTGTTCTTTTAGCATCTGTAACCCTAGCTCTCCCTCCTACACCACCTGCTGTGATTTTTAATGTGGATGGTTGATAAATTCCTCTTGTTTCATTTTCACTGCTTAAACCAAATGTTGTTTTAAAAGTTAGGCTTTCTAAAATATCATAGTTAGCATAAACATTTGCTCTAAAGTCATCTGAAACAGTTTCATCTACCCTTTCAGTAGCAACTGCATAAGGGTTATCTACTTCATCTCCAATAGCATCATTTGTTGTAAAGTTACCGTTTTCATCTTGTATTGGTTTATCTGGTGCAAATCTCATAGCCAAAGAAATCACATCATCTCCACCTACAGTAACCGACCCGTCTGATTGAGTAGTCACTCCATCTTTCGTACCTCTACTGCCAAAAAGATTAAGCCCTAATTTTAATTTATCTGATACTTGTGCATCTACATTTGATAAGAATGTTGCTCTTTCAAAACCAGAATTAACCACAATACCATCTTGATTAAAATAATTACCAGAAACATAAAAATTCATTTTATCCGAACCTCCTGAAACAGAAAGTTGGTGATTCTGTGTGTTACCAGTTCTATAAATCTCATCTTGCCAATCTGTATCTGCAGTCCCTTGAGGATAAGGAGTAGATACATCATTGTTAGCTCTTATCTGGTTTTGATAATCCGCAAACTCACTTGCATTTAACAAATCAAGCTTATTTGCAGTATTTTGAACAGCATAAGTAGAATTGAGTTCAACAGATAATTTACCACTCTTACCTTTTTTAGTAGTTACCAATACAACACCATTTGAACCTCTTGAACCATATATGGCAGTTGCTGATGCATCTTTTAAAATCTCCATAGATTCAATGTCATTTGCCTGTGGCATACTTCCTCCTACAAAACCGTCTACAACAATCAAAGGAGAACTATTTGCACTAATAGAAGTGTTTCCTCTAATTTTTATATTGATAGGCGCTCCAGGCTCACCACCATTATTAGACTGAACAACCACACCCGCTGCACGTCCTTGAAGTGCTTGGGCTGCGTCTAATACAGGAAATGCAGTTAATTCTTCAGACTTGACTGAAGACACAGACCCAGTAACATCACTCTTTTTTACAGATCCATAACCTACCACTACAATCTGGTCTAGTACTTGGTCATCTTCTACAAGAGTAACATTCAGTGTTGTTTGATCCGTTATGGTGATTGATTGGGATACGAATCCCAAATAAGAAAACACAAGTTCATCACCCTTATCGACCTTCAATTGATAATTTCCATCAAAGTCCGTAACCGTACCAGTGGTGGTATTAGCTATTAGCACATTGACTCCGACAAGAGGAAGATTACCTGTATCCGTTACCTTGCCTGATACAGCAATACCATCTTGTGCAAATAGCGACACACTAAACAGCAGTATCACCATTAAAAATAATGTAAGTTTTAAATTCATTTTGTTTACGATTGTGTTGTATTGATTAATTTTTACACATATTTTACCCTGTGTTGAAATACAGGTGTATTTCAATTATTAATGAAATATAAGTTTTCGGTTAAAGGGAAGGCATATCTATTTAAAGAGAGCTGATGGCTGCCTATTATCAACTCTTTTGTTATCTACACTAAACGCCCATTTCCTTGCTTCAAATTATTGCTGTATTCTATGACATCACTCAAATGCAAACGCATTGCTTTGGATGCCAATTCAGGTTCTCGATTGACTATGTGTTCCAATATATCTTTGTGTTCTTCCAAAACTTTACTAAAGTGATCATCTTTGCAGATATCCAATTTGATAAAACTGCTGATGATATCGGGTATAATAATCAGCATCAAAGACTTCAATACCGAATTTTTGCTTGCTTCTGCAATTTTGAGATGAAACATCAAATCTTCTTCGATAGCCTTTTTACCATTCTTCACCTTTTCTGCATAAGCCTCCGATGCTTTTTGGATATTCATGATATCTTCAGGAGTTCGTCGCAAAGCAGCAAGGCTTGCCGCATTTGTCTCCAACATTACCCTAGTTTCGACCAAAGAGGCAAAATCATTGTTTTCGAGTTTCAATACATCTGTAATTAATCCCTCCAAAGCTGCAATACCCATTCCTGCCACAATAGTACCGCTTTGAGGAAGTGTTTTCAATATACCATAAAATTCCAATTTTCTAATGGCATCTCGGACATGGGTTCTACCCACCCCCAATCTTTCTGCTAACTTTCGTTCTGGAGGAAGTCGGTCTCCTGCCTCTAATTGGCCAGAGGTAATCAAACTGCGAATCTGTCTGATGATTTTATCAACAGGAGTTTCGATAACTATTTCTTGGAAATTTTTTAATACACTCATATTGCTATTGGTTGGCTAAAAATTGGTCTGCCAATTTTTGGTTTGACAAATATAATTTATTTTTTTCTACAAAAAAAGAAAATTATACGATTTTTTCAAGTCATTAACCAACTTTTTCGTTTCTAATTTTTTCAATTAGCTGCAATGTGTTCTTTACTTTTTCTTCTAAAGCCCTGTAATTGCCTTCTTTAAGAATATTTTTAGTGATTAACTTAGATCCCATCCCCACACAAGTCACACCTGCATCAAACCAAGCAGTCAAGTTTTCAACAGTGGGACTAACGCCTCCTGTTGGCATGATGCTCGTCCACGGACAAGGACCTTTGATAGCCTTCACAAAAGTAGGACCTAAAGTGTCTCCTGGGAATGCCTTTACTATTTCGGCTCCCAATTCTTCCGCTCTCGCTATCTCGGTCAAAGTTGCACAACCTGCAGCCCACAATACTTTCCTTCGATTACAAACCACTGCAATGTCTTCTCGCAAAACAGGTGTCACTACAAAATTTGCTCCCAACTGCATATATAAAGAAGCCGCACCCGCATCTGTCACCGAACCAACTCCCAGTATCATTTCGGGCAGTTCTTTGGCTGCAAATAGATTGAGTTCTCTAAACACTTCGTGTGCATAGTCTCCTCGATTCGTAAACTCCAATATTCTTGCTCCGCCTTTGTAACAGGCTTGCAGAACTTGCTTTGCAGTCTCAACATCTGAATGGTAAAAAAGGGGTACTAAACCTGTTCGTTCCATCGTGAGCGCTACTTGTATTCTATTGAATCTTGCCATTTATTTTTAATTATCAATTTTTAAATATCCATTATCAATCCTTACCTTGCAACTCTTCCACTCGCATCTCCGCCCATCAACTTTTCGACTTCATCCACCGTTACCAAATTCGCATCTCCATAGATCGTATGTTTCAAGCAAGAAGCTGCTACTGCAAAATTCAAAGCACTTTGGTCGTCTCCTTTGTAGGTCAGTAATCCATAAATCAAACCTCCCATAAAGCTGTCACCACCACCGACTCTGTCAACAATATGTGTCATTTGATAAGTAGGGGCATTATACAAAGTTTTGCCGTCATACAAGATACCAGACCAAGAGTTGTGAGAAGCACTGATAGAACCTCTAAGAGTAACCACCACCTTTTTAGCTCTCGGAAATCGCTCCATTAATTGCTCACAAACAGACTGATAAGCAGCTGCATCCATCGAATGACCTTGTGTAACATCCATACCTTTTGGGTGAATGTCAAAATGTTTCTCAGCATCCTCTTCGTTGCCCAAAATCACATCGCAACCTGCCACCAATTCGGGCATCACTTCCTTAGGCGATTTCCCATAATTCCACAAATTTTTACGATAGTTCAAGTCTGTCGAAACGGTGACTCCCAAACGATTGGCAGCTTGAATCGCTTCTAAGCAAACATCTGCTGCTGACTGCGAGATTGCAGGGGTGATACCTGTCCAGTGAAACCATTGAGTATCCGCAAATACTGTGTCCCAATCAATCATTCCTTTTTGAATATCTGCAATGGAAGAATGATCTCTATCATACACAACCTTACTCCCTCTACTCACTGCTCCAATCTCTAAAAAATAAATCCCCAATCGCTCCCCTCCAAAGGCAATGTGTTGTGTACCTACGCCACGCTTCCGCATTTCCATCAAGGCACATTCTCCGATGTCGTTTTTCGGCAAACGGGTAACAAACTCTACGGGCAAACCGTAATTCGCTAACGATACAGCTACATTGGATTCACCTCCACCATAGTTAACGTTGAAACTATGTGCCTGTGAAAATCGAAGGTTGTTGGGAGGAGTTAATCGAAGCATGATTTCCCCAAAAGTGACTATTTTTTTCATTCTTTGATTTTAAATTGGTTTACCAATTAATTGGTAGACCAAAATTAGAGATAATATTTGGTTTTGCAAAATATTTAGAGAAAATAATCGAAATTTTAACTAATATTTCGAGTCGGCAAACATTACTTCATAAAGATTTCTACAATTGTTTTCGGAGAATATCAAAAAATTGATGTTTTGACTGCCATCAATTACTTACATTTGATGCAGCTTGGCAAATCGGTATGGAGCTTATCAACAGTTGAACGACAATCAAGCCTCCCCTTCAAACAAACCCGCTTAAATTTCCCTCTCCATCTCATTCTATTATCTTTACACCCAAACAAAACAACTCCAATGCCCCAAATACAACAACTGCAATACAAACTCCTCATCGCCAATCGAGGCGAAATAGCCATCCGAATCGCCCAAGCTGCAAACGAACTCAACATCCCAACAGTCGGCATTTATTCCCAAGACGATGCTCAATCTTTGCACATTCGCAAAGCCGATGAAGCCATTCCATTGAAGGGAAAAGGCGTAGCGGCTTATTTGGATGCCCTGCAAATCATTGAAATAGCGAAGCAAACAGGCTGCAATCTAATTCACCCAGGCTATGGCTTTTTGAGTGAAAACGCAGACTTTTCCCTTCAATGTGCGGCAAATCAAATCACCTTCGTTGGACCAAGCCCCAAAACTTTAGAAACATTCGGCAACAAAATGGCTGCCCGAAAACTTGCCCAATCCTGCAATGTTCCCATCATTGAAGGCACTTTTTCGGCAACGACTTTGGAGGAAGTTCAAGCGTTTTTCAGAGAAAAATTGAAGGATGAAGATGGTTTGATGATTAAAGCAATGGCTGGCGGTGGCGGTCGTGGCATGAGGGCTGTTTTTGATTATGCCGAGATTGAAACGGCTTATGAGCGTTGTCAATCGGAGGCTTTGCAGGCATTTGGAAATGGGGATTTGTATGTCGAAAAGTTGATTCAAAATGCCCGACACATCGAAATTCAAATCATTGGAGATGGCACTGGCGAAGTGAGTTATTTGGGAGAACGAGAATGTAGCATTCAAAGACGACACCAAAAGTTGATTGAAATTGCGCCTTGCCCCAACCTCTCTCCTATCTTGCTGCAAAAACTGTGTGATGCTGCCGTAAAAATGGCGAAATCGGTTCAATACGCCAATGCTGGAACATTTGAGTTTTTGGTGGACAAGGGTTTGGCGGACGATACCCATTTTTACTTTATGGAAGCCAACCCTCGATTGCAGGTCGAGCATACGGTGACGGAGGAAGTGACGGGCATTGACATCGTTCAGTTTCAATTGCAGCAGGCGATGGGCAAAACTTTGGCGGATTTGGGTTTGCTGCAAAGTCAAATTGTTGCTCCAAAAGGCTGTGCGATTCAGCTACGCATCAATATGGAAAGCATGGACAAGGACGGAAATATTCGACCGAGTGGCGGGCAATTGACCACTTTTGAAATGCCTGTTGGTAAGGGCGTTCGGGTGGATACTTTTGGGTATAAGGGTTATCGGACGAGTCCAAATTTTGACTCGCTTTTGGCGAAGGTGATTGTGTCGGTTCGGTCGGATGATTTTGGGGATGTGGTGCGGAAAGCGAGTCGGACTTTGCAGGATGTTTGTATTGAAGGTGTGGCTACGAATGTTGGATTTTTGGGGGCGATTTTGAGGAATTTGGAGTTTCGGAGTGGGGAATTTGATATTGGATTCATTGAAAATAATTTAGTCGCACTTGTAGAGAACATCCCCCCTGCCCTCCCGAGCAATCGGGATAAACTCTTCAAAGGGGGAATAAACCAACTCTCCTTCAAAGAAGGAGAAGATGTTTCACGTCAAGACTCCCCCTTTGAAGGGGGCGGGGGGGATGTAAACGGCACAAACATGGAAGCCCCCGAAAATACTTCGATTATCCTCTCCCCTATGGTTGGCAGCATCGTTAGCATTGAAGTGGAAGTAGGTCAAAAGGTGAAAAAGGGGCAGGCTTTGGTGGTGATGGAGGCGATGAAAATGGAGTCGGTGATTTTGGCGGAGGAAAGTGGTATGGTGCATAGCATTGCCGTGAAGGTGGGTGATGTGGTGATGGAAAGACAGACTTTGGTGTTTTTGGAGGTTTCGGAAATGGAGGATGGGGAAGCATTGGAGGAGAAGGCGGTGGATTTGGATTACATCCGTCCAGATTTGGCAGAGTTGTTTCAAAGGCAACATTTTACCAAAGACGAAGCCCGTCCTAAAGCCGTAGAAAAACGCCACAAATATGGTCAGCAAACGGCTCGTGAAAACATTGACTTATTGTGTGATACCAATAGTTTTCGAGAATACGGCTCGCTGATTGTGGCGGCTCAAAGGCGGCGAAGAAAGCTGCAAGATTTGGTGGAGAATACGCCTGCTGATGGTTTGATTACGGGCATTGGGGCGGTGAATGGCAGCGATTTTGGGGAGGAAAAAGCGAGGTGTATGGTGATGGCGTATGACTATACGGTTTTGGCGGGAACGCAGGGGACGCTGAACCACAAGAAGATGGACCGAATGTTGCACCTTGCGGAAGAATGGCGGATTCCTTTGGTGCTGTTTGTGGAAGGCGGTGGTGGTCGTCCGGGCGATACGGACTATATGATTGTGGCGGGTTTGGATATTTTGACTTTTACGCTGTTTGCTCGAATGAGTGGACTCGTGCCGAGGATTTCGATTGTGTCTCGCTATTGTTTTGCAGGAAATGCGGTCTTGGCGGGAGCGGCAGATGTGATTATTGCGACGGAAAATGCTTCGCTTGGCATGGGCGGCCCTGCTATGATTGAAGGTGGCGGTTTGGGCAAATTTCACCCGAAAGATGTTGGTCCTGCAAGTTTTCAAACGACGAATGGAGTGATTGATATTTTGGTAAAAGACGAGGTGGAAGCGATTGCAGCCGCAAAAAAATATTTGTCTTATTTTCAAGGAACTACAAAGAATTGGGAGTGCGCCGACCAACGTTTGTTGCGCTCTGCTATTCCCGAAAACCGACGCAGGGTGTATGATATTCGCTCGGTGATTGAGACGATGGCAGATACGGATTCGGTCTTGGAATTGCGCCCTTATTTTGGCGTGGGAATGGTGACGGCTTTGATTCGGATTGAAGGGCGGGCGATGGGTTTGATTGCCAACAATCCCAAGCATTTGGGCGGTGCGATTGATTCGGATGGGGCGGACAAGGCGGCAAGGTTTATGCAGTTGTGTGATGCTTTTGGGATTCCTATTTTAGCCCTTTGTGATACTCCTGGTATTATGGTGGGTCCCGATGCCGAAAAAACGGGAACGGTGCGTCATGCGGCTCGTTTGTTTGTCGTTTCGGGCAATTTGCGTGTGCCGTATTTTAGCATTGTTTTGCGGAAAGGGTATGGTTTGGGCGCAATGGCGATGACTGCGGGTAGTTTTAGTCGGTCGTTTTTTACGGTGGCTTGGCCTACTGGTGAATTTGGCGCAATGGGCTTGGAAGGGGCGGTGGAATTGGGTTTTCGGAAGGAGTTGGATGCTGCATTGAAGGAAAGCCCCGAAGCGCACAAGGCTTTGTACGATAAACTGGTAGCGAAATCTTATGAACGGGGTAAGGGCATTAGCATGGCTGCTTTTTTTGAGATTGACCAAGTAATTGACCCAATGGAGTCGAGGGAATGGTTGGTGATGGGATTGAAGTCTGTGCCTAAAGTACAAGATGGTGGGAAGAGGCGGTTTGTGGATACTTGGTAGGTTCGTAATAGTGAAACTTTGGCAACGGTTGAAGACCTTGCCAACAGTTGAACGACAAACAAGTCCAATCATTGAACAGTGTACCAAATCTTCCACTTCAACTGTTGCCAAAATTGGAAATTGTTGGCAAAGTTTCGTTCTAATTGCCTGCCGTCCATATCCGCTTCAAACGTTCCGACAAATCGGAATGTTCCATGTGTGAACCCTTCGGGTGTCGCCAAGTTTTCCGCTACCTAACGAAAATTCGCCGTCGTTTGAAAAACACGGCGACATTTGATTTAACCCAAAAACAAATCATCCAACACCAAAACAGGTTCTACCAATCCCAAGCTATGTGTATTGTCCTTCAATCCAAAAGTAGTAATCATGGTCATGACCACTTGATTTCGGGTTTTGGATAGGCGTGTAAACAAGCGCAAACGCCCTCGCAATTGGTCGGCATAGGCTTTGGTCATTGTAAATTCGGTGTTGTAGAATTTGATTTCAAAAAGGTTGATAACATGGTCGGCACGCTCCAAGAACATGTCGATTTGTAGTCCTTTTTCGTCTGTCGTTGCTTTCTTTAAATAGGAATAGGTGGTGGTGTAAACACCTGATACGCCCAATGCCTTTTTGATTTGCGGAACGTGTTTCATACAAATTCCTTCAAAAGCATAGCCACTCCAAATTTTGAACTCCTGCAATTGACTCAACTGCATAAACGCTCCCTCCCCTTTGTATGCCTGTCCTTCGATGAAGCGCAAATAGAACAGTGAATATTCGTCTATCAAACGGTATATTTTGTCTTTCTTTTTCTTGCCATAAGGATGATATGCCATGATAAAATCCGACTGCTCCAATTCCTCCAAAACCTTTGAGGTCGAACTACCGTTTGGCACTTTTGCTTCTTGGATGATTTCGGTGCGGCTCAATCCTTTGTGTTTGGTCGCCAAAGCCCGAATCACCGCAATGTGGTGGTCAGCATTGTCAAAAAGCGCAGCATATAGGCGGTTAAATTCATTGGTCAACAATCCCGTTTCGGCAAAACATATATCGTTGATGTTTTGAATGGCACTTTTCCCACGTTCTATAGATTCGAGATACATTGGAATACCACCAAAAGCCATATAAATTTGGGTGATTTGGTATCGGGTAAAGGTGAAGTGCCTTGTTTGGAGGTAGTCTTCGGTTTCAGCAAGGGTAAAAGGTTTGAGGTGTAGGTATTTGGTGACTCGGTTGTGTAGCCCTCCCTTGTCGTTGATGACTTTTTGGATAATCCACGAAGAAGCAGAACCACACAATACAATTGCTATGTTTTGAAGGTATGCCCAATCGTTCCAAAAATGCCCCAAATAGTCCAAGAAATTGAAGTCGGGAACTGCCAACCACGACAATTCATCAAAGAACAGCACCAGCTTTTTATCTTCGCTGAGGTGGGGCTTCAAGGCTTTTTTCAAGAAGAAAAAGGCATCCAACCAATCCTTTGGGGTGTCTAATTTTTCACCTGCCAATTCTTCCACCTTCTGCATAAAAACCCTCAACTGTGCTTCGTCCGAAGCCTTTCTTATGCCTGTTTGTTTGAAAATAATGTGGTCTTTGTAAACTGTATCTATCAAGAACGTTTTGCCCACACGCCTCCGCCCAATCACTGCAATCATTTCTCCTTTTGGGGATTGAAGTACATTATTGAGTATGGAAATTTCTTTTTGCCGTCCAATTAGCATATTTTGTATTTTTACCAAAAGTAGTGAAAAAATTGAGCTTTTGGTAAAATCTATGCATTTTTAACCTACTACAAATACACCATCGAACTGAAAATGTGATATGGGGTGAAAACCCATCAAGTAGGTCTACTGCAATTGATAGACTAACTCGAACTTTAGAATCAAACCATAAAGCAGCGGGTGATTTTCCAATAAAGATGAAGATTTAACGCTTGTCTCCTCAAAAATAGTTCCTTCAATTCCCCATCATTCCTTATCTTTACCTTGCCAAAAATAAACGCATTTCACTAAAAAAACTGTGTTTATTGAACAGAATAATTGGTTTCCCAAAAACAACTCATTGTTATATCTTACAAATCCAAACGACTCACTAAGACACTTTAATTTTTAACAACCATGCAAGACCAAGACAAACGCTTATTCCTTCTCGACGCTTTCGCCCTCATTTACAGAGCATACTTTTCGTTCATTCGCAATCCCTTGGTGAACTCCAAAGGGCAGGACGTTTCTGCAATAACAGGCTATGTCAACATCTTATACGATTTGTTGTCAAATCAAGGAGCAACCCATTTAGCTGTTGTCTTTGACCCTCCAGGAGGCACATTTCGAGACAAAGAGTTTCCGTTTTACAAAGCCAATCGGGAAGCCATGCCAGAAGGAATTCGGACAGCTTTGCCATACATCAAAGACATCACCAAAGCCTTCAATGTGCCAATGTTAGAAGTCATGGGATTTGAAGCCGATGATGTGATTGGCACGATTGCGAAGAAAGCTGCAAAGGATGGTTTTACGGTCTATATGGTCACACCCGACAAAGATTATGGGCAGTTGGTCGAAGAAAACATCAAAATGTACAAACCTGCTCACCTCGCAAGACCTGTCACGATTATGGGCGTGAAGGAAATTTGTGATTTGTGGGGAATTGAGCGAACCGAACAGGTAATTGATATTTTGGGCTTAATGGGTGATTCTTCCGACAATATTCCAGGAGTCAAAGGGATTGGAGCGAAGACGGCTGCAAAACTATTGAAGGAATACGACAATATCGAAAATTTGATTGCCAATATTGACAAATTGAAGGGAGCGAATAAAAAGAAAATGGAGGCTGACAAAGAAAATGCAATCATTTCTAAAAAATTGGCAACCATTGTTTTAGATGTACCTGTGGACTATCACCCCGATAGCTACAATATTGATCCTCCAAACAAAGAGGCATTGCAGGATATTTTTGTGGAATTGGAATTTCGCAATCTGGGCAAGCGAATTTTAGGCGACGATTACCAAGTCAATCAAGCATTGTCTTCTTCAAGCACTACTCCAAAAGCATCGAAAGCTGCTCCTAAAACAGGACAATTGGATTTGTTTGCCAATGAAATACATCAAGAGCTACTTCCCGATGAAACGGTGAAAGTGGGACAAAATGTGGAAAGCGTCAAAAAAGACTATTACAGTTGTGAAACTCCCGAAAAACGGGCGGATTTGGTGGCGAAGCTATTGAAGGAAAAGAAGGTGGCTTTCGATACCGAAACGACGGGTTTGGATGCCAATCAAGCCGAATTGGTGGGGATGTCTTTTTCTTGGAAAGCCAATGAAGGCTATTATGTGCCTGTTCCCGAAGACCAAACAGAGGCGCAAGCGATTGTCGAAGAGTTTAGACCTTTCTTTGAAAATGAGGCGATTGAAAAGATTGGACAAAATATCAAATACGATATGTTGCTTTTGAAGTGGTACGACATTGAAGTGAAAGGCAAGCTGCACGATACGATGTTGGCGCATTACCTCATCGAACCCGATATGCGTCACAACATGACCATTCTCACCGAAACCTACCTCAATTATTCGCCTGTTCCGATTGAAGATTTGATTGGTAAAAAGGGCAAAAATCAAGGTTCGATGCGGGATGTGGAATTGGAGAAAATCACCCAATATGCTGCCGAAGATGCCGATTTGACATGGCAATTGAACGAAAAATTTGAACCGACTATAAGTGAAGCGACTTTCAGCAAATTGTATGAGGAAGTTGAAATGCCCTTGGTGCCTGTTTTGACCGAATTGGAGTACAATGGGGTGAATCTGGACTCGAAATTTTTGGAGGAGTACTCGAAAGAATTGGGCGAGGAAGTCGAGGAAATGCAAAAGGGCATTTTCAAAGCAGCGGGCGTAGAGTTCAACATTGATTCACCGACACAGTTGGGGAAAGTGCTGTTTGACCGCATGAAAATTCCCTACAAAGGCAAAAAAACGAAAACGGGCAAGTATTCGACGAATGAACAAACCTTATCGGCTTTGGAGGGCGACCATCCGATTGTTGCCAATATTTTGAATTACAGGGAATTGGTCAAATTGAAAAGCACTTATATTGATGCGCTTCCGCAATTGGTGAATCCAAAAACGGGGCGGATTCACAGCAGCTTCAATCAGGCGGTCGCTGCAACGGGTCGCCTTAGTTCTGCCAATCCCAACCTACAAAACATCCCGATTCGCACCGAAAGAGGGCGGCAAATCCGAAAGGCATTCATTCCTCGAAGTGAAGAATTTATATTATTGGCGGCGGATTATTCCCAAATCGAACTGCGCTTGATGGCTGCAATGAGCAAAGACAAAGCGATGTTGGAGGCTTTTCAGCAAGGGCTTGACATTCACTCGGCTACGGCTGCAAGGGTGTTTGGCGTGAAATTGGAGGAGGTCGACAAGGAAATGCGACGAAAGGCGAAAATGGTGAATTTTGGTTTGATATACGGTATCAGCATTTTTGGTTTGGGACAGCGTTTGGGGATTCCTCGAAGCGAAGCCAAAGCCATTTTTGATGAATATTGGAAGCAGTTTGACGGCATTAAGCAGTATATGGAGGATGCGGTCACGAAAGCACAGGAAGCGGGCTATGCCGAAACGCTTTTAGGTCGCCGCCGCTATCTCAAAGATATTCACTCCAAAAACCACACCGTCCGAAAATTCGCAGAACGCAACGCCATCAACAGTCCGATTCAAGGTTCGGCTGCCGATCTTATCAAGGTGGCAATGATTAACGTTCATGCCGAAATGCAGAAACGCCAAATGAAATCCAAGATGATTTTGCAGGTGCATGATGAATTGGTGTTTGATGCACACAAATCTGAAATTGAAGAATTGACGGCTTTGGTGAAGGACAAAATGAGTGGTGCGATGACATTGGAAGTGCCTTTGGAGGTGGAAGTTGGATTGGGTAAGGATTGGTTGGAGGCGCATTAATTGAAGAACAAATCATGCTATGCCCACAACAATCGCAGCAATAGGCTTTCTGATATACGCCCTCATGTTGACAGGAACACTGATTTACTTGTGGGAATTCACCCAAGCAACCTATCAAAATCACAAAAAACTACTGCAAAATGGCATCCGAACCCAAGCCAAAATAACAGCCGTTTACCATCCCCAAAAGAGAAAGAAAACCAGCAGTACTTCAATTGCAGAAGAAAAAAAGTCTTCAGATGATACCGAAGAAAACAGGATTGTGGTAGCCTATGAATACGAAGTGAAAGATACAACGGCTGCTGCAAAAACCTTGGTCGGAGAATTTTATGTCCATTTGGATTGGCAAAATACATCGATTATAAAAAATCGGTACAAAGTTGGACAAACCATAGACGTTTTGTACCTAAAAGACGATTCCACCATCGTTGATATTGCTCATCATGTCCTACCCCCAAAAGGTGAATATTTGCTTATTTGTGCCAATATTGCAGCCTTAGTTTCCAGTTTATTGGTTTTGGGATTGTTGGTATTTGTGGGTTTATCCGACACTGTTGACACAGTCAACGATGCTCTTTCAATGGTTTTTGGATTCTTGCTGTATGTCTTTATGTTGACTGGAAACGTTGTGGTAATCATGGCTGGAATGGGTTATGGGAAAGACTATTTCAAGCTGCTTCAATTGAAGAAAAAAGGAATCAAAGAAAAAGGAGAGGTTTTGGAGGTGTGGAAAATGAGGGCAGGTAGGGGAGGAATCAACTATTTTGTTCGATACACCTATCCTGCTATTGCTCCTTTTTCGATAGAAAGGACTGTTCACCAACGTCTATATGAAGATATCCAGAAAAACAAAATCATTGAAATCCGCTACTTCAAAACGGATGCGTTTTCTTCCGACATCGTAGGAAACAAAAAAACGGTGTATGCCTTTTGGTTATTTATGGTACTTGCTCCGCTTATGACCCTGTTTGTTGCTTGGGTGTTTTATGAATTTGTGTTATTTGATTTTTTTTAACCTTACATTCAAGTCATAAATGCTACGTTAATATTCCAACTCTCCCTTTCCTTCCCTAATAATCTCTGCTTCACCACTCGTACAGTCCACAACAGTTGAAGCCTGATTGTCGCCATATCCTCCGTCAATCACAATGTCGACCAAATTTCCAAATGCTTCGTATATTTCATAGGGATCAGTCAAATATTCGCTGATATCGTCCTCTATTTTGAGGGAAGTAGAAACAATAGGATTGCCCAATCCCCGCACAATCGCAAGCGCAATGTCATTGTCAGGCACTCGAATACCCACCGTTTTTTTCTTCTTAAAATACTTTGGGAGTTGGTTGTTTCCTTTCAAAATAAACGTGAATGGACCAGGTAAATGTCGGTTCATCAACTTATAGATGGACTTATTGAAAGGAGCAGTGTATTCTGCTAAGTCACTCAAATCTTGACAAATAAAGGATAGGTTTGTTTTTGCAGATTTCACCCCTTTGATTTGACAGACCTTTTCTATGGCTTTTTGATTGGTAATGTCACAACCAATGCCATAAATAGTGTCCGTAGGATAGATGATAACTCCTCCATCCTGCAGACACTCAATTACCTGTTTTATTTTTCTTTCGTCAGGATTGTTAGGACGTATTTCTAAAAGCATAATTCTATGATTTCTATAGATTCTATTTTTTCTGTAGATACTAATAGCACCTAAAGTATGAACCAAGCATCCAAAGCATCAATAAAAAATCAAATCAATTCCTTCACCTTATCTGCCGCTTCCTTCAATAAAATGGCAGAGTGAACTTCCAATCCAGATTCATCAATGATTTTCTTGGCAACATCTGCATTTGTACCCTGCAAGCGAACAATGATAGGAACGTGAATTTCACCAATGTTTTTGTATGCCTGTACCACCCCATTTGCCACACGGTCACAACGCACGATTCCACCAAAAATATTCACCAAAATCGCCTTCACATTTGGGTCTTGTAGGATGATTCGGAAACCCGCTTCCACTGTTTCAGCGTTTGCTTTACCGCCCACATCCAAGAAGTTGGCAGGAGAACCGCCCGCCAATTTGATGATGTCCATAGTCGCCATTGCCAAACCTGCACCATTCACCATACAGCCCACATTTCCGTCCAATTTGATAAAGTTCAAGCCATGTTTACCAGCTTCAACTTCCGTCGGGTCTTCTTCTGATTCGTCTCTCATTTCGGCAATATCCGCATGACGAAACAAAGCAGATTCATCAATCGAAACTTTAGAATCTACGACAATGATTTCATCATCCGCATTTTTCATCAAAGGATTGATTTCTATTAAAGAAGCGTCCATTTTTAGGTAAGCATTGTAAAGTTTGGCAACCATTTTAGACATTTCTTTGAAGGCTTTTCCACTCAAACCCAAATTGAAAGCTATCTTTCGTAGCTGAAAAGGTTGAATGCCGATACCAGGTTCGATCCACTCCTTGTGTATCAGTTCATGAGCAACACTCTCAATGTCCATTCCTCCTTCTGCCGAATACACAATCACATTTTTACCTGTGCTTCTATCCATCAAAATACTCATATAATACTCTTTACAAGCATCAAAATCAGGAGCATAGGCATCTTCTGCAATCAATACCTTGTTGACCTTCTTGCCCGCACCCTCCATTCCACCAGGCGTTTGAGGAGTTTTAAGCATCATTCCAATGATATTACCAGCATGTTCTTTGAGTTCGTCCATGTTTTTGGCGAGTTTCACCCCACCGCCTTTACCTCTACCACCGGCATGGATTTGGGCTTTCACGACCCACATTTTCGTACCAGTTTCTTCACTTAGTTTTTCAGCAGCTTCCACAGCCTCTTCTACATTATGGGCAACTTTGCCTCTTTGGATTTTTACGCCATAACTTTCTAAAATTCCTTTGGCTTGATACTCGTGTAAATTCATATCAAAAGTATTGTTGTTTTGTGATAGTTAGAATATTGGCTGCGAAAATACGAATTATCACATCGAAAACTTACATTTCAAGCTCAAAAGACATTTATTAGTTCACAAATTTCCGTGGAGGAACTAAAAATAAGCTTACGTTTACAAATGGAGCAGCATCTAAATTGCCTTCAATAATCGTTGTAGCCCTTCTTGTAGGATCTTCTCGAAGTCTAAAATTTACATTTTGGCGTATACCTGCACTTGCTCCAAACCATATAAAATCATATATTTCTCGGTCATAATTCAAGAAAAACTTCACCTCAGAACGTTGAAGCTCCAATGTCTTGTATTCGCCAAATACAGTGCTATCTGCAAATCGGATGCGGTAAGATGAGCCACCTACTTTTGCACCTATATAGAATAAATCTTTTGGACTGATATTCCATCGAAGTCGAATACTTGCGGGAAGAGTAGCCTCTACCCCCAAATGTTCATTGAAGGTACGGTTGTAAGCAAAGACTGGATAAATGCTTGCTCTGCCAAAGGTGTAGCCATAAGATAACCCGATTCCATAAGATAGCTTAGAGTTTTTCTTCCATCCATACAGTGGGGTTATCGAAAATTTAACAAAGTCACTTGCAGGAGAAATGTCCCTGCCATAGTCCCCATTCAAACTACCTCGAAGCCGCAACATCGCATAATTATCCCCTCGAAATGATTTGACCAAATAAGTGGATAATCCTATGCTCCGCAAATTTCTATCTTCCAAGCTTCGAAAAAGAGCATAGTCGCTGTTTTCAGCTTTTTCAAATTCAAACTGTTCTACAAAATACTGAAAACCGAGGATGATTTTCATGCTTTCGGAATTCAACAAAGGCACTTTCACTTTGTATTGGATGCGCTGATGGCCGTTTACTTTTACTTCATCAGAATTTCCAATATTTTCTTTATCAGAAGTAGCTCGAATATTGTAACTCAACACCTGTTCGTATTCTGCTACTATTCCTTTGCTACGAGGAAGACCTTCAATTTGGGGCGCACAATAGCTCGTATCTGGACAGTGTAAAAGGTTGTCTTGTGCATGAATAGTGTCTAAAAACACAAAGAATGTGAAAAACAAAAAGAGGGCTAAACGTGTCGTCATATTGAATATTGGTTAAAATGATTTGCAGTTGAAAAAAGCAGCATTATAACCTTCAATAGCAGACAAATGTTTATAATCTTTCCACTTAAAAAATCCCTCCCCCTCATCCACTTCAAATCCTCCAAAACTGCAAAATCAAATAGGCATCAGCCAAGCTACTTCAAAAGAAAGTGTAGAACCATTGCTTCTAAAATCAACTTCTTCAATAGTCTCTCCATTCTCATAAAAAATCATGTTTCCCATCAATGACAAAGGAACTCCTCTACCTGTTCTATTCACAATCGCCAATCTCAAAATATTCTTCTTGTCTGATTTTTTGGAAGGGAGTGTAATATCTGTAAGCAGACCCAAAAGATAATAATGGCTTCCTCGATTGCCGAAATCATAACTGACCTCCAATGCCTTTTCACAACTAAATGGGTCAAAATTAAATGGCGGAGTGGAAATTACATCATCGCAATTTTTCCCTGAAAAACGCTTTCCTTCCCGTCCATCATTTTTCCAGTTGATACCATATCCTGCCATCATTCCCCAATACACCTTTTTTTGAGCATTGAAGGGTTTTCGAAATACCAAGTTTAGCCCAGTGGTCAAATTGGACTGCCATTCGAAAAAGTTGGCTTGTGGGCGTATTGGGTAAGTGTGGATATAAAATTTATCTGCCGAAACACTATAACGTTTGGCATGAATCCCTACATGTAATTGCAATGCCCATATTTCGCTTAAATCATAGCTGAGGTTTACTTCGGTAGGAGCCGTAAAGCCTATTTTTTGAGAAAAATTTACCTCCTTGTCAATCGTTGTCAAAACGCCCCCTGCACCCGTAGAAAAGCCCCAATACAACTTTTGGTTTTGGGCGAAACTGGAAAAGGAGAGGAATAAAAAGAAGAAGAGAAAAGTTGTTTTTGAAGTAGTCATAAGAAATAGTGTTTAGACTTTATTACAATAGTCCGTGCAAAATTAGGATTAGGAAAAGTTAAAAAAACAAATACTTAACCACACTCCTAAAAATCCCTCCAATTCCGCCGCCTCGTCAATTTCAAATCTTGCAAAACTGCCGAATTAACTTGTAGGGTAAAGTTGTAGTTTTTGTAGGTACCAATTGGAGAGATGAAGAAGTTCATAGACCAACAATGTAGGTCACGGCTGACATTAAGGGTCGTTCGGGACAGTGCTTTATTGGTGAAGTCATAGCCCGAATTGAAGCCTATTCGCCATTTTTCGGTGAGGTTGAGATTACCATTAAAGTTGAGGGTTTGAGTCACTCGATTCTCCTCAACACCATCTTGCCGAGTTTTGGTGAGGTTGAGGGTATAACCAACCGAAAAATTCCAAGGGATATTGAAGTTGGTATATTCATCAGGATTGTTTTGGATTTCATCCCTTTCTGCATCCGAACCTCGATTAGAGGTCAGTTTTTGGATTTCTTTAGAGCTAAGAGAAGTGTTGAGGCTTAGACGAAAACTGTTGAGGCGAAGAAGTTTCCCGGTATTTTTCAGATAAAAATCCGCAATCCTTCCACCATCTTCATCCCAATCATAGGCCGACCAACTACCCCCAAAATCCAAGCGCAATTTATTAAACAGGTTCGTTCCGCCATTGAAGCTGATGGGAGCTAAATGGAGGCTGTCTGCCAAAAAATTGTAACTACTGCTAAAGTTCAAGCGATCTAAGATGCGTATCTTTTTGAAGTCTTCCGTTGTATCTTTTCGGGAGGCAACTTTCATCTGAAAATTATTGTTCACACCAAAACTCAGTGAAGCCGAGCGATTTCGGTTGGGACTCCCATAAATTCCTCCTTCAAAAATAGAATACGTGGTGGAATCTCCTTCTTCATTGATTTGAACATCTCTATAAGTATCGGCACTTAGGTCGGGCGTAAACGTAAAACCCACACTTGGAGTCATTTCGTGGCGAATCGCCTTAATACTCCCCTTTCGGAATTCCTTCATACCGAATATTTTGGTGGTCAAACTCACTCCTCCATTCAGTTGCCGCCCTGCTGCAAAACCATCCACCAAAAATTCTTCCAAATGTGGCGGAATTGTATCTATCAAATCGGTGTCGGGATTGAGCATATAGGTTTCCTCATCAATCCATTCCTTGCGAGTAGTACGCAACGACCAAATTTCTCGATAGTTCACATTGGGGGATACATTGACATACTTAAACACCTTAAAGTTCAGCCCAGTAGAAGCATTTTGCTGCATTCCAGAGCGTACCTCATCCCATACTTTGTTCGTAAAAATCACCGAATCGGGTGCAGAAACACTTGCCTTTGCATCCATACCATAAGTGAGGTAAATTTGTTCGTACCATCTTTGTTTGCCAACCTGTTTTTTGCGCTTCAAAGGATTGATCCTGCTCATGTCTAAGCTCAGACTTGGAAGCGTGATGTTGACAATATCGGTATTCGTATTTTGGTTGTGGGTCGCATTAAGGCTCATTCTAAACGGCGAACCGACAAAGGTTTTGGTATAGTTGATGCTTGAGGATAGAGTGTTGGTGAGGACTTGCTCATTGGAGGTTTCAAACTCTCGGTTGTAGCTACTCGTTCCAAAATTCACACTACTCGAAAAGGTACTATTAGGTATGGATTTAGGATCTTGACTGTGCGACCACCTGACTGAGAATTGGTTACGTGTCGTAAAAGCATCTGTAAACGTGCGTCCCGAAGGAATGACACCATATTCGAGATTGAAGCTACCTGTATAGTGATAGCGTTTTTTGTAGCGGCTCGCAGCGTTGAGTCTCCACCTACCCTGTGAATAAATATCGCCCGTAATCGCCAAATCCAAGTATTCGCCCAAGGCAAAATACCATCCGCCTCGCTGCAAATAATACCCCGCATCAGGTGAATAACCATAAGAAGGAAAGATGACCCCCGAAGTTTGTTCTTCCATCAATGGAAAAATGCCAAACGGTAATACCAAAGGCGTGGGAATATCAGCAATTTCCAATTGTGCAGGACCCGATACAATCAGTTTTTTGGGAATCACCTTTAGTTTATTGACCTTGATTTTGTAGTGAGGATGTTCTAAATTGCAGGTCGTATAGTAAGCATCTTGGACAAACATTTCATCCCGCTCATTCTTTTTTACCTGCTCCCCTATCAAAATTCCATCCCCCTGCTGGGTCAACAATTTCCGAATTTTTCCTTTTTTGGTGTCAAAATTGTAGGTAATTTCATCTGACTCAAACTCTTGCCCCGAATCTTTGAAAATGGGTTTACCTTTCCAATTACCCAACGAATCTTGCACACCAATGGCATTAACAGTTCTGGCGGTATAATTGAAGGTAATTCTCTCGGCATCCAAATTGAGCTTGTCTTGCTCTATATGTGCCGATCCATAGAGATAGATTCTTTCATTGGCAATGTCGTAAACCATTGAATCAGAAGCGCTGTATTTTACAATGGCCTCCAATGTATCTTTCGCCATTTTCAAATCATAACTTACTCCTGTTTGTACCTTCAAGCTGTCTTTGCTTTGGCTCAATGTGTCTGTAAACAAAGTATCTGCTTTTTGCTGCAATAGGCTGTCTGCAAATTCGTTTAAACTTGTTGCAGTGGAATCAGTCTGAGCAAAAAGAGGTAGGTTTACAAAAACAGAAAGTAGTATATATATTTGAATTCGTATTATCAATGATGTTTATGAATTTTAATTCCAAATTATCCTATATTAGCGAATGATTTTACCACTCGCAAATGTAAAACTTTAATTGACTTCAAAAAAGAAACGTACTTTTTAATGATAAAGATGCCTCATTGGAGTGATTGATAATTAGAGGCTCGTA
This sequence comes from Bacteroidia bacterium, assembly GCA_030427245.1. Taxonomy (GTDB): domain Bacteria; phylum Bacteroidota; class Bacteroidia; order Chitinophagales; family UBA2359; genus JAUHXA01. Next base: position 124,683 of record JAUHXA010000008.1, on the reverse strand, counting down.
ATTGGTCTGGATAAAAAATAATCAGATGAATAAATTGTTTAAGTAAACGACTAATCACCTTTTACGATTCAACTAATCACGAATCACAAAAATTTACTGCCATGAAAAATAAACTGTTACTTAGTTCAATTGTTCTGTTAGTGTGTTTGTCAATAATTCCCGAAGTATCGGGACGAGTTAAGGCCTTTTTGAATGTTCCATTTTATACCGTCAAAACAGTGGTTATTGATGCTGGGCACGGTGGAAAAGACACAGGTTGTTTGGGTAAACACAGCCAAGAAAAAGACATTGCGTTAAAAATTGCCTTAAAGTTGGGAAGTTACATTGAGCAAAACATTGAAGGGGTCAAAGTCATTTATACTCGAAAGACGGACACTTTCATAGAGTTGCACGAAAGGGCTGCAATAGCGAATCGCAATCAAGCAGACTTGTTTATTTCGATTCACTGCAATGCTGCTAAAAACCATACGAATGTTCACGGTACCGAAACCTATATTATGGGTTTGGATAAATCGGCTGAAAATTTAGATGTATCGAGGCGTGAAAATTCAGTAATTTTGCTCGAAAACAACTACGAGCATCACTACGATGGCTTCAACTTGGACGATTATGAGAGTAATATTGTTTTTTCTTTGTATCAAAATGCTTTTTTGAACCAAAGTATTGACTTTGCTTCTTCCATTGAGAAAGAGTTCAAACACAAAGCCAAACGAAACAGTCGAGGAGTGAAACAAGAAAGTTTCTTGGTGCTTTACAAAACAGGAATGCCGAGTGTATTGGTCGAGGCAGGTTTTTTGACCAATTCGTCCGAAGAAGCGTTTTTGAAGTCGGATCAAGGTCAAACCTATATCGCATCGGCTATTTACAGAGCATTTAAAGAATACAAATCCAAGCTGGAAGGTGTTGCTTTATCACAAGCGAACAAAATCAAAAGGACGGACATGGGACATACGGCTCAATCGTCTAAGGAAGAATCTTCCAGTTTGATATACAAAGTACAACTATACAATGCCTATCAATCCTTGGATTTGGGAAATCCTGACTTCAAGCGAGTAGGCAAAATTGACATTGAAGAAAACCCAAGAGGTATCAAACAATACATCTTAGCGACTCAGTTTTACGATTACAATGCTGCCTTGACAGCATTGAAGGATATGAAAGGCGCAGGCTTCAAACATGCACAAATCGTACTGTATAGCAATGGGAAACGGATTGTCAATTGAAGATGAGAGGCAAGAAGCAAGAAGTAAGACTTAAATGGATAGAGTCTTGCTTCCTACTTACTACCTCTTGCTTCTAAGAAGAATTAACTAACTATAAAACCCAAAATTTTGAAGATTTCCAACGAAGCCAAAGTAGGCGTATTAGCTATTGCAGCTATTATCATTCTCATTTTTGGTTACAATTATTTGAAGGGAAAAGACCTCTTTTCGTCTGACAATACTTTCTATGCCGTTTATGACCGCATAGATGGTTTGGCGACTTCTAATCCTGTCCAGATTAATGGCTTTCAAATTGGGATGGTAGAAGATATTTTTCTAAAACCCGACCGTTCAGGCAAGTTGGTGGTCAAGTTTACCGTTGACAAAGAAGTCAATCTGCCCAAGAGTACGAAGGTCAAGATTGTCAGCTCGGGATTATTGGGCGATAAGGCAATGGATGTGGACTTAGGAGAAGCTCGAACATTGAAGGGCCTTCAGTATGCAGCTTCTGGCGATACGCTTCAAGGGATTATTGAATTGGGAATCACTGAGTTGGCTTTAGAAGAATTGCTCCCCATTAAAGACAAGGTGGAAAACATGCTGACTTCTTTGGATTCAACCTTGATTGAAGTCAAACTTTTGATGCGTTCTAATGAGTTCAAGACCGCCTTCAACAACATGGGAGAGGTAGTCAATGATTTGAAAGGAACTTTGGACAATATGAATGGTCTGACGGCTAACCTCAATCAATTCACCGAAAGAGACCTCGACAAAATCAGTGTGAGTTTGACCAATTTTCAAACTGCAAGCGGAGATTTACAGAAATTGACGGCAGGTTTGCATGGAACGAAGACAAAATTTGACCAAGTACTGGACAATACGAATACACTCACCAAGAAGTTTTCCAATTTGGAGCTGGAAGAGATGGCTGCACAAACTCAGGCAACTTTGACACAAATAAACGCCATGATGAGCAGTATTGAAGCAGGACAAGGTACGATAGGAAAGGTGATGAAAGACGAGGCCCTATATGACAACTTAGAAGATACCGCTGAAAGCCTCAATAGTTTGTTGGTTGATTTTCAACAAAATCCGAAAGACTATGTAAGCTTTTCTTTGATTTCGATTGGCGGAGGAAATAAGAAAGAGAAAAAAGAAGAGAAAAAAAGAAAGGAGGAAGAGGAAAGAAAGAAGAAAGAAAGCAAAAAAGGAAACGATGAAACTGTGGAGAAAGAAAAATACTAAAAAATAACGAAAAAACCTTATTTTTGCTATTCTAAATAGGTAGGAATCGGATACCTCCAAGGTATCCGATTCTTATTAAACCAAAGACCACCAATGGATTCTAATAAACAAGCAAATTCTACTGACAATAAAGCAACTAAGCCAAAAAAAAGGAGCTTTGCCCGAATGATTATTTATTTTCTTTGGGGAGCTTTTTTTATAGGAATACTTTCTTTCTTTTTGTTGTTTTGGGGAATCTCCAATGGAATGTTTGGGAGACTTCCTAGTTTTGTAGAGTTAGAAAGCCCAAAAAATTCGCTGGCTTCGGAGGTGTATTCTGCGGACTCTGTGTTGCTCGGGAAATTTTTCATTGAGAATCGTTCCAATGTATCTTACGATGAGATTTCACCCAACCTTATCAAAGCTTTAGTAGCCACAGAAGATGTGCGTTTTGAAGAACATTCAGGAATAGATTTTCGCTCCTTGGTGCGGGCAATCATTAGAATGGGAAAAGACGGAGGCGCAAGTACGATTACCCAACAGCTTGCCAAAAACTTATTTCACGGTGTGCAAACCCGCAATAAGATAGAACGTGTCAAACAAAAATTGAAGGAATGGGTCATTGCCGTTCGATTGGAAAAAGGTTATACCAAAGAGGAAATCATGACCATGTACCTCAACACCGTTCCTTTCAGCAACAATGCACACGGAATCAAATCTGCCTCAAAGGTTTACTTCAATAAACAACCCATCGAATTGGACGTTCAAGAAGCCGCCGTTTTGGTGGGAATGTTGAAAGCAAGTACTAAATTCAATCCTATCAGAAATCCCGAGTTGTCCAAACGCCGCCGAAATGTGGTCATTGGACAGATGGCGAAATACAACAAAATCTCCTCTGCGGAATCCGATTCTATTCAACAATTGCCGCTTGTAACCAATTACCGCCAACAAGATCACAACGAAGGATTGGGAACTTATTTTCGGGAATACATCAAAGCAACTATGAAGGACTGGTCTAAAAACCAAGTAAAAGTAGATGGCACAAGCTACGATGTATTTAGAGATGGTTTGAAAATATATACTACGGTCAACTCCAAAATGCAAGCCTATGCAGAAGTAGCAATGGGGGTGCACATGAGAGAACTTCAAAAGCAGTTTTACGAACATTGGACAACCAACAAGCCTTGGGAAATTACTCTGGATGGGGCAAGAATGAAGGCCGTACAGGTCAAGGCTGGAGAAGCTTGGCACGGAACGAATGAGTTGATTTACAGGGCTATCAAAAACAGCGACCGCTACAAAAACCTGAAAAACAACACCGACTTATCAGAAAAGGAAATTGAAAAAATCTTTCATGCGCCCACCGATATGGAAATTTTTTCTTGGGAAGGAAAAGAGGATCTCGCCAATCACCACATCACCTATCCACTTCCGGCCGTTGACAGTAGCTATTATTACTACGAAATAGATACGACCCTCGCACCGATTGATTCCATCAAATACTACAAAATGTTTTTGCATACAGGAATGATGGTCACTGATCCCCAAAGTGGGCATATTTTGGCTTGGGTAGGGGGTATCAACCACAAACACTTCAAATACGACAATGTACGAATATCTTCCAAACGTCAAGTAGGTTCGACTTTCAAACCATTTGTTTATACACTTGCGGTTCAAAGCGGATGGTCGCCTTGTCGTAAAGTTCCGAATGTGCCGGTAACTTTTGAAAAATTCAACAATTGGACTCCTAAAAATGCGGGTTCGCTCTACAATGGACGGATGATTACCCTCAAAACAGGATTGGCACACTCCATCAATCGGATTACGGCTTACCTGATGAAATACATGACAAGTCCCGATGCGGTGATTCAACTTGCCCGAAAAATGGGCATAGAAAGCCACATGGATCCTTATCCTTCTATCTGCTTGGGAACGCCCGATATTTCGGTTTTTGAAATGGTAGGAGCTTATAGCACCTTCGCCAACAAGGGTTTTTACACACAACCTTACCCCATTATTCGCATTGAAGATAAGAGTGGCACGCCTTTGAAGCTTTGGGTACCTCACGTAGAGGAGGTCATGAGTGAGCAAACAGCTTATGCCATGATTTCACTTTTGAAAGATGTAGTCGACAAAGGTACGGCTCGCCGATTGCGATGGAAATACCAATTTGAAGGAGAAATAGCGGGTAAAACGGGAACAACCAACGACAACTCGGATGGTTGGTTCATGGGTTTCACCCCAAATTTGGTAGGAGGAACATGGAGTGGAGGAGACGAAAAGCAAATTCGTTTTCGTTCTACTCGATTGGGAGCGGGCTCGAATATGGCCTTGCCCGTTTTTGCGGAGTTTATGAAACGGGTGTATGCGGATAGTTCGCTGAATATCCTCCAAACTGCTCGTTTTGAAAAACCTTATCGCATGAGCATCGAAACGGATTGTAGTAAATATGCCGAAAAACTTCCGAGTGTAGCAGATCCAGGCTCTCCAGATGATACAAGTTCTACTGAAACAGACGATACCTACGACTTCAATGATGAATTTGACAATTAGTACACTGGTAATTAGTTTTAGACTTTGGGCGAAGGAACAAAGTCCAAATTAACTACTGGTTTACTAATCACTAACCGTTACTATTCAGCAAGCCTTGAGGTGACATCTTTTCAAAAATCAAAATTGGTTGATTATCAATAATGTTTCAATAAAAGGTGTAATCGCAAGGCGACCGCATCAAGATTACACCTTTTCTAAATAGTTGCCTTACAACACGTTTGTTTCAAGGCAGAAAAAGATGTTACCTTGATGCTGAATAGTAATCACTAATCAACTAATCAACATTAAACTACCCAAGCATGGCTTTAGAATCTTCAATGATTGGCACTTACTTATGGCAAAATGGCAAAAAAATCAACCTTGAAAAAGAGCCAGATTGCATCACCGTTTATATATATGAGCCTCGCAAGCTCGAACTGATTCAAAGATTAGACGGCGTATTGGATGTCAAAAACACCTTCAATGAGGTGTATAGACTCAAAGTAGATGATACCCGTCTCGAACAAATCATGGCATCCCTTCGCTCACAAGCCTTTGATTTGGTGTGTCATCATGCCTACAAACCTTTGGGTACGAATCAAACTCGCTATTACATTACCGACAAAGTAACCGTCAAATTCAAACAAGGTACTTCTACCGAAACCATCAACAACTATTTGGAGGAATACCGACTGCGCTATGTCAAAAGCTACAATCCACAAACCTATCTCCTTCAAATCACCACTTCTACCCAATCCAATCCCGTCAAAATAGCCAACTATTTGATGGAAAAAAAGGAAGTAATTTACTGCGAACCCAACCTCATTAACCGTTTTTCTACAGCATACATTCCTTCCGACGACCAATTCCAACAACAGTGGCATTTGATGAGTCAAGCTGGTCCAGAATTGGCGGCCGATGCCGATATTTCTGTCACTCAAGCATGGGACATCACCAAAGGCAATCGAAATATTGTGATTGCAGTCTTAGACGATGGTTTCGACATGTCGCATCCAGATTTTCAGGGAGTTGGTAAAGTCGTTTACCCCAAAGATTTTGTGGACGGCGATGTATTGCCCAACCCAGGTCCTGCCGATTTTCACGGTACGCCTTGTGCGGGCGTAGCGATTGCAGAAGACAATGGCGAGGGCGTTGTGGGTATTGCCCCCGGCTGTGCTTTTATGCCTGTTCGGATTCCTTTTGGAGCAGATGCCAATTTGCTGTATGAAATTTTTGACTATGTAGGCAAATACGCCGATGTCATTTCTTGCAGTTGGGGGCCGCCACCCGTCTATGCGCCTTTGCATCAATTGGTCTATGACAAACTGACCCAATTATCGGAATCAGGTGGGCCGAGAGGCAAAGGTTGTTTGATTTTGTTTGCTGCCCACAACTTCAATGCGCCTTTGAAGGACTTGAAAAATGTGGCAGGAGTCAAATATTTGGCAGGCAATCGGATTTACGAACACCGAGACCCGATTTGGAATGGCAATGCGACACATCCCGATGTGATGGCGATTTCGGCTTCAACGAGCCTCAACCAAAAAGCAGCTTACAGCAATTGGGGTAAAGAAATAACCGTTTGTGCGCCAAGCAACAATTACCATCCTTTGGATTTCAGCAAAAAATTGAAGGGTAGAGGCATTACTACAACCGACAATTTCCGTTTAGGAGCGTATTTTTCACCCAACAGCCGTTATACGCATTTTTTTGGAGGGACTTCCAGCGCTACGCCTTTGGTGGCAGGGCTTGCAGGTTTGGTATGGTCTGCAAACCCCAACCTCACTGCAAAGGAAGTGAAACAAATCATCATTGACTCGACGGACAAAATTGAAGACACGACTCCTGATATTTTGCTCAATACCCAAAAAGGCACTTACGATGCTAATGGTCATTCGGAATGGTTCGGCTATGGAAAGGTGAATGCCTTCAAAGCGGTTCAACAAGCAGTGGCATTGCTACCCGAAGAAGAGGACGAAAATACGAATACCGACACCGATACAGGAGATACTTCAAACGATACTGACACGAACTCCCATACCGATACACCTCCTAAGGTGGACGAACCTTCTGAATTGGAAGACGGAGTATTGTTGCTCAAACTGAATACCCTCGTCAAAGGAAAAATGAAAGGCAACAATGACAGCAAAATTTATAAAATCTCCGTAGGTAAAAAACTCTCCATTGAAATGAAAAGCAATAAAGAGGAAACGGATTTTGACCTCTACCTCAAAAAAGGTGCGATTCCCTCCAAAAACGACTATGATAAACGCTCTATCACCGAAACTTCCAATGAAAAACTGGAATTGGAGAATTTGGAAGCAGGGGAGTATTTTTTGTTGGTGAACTCGTTTAGAGGCGAAGGGGATTATGATTTGGAGGTGAATGTGGAGTAAGGCGAATAAAACAATAGATACCTGATAGTGAAGGTGCTAACTGAACGAGGCCCCTTTTTCCTTCAATACTTCACCACCCTTTCCATCCAGCGAGTTTGCTCTTGCTCACTTTTCACCTCCAAGATATAGACTCCCTGCTGCAAACCTGCCAAGTCCAAAACCGTTTGTGTTTGATTGGATTTCAACGAACTTTGGTAAACGACCTGCCCCAATGTATTGAATACAGAAATTTGGGCATCCTTGGGAAAACTGTTTTGTGTGTGGATTTCGATTTTTTGGTGGAAAGGATTGGGAAAGATAGCCATGTCATTGGAGTCTGCAATAGGTGCGGAAATATCTGCAAGCACAACCAGTTCACAACTGCTGTTGTTGCTTTGGTTTCGGTCAATGTGGTCATTGGGCCCTGTTACCCAAAAGCAGATTTCTTTTTCATTTCCCGTACCTCCATAAATCAAAAAACCCAAAGGTCCAACCGTAATGCTTTCATTCGGAGCTAAATTGAGTGTATCATTGGAATTGGCGTATGGATAGGAGGCATGTACATGCCCCGCAAATTTATCTTGATAATTGATGTAAAATTGATGGATAGTATCCATGCCGTGGTTTTTAACGGTTAAGCTACCCAAGAAGTAGAAACCAGTAAAAAGTTCCGATTGTTGAAAATCCCACATATCTATTTTTTCAATGCCAATATCTGTGTCAAATTGTTGAGTGCTTCCATTATTGGCATCGTAGGTTTTGAAGAAAGTTCGTGGGGTAAAAGGAATTTGTTCATTACCCAATACCAGTACTTTATCTTCAAAAAGCTGCAAACCAATTGGATTATTTTGAGTTCCAAGAATATCAATAGTAAGGAGAGGAGGTTCATTAACTTCCGTAAGAAGAATTTTTTCGAAGTGAAATGTATTGATATTAGATGTTTTTCCAATTACCCATAAGTAATCGTCTGAAATATAAAAATTTATCAAACTATCGAAGCGACTTGAAAAATCAGTACTTTGGGTAATATTCAAATCGGTATCAAATTGAAGTAAATGAGTTTTCGTAATAGAATAATCGCTTTTTACCTTCAATATAGGAGTTTCAGCTTCGTACAGTTCCTCTATTTCAGTTTCTTGATTTATCTTCCAAACACCCTCATTGGTCGTCAACCATATTTTGCCATCACTTTGTAGAAAGGCATCATAAATCAAAAGTGTTTGGCTATCCCATTCTTTTACAGTAGTTACCTCCTCAGTTTCTAAATCCAATTGAAGAATGCCACTTCTTTTGTTAGTCCAACTCGTTTGTTCTCCTCCATTGTAAACTACCCAAATATTACCTTCATTGATAGCCAACATTTTCAAAAAAACATTTTCTTTTGGAAAACAAAAGTCCTCTATAGCAGGAAGATTGTCTAATAATGGAATTGTTTTCAAGACCTCTCCTTCTTTGTCTAATATATACAAATAGTATTCACAATCAAAAACATCCAAATGACCTTCAAAAACCATTAAAGCCAGAATCATATCTTCATTCACTAATAGAATATCTTTTAGCTCTTCGTACCCTAAAGACAAAAAAGTTTTCCATACAATTTCTCCTTCATTGTCCACCACCATGACTTCAGAACTAAAAGCTCCACTCCAATAAGGAATCATATCAGGATAATAGGCGGTGTAGCCAATCAACCAATGTTCACTATTGTACCGTTCAAAATCCGCACATTCTGTTTGATAGGCATGATTAAAGGTTCTTTCTACCAAAGGAATTTGTGCAATCGTACAATTTGAAGCAAGGAATAATACAAAAATAACAGCGAATGAGTTTTTCATAAATAACTATTTTTCAAGCAATTTAATGGTTTCCTAAATTAGAAACAAAAACATTTTTCTTGATTTGTTTAGTGATTTTATACATTTTAGACTTTCCACTTTCAAATTAAGTACCTGATTCAAAGCCTATTATCTCATAGTATTAAAGTCAAATTTTATCGAAAAAAAAATTCCAAAAAGGTTTACTCTTTTCATCTAAAGAATAAAATATCTCTTGAAAACAGGAATGTTTACATTTTCAATTTATTAAACCTAAACCAACTTTTCCAAAAACCTAATAATAAACATGAACACTCCAACTAATTCCGATAGAGTAAAAAGTAACTCTCAAAAATGTCTAATTTTGTTGATTACCGAATTTCTTCAATACTCATTTACAGTTCGTTATGATTTGTAAAAATTGCATTTTTCACAGGCCTGTGTTGTGTGATTTATCAACAGAGATTCGGCCTGCTCCTGTAAAAACAAATGCAAGACTGATAAACAATATAGCTAAGGCAGGGGTCATTCCTTCAACCGTATCACCACTTCTGATATGGACGAACAATAAGGCAACGATAAAATTGATAACCAATAAAATAGAAGTCATTCTTATCTTGAAACCAATCAAAACGAATAGTCCGCAGATAAACTGAACGGCAACGGAAGAAACGGCACTAACTATTGGCAAAGGAAAGTGATGAACCTCCAAAAAAGAAGCAAACTCCAACATTTTTTCCCAACTGATAATGTTATCAATTACGCCATACAACAATCGCAATCCAACAAATATTCGCAGCAATAAAATTCCGATATGCCATTTAGGTTGAAAGTAGTTTTCGAGTCTATTCATTTTTGTTTGTTTTTAATTCAACTATGGAAAGTTAACACTTTTACAAAAATTGCCAAAAAACCACAAAGAATCAGCGGAAATGGTAACATTTTGTATTTTCAATTCATTAACCATTTGAAAATGGTAAGTTCTATATTGTCAAATTCATTCAGGGTGTGCCTTTAACTTTTTGACAAGTTCTTGGAACGTGAAACAGGGATTTCTCGGGGAAAAAGAACAGGCAAAAGAACCTACGTCAATACAAGAAATCAAATATTTGTTAGAACTCCAAAACCTAAAAAATCAAATATGAACAATCTAATTACTTCCTCTAAAATCGTTGTCAAACAAAAATATGACTTACCCTTTCATGTTTTTGTTTTATCATTCCTTTTTACTTTCCCTTCAATAGCTCATGCCCAAGAAACCACCCTTCCCAATCCCATTATCTTCTGCACACAAGTACCCCAACCCGATGATTTCACCACTTTGATGTCCACCTTTGGCAATCACCTACCCTCTGTAGAAAGTGCACCAAGAGGCGGTGATTTGTGGATTTTGTATCCCGATGGCACATTGAAGAATTTGACCCAAGCAGCAGGCTTTGGGAATACAGGTGATTCCTTTGGAGATGCCTTCGAGCAAGGCGCAAACTCCATTGCAGTGCGTGACCCACACGTACATTGGGATGGAGAAAAAGCGTTGTTCAGTATGGTCATTGGTCATGCCATACAACGATATGTGCGCCGACCCTACTTTTGGCAGATTTACGAAATCACAGGTTTGGGAGAGGACGATACACCCGTTATCACAAAAGTTGCGAATCAACCCGAAAATTACAACAACATCACCCCAATTTACGGCACAGACGACCGCATCATTTTCACCACCGACCGCCCTCGAAATGGACAACGACACCTTTACCCTCAACACGACGAATACGAATCTTCGCCTACCGTAACAGGACTTTGGCGACTCGACCCCTATAGTTGCGAAAACACATTGGAGCTATTGACCCATGCACCCTCTGGAGATTTTACGCCCATCATAGACAGCTACGGACGCATCGTTTTCACCCGTTGGGACCATTTGCAGCGAGACCAACAAGCGGATGCAGATGCTGTTTCGGGAACAAGTTATGGCACCTTTGATTTCAGCGATGAATGTGCGGATGCGGCCAAATTAAATCAAACGGTAGAATATTTCCCCGAACCCCGACCTGTTCGCACCGATTTGCTGCAAGCCCACGAAAATGGCTTGCGAATCAACGTGTTCCAACCTTGGCAACTGAACGAAGATGGAACAGAATTGGAAACCCTCAACCACATTGGACGACATGAATTATCGAGTTATTTTGAACCGAACTTCAACAATGACCCCGCTTTGGGTGACCATTACGATGATATTTCCACGAATCCAAATTCGATTACCAATCTCTTTCACATGGTTGAAAGCCCGACAGAATTAGGCACTTACTACGGCACCAATGCGCCCGAATTTGGCACACATGCAGGAGGGCAGTTGGTCAAACTGTATGCACCGCCTACTTTGGAAGCTGATGCGATTCAGGTGATTGACTTGACCCATCCCGATACTGCCGAACCGACCGATGACCCTTCTGCCAATCATTCGGGATTATATCGAGACCCTTTAGTCTTGTCCAACGGAACACTGATTGCAGTTCATACCTCCGAAACCCGCTACGATGACGAAGAAGGTACTGCACCTTATACCGAAAGTCGTTACGATTTCCGATTGAAGGTATTGAAGGAGGAAAACGGTTATTGGATTCCAGATACGTCTTTGTTTTCAACCCCAATTACCAAAGCGATTTCCTATTACGACCCCGATAACCTTGTGCAATATGATGGTGATTTATGGGAAACTTTTCCCGTTGAAGTACGGGTACGTACCAAACCCAATATGACTGCGGAAAATTTGCCGAGTATTGAAGCCAATGTTTTTGCAGCCGAAAATGTGGAGATAAGCTCCTTCAAAAGTTTTTTGGAAAAGAACAATTTGGCTTTGATAGTGAGTCGAAATGTGACGAGTCGAGACGATGCTGACCGTCAACAGCCCTTCAATTTGAAAGTGTTTGGAAGCGAAACGCAGACAGTGTCAAGTAATTTTCAGTCGAGTGACAAGGTGTATGAAGTCGCTCATTTTCAAATCTTTCAAGGCGACCAAGTGCGGGGAATTGGAGGAATAGACGACCCAAATAGCGGCAGACGAGTGATTGCCCAACCGCTTCATGACTCCAATGCGATGCGCTACAATCCCTTCAATACAGGACCAACAGGAAGTGTAACGATTGCAGCCGATGGTTCGATGGCAGCTTTGGTGCCTGCAGGTCGATCTTTGTCTTGGCAATTGACCGAAGACGACGGTGATGCGGTGGTGCGAGAACGGGTTTGGTTGAGCTTCAAAAAAGGAGAGGTTCGGGTATGTAGTTCTTGTCATGGCGAAAACAGTCTGAACCAAGCGGAACTGCCTTCTCCTCAAAATACGCCAAATGCCCTAACCGACTTGCTCCAACACCTCAAAACGATTGACAGCGATGGAGATGGAACGGTTGATTTAGACGATGCTTTTCCACACGATGCAACTTTGACGGAAGAACAACCGACTCTTTTCAGCGAAAATTTTGAAGGGAATACAGACGATTGGCGGATTGTGAATGGCGATTCAGATGGTGTGGCTTGGAAAATCAGCACAGACGAAAACTGCAATGAACAGGTCATGAGCATCAACAACCGCTTTGAAGACAACACAAATACAACCGACCAATTGATACACGATTTGGACTTGACCGATTTCTCCAACAGCAGCTTGACCTTCGACATTGCTTATGCTCGCTTCAATGCCAATTTGTCGGACGAATTGAAGGTGCATATCATAGATTGTGATGGAAACAGCCACCAAGTTTTTCACAAATCAGGTTCTGATTTGGCAACCGTAGCAGACGACAATTCGGGCAACTTCGTTCCTTCAAGCTGCAATGATTGGCGCAGCGAAACGGTGGATTTGTCGGCTTTTGATGGGGAAAAGGTCAGTTTGGTTTTTGAAAATGTGGGTGGTTTTGGCAATCGCTTGTACTTGGACAATGTGAAAGTTGAGGGAAGTGCGCCCATCATACTTCGTGCAAAAGTATGGCTGAAAGGCGTTTACAATACTTCAACAAACCTTATGGAAGTCAGTGATGCTTTCCGCAATTTGATTCCCCTTCAACAGCCCTTCAATCAAGCTCCGTGGAACTACAATGGCTCGGAATCGCTCACTTCAATGCCTTTGGATGCAGTCGATTGGGTATTGGTCGAGCTTCGAGATGCCAATGATAACAGTCAAATCATTGCAAGTCGAGCAGGAATTTTACTGCAAAATGGCTTGGTCGTAGATGTGGATGGTCAAACGAATGGCATCAACTTTTTTGACATTGCAGAAAATGAAAATTACTTTGTTGTCATACGAACCCGACACCACCTTGCAGTCATGTCTTCAACGGCTACCAACCTCCAAAATTCGACTCCCTACGACTTTACCCTTCCCGAAAATGTGATGGGAACGAATCAATTGCAGCTTTTGGACAATGGCAATACTTTTGGCTTATTTGCAGGAGATTTCAATAGCGATGGCGTGGTGAATGTGGACGACTTCAATTTGTTTACAGCAGAACTAGCAAACATCAATGGCTATGCTTCGAGTGATGCGAATATGGATAGAGGTGTGACGGTGGCAGACTACAATTTGTATGTGCCGAATGCAAGTGTGATTGGGGTTGAGGAGGTGAGGTATTGAAGGAAACTTTTGTATCTTACCTTATGTTTTCCTTCAAAAGAATAGAAACGCATGAAAAAATTACCAATAGCCAAGTCAAGTTTTGAAAAAATCATTGAAGAAGGATTTATCTATGTGGATAAAACCAAAGAGATATACGACTTAATCAATTACAGCCCTTATGCTTTCCTATCTCGTCCACGTAGATTTGGAAAGTCTTTGATGTTGAGTACTTTGGAGGCAATGTTTCAAGGCAAAAAGGAATTGTTCAAAGGTTTGTGGATAGAAGACAAGATAGAATGGAAGGAATATCCCGTGATTCGGATTGATTTTGGGGATATGAATTACAAAACGTTGGAGTTTTTTGAGGAACAAATGTCTGACCTTTTAAGGAGATATGCTGCTCAATATGATATTGAATTGCGTTCCTCGCACTATGTAAGCAATATAAGGCAATTGATACTGGATATTTATGATAAAACAGGAAAAGAGATAGTGATTCTGATAGATGAATACGATGCGCCAATTGCTCGCAATATTACCGATTTAAAAGTGGCAGAAGATTACCAAGATTCTCTTCGGGATTTTTACAGCGTATTAAAGGCTCGCAACCACCAACTCAAATTTGTTTTTTTGACTGGCATTTCCAAGTTTGCCAAAATGTCCATTTTTTCGGTGGTCAATTTGATGAAAGATGTGAGTTTGAAGCCACAATTTGTGAATATTTTGGGTTTTACGATGAAGGAATTGCAGCAGAATTTTGGAGCGTATATTCGCCAATTTGCTGAGAAAGAAAAGCAAACCGAAACAGAGCTATTGGAGAAAATTACTTCTTGGTACGATGGTTATTCATGGAATGGCGAAAATAGGTTGTTTAACCCCTATTCGATTGTCAATGTATTGCAAGACCAAAAATTCAACAATTATTGGTTTGAAACAGGTACTCCTGCCATTTTAGTAAAATTGATAAAAGAAAAGTATGCCAAAGAACGAAAGGAAGTGCCGACGATGGAGGAGTTTGAGAATGCAGAAACGGTCATGTTGGATAGTAGTTATGATTTGAGAGAGCCGATTCCTTTGTTGAAACTATTGTATGAAACGGGGTATTTGACGATAACTCACATATTAGAAACGGAAATTGGAGATTTATATACCCTCAACTACCCTAATTCAGAAGTCCGTCAATCCTTCAATGCCTTTATTTTAGGGGCTTTTTCGCAAGTCTCCAATACGAATATCAACTACAAAGCCATCAAACTAAGAACTGCTTTGCAAACCCAAGACAAAGAAGGCTTTTTAAAAATTTTGCGCTCTCTTTTTGGCGCATTACCCTATCAACACCGCAAACAAGCAAGTGAAGCCTACTATCACGGTTTGTTTTATTTGGTTTTATCGCTTTTGGGCGTACATTCTACTTTGGAAGGTTCAACAGACAAAGGGCGAATTGATTGTATTTTGGAAATGAACGATAAGGTGTATATCATTGAGTTTAAGTATGGAGAAAAAGGAACGAT
This sequence comes from Bacteroidia bacterium, assembly GCA_030427245.1. Classification (GTDB taxonomy): domain Bacteria; phylum Bacteroidota; class Bacteroidia; order Chitinophagales; family UBA2359; genus JAUHXA01. The sequence continues at coordinate 109,416 of JAUHXA010000008.1, read as the reverse complement.
GGCGAATTTATTGAAACAAGCCATGAACCAAATCAGCAGCCACAAATATTTTGAGCCTTTTGAGGGAACGGATAAGGAGATATGGTTGTTTGGAGTTGGTTTTTTGGTGAAAGAAGATAAAAAGTTGAAGAAGCATATTTTGACCATTGAAGGAGAGTTGAAACAACATAAATAAATCACTAAATTGACCTTGCAGTGAATGAAAACCACTTTGCAATTTGTATGTGCCGAATGTGAGTGTGATTGGTGTGGAGGAGGTTCGGTATTGAAGTAGTTTTATTCGTTAAACTCCAACAAATCCTTCAAAATTCTATCTCCTACATCCTTCAATATATCGCCTTCTTCATCAAAGATGGTAGTGAAATAAATTTGACAACTGTGAAGATTTGTTGAAAAGTCAGAATCCTCAAATGACTGAAAACCTGAATTTTCAAAACTACTTTTGGGATATAACAATGCTCCTTTTTGCGCTCCTAAATGCAAATTGTAGGTATAAATTTGCTTCAAATCATTGTCTGATGGCTGGGGGCTGGTAAGTACTTTCCATTTGGTATCCAATATGATTTTATGTTGTTGTCCGCCTCGTTCGTAGGTCAATACAATGTCTGGGCGAATCGTTTTGCCCTGCCAAAAAAGGCTGCGAACCTGCCCCAATGCTTGCAGATTGATAGAAGAGTAATTGGCTGCTGACTTCTTCAATTGCCCCAAAATAAATTCTTCATACAAGCGATTCATATCAAAAAGGATTGCCAATATTTCATTGTTTCCGCCTTGCAAATCTGGTGAATACTGCAAGATGATTAATTTTGCCAATTTCAAAGCATATTGATAATGCTCGTTTTTCCGATTGAAGCTGAGTCTTTCAAAAGTAGCTGCTTGAATAGGAGCATCGCTTATTTTCTCAAAATCCAAACTGTATTGACAAGCCCTACTGTGAATGTGTGAGTTGGCGGCAATCTGTGTCAAAATAGAAAGGGCTTTTTTGAGGATTTGATTGTAAATATGGTTTTTGTTGTAGGTCTGATGACGGGTATAAAAACGTTCTTTGCGAACAAGGTTTTGGGTAATCTGCTGCTGAAACAATATTTTACCCTTCAATTTAGACACATTCCCTTCCTTCAATTGATAGTTTTTGACCAAGCCTTTGTGAACAAGTGTTTCTACTTCATTCAAAAAAGCATGAAAATACAAGTCTATCAAGGAGGAAGAACGCAATTTCAAATGGGCATTGCTAAAAGATTTCAGTCGTATGTATTTGCAGGCTTTTAGCAGATTGAGGAGCGCATTGTGCCATTTGCGTTTGTTGGAAGTATGCGATGTTTTGTCCGCTTTGGGAAGTATTTCGATGGTGAGTTTTCCGATTTGCAGAACACCTACATAACTTTTGAAGGTGATTTTTTTGTATCCCACCGTAAAAAACTGGTCCTTGTGCTTCTCATTGTAGGCTACCAATTGATTGAAATGGTTTTCCTTAAAATGTCTTCCATCAATTGCTAAAGCCTCATGTTCAAAAACTTGTATGGTTTTAGTTTTCATAGATGGAACGGAAAGTTTCTATTGACCAAGTATTGCGTTTTGTAAATTCATAGATTTCCTTCTCTTCAAAATCGTACTGAGCATTGGTAAAACCTTTGCCGAAGTGAAAAGCCTCCTTTGAATCCTTGTATTTGGGAACGACAAAACCGCTTCCCAATACCATCCCGATTTTTTCGTAGTCACCATAAAAGTATTCTTGGAGCAATGGAAGGATTTTTTGGTCAAAAATAAGCCGAAGAGCCTTCAATGGTTTTGTTGCTTTCTCTAAAACCATGAAATAAGAATGTCCGATTCCATAATCTATATTGAGTAGCTTCTCGATTCTATTGTTGAGGGTTGTGAGCAGCTTTTCTATGTCCAATTCGCCTTCAAATTTTTCACTTAAAGCCTTCAATAAATGAGCCTCTGGATATTTGGGAATAAACGAAAATCGCCGCCTCAATGCACTATCCAAGGCTTCAACACTTCTATCTGCGGTGTTCATCGTTCCGATGATGTACAGATTGGAGGGAATCGAAAAGTCTGCTTTGGAGTAGGGAAGTGTAACACTGAGAGAGTGATTGCCACCCATTCGTTTGTCGGGTTCGATGAGGGTAATCAATTCACCAAAAATATTAGAGATATTGCCTCGGTTGATTTCATCAATTATGAGTACGTAGTTTTGGGCTTGAGATTTGTTCTGTTTGGGAAGTTTGTCTACCTGCCTTTTTAAGTAATTAACCATTGGATTGTAATAAGCTGCCAATCCTGACTTGAATTCTATCTTTTTATTGTAGATTTTCTTCAATGTATCAATGGCTAAATTATGTGCAGTTCCTCCGCTTGCTTTTCTAAATGCAATATAGGTTTTTGTGATATCCGTAACATGAAATGAGACTCTTGACATAGGAATCTCCACTTCATTTTCATCCGATGCTTCCCATTCGTCCTTTAATAAGTCAAACACTCGTTCAAATTCGGTTTGGTCTTGACTGTCTTTGTCTCCCGTATTTTGCAAGGCTCTTTTCACAATGCGTTTAAAAACACCGTCTTCAATATCGTAAGTGACGGTTTTATCCCCATTTTTGTTGCTCACTGTTTGAGGCTTAATACCCTCTACAAAATCTTCATAGGCAAATGATTGATGAAAGGTAATGAACTCAATTTGATTGCCTAAAAGCTGATTGAAGGTAGCTAAGTTTTGTTGGTGATTGCCTTTGTCAAAACCTACAATTTTTGCTGCTAAATCAATGGTGTGGTAGGTTTTTCCAGTTCCTGGAGGTCCGTAGAGAATGGTATTGAGGTCTGTATCTATCGTTTTTTTGGACTGCACTGTTGGAGTGATGTAAACTGGAGGAGCAGGTTCTTGAAATATGGAGGAGGATTTGATTAAACCATGTTTTTCAAATACTTCTCTCAATTCAGGGTAGGTTTTTAAATAAGATTCAATGATGTATTTACCCTGTTTGGTGGGAGAAAAAGTATCTGACCGAAATAACGATTTTTTCCCTTCAATATCATTTGCAGTGTATTCCAAAACCTTATCCGTAATCCAGTTTATTTTTCTTCGATAGGCAAAATCTTCATCTTTGTGGTATTCGTATTCTCCTTCAATAACTCCAACACCAATACATGTTTTAGTTCCTTTATTGGCAAAAACAATGTCTCCAATATTGGCATCCTTGAAATAAAAGAGATTCTTAGGTTCATTTGAGTTTTTTGTTTTGATTTTCCCTTTATCAAATGCAATTTCTGCAATTTCTTGGTAAGATTGAAAATGTTGAATGTCGCCCATTTCCAAATTGCCGAAATTCAGTGCTATGATTCCTTTTTGATAAAACTCATTCCATTTATAAGCATCTTTTCCTGGAGAGAATTTCCAGAATCTTATTTGTTGTTGTGTTTTTTGAAATAGTTGAAGAAAACTTTCATATTGTTCTTGGGTTGCTTTGAAGTTAGTACCTTGATTCCCTGCATTAAAATTATCAAACTCTACTAAATCCTTTATATGCTTTTTTGAAATGGGATTTATTGAGAAGTCATGAATAACTTCAACGGAAACTCTATCCTTATTTTGGTTTTTGTAATCTTTTGTATAATAGGGAAGTTCTACTTGATTATTCTTTCTTTTTTCTACTTTAGAAGTAACTTCAAGCAATCCAAAGCATCCTCCTTCTTTACCTGTTACCCATAAAATGGCCTTATCCCCCTTTTTGATACTTTTTTTATGAGATGATACTGACCATGTTTTCAAAACATTATCTTTTAAGGCTTTTTCAATGTCGTATAATTCAGGATTTGCTTGAAATATCCAATAATTTTCTATCGGTTTCTGATTCTCGAACCATGCACGATAAGATAGTTCATAAAATGATTCATCAAAACTTGTTTTGACTTGTTCTAAGATTGATTGATATTCTTGGAAAGTATGAAAGGATGTAGGAATATTTTTTGATTTGAGAAAATAAGCTGTCTGCGAATCAATAGGAAAGTAAATGTCGGGCTTTATGTAAAAAAGGTTTTGGGTAATACTGACTTTGCCTACTCCATTAATCTTTAAGACTTTATCAAATAGGTCATCATCAATATTTTGCTGCAATGCCTTCTTGAAGAGTTCCCATAGAAGTGGAATGTCTTGCTTAGTTCTTTTATTTTTATAGGAAAACAACTTTACATTTTGAGCTTGTGCAGTAGGTACTCCTCCAAAATGATGTGGAACAGCTGCTTCAATATTCAAAAGAGGCTTGACTTTTGAAAGTAATTCTGTTCTTTTATCCTCGCCAAATTTGGTGAAAAAACAAAAGAAGGAAAAAGGGTCTATTTCTGTCAATTCTATCTTCCCAGTTTCATCTTTATCAGACAAACCCGATGTAATACCAATGTCTTTCAACATCTGTATAAGCTCTAATTGACGGTCTTCATATTGCAGCAGTTTTTCAGCCATTTCTTCAAAAAAAGGAATCCAAGAGTAGAGCTTATCTTTTGAAATTGAGGCTGTCTTGTTTGGGTCTTTGGCTAAGGGCATTTGCTTATAGAAATTTGAATGGTCATTATAGTTTTCGATATGTATTGCACCCAAAGTTAAGGCTTATTTTTCAGATATTTCAAGAGGAGAAAGTACTTAGCTTAGAATTGGAAAAATGACAATATTTGCTCATGGCTTGTTTGCAGGAGATTTCAACAGCGAAGGTGTGGTGAATGTGGACGACTTCAATTTGTTTACAGCAGAATTGGCGAACATCAACGGCTACGCTTCAAGCGATGCAAATATGGACAGAGGGGTGACGGTGGCGGACTACAATTTGTATGTGCCGAATGCAAGTGTGATTGGGGTGGAGGAGGTGAGGTATTAATCGAGAAAACCCAAGAACTTGATTGCTCCCCTTTCAGGAAGGAGAACAATCAAGCTTTATCAACGCATCAAATACATCTTTCCCCAGCCATTCTTAAACGTACCATCCACCAATTCATTGGTTTCTAACTGTTCGATTGCCTGTCCATTGAGGCGACTGACAACTCGATACAAATAAACGCCATTCGCCAATTTGTCTCCAAACTCGTCCGTACCATCCCAAGCAAATTCTGTAAGATTTTCGCCAATGTGCAGTGCGCCCAATTCCGCTTGTGTAATTTCTCGCACGACCTTACCCGATACCGTCATGATTTGGATTTTGAGGTATTCGGGTACTTCCGAACCTGTGATGGTCAGTAAAAAACGGGTAGAAGTAGTGAAAGGATTGGGATAGTTCAACACATTGGAAATCATAGATTCTGTCACCACTTCAAAACTACCTTTGTAGGCTCTTCTCGCAAAATCATTGCCGCTTCGGTCTTTCGCATCAATGGCAATTTCATAAGTACCATTTTGGGTGAAATTGGGCTGCAATTCTATTTCGGAAGTATTGTTACCTGCAGCAGCTTGTAATTGAGTAGCAGGACGAAAAGTGACCATAGGATCGCTGAATGGAATCGTGCGTTCAGTGATGGGATTGCCATTGTCGTCGGGATAAGTCAGGATGATTTCGTAGTCAGACGTATCGTTGAGCGCAAAAAATGGGTTGTCGTCTTTGACCCGAATCAAAATATTGGGTGCTGCCGAAACGATGTCGCCATCCATAATGTGTCGCCCATCATAAGTCACATCCACGATTGGATTTATTTTATCGGAAATGACCGTAAACGGAATTACCAAAACATTGTTGAAGTCTCGCTTTTCCAATTGGTCACCATTCGGATTGAGTTGAATAAGCAAAATGTTATTGCCTTCCATTCCATTGGTTTCAAAAGAAAAATCAGCCGTATAGCTTTCACCCACTGCCAAGGGCTTGTACCGAGGAGCATGAGCCAAGGTACTCTGGTTGTTGCGATTGACCAACGTGTAATGAACCAAAACGCTGTCCATATCCACATCGCCTGCATTGGTAAACGCAAAAGAAACCTTTGCAGTTTGTCCTTCAAAAAGGGTGTCCGATTCAAAGCTAAACGCCGATTGAAGGTTCAATGCCAATTCTCCTGCCCCTTCAAAATATACTTTCCAAAAATCCAATTGCGGAGGGGTGCGTTCTTCCTCATCGCTCGATTTCAGTTCCAATCGAAGGAAAGGGTATTTTGCAGCGTCAATGCTGCTGATGTCCACCTCCCCTACTGCTAAATTGCCATTTATCAATTCACTACCTTGTTCGCCAATCCCATAAACCCGCAAGTTGGTGTTATCCGTCGGCAAATTGTCTTTTGCCCAATTGAGCGTTTGCCAGCTTTTTGCAGGGCCAATAGGAGGAGAGGATAAACTGCCATTGTCGGCTCGAACATCTACTTCCAAATCCACTGCCAGATTGTCTTCACTCAAGTTTCCTGCACTCAGTTGAATACTTGCAGGATATTCGGGTACGCCTTTTCGTCCAAAAGCAACAAAGGCTCGGTTGTTGTTGAGGCCGTCCAAAGTTGCCAAGCCCATGTTTTGCATGAAATCTTCGATAAAATTGATGTATGGAAAAATCGCTTCATTGGGCAAAGGATTGGAAAGGTGGTGATTCATCAGGCTGTAAATCAACACGTAATCACCATCCTCAATGGTTTCACTCATAAACGTTTGCATGTTTTGCAGGCGGTTGTTGTCCACCGTACTGAATTCGATGGCATACATATCATTCAATTCACAGTGATTGTTTCCGTATTTGCCCGTTCCTCCACAGTCGAGTGTGCCGCTTCTTTCGCTTGCAGGAGATACAATCGGTTCTAAGATGGGTTGGGGTTTGAAAACCACAAAGCCTAAGCCACCCGCACATGCGCCCACCTCCAAACAGGTTGCACGAGTACTTGGAGAGGTATTCAAATCGTGTAGGATTTGTCCGTTGAGTTCAATAGAAATATTGTCGGGCTGCATCCGATTGTTGACGACTTTCACATTGTTTGACACAAAACCGTAGTTGAATTTTCGGCTTTCTTCTTCCAGCAACAAATCGTTGAAAGTGTTGCGTCCGAATTGGTAATAGTGTGACTGATTCCAACCATTGGTGCCGTTGGCTTCAAAAACAAAGGAACTGACCGCCCAAGAAGGGATTTCGTCCACATCTTCTGGCACTTGACTGCTTCTCCAATAATAGACCCTGTTGTTTTGATAGTTCATTGAAGGCTGCCACTCTATGACTCCTGCACCACTGTTGATTCTTGCCGATTGCAGCAAAGGGCTGTTGAACAAAGCTGTGGTATCTATTTGAAAATCATAGTCGTGAGCATCCAAAATGGGTTGTCCTGTTGAAGCTTTCAATGTCACGTTGGGTTCTGAAACAATGGCAAATTCACAGGGAAAAATCGGGATAATTTGATTCGAAAAGATGGTCGTTTCTATGCTAATCGCATTATTGCTTTCGCAAAGTTCTTCCACACCATTTTGTTCGTCAATGGTGACTTCAAAGATATTGTTTCCACCAATGAGTTCTGCCTCACCTGTTTGTACATAGACTTGCAGCGTGTCGGCATATTTGGGAGAAGCAACACTTTGATTAAAAACCGTTTGGACCGTTCCATCGGGCAGTCTGCGATTGACCACTACTTGAATGGGGTCGACAATGGCTTTGCCCAAGTTTTGAAGAACGATGTTCACCGCAAAGGAATCCAAGTCGGTGGTAATCTGTGGAGGATCAAAGGAAATCCCCGCTTCTTCTACCCGATAGTCTGGAATCGGCAAAGGATTGAGAACGACAGCAGGGTCGCCAACAAGGGTAAAAAAGATGGCGTTGAATTTCACGCCTGTATAAAAGGGACTGTTTGGGTCGTTGTATTGTTGGCTAAGGTCTTGAATATTGTCTTTTATCGCCAATCCAATGGGTTGATTGTAAAGATCTAAGGTAAAGTTTTGATACAAACCTTGTACATATTGGTCGAGCAAAACGGGAAATCCTACCGCACTACTTGCCAAAAAACCGATTGAACCGAGATTGGGAGCTAAGACAAATTCATGTGCCATTCCGACTTCAATGCTGTTGGAGTTGTGGATGTCGCCCACAAAACAAGAGCTTGCAAAAATAAAGGGATACCGTCCAAAATTTTTCTGTTCGAGTGCTTCAATATTGACGTTCAGCGAATTGTTAGAGGCGTGTCCCACAAAATTGATGACTCCCAAGCCTGGATTGATAAAATTGCTGAGGTCGGCTTCTTCTACTGGATCGTCCGAAAACTTGTTGTAGGTGTGAATGACTTTGCCGCCATAGTGAATGTCTTCAAAAATGTCTTTGTAAACCGACAAGGTCTCGACAAAATCGGCTGCTTCTGCCAAGTTTGTTCCTCCTGCAATGTGCAAAGCATCTTTTCTCCAAAAAATATCTTCGGCGCTACAAGGTTCTGGAAAGGTCTCGTATTCAATGATTTTGTCCAAATAAATTTTGACCTCAGCGGCTGTTCGAGCAGGCACCCGACCGACTGCTATCTGATTGGTATAGGTGAAAGGAGTTCGGGCAGTCAACAATACGTCCGAGCCTGAATGACCATAGGTAGGTATCAAACAATCCCGAAAAGCCGATGGAGTGACAGTAGCGACTCGGTATTCGATGGATTTGCCTAAAAGCAGCAACTGTTCGGCTTGTCCGCCCCATTTGTCAACCGCAAAGTTGACAAAATTGCGAATGGATCGAGGATGTTTTTGGATGCCCCAAGCAAATTGGTCGTACAGTTCTTCGATATTAACCAAGACTACTTTGTAGTTTCTTCCTGCTACACTGCTCCGATATTGACGGTAGCGTTCTACTTGATTGACACTTCCTTGCATCAATAAAGGATGGGAAATGATGATGTAATCTCCTTGGTTTTCGGGCTGACTGTAATCGGTAAAATTTACCGTTGCGACTTTATTGATACGCCTTGTGGCCAAAGTACTCGAAGTATTGGCGAGGATGAGCTTTCGTTTTGCAGCACCGCCAAATACTTGTTTGAGTAAAAATTTATACACTCCGTTTTCTACAATAGGAATGATTCTTTGGCGATTGGTGAGGTCGTAAAGAATGGGCTGTGAACCGCCGTCAAAATTGCTTACTTCAATGTATTTGTTTCCATTGTTGTCTATTTCAAAAACTCGACTTCTATTTCCTTCAAAATCAAAGCTACTTGGATAGGTGATGTGCATATAAGACACCACAAAATTGTTGGTTGCCGTGGGATTTTCTGTTTCTAAAGCGGTAAAAGTAACGGGTGTTTTGAGATTGGTCAACTCACCCAAAGGTACATTGAAGGTTTCTATTGTCTTGTCAAAGCCTTCAAAATTGGTTTCGTGATAGACCGTTCCATTGAAGGAAATGGCTACGGGATGGTCTTTGAAGGTAAAAGGATCGTTGTTGCTGCCCACCAATTTGGTTTGAATAAGGGCTTCACCTCCATTGAAGAAGATAGAAGGAGTCTCTAATTCTCGGTCGAAACTTGTGCCACCAGTAGGCACGCTTATACTTGTAAATCCTTCGTTTTCATCAAAATCCGCAAAAGAAGTGGGCAATCCACCTACATTGATTCGTTTCCCTGGCGTATGTATGTTGTTGAATACGTTTTCGCTTGTACGTAAATAAGACGTTTCTTTTGCAGGGGGATTACTGATGTCGTTTGTTGTTGAGGCATACCGCAAGTGGTTTTCTCCACTTTTTATGGTGATGAAATAGGACGAGGTGTCTGAAAATAGGCTTTTTAGGGGCGTTAATTGCCAACTCGCTTGTTGAAAAAGTTGGGTATCAAATTCTCCATCGTTTTCTTCTCCAAAAAATTCTATATAGTCGTTGCTGCCCAAATCTCCCTCATTGCTTACATACATAGGCACTTCCTTGCCTTTGTAATACAGCTTCAAATCTGCGCCTTTGGCTTCAATTCCTGCTGATTGGAGTACGGATTGATTGATGCGATACAGTCCTGCTTGATTCAGTTTTACCTTATAATAGGTCTGTTCAAAATCTATCCATTCATTGTGATAAGTGGTTGGAATTCCCTGGCCATAAACATAAACGCTGGTAACAAGTGTTAGCAATGCTACTATAATTCGCTGCATAGTTCTCTCATTTTTTGAAGCTACAAATATAAGGAAGATAACAATAGAAGTTTATTGGGTAGGGGACATTCACTTATTCACTTGGTCGTACCTCCTACTTTTTTGTCTTCTGATAAGGTTAACGGAAATGGTGAGAAAAGGTAAATGCATGAGGGATTTGAGATGTATGATTACATGATTTTTGAAGTTGGATTCTCAATCACAAATCACCATACCCATAAAAACCAAAAAGCCCTATCAGACATTAGGCTGTCGATACGGCTTAGGTTGTTTGTATTTGAAAAATGGGATGAACGCTTGTACTTAAATTTCGGGATTAATCTTTCTGTATCTGAAATCTGGGATTAATTCTATGTATTTGAAAAATGGAATGGACGCTTGTACTTAAATTTCGGGATTAATCTTTCTGTATCTGAAATCTGGGATTAATTCTATGTATTTGAAAAATGGAATGGACGCTTGTACTTAAAATTTCGGGATTAATCTTTTTGTATTTGTTAAATGGATTGTTTTATTTGTCTTCTTTGTTTTTATCTGTTTTTGCTATCACTTCTGGATGCAAAATATTGTTGTCAAATATACTCACTTCCTCTTCTTGAGCTGGAGTGATTTTCTTTTGGGCTTCAACTTCTTTGGTTGTCGTTGTTTGTTCCTTTTTTTGTTCGTCAGAGTTGTTTACAGTAATTGTGTTGTTTCCATTTTGGGCAACCATCGTCATACTGGCGAAAATCATTATTGCTATTATCATTAATTGTTTCATGGCTTGTTGGACTTTAATTTGTTCAGAATGTTTAATGTTTTTTGTAACGTGCTTGCAATTGATTATACGGCAGTGTTTCAAAAAATGTTATGAAAAGGTATCAAATTTAGAGTGTTGGAAGCCATGCTTGACTATCTTATCATCAAGAATCGAGCCATTTTTTAACAGTAAGGTGCTGATAAACAGAAAGGAGGAGTTTTTATATTTAATTTTACTTTACAATGACATTTATTAAATTTTTCAGTAAAAAATTTTTCTTACCTCCATCTTTAATAACAAATGGGCAAATTTCTATTCCGAAACTTGCCCATTTGTTTTATCACTCAATACTTCAATTATTTACTCGTCTTCACTATCTTATGAGTAGTCACTTGCTTTTTGCCATCAATAATCTTCAATAAATAAACTCCATTGGGCATTTTTTCCTTCAATGTTAGAGAAATCGTATTCTTGCCTTCTGTCAGTTGATGTTTCTCAGACAAGGCTTTTTCTCCCATCATATTGTACACATCAAAAGTGATTTGTTCTTTTCGAGGAGATTGAATATCGACTTGTATCACTTTATTGAAGGGATTGGGATAAATCTTTTCAACGAGCATGGCAGATTCGGAAACCGTTTCCACGACTTCAATTGTTTCTTCGTTTTTGGCGGGATTGGATTGTCCGCCCAATTCTACAATGAAACCATTGTGAACATTCGGACTACTTGTGAACTCCTCTCCTTCAATTTGGGCATCGCCATAGTGAAACCCTGCATAGTAGGTATTTCCATGCACAGGATTGACTGCTATACAAGTAGCGGCATCTTTGTTCGCTCCTCCTTCTTTTTTCACCCAATCCAACTGCCCGTCACTGCGGTATTGCGCCACAAAAATGCTGCTCTCACCATCTGCCGTCAAACTGACTCCTTCAAACTCTGCTCTTCCTTCAAAACCTCCATTGACCAAAATATTCCCATATCTATCCGTTTCTATTCCCCCTAAATGCATCGCATCTTCGGTATTTCCCAACTGTCGTGTCCACAATAAATCTCCATTGGAGTTGTATTTGACCAAGAATAAATCCTCTTTGAAGCTTGTAGTATAGATGGCATCTTCGGAATAAGGAGTAAAACTAAATCCATTTCTAAAAGCACCATAGATCAATATATTCCCCTCATTATCTACAGCCATATCTGCTTTTTCAAAATGAGTAGCAATGCTTCTTGCGTGTTTCCTCCAAATAAAGTTGCCGTCTTTATCGTATTTCGCCAAAAACATATCGGAATAATCGTCGTTGTTTTGGGAAGTTTTGCTGCCAAATTGAATGTCGTCTTGAAAGCTGCCCAATAAGTAGGCATTGTGTTCATTGTCGGTTTCTATGGCAAGTCCTGTATTCCTTCCCGTTCCCTCCAATGCTTTTGCCCACAATAGATAACCCAAGCCATTGTATTTGGCAAAATAGGTGTCCTGCCCTGTTCCTGTAAGTCGAATGTTTTCAATATCCATTTCGTCTGTAAAACTGCCTGTAAGCCAAACTCCTTGTAGCTTATCTACTGCAATACTTTGGCATTTATCAGCACCTATTCCACCAATGGTTTTGAGCCATTGTCGATTCCCCTCCACATCGTGTTTGACAAAGAAAATATCTTCCGCTCCCTCCGAAGCATACAACCAATGATCTGCTGTCCGAATGTCTTCTGTAAAATATCCAACAGACAAGACACTTCCATTGTATAAATTGACGATGTCTGTTCCCCAAATATTTCCTGCTCCAGATAGAGATTCTTCCCATATAGGTTCAAGGCTTGGGTTAAACTGGCTGACAGAATAAGCATTGTTGAAGATGGAGTTGCTTCCTATGTAATTGAGGAGTGTGTTGGTATAAGCGATGGAAGATATTTCGATGGGGAGGTCTCGAACTTTTTTTCCTGGACATATTCCAACTTGAATCAATTTAGACCCCATATATGTACGATCACCAGCTGGTCCTTCACAATAATAGTGTTCATAACATCTATCTTCAGCAGCCACATAATCTTGATAGCCAGTGTGCTCAAACGGTTCAATATCCCAATCAATCTGTAAAATGGGTTCCCCTTGTGGCCCTTCACAGTAATGCACCCAATAACAATAATCCTCTTGTACTGCTAACTCATTTATAAAATCATTATCATAAGATACTTCTACTGTGTACCACCCAATATAGTCAATAACTTGATTATTGGGAATATCAGCATAATAAGGAATAGCTCGACCTGGCACATAACACTCAAGTTGCAAGCCTTGACAGTCAGTAGGATTTGTATTCAAGTCAACTATATCTCCTTCTATTCCTGTAAAATTTTCTGAGATTGTTTCTCCTGATGAAATACAAATCTCATGTCCATTAGAACAATTTCCACTTGGAAACTTATAATCTTTTTCGCCGTCAATATGACCAGTAACAGCACCACAAACGTAAGGTAAAGTACAAGCACTTGTCCAATAAAGAAATTCAGGTGAAGTTTTAATTATATCAAAATATGTGGTAGTCTTACAATAATTACTATTTTCTATACTTGCTTCTACCCAATATCTTCCTTCTACTAAATCATGTATTTCATTACCTGTTGCTACGGTATTTCCATTTTCAGAATCTTTCCACTTAATTATAATATCTCCTGCAGGAAATGTTCCCCCTTTCTTTTCTACTTCTACCCTCAAAAATCCAAGGTGTTCAATAGATTCTTCAATACCATCTCCGTTTGTGTCAATCGAACCCTCACAATGATTATCTCTTGCATCCAATTCTATATGCAAGCCACCTTCCGAAGAAATATCAAAACACTCACTGTCTGTACAGTCATCTGCCGATGTAACAGTAAGGCAGTAACTACCTGTTCCCAAATCATAAAGATTTTTAGTAGTTGCACCATTGCTCCACTGGTAAGTAATGGGTTCGTTGTAACCATGAATGTAAGGGGATATATGACCAGAATTTTCTTCACAATAAGCAGATTCTACAATACCCGCTCCTTGCACCCCCACAGGAATACCATTTCCATCCACCAAACAGATACCATTTGGAACAAATACAGTTAGTTGCCCTTGGTCACCACAAACATCTGTTACTGTCAATATATAGATTCCCGATGTAATGCCATTCACATAAGAACTTGAAGCAGGCACATCTAAAGTCTGTGTTAGACTTATTTCAATATCCAAAGGAAATATCCTACGTTTCGGTAATATTGCATTTCAGAGCACTTTGCAATAACAAAAATGGACTTTTATTGAATAACTCGCAATCGAAAGACCATTTCATTACATAACGTTTTTTGAATAAATTTTAAAAAATAGAATAATCTTATTTTTAAACTCATTTATTCTTGATATTTAAAATTATACACTATTTTTTTTATCACCAAATGAAGTTACCGAAACGTAGGAATATGCTGATAACCTCCACAAAAACACCTACTTCTTCCCATAGATAGGTGAAAGGTCCAGTACAAGGCAAAAATGTCTCATTGAGGCTTATAGAAGCGTCTGTAATACCTATTCCCGATGCTCCCAAAACAGTAAATCCATTTCCAGTAGCATACATTTCTTCTAAAGCATCGGACAATTCATTGTTAGAACAAATACAATTCCCAGGGCTGGAATCTATAGGTGTACATATTTTTTTAACACACCCATTTTCATTGGTCACTTCTGCACAATATTCCCCAGGATCTAATCCAGATATGGAAGTTTCTCCTGCTTCAGTAAGTGTTTGGTTAGCTATCACTTCTCCTGTTTCATCAGTCCATACTATATTGTAAGGTTCATCTTTAGCTGTTATTCTTATTGTAATGCTTCCCTTTTCCCCATCAATAATTGCAGGAGTAATTCCAGTAAAACCCACATCAACCCAAGAACCACCTATATTTGCTATTCCAGATAATTTACATTCACCTTTGTACAAGACAAAACGTTTTATTGAGCATGAATCTCAAACCTTATAGGTTTTTGTTTATGTAATTTAAGCAGATTATCAAATCTGTACATACTTTTAGAGGTTAAACCTATAAGGTCTTTGGCTTCAAATATAGTTTTGTCCTGTACTGAGTACATTCACTATTGTCTTTTATAATAATTTCATATTTGCCTGACTTTAAATCATTGAAAATGCCATCAGTAGTATTGGTGGTAAGTTGGTCTTGATAACCATTCCCATCATCTAAATAAATAGTATAAGGCGGACATCCCCCATTAAAGTCCATATCAATAAATCCATCTGAATCTCCCCTACAAACCGTATTCGTTGTAAAGTCTATACCAGGTGGAGGGTCATTTTGACCAAAAACAGACTGAGTCCATAAAAAAAGCAATGGAAAAGAAAGGAATAGAATTGTGTATTTGAATATATATTTTTTCATTGTGATTGTTTTTTGAGTTTTTAAAAATAGATTACCTAAAGCTGTCTAAGACTTTTAATGAGTCTTGAGAGATGGCATTATTGAGTATCTGTGGGGGAAAAAAGCGGTATAGGAACAAGTGAATAATAATAATTAAAAGGAGGAGTTTGAATTTCCTTTTCCTTATCTCCTACCTTATATTTCACTATCCATATCAATTGATAAATTCCATCTGGCTCAAAGAAATTTATTTTTTTATTTTCATCCTCTAGTCCCATATTTTCATAATCTATACCTCCTTCTAATATATTGAAATGATGTTCTCTAAAGTTATAATTTTCTTCAATCGACTCTTTCTCTTTTAACTTTTTACTATGCCTAGCAGGGGTGAATCCTGTATAACCGTCAAGAAGAAAAGAATATAGAAATCTCTCTTGTTGCTTCGGGTTAATAATTTTGATTGTATTATTTTCATGGTAAAGATCAAAAGGATAAGTGAAAATTGCACTTTTATTTTTGCAAGATACCCTTAATGCAAGTTGATTGGAATCTATCCTATTTATACTAATTATAAAATCTTCATTTTCTGTATAACAATTCAGATTATGTTTTATTTTGAGACCTTTAAAAGTAGTATCATTTTGAGAGGTTGTTTTATCTTCTGCTAACAATTCCTTTGAAGGTTTTTGTGTTATACAAGCACTTATTATAAATAGTAAAATTATTGCCTTAAAATATATTATTTTGAATTTCATTTTTTTTTATTTTTATTGAGGATCAACTTCTTTTCTAATATGAGTAATAGTTGATAACTTAAACTCTGTTTTAACGTTAAATAGCTGAGATGTTGCAGTTCCTATAACATAAGTCATAATACCATAATCATTTCCTTCATGATTCTTATCAACATAAGTAGTAGTATTTGGTGGTTGATCTACATAAGAATAACTACTCGGAACAACACCAAAATGATGTCCAAATTCATGGGCAATTATTTCAGACAAAGCATTTATGTAATGTGTTGGGGAATTAAAACTAAAATTGTTTTGAGTGTGTATAATTGCATCTTGAAAAATAATAGTGTTATTAAGAAGCGTCACACTTCCACCCAAGTTTTTTTGACCACTAATTTCTGAATTATATGCAGATATAACTAAAAATTCATTATCTTTATCATGTGGGGTTGCATCACGCCATACCCCCATATACTGTGCTCGAGCTGCATCATTTATTAAATATTCTACTTTAGGAGTATGAAAAATGGGCTTACTTGATAGTTTAAATTCTATAAAACACCCTCCGTCACTTCCATTTGTATTTTGCCCATAAGCTTCTTCTAAACCATTGGTATTAACTGTATTGAAATTTATTGGCATATAGATACCTGTACTTCCTGCAATTTTTACACCGCCAAGTAAAGGAATACTATGGGGAATATCCGCTACCGTAATCCTATTTGCTTGAATGTCGATAATCTTTCTTGAAATACTATTTATGGTATAATTATTAGCAGGGTCAGGAAAGAAAATATCTATGTCATCTCCTATATTAAGAACACTAATATCCTGTACAAAAACAAAATCATCAGAGCTATTTGAGTCATGTGAAAAAGCCATTGATAAGGCAGTACTATTAGGTATCATCCCTCCTAATCTCACATACGCTCGTTTCCAAGCTGTCAAAATAGCTGTTTTGCCAAAACAGGTACTAAAAGTTGGATCTAAAGCCGCTTCTACTTGATAATTATCTCCTGCGTTTGTATCAGTAATCGTAAGTTCTACCTCTGCTGCTGCTACTGGATTTCCGTTAATTGTATGAAGGCTAGTAGTTGCAGTCACTACCGCTCCAATTGAACCGTTGCCATTTAGTTGTCCGTGTTTAATATTAGTATCTTTATTATCTCCGCCATTTAAATCTGGTAAATTTGACGTTCCTGCTTTTTCATAGGGAGAAGGGTCGTCAGGATCTGGATAAACCAACCTAAAATACACTGTCTTGTTAATTGCTCCAGGGTTTAGATGTGCTGTAATTTTTACCCGATTGCATTTGCCGTCACTAAGGGGAGGAGAGTAAGGTACTTCAAGTCCTTCATGTTGTGCAGGTAAATTACCAATAGCAGAAGGAGTAACAGTATAATAAGAGGCATCTTGAAAGGTAGAAATCAATACCCTTCCTTCTTTACCACTTACAAAATCACTATTTTGAGGATGCACAACCATGGTTAATACAGCCACTTCCACTTCATCCGTACATACAAAACCACCTCCATCTGTCACTGTGACAGTATAAATAGTTGTTTCCGTAGGGCTTGCTATAGGGTTAGGGCAGTCCGAACAACTCAAAGTTTCTTCATGATTCCATGAATAAACATAAGTAGGTGCGCTACTCCCCGAAGCAGTAGGACTTCCTCCAATCTCCATACTCGCCACATTGCCATTGCAGATAATTTGGTCTTCCCCTGCATCTACATTAAAAGCATTTAGGGAAATTCCCCAATAAAAGAGCAGTAAAGTCACCAAGACTCTTTTGTCAAAAAATAAGTTTAAGGTCATAGTTTATTGAATTTTAACAGTTAAAAAATAGGTGATTTAGTTTTTATTAGGAGGTAATATCACCCGATTCCGTTCTATCAAAGCCTTTAGTTGCCGTCCGCTTTTTTGTTGTAAATTGTTTTTAGAGATATAAGACAAGCTCTGTTCGTCTTTGTCTATCACCAATACATTCTCCGCCCGATTCTTCAATTGTTTGGTTTTTTGTTTGACCAATTTGTCATTTTCTAAAAAGTAGGTGATTCCATTGTTGTCGATGATATACACTTTTCCATTCAGTTGAATGGCATTGAAGATGTCGTTGAATTCGGTATCGTAGCAGGCGATATCAGTCCAAGTTTTGCCATTGTAAGAAGATAAGTGCAGCTGATAGTCATATTGAACAAATAGCAATAAACTATCTTCTGCTGAAACAGAAATGTCGAAAAAGTAATTCTTACTTTGAAAATTTGAAATAGAAATGTTAAATAGAGGAATACTTGCAGAAAATATGTATTCTTGCTTAGGTAAATATTTTAAAAAAT
The DNA here is from genome assembly GCA_030427245.1 of Bacteroidia bacterium. GTDB lineage: Bacteria > Bacteroidota > Bacteroidia > Chitinophagales > UBA2359 > JAUHXA01. The sequence continues at coordinate 91,187 of JAUHXA010000008.1, read as the reverse complement.
TACTATTTATTGGTTTTATATTATTTAGTTCTTTTAAAGGAGTTTTTGTAATGTACTTAAGTCCTACAAAAGGTTGTATTTTAGAATTTATGATTGTTACACCATATATATGACCATCAAAAACATCCCAAACTAGCCTATTATTTAAATAATCAGGAGCTATATAAAAAGGCACATTGAACATACGGCTTTGATACCTTTTGTTAAGCAAATCCTTCTGTTCTACAAAGCCTTCATATTCATCTTTTATATTAACACTATACAATTGATTTTTATAAGCAAATGAAATTTCATTTACTACAACCTGACCACAACTAAAAATATAGAAGGATAACAAAAATAGAATTATTGAGATTTTTTTCATTTTGAATTTATTTTATACTAATAATTATATTTATTTTCAAATACATTTTGACCAGTAGTGCTTTCATTTTTCTTAATCAAATATGATTTTTCGTTGCCCATAATAACTAATTGTACAAAAGCATCAATAGCAATCACATCAAAGTCTAATAAACTACTATAATTTTGTCCATAAGAAGGATCATAATAAGTTCCATTTATCAGTACAATCTGATGATTTCCAAATATAGATGCAGGATTTGGAGTTCCTTGTCCAGACTCACCTTCCATATCATTTACTTCGGCATAAGTCCAATTATAAGTGTTATTAGAGATAGGAGGATCTCCTCCTAAAAAAGTATTTAAAAAGGGGAGATTGCTATCTCCACTCGTACCTCCATTTGCATTAAAAATCCATTCTTTAATAAATAAAATTCTTGATCCATTTGTTACGTTAGGGTCAACTCCTATGATAATATACTCATTCTGATAGTCAATTCCTTGTGCCTTTAATATATCTAAAAATAGTCGAGACCAAGAACCACATTGTCCATCCCCAGTTTCTAAAATTGTATTGGTCGTTGTACTCGTACATTGATAATTGGCATAATAAGTCATTTGAGTACCATCTACTCTACGAACCTCTCTATCCGTAAAGTCTTGCCAAACATTGTTCAATACCTGTGTTAGACTTGTCACATCTTTTGCATTTGTACATCCATGATGTACCAAGGTATGAAACAACTTGACTTCCTCAAAAGCGGTTTCTCCAGGGATTGTAGGAGGCGTATAAGGCTGTATCGGCTTCCCTAAAGTCACATACAAGGGATTTTTAGTCACCCCTGCCGAACACCAAGTGCTTCCACCATCAAAAGAAATTTCCCATTGGATTTCAAAAGGATTGTAATAATTCACTTTACTCGAAGCCAAAGGAGTTGAAACAACATTCGACAAATCAATTGTTTGGGTAGCAAGGTTATAGACAGCAGTTTTGATAGGTAGATGTATGCCATCCGAACAGGCAGCTCGCACTCTAGCCGTAAAAGGAACAGTCAATTCGTGAACCTTAAACTTTGCAGAAACCACCAAACTTTTACCACTTTCATAGCAAATCGGATGTTTGATGTCTGTAGGAATATCATCTGCATCTCCGTCCAAAGGTATCGAATTGTCTCTCCAATGCGGTGCAGTGTATTCCACCTCGCCATCATCTTTGACAATTGTATGGTTGTGTTCCCCCGAAAAATTTACTTCCAAGGCACTAACCGATGTTGCTTCAACTCGAACAGTCTCGGTGCAAGTAAAACCTCCTTCATCAACAACTGTTATGGTGTAATCCATTGATTCATTGATATTTGACAAAACGGGATTAGGACAGTCTGAACAGCTCAAATCACCAGTAGGTTGCCACGAATAAGTAAAGGTCATATTGGAATTATCGGGATTTTGAGCAGTTGGATTTCCTCCAAGAGTCGTACTCCCTCCCATACAAACTACTCTATCCTCCCCTGCATCCACCACAAAAGCGAAAACTTCTTCGCTCGCTATCAAGCAAATCAGCAATCCTAAAAATTGCCATTTCAAAAAAAGTCGAAAATTGTATTTCATACGTTTCAATATTTAACAATTTATTTTTTACAATTAAATACCTATACCTTCCCTACCTTCATTCATCCTTTGAATAAAGCAAATTGTTACACTTCCTATATTGATAGACCATTCCCAATCATTGCTTAAAGCAATTTAACAAGAGTTTTCCCAAGAGTTTAGGAAAATAGCTTGCCCCAGAAATTTGGGAAAAGGAAAGGAAAGGAAAGGAAAGGAAAGGAAAGGAAAGGAAAGGAAAGGAAAGGAAAGGAAAGGTTCCTTTTAAGTTCAGTTAATTGTGTTTTTTTGAGTGGTTAAGAAATAGGTTTAAACATTTATTTTTCAGTGTTGAATCCCCATTCTTTTGCAAGATAACAAAACTTTCTCAAAAACTCAAGAATACTATAAAAAAATCTCTGCTATTTAAAATGCTTCAAAGCCTCCCTCCTACTCAAAGGCTTCAAATCCGTCACCTCCACAAAACGTTTCACCTCCGCAGCATCTATTTTAGCATATTGTCGCAAAGCCCAGCCAATCGCCTTTTGAATGAAAAATTCCTCCGAGTCGGCTTTTCGCAAGACATATTCAAACAACAAGTCGACATCTGTATCTTTTTTGTACGCCAACTGAAAGATGATTGCCATTCGTTGCAGCCACATGTTGTCGGAGGTAATCCAACGGAGAGTAGTCGGTTTGGTGAGCTCAGGATGTTTTTTGAAGAAAACGCCTACATATTTTGCAGTCGTGTCCACCGTATCCCACCACGATTTGTTGACAATCATATATTCCAACAATTCAAGGTCTTTCTCCTCCAATTTTTTCGCCCACTTGCCTACCAAATCAATCGCTATGTAGTGAAATTCTCGCTCGGGTAAATCCCAAAGCCCCTTCACCACTTTCTCTAACTCCACCTTTGAAGGAAGTCCATTTTCTGCAATGAAAGATTTGGTGAGTTCTTTTCGTTGGGGAGATTTGATGCCCAAATAGGGAAACAAGTTTCACATGTACTTTGACATTGCAGGAGCATTTTGGGTGTTAGTCTGTGGTCTGAAATATTTATCAATTTTTTGGACGTAAGATTGTGACATGAAGATTGGTTTTGAAATTTGAGAATCAAAAGGCAAGATACCATTATATCATATTTTAGTGAACTAAAAAACTAAGACAAAGCACTCTAAAAACGATTATTCCCAAGCAATACCTTAAATTTGCACAAACAACGTAAGCAAATGAAACACTTTCTCGAAGACCCAAAATTTCAAGATACCTTAGCTGCAATAGCGGAACAACAAAATCAGACCATTCGGAAGGTCAACAAAGAAGCCAAAAAATACCTCAAAGAACTATATAGCGAACAGCATCCTATCGGCAATATGGTGGCTGTACAAGGCATAGAATACGCTTTGTCTCGTGCCTATGACAAAGAAATCGACACCAATTCGGCACAAATCAAAAAACTCACCAAGCTCATGCGCCGACATCCGATAGCTTTTGTGATGACCCACAAAACCTATTTGGATATGCCCGTTTTGATGGCTGTTTTGGCTCGTTATGGGCTGCCTTTGCCTTACACTTTTGGTGGTATTAATTTGAGCTTTGCAGGAATGGGTCAATTGGGGCGACAGGCAGGGGTGATTTTCATTCGCCGTTCTTTCAAAGACAACTTGGTTTATAAGGCTACTTTGCGGCATTACATTGCTACTTTGGTGGACGAAAAAGCGAGTTTTATGTGGGCGATTGAAGGTACACGTTCCCGCACTGGCAAACTGGTGTGGCCTCAGATGGGTATTTTGAAATACATCATGGAAGGGGAATATTCTTCAAAAGAAACCGTCAAATATATACCCGTTTCGGTGGTCTATGATTTGATTCCCGATGTAACAGAAATGACCGCAGAAGGTCGAGGAAAGAAAAAGAAAGCGGAAAGCCTGACATGGATGATAGACTATGTTCGCAAAATGGGGACAAAATTGGGTAAGATTTCCATACGTTTTGGAGAACCTGTTGCAGCAAGCGAACTGGAGAAAGGAGATGCGGATATTGAGATGGATGATGCGAGTTTACTGAAAAAAAATATCCCCAATTTTGCCTTTGACTTGGTGCGAAACATCAATCAAATCACTCCCATCACCACTACTTCACTGCTCTGTATCACCTTGTTGAGCAAGTTTTCGCTCAACAAGCGAGCTCTGGAAAACTATGTATCTACTTTGATGCGGTTCATCGAAAGTCATCACAAACACGCCTTGATAGATCGAGGCAAACCAATCGGAGAAAGCGTACAGTCGGCTTTGAATTTGTTGGTCAAACAAAAACTTTTTGTACTGCAAGGAGAAGGTCAAAATGCGAAATACACCATCTCCAAAGCACACTATATGCAAAACACCTACTATGCAAACATGGCGGTGCATCACTTTTACCATCCTTCCTTTATCGAGTTGGCGCTCTTGCACATTGCAGAAACCGATGCGGAAAACAGGGAGCTGGCTTTTTGGACCAAAATCATGTCTTTAAGGGATTTGTTTAAGTTTGAATTTTTCTACTCCAATCGTGCGGATTTTACAGACGAAATTGAAGCAGACTTGAATTTTTTAGACCCAAATTGGCGGTCTTTCCTCTTCAATCCCGAAACGGATTTGGTGGATTTGATGAAGAAAAAAGAAGTGTTGATTTCACCTGTAGTACTGTTCAACTACATTGAAGCTTATCAAGTTGTTGGACAAGCCTTACTGCAATGGGATATCATGCAAGAATTTGACGACCAACAATTTGCAGATTTTTGTTTTGTAAAAGGAGAAGAAATGGAATGGCAAGGGCAGATTCGCCGAATCGAAGCCGTTTCCAAACCTTTTCTGCAAAACGGTATTCGTTTGGTAAAACACCGAGGATTGATTCCGACTATTTTGGATGATAAAAAAGAAGCCATCCATGCCTTTTTGGAGGAACTGGAGCAATTGGCAAATTCTATTCAGCTGATGCAAAAGGTGACTTTGGAAAATGCCTTAGAAACGCCTGCAATGGCAGTTCCAATCGAAAGAAGCATTGTGCCAGGGTCGAGAACAGAAAACATCGTTGCACCCATTCTTGAAGGCGAATCAGGCGCACATATTGGTGCATTTTTCGACTTGGACAGAACGCTTATCAGTGGTTATTCTGCTACTGAGTTTTTCCGTTCTCGCATTTTAGGCGGCAAAATGTCGCCCAAAGAAGCCATTGCACAGTTCATGGGCGTATTGGTTTATGCCATCGGCAATCGCAATTTTGCGGGTTTGATTTCGGTCAGCACTTTAGGAATCAAAGGTATGGAAGAACATGGTTTTGCAGAAGTTGGCGAAGATGTTTACCTCAAATATTTGGCTCATTCCATCTATTCCGAATCTCGTGCTTTGGTTGCCGCACATCAAGCTAAAGGACATACCGTCGCCATTATTTCGGCTGCAACACCCTACCAAGTCAACCCGATTGCAAGGGATTTGGGCATTGAGCATGTGATGTGTACGAGGGTAGAAGTGAAAGATGGTAAGTTCACAGGTAAGATGATTGAACCGACTTGTTGGGGCGAAGGCAAAGCTTATTATGCTCATCAACTGGCGGAAGAATATCAATTGGATATGTCCAAAAGTTATTTTTATACAGACAGCATTGAGGATTTACCCTTGTTGGAATCGGTGGGGAAACCTCGACCAATGAATCCAGACAACAAATTGGCGGCTTTGGCATTTCAGAGAGGTTGGCAGGTAGAGAACTTTGGTGAAAGACCCAAAACGGGCATTGCCAATGTGGTGCGTACGGCCTTGGCAACAGGCACGCTTTTTCCAGCAGTGGTATCGGGTTTGTCCAAAAGCGCACTTACCCTTTCTCGCTCAAGCGGGGTCAATTCTATGACGGCAGTTTTTGGGGATTTGGCTACTTCAATGGCGGGCATCAGTTTGGCAGTCAAAGGAGAAGAATATTTGGAGAATCGCCCTGCTGTATTCATTATGAATCACCAGAGCAGTGCAGATTTGCTGATTGTCGCCAAATTATTGAGGAGAGATATTGTTGGAGTCGCCAAAAAAGAATTGCGAAACCATCCTTTGATTGGACCTATGTTGATAGCAGGCAACACCATCTTTTTGGATAGAGGTAATCGCAAAAAGTCCATTGAAGCCTTGAAGCCGGCTCAGGATGCTTTGCTAAAAGGAAAATCCATCATGATTTTTCCAGAGGGGACACGCAGCAAAGACTATTCTTTGGGCACATTCAAAAAAGGGGCTTTCCGAATCGCCATGCAAGCGGGTGTGCCTTTGGTGCCGATTGTCATCAAGAATGCCTATGATGCGATGCCCAAAGGAGCAATTGTTTTCCGTCCTGCTTTGGTCAAAATCACCGTTCTCCCCCCTATTTCTACGCATGATTGGGTTTTGGAGGATTTAGAAGAACGTATTGAAGGAGTGCGAAATTTGTTTTTGGAGGAGTTGGGGCAAGCTATTTAAAAATCTCCAACAAACTCTTATCACCCTCTACCTTCAATCGCCCTTGAACAATTGCCATTTGCATATCTAATTCCCCTTCGGCAATTTTCTTCAAGTGGTCATTGCGAATAGTCAGTGTCAAATCGGGATTTTCCACTTGACCTTCTACAACCGTTGCAGGAGAAGCAGTTAAATCTACACTCCACTTTGCAGCTACCGAACCTGTCACATTGATTTGAATCAATCCCTTCGCTTCAATAGGATTTTCGTTCAAATGATTCTGCAATTTTTCGAAGAACTGAGCAGGGCTTTCATTAGTAATTTTAGTCGCTTCTGCGGCTGCTTTTTCTTTTGCCAACTTCAATATCACCTCCTCCATTTCATTAGACGATTCTCTTAGATAACGAGAAAAAGTATCCAAATCGGGCATAGATTTAGCGTCCGCTGTTGGACAAAGCATTACCAATCCATTGTAGCTAAAAATCGTGATAATCAACCCCATACCGTCAATGACAGGAGCCATTCCCATGATGGACAAGACTTTGTGCCCATTGATATACAACGGAAAATTAGGGCCAGGAACATTGGTAATCAATACATTGAAAACGGGTTTGTGATTCTCCGCCAAATGAAAGCGAGAGTACAAACGAGCTGCTTGATTGGCCAAACCAAAAGGCACCATTTCTGCCAAATTGCCCAAAGTTTTTGCGCCCAAAGCTTTCTGATAGGCTTTTGCTCGCATGGCATTTTCATGAATGACCTCCAAACGTTCTATGGGGTCTTCAATATGGGTTGCCAATTGCAGCAACATCGAAGAAATTTGATTGCCGCCTTGATTGGCTTCTTCTTTTGTACGAGTCGAAAGCGGAACAAGCGCTACCAATGATTTTTTCGGTAACTTGTTTTTTTCCAACAAATACCGTCGCAATGCGCCCGCACAAATCGCCAACATTACATCATTGACGGTTGTTTGCATGATGTTTTTCAAGGTTTTGATTCGCTCCAAAGACAAAATTGAAGCATTCCATTTGCGTCTTGAGGAAATGATGCCATTCAAGGGCGTAGAAGGGGCTGTAAAGGGTGTTGGAGGCGGTTCTAATCGTTGAACACGAGAAAGTACGCCTGCCTTGACCGTTGCAGTCAAAGTATTGGAAATCAGCTTGGGAAACTTTAAAGGATTGGTCGCAAAACTCACCGTACTTTTGGCTATCAACGACAACTCATTGGGCAATGGCGCAGGCTTATAAGGCCTGGGTTCGGGAATCTCCCTGACCTTGGGGCTCATATCATATATCACACTCAAAATTCCTGCACCTGCTACACCATCAATAGCTACATGATGAATTTTGGCGATAATCGCTACCGAACCTTTTGGAACTTGTGGAATGGTGTTCAATCCTTCTACAAAAGTAAAGGACCACAAAGGACGAGAACGGTCTAAATGCTCGCTGAATATCTGAGAGGCTGTTTTCCGTAGTTCTTGCCATCCACCAGGTTGAGGTAAGGCAATGTGGTTCATGTGCATATTGATGTCAAAATCGGGATCGTCTACCCAATAAGGGTAGTCCAAACTCAAAGGTACGGACACCAATCTTTGGCGCATTTTGGGAATTTGGTGAATGCGAGAAAGAATGATTTTGCGGAAAGTTTCAAACTTTAGCGAGTCTTCAATGATAACTACACTACCTACGTGCATAGGGCTGGTGGGGGTTTCACCATACAAAAATGTGGCATCTAAACCTGAGATGGCTTCAATGTTTGGAGAGTTGAATTGTTGGATAATTTTATTTAGCATATTGGAAGTGTTGTTTAATTTTTTGGAACACAAAGATAGGCTAAAAGACTTTAAGGTTTGTATTGAAAATATGATAGCAAAAAGAGGAAAACCAAAATATTCAACAATTTATCTAATGCTCCGTTTTTAAACTAAAATTTGACTTTTCGCTTGAATGGGTTTTAGTACGATGGATTTTTTCCCAAGTTTCTGTCTCAAAATTATACTGCTTTATTGGTTTTGCGGGATTTCCTGCTGCAATTGTATAAGGTGGTACGTCTTTGGTGACAACACTTCCTGCCGCAACAATGGAATTTTTACCTACTCGAACTCCTGCCGTAACAATTGCATTTGCTCCAATCCAAACATTGTCTTCAATGACTATTTCGCTGGTTGTGCATTTTTGCTGACGAATCGGAGTTGTGATGTCTTCATAACCGTGGTTCAATCCCGACAAAATCACATTCTGAGCAAACATGACATCGTTGCCGACTCGAAGCGGACCAATCAAGGAATTGGACAATCCTATCAAGGTATCTTTGCCGATATGCACATCTCCCAAACCGTTGTTGACCACTGCAAAGGATTCTATTAAGGAGCGGTCGTCAATGGTGAATTGATTGAAGGGCAAAACATCCATGCGGGTATTGCTTCTGATAATCACACCTTTGCCCCGTTTGTGCTTCAATGGATTTAGCAAATTTCGCACCCACCATCGAGGTCGAAAATCGTTTTTGGGAATCAACATTCGCAGTAAAAAGCCCTTCAATTTTGGGTTCTCTTTCGCCAAAGATTTTATTTTTTGAATCATCATTCGCAGTTAAAATAGACTACAAAAGTTTTGAAAACTTTTGTAGTCTTACTTTTATAAATATGTTGAAAGTATCTTGGTAGGTGGGTATTGAAGTGAAACTTCTTCTTAAAAACCTGCGAATTTTATGCCAAAAAGAAAAGTCTTTTATCTCCATTGTAATACGGAAAAAATAGATTCAACATTTGAAATTGTATTTCAACTCACCTCCCTTCCTGCTCGCTCCAACAATGCCTTCGTTGTCTTAATTCCTTCATCCTCTGATAAGGCACTCCCTTCATATTCTACTCCTATGTAACCTACATAGCCCGAATCTTTTACGATTTGAAGCATCCGTTTGTAGTCCGTCTTTGTTTCGTTGCCGTTTTCGTCAAAATTGTGGCTTTTGGCACTTACAGCTTTGGCGTGTTTCATTAATTCCTCCACTCCTTTGTAGCGGTCGTATTCGTCCAAACATTTGCGGTCTTCCCATTTTTCCTCGTCCGTTTGCTTCAAACAGAAATTACCAAAATCGGGGAGCGTTCCACAGTTGGGTAAGTTGATTTCCTTCATCACATTAGAGAGCCACATACCATTGGAAGAATAACCCCCATGATTTTCTACAAGTACATTGATATTCGACTTTGCCGCAAACTCTGCCAAACTCCCCAAACCGTCAATTGCAGCCTTACCCACATCCGCAGCCGTTCCTTCTCCATAGGCATTCACCCGAATCGAATGGCAGCCCAAAAACTTGGCTGCTTCCACCCATTTGTAATGATTCTCAACGGCTTCTTTGCGCTTTGCATCGTCTGTATCACCCAATCCGCCTTCCCCATCAATCATAATCAACAAGCTTTCCACGCCATTTTCAGTAGCTCGTTTCCGCATTTCTGCAAGGTAGGTTTGGTCTTCGGCTTTGTCTTTGAAAAACTGATTGACGTACTCTATTGCTCCAATCCCAAAGTCGTTCTTGGCTTTTGCAGCAAAATCGAGGTTGTCCAGTTTTCCGTCAAAGAAAGATTTGTGAAGCGACCATTGTGCCAAAGAGATTTTGAAGAACAGATTCTCCGCACTTTTCTTTTCTGCTTGATTGTCTGTCGTTTCTTTTTTTTCGTCTGTTGTATTTGCAGGAGGACTGCCGCAGCCTGTCAATAATGGAATACCTGTTACCAAGCCCAAACCCATAGTGATTTGACTGGTTCGTTTGATAAAAATACGTCTTGTTTGTTTCATAGTATTGTCAATTCGATTGAATGATTGATTGAAGTTTTTGTCCAAAATTTCTATAAAACTAAAAAAAGCGTTCAACATTTTGATAATGTGAACGCTTTTTTGTGAAAAGTTAAACATCTTCTTTTTATAAATGAACTATTTTCTTCCAATCTTCACTCAAAATTTTCTCTAAAACTCGCTTCAATACTCGCATCTTTCCGTAATTCTTCAATGATGGTGCTGACCTTGTCAAAAGAATCGTCACCTTTGACTATATAGTTGTAAGCCCCACTAAACAAAGCCTTTGCAAGCGTGCTTGTATCATCTTCACCTGAAAGCATAATGACGGGAATATTGGGCTTCAATCGTTTGATAATCTTCAAAGTGGTCAAGCCGTTAGCAGCATCCCGATTGAAGCTGTTCATATTGTAGTCCATGATAATCAGATTCGGCTCGACTGCAAGGTTGGCAATACACTCTTCCCCGCACGAAACCATCATTACATCGTAGTTGGGATTTTGTGAAAGATGGTCTTCGAGCATTGTCCGAAACAATAAATCGTCTTCTACCAAAAGGATTTTGAAAGTATTCATAGTCTTTGAGTTCATTGTGGGTGAGTGCTGTATTTGACGGGCTGCACGAGCGTTTGAAGAAAGGAAAGACATCATATTGAATTGAAAATTAAAAATAGTGGATTGTACCAAAGGTTCTGATTCTTAATAACAATGATGGCTTCTTTGTAAACAAACGTTCTTTACAAAAATATCAATTCTTCGATAGAAAAACAATGTTTCGATTGGATGTTTTGAAAAATCAAAGGTTTGGAAGTACAATATCCAAACAAATTTGATGAAAAGGCGTAATCTTCTCCATTCTTCCGAAGATTACACCTTTTCATCTCAAATAATTTCCATAAATTTCCATTTTGAATTTTCAATTTACCATTCTCAATTTTCAATGACCGTTTACCTGATACTCTCCATTTATCTCTTACTTACCCTCTTAAGCGGCTTCATCGGCTACCGACAAAGTGCTGCAACACCCGAAGACTATTTTTTGGCAAATAGGGGATTGGGCAGTATGGTCGTATTTTTTACCTTCATTGCCACCAATTTCAGTGCCTTTTTCTTTTTGGGATTTGCGGGAGAAGGATATCGAACGGGATACAGCTACTATGCCATGATGGGATTCGGAACTGCCTTTGCAGCTTTGTCTTTCTATCTCATCGGCTTCAAAGCTTGGCAAGAAGGCAAGCGAAATTCCTATATCACTCCTGCCGAAATGATAGGCGACAAAACGGGTAGTAGCTCATTGAAGCTCCTTTATTTGTTGGTGATGGTCTTTTTCACCTTACCTTACATGGCAGTCCAACCGATTGGCGCAGGCATCATTTTGGAGGCACTCACAGACGGGCAGATTCCCTACTTTTGGGGCGCAATGGGATTGACCATTTTCATTGTGTTTTATGTGTTTATTGGAGGGATGAGAACCGTAGCGATTACGGATATGATACAGGGCGTGTTGATGTTCGGATTGATGTTTGGGGCAGTTTGGGTCGTAGCGGATAGTTTGGGTGGCATCACCGCAGCCAACGAACAAGTATATGCACTCAAACCAGACTTGTTCAGCCGAGCAGGAGGTGATGGTTATTTCACTTGGCAAAAATGGATGAGTTTGATGCTTTTGTGGGTGTTTTGTGTGCCAATGTTTCCGCAAATGTTCATGCGCTTCTACGTTTCCAAAGACCTCAAAGCCTTCAAATTCGCTACGGTGATGTATGCCGCAGTGCCATTGGTTTTGTTTATTTGTCCGGTAATGATTGGCGTTTGGGGGCATTTATCTTTTCCCGATTTGGTAGGTAGAGAAGCCGACAATATTCTTCCTATGATGCTCAATCTTCACGCTCCTCAGTGGCTTGCAGCCTTGATTATGACAGGCGCATTGGCGGCTTTTATGTCGACTTTGGATTCGCAATTGTTGGCATTGAGTACGATGCTTACACGTGATTTATACGTTTCTTTTGTACGTCCCAAAGCAGGTTTTGGGCAGCAAATTTGGATGGGGCGGATATTGGTGATTGTCTTGGCAATTATCGGTTTAACCATTGCCTTCCAACCACCTGCCACCATTTTTGTGATTGTCAAAAATGCGTTCACAGGCTTGTCCATCCTCTTTCCCGCTACTTTCGTTGTCTTGCACTTCAAAAACCCCAATCCAATGGCTTGTTTCCTGTCAATTGCAATAGGGGAAGCTTTTTTGGTAGGGCTTTTATTGGGCTGGATTCCACAAACGGTTTTGTTGGGTTTTGAGCCTGTTTTACCGATTGTGGCATTGGCGGGGGTGATTGCAGTTGGCGGGAGTTTATCTAAGACAAAGTAACACAGACATTCTTGTCTGTCCCCTCTTTGTCTATTCACCCTAAACAATACTTACTCCTTCCTGTTTCAAACGCAATTCAACAAACTTCAACATGATTCTCGAAACAACACTCCAAGAAAAAGAAACGCTTCAATTAATCAACACTAATGTAGGTTCTCCTTATTCGTTCTGGCAAAGAATCAAAATGGGTGGCATTGGTTCTAAGCGCATGATGGTCGAAAAAGCAAGTCCTCATTTTGACACCTACTTGAGCATGACGGAAGACTTGACTTATGCCAATATCGAACTTCGTCCCAAAGGCATCCTTGTTCACTTCAATAAGCGACTCCGTCAATTTATATGGTTGATTCCCTACACTGACCTTCAAATTGTGATACAGCCTGAGTTTCGCATTGAAGCGCAAGATGTTTTTTTGCAGTTTGAGGCGAATCGCTATTTAAATGAAAATAAAGTGTTTATAGAAAACATCATAGAACTACAACGAGGTTATCAATCATGAGAAAATCTTATTACTGAGTGACTCCCTCAATGTCAATTCTATTTACTTTGCTCAATAATAAAAGTGGCGCATCTTCAAAGTCAATTGTATATACGTAATTATCAGAAACATTCATAGTAGCTATTTTATACAGAGGACGATAATCTATTGAACTTGTGAGATTGAGTTCATTGTTATCTTGGTCATACACTCTTACAGCTATATTTTTTTTCTTATTTGGTTTATCCATTCCATTACTGATTTTATCAGAAGCAATAAATTCTAAATAGAATACACTTTTCTTGTTTCCATGAAAAACCTCATCTATATTTCCCCTAAGATTATACACGTATTTGTGATTTGTCATATCTTTTTGGAACAACACCTGATTTTCTACTTCTATAGGTATGCTGTTAGTAGTAATAACAAACTGGGTGGGAATACCTCCTATTTTATCTAATAAAGATTGTGCAGATAGATTTGAAGAGGTAAGCAGAATCCCCATAAAAAAAATTATCTGAAATACATACGTTATTTTTTCATTCTTTTTTTTCATCTACGTTTATCTATTTTACATTTTATAGATTATCAAATATACATAAAAAAGACTTGTCTATCAAGTTTTTTTATGCATTTAAGAATATTTTTCCTCAAAAAACCGAAAAATCGGTTTACCTTTTTTTGTCTTTTCGTTTTACTATTATGACAAGCAAATTTTTAACACAAAAAGAAAAAATATGAAATCCTTATTCACAATCATCTCATGCTTATTTATCAGTTTCAGTTTTCAGCTCTTCGCCCAAGAATCCACCTACTTCAATGAGTGGATTGATTATGAAAAAACATACCACAAATTCTACATTGAAGAAGATGGAATTTACCGAATTACACTGAATGTTTTAGATGAAATAGGCTTGGGAACAATGCCATTAGAAGGGTTTCACCTATATAGCCGTGGGCAAGAAATTCCCATTTATATTTCTCCTCTAAGCGATGTTTTAGAGGATGTATATATCGAATTTTACGCCACCAAAAATGATGGCAGTTTTGATACCCAAATGTTTGAAAATCCAGAGTGGCAGTTGACCGACCGCCGAAGCTTATATACGCCCAAAGCTGCCTACTATCTAATGTGGGATGATAGCTTTGAGGGAAAAAGAATAGAAACGGTGGCAAATGATTTGAGTGGGGAACTGCCCGAACAAGAGGAATATTTCCTATATGAATCGGGTCAAATCTATCGCAATATTTTTATGCCAGGTGAACCTACCCGAATCACTTCCCTCGAACGCCCCGATGGTATCAACAGCAATTTTGCTAAAATGGAAAAAGGGGAAGGTTTTGTATCTTCTATCATTGTGGGAGAAACCACGAAAACGTATCAAATTCCTACTTTGGGAGCCTATCGAGGTGAAAACGCACCCTTGGCCACTTTACAAACAAAAGTGGTTGGACAAAACGATGATTTAATGGTAGAAATCGACCACCACCTTCAAGTTCGCATCAACGATAATCTCTACATTGATGGCACTTACGAAGGTCATGATACGCCCATATACGAAGCGACCTTAGAGGTTTCTGAGCTTAGTGATGTTCGTACAGGAGTAACTTATCAATCAGTAGGCGACTTATTTACTACCGCTATCGAAGATTGGCAGTCCATATCTTACACCTTTTTGATTTATCCTCGCCAATTTGATTTCAGAACTTATTCGGCAGGTGAAGTAGTGAATGCCGATGAATTTTACTTTGAATTGCAGCACGCTGATGAAGCCTATTTTGAAGTGAGCAACTTCAATGGCGGCAATTGGGCAGTATTGTACGATGTAAGCAATTCGCAACGCTACCAAATTGAAGCAGAAGAAAATTTGTATAAAATTCACTTGCTACCCAGCCCTTCAATGAGTACTGAAACCCGCTCCTTATTTTTGGTAAACCAAGAAAACGGTACTATCCAAAGAATTGAATCTCTTCAACCTATACAGTTTACAAACTACGCTGCAATCGCCAATCAAGGCGACTACATTTTGCTTTCCCATCCTACCTTGCATGATGGTGAAACCGATTGGGTACAGGCTTATGCTGATTACCGAAGCAGTGAAGTGGGAGGCAATTACAATGTAGTCATTGCAGACATTCAAGAACTCTACGACCAATTTGCACATGGCATTCAAAACCATCCTTTGAGCATCCGTCATTTCATCCATTTTGCAGTGGACAATTGGGCTGCAAAACCCGAATATTTGTTTTTGATGGGAAAAGGATTAGACTATAGAGTCACCTCTACTCCTTCTACCTTCAATGCCAATTTTATTCCCACTTTCGGACACCAACCATCTGATGTTTTCTTAACAGCAAGAGGCTTCAATGATTATCGCCCGCAGATTGCAGTGGGGAGGTTGAGCGCACGCACACCTGAAGATGTCAAAAACTACTTGAATAAAATTCAAGGATACGAAGATATTGCAGGTTGCAGCATGGAAGAACGAGCATGGCGCAAAGAAGCATTGTTTCAAACAGTAGGCAATGATGAAGCTGAATATACGCTCACAAAGAACTACTTAGAGGGCTATGAATCCATTTTAGAAGGCAACAATTTTGGTGGAATTGTATTAGACCTTCAAGCAGGACTAAATTATGACCCACTTTTCAATACCACGCCATTTATTGAAGAAGGCATTGGACTCTTGCACTTTTTTGGACACAGCACAGGGCAAATTTGGAAATCGGATGTATTGAAAAACCTAAATGGTTATCAACAAGTTACGCCCCGTTTTCCCATTATTTTTTCCAGTTCCTCTTTTACAGGAAATGTCTTCAAATCCCCCAACAGCGAGCCTTCAATGGAGGAAGATTGGGTTTTGGCTCCAAACAAAGGTGCGATTGGGTTTTTGGGCAATGTCAGTTTTCATTGGAAACAAGCAGAGGACGTTTTTTACACCGAACTCTACCGCCAAATCAGTCAAACCAACTACAATGCACCACTTGGAAAGGCATTGAAGGAAACCATTGAAGCACTCTACATTGCAGATGAAAACGACCCATTTTACCATCAATTTCGAGCAGCTATCGAACAGCATAGTTTTGAAGGCGACCCTGCGTTGGTGATTGGTGGCAGTTTTGCGAAGCCAGAATATGTCATTAGCAATGACTATGAATATTCATTTATTGACGTAGAAGATGCTTATACCGTCAAAACCGAAATCCGAAATGATGTCACTCTTTTAGATGCAATAACAGGCGAGGCTCTGCAATTGGTGGACGGACGCTACGAAGTGACGGGCATGGAAGAAGTGGCTTTGAAGGTGCGAGTGACCAATTTGGGCAAAGCAGTTGAGGACAACATGGATATTGCAGTGGTGAAAGTCGAAAGCGATGGAACTGAAACCATTCTAACCACCGAAACGGTCACTTCTCCTACTTACGAAATGGTCTATGAATTCACCTCTCCTATTGAAGTAGCCAATACTTTGGAGGAATACGAATTGGAGGTCAAAGTCAGTAGTGCGCTTGAAGAAGACTGCCATGACAACAATCGGGTTTCGCTTCCCATCATTCAGGGCAGCACTTCAATTGCTGACCTTTGGGAAGGTGGAGTGATAAAAATGTACCCCAATCCCACTCATAACCAACTGCAAATTGAGGTGTCTGAAAACGAAACGCTTACGCTTCAATTGTTTGACCTTCAAGGCAAACTCCTTCAAAGACAATTAATCCATCAAGGACAGACGACACTGAATTTGTCCAGTTTAGCCACTGGCGTTTATTTGGTCAGATTGACGGGTGAGCAAGGGGTCTGGGTTGAAGAAGTGGTGAAGCAATAAGTAAAACGCAAGTTCAAATTTCAACACTGCTTTTTGTGAAATGTTTACTTTCTATTGTCTTCCCATATTTACTTAGGAAGCAAACTCCTAAATTACCTGTAATAATCGTACTTTTGCAGACGTTTAAAGCAAAAGAAAGATATTAAATTGGGCATTTCTAAAACTTAATCAGCTCGCACACAAAGTATTGTTTGAATTTGCTTAAAGCAATCCACCATCATCAAATTTGATACATTCAATATGATAAATCCAATAGACTCCAATACCTTCAATCCTCCTAATACTCCTTCACAAGCAGTCATTGACAACTTACATGGCCTACAATTAACCGATTGTTATCAGTGGCTCGAAAACAAAAACGATGAAACCGTTATCGAGTGGACTGCCAGTCAACACGATGCTACGATTGCGTATTTGGATGCCAATTGCCCACCCATTGAAGGTCTGCAAGAAGAACTCGAAGCATATATCAACCGAGATATTACCACGCCCATCTTTTTTCGAGGAGACAAACAGTTTTTTCAACGCCGCAAAAAAGGCGACCCTCAGTTCAAATTGTTTACCATCCTTAATGGAGAAGAAAAATTATTGTTCGACCCAACAGTCATTGACCCCGAAGGTCAAACCGCTATTTTGGATATGTCGGTCAGCCATCAAAACGATAAGATAGCCATTGGCTGTCAAACAAAAGGGGCTGAAATACAAACTTATTACGTATTAGACATCGAATCAGGCGACCAACTGTTTGATGCCATTCCCAATCTTCGAGGCTTCAATTGGTGCAGAGATGGCAGACACGCCTACATCACCAAAGGCAGCATGGAAATGCTCGAAAACCAAACGCCTCTTCGCACTTATCGCCACCAACTCGGTACTCCTCACGAGCAAGATACCTTCCTTATTGCGCCCAAAGATGCCAAGGATTTTACCAGCATCTGGGATGCCAAATTCAGCGATGTGAGTTTTATCTCGGAAGCAGATTTCAATTCGAATACCATTCAAATGTTGCCCTTTCGGAAGGCCGAAGCATCTCCAGTAATCGAATTGTTCAGCAGCAAAACGTCAAGAGCGCATCCCAATGCTATTGACGATACGATTTACTTCTTCACCAATCACGAAGCCCCTAATTTCAAGTTGATGGTGGCTAATAAATTACAAGCTACTTTTGAGCATTGGCGAGAATTGATTGGCGAAAAAGAGGATGTAGTGTTGCAAGGGTATCAGGTGACCAAAGACTACATCATCACCCAAGAAAAAAAAGATGTTCTGAGCCGCTTGTTTGTCTATACCAAAGAGGGCGAGCTATTGAAGGAATTGCCTCTGCCCATTGAAGGAAACGTATCCGCTTTGGGTTTTCACCACTATTCCAATACCGTTTTTGTGAGCTTTTCCACTTTCACCAACCCATCTATTATCTACAAATTGGATGGAAGCACTTTGGAATGGTCGTTTTTTCATCAGCAAGATACGCCTGTGGATATGCGTAATGTAGAATCCAAATTGGTGTTTTATCCTTCAAAAGACGGCACTAAAATACCTTTGTTTTTGGTGCATCGAAAAGACCTTCAATTGGATGGCAACAATCCTGTACGACTCACTGCGTATGGTGGCTTCAATGTTGGTCGCTATCCGTTTTTTGTGGGTGCTTATGCTCCATTTATCAACCGAGGAGGTGTTTTTGCTTTGGCGTGTATCAGAGGAGGAGATGAATATGGTGAGAATTGGCACACCGATGGTATGATGTTTAAGAAACAAAATTGCTTTGACGACTTCATTGCAGCAGGTGAATATCTGATTGAAGAACAATATACGAATACAAAAAAATTGGGCATTGAAGGAGGTAGCAATGGGGGCTTATTGATTGGCGCAGTCATCACCCAACGCCCCGACCTGTTTCAAGCTGCAATTTGTGCCGTTCCACTATTGGACATGATTCGCTACCACAAATTTTTGATTGCCCGCTATTGGATTCCAGAATACGGCAATCCTGATGTAGAAGCCGACTTTCGCTACCTCCTCTCCTACTCTCCTTACCACAATATTCGTATGGGTGTGGACTTACCAACGACTATGTTTATTGCAGGTGAAAACGATACCCGTGTGGACCCGCTTCACGCCAAAAAAATGGTGGCGGCCCTCCAAAACAACACGGGACAAATCAACCCGATTATGCTCTATATGGATTATGATAGTGGGCATGGAACGGGTAAATCCGTCCAAAAAACCATTGAGGATTTGGACTATGAAATGCGGTTTTTGATGCGGACTTTGGGAATGTGATGATTATTTCTGTTTCTCCAACATATCCAATGCCACATCAATGATCATGTCTTCTTGACCACCCACCATTTTGCGTTTGCCCAGTTCCTGCAAAATGGCTCTTGTATCCAAGCCATAACGTTTAGCAGCTCTTTCGGAATGGAGTAAAAAACTCGAATAAACGCCCGCATATCCCAAAGAAAGCGTCTCTCTATCTACTTGTACTGGTCGGGTCTGCAAGGGGCGAATCACATCATCTGCCAAGTCCATCAATTGATACAAATCACAATTTGGATGTACGTCCATTTTGTTCAAACAGGCAATCAATACCTCCAAAGGGGCATTGCCCGCACCTGCGCCCATTCCTGCAAGGGAAGCATCCAAACGAGTTGCTCCATGTTGCATTGCGACAATGGTATTGGCCACTCCCAAGGAAAGATTGTGATGGCAGTGTATTCCTATTTCTGTTTCGGGCTTCAATACGTCTTTGTAGGCTTTGACTCGGTCTATGATTCCATCCATCATCAATGCACCTGCCGAATCGGTGATATAGACACAATCTGCTCCATAAGATTCCATCAACTTGGCTTGTTCTGCCAGCTTTTTAGGTTCGTTCATGTGTGCCATCATCAAAAATCCACCCACATCCATGCCCATATTTTTGGCGGCTTCAATGTGCTGGGCTGAAATATCTGCTTCGGTACAGTGTGTGGCAACTCTCACAGATTCGACGCCCAAATCTCTGGCCCTCTTCAAATCGTGAATCGTTCCGATGCCTGGCAACAAAAGAGTCGTTAGCTTTGCATGGGTTAGTTTTTCGGCAATCCCTTCCAACCATTCCCAATCGGTATGTGCTCCAAATCCATAGTTGAAGCTTCCGCCAGTGAGTCCATCGCCATGTGATATTTCGATGGCATCTATTTTGGCTTTGTCCAATGCTATCGCTATATCGGCGATTTGCTGCTTGGTGTATTGATGACGAATGGCGTGCATTCCGTCTCGAAGAGTTACGTCTTGTATGTATATTTTACTCATTTTGATATTGTTTTTAAAATTAAAACTCAAAGCTCAACAACTCACTGTTTTGGAACTTCAAATGCAAACCCAAAGCTCAAATTCAACTCAATGCTTTGGAACTTCAAATGCAAACCCAAAGCCCAAATTCAACTCACTGCTTTGGAACTTCAAATGCAAACACAAAGCCCAAATTCAACTCAATGCTTTGGAACTTCAAATGCAAACCCAAAGCTCAAATTCAACTCACTGCTTTGGAACTTCAAATGCAAACTCAAAGCTCAAATTCAACTCACTGCTTTGGAACTTCAAATGCAAACCCAAAGCCCAAATTCAACTCACTGCTTTGGAACTTCAAATGCAAACACAAAGCCCAAATTCAACTCAATGCTTTGGAACTTCAAATGCAAACCCAAAGCTCAAATTCAACTCACTGCTTTGGAACTTCAAATGCAAACTCAAAGCTCAAATTCAACTCACTGCTTTGGAAATTCAAATGCAAACTCAAAGCTCAAATTCAACTCACTGCTTTGGAAATTCAATTGTAAGGTCAAAGTTGCTTTTTTTTGTTCTTTATCATTGATGCTACAATCGCAACCAATTCATTACATTCGTTCAAAAGATAGATTATTTGTGTAGGAATTCCATATTTGACATAATTCAATATTTTCAAAGCAACTCGTGTCTCTTTCAACTCCTTCAATACAATCCCCAATTTATGAATTTTATCTCTTATTGATTCCGCCCCTTACGCCTCTCCATAGTTCAAAGCAGCACTCGTTGAAGACCGAATCACCTGTCCCGACAAATGCACTCCTGCTTTATCTTTTGGTAGTTCATTCGCAAATAAAATCACATCCCCAGCAAATTTCACCAATCTATCTTCTAAATCATAAATAGGTTTGCTCATAATCATTTTGCATTTGACGTTCCTAAATCAACTTTTGAAGTTGATTTTGAACATTGAATTTGAGTTTCCAAAATCAAGTGTTGAAGCTGTATTTGAACATTGAATTTGAGTTTCCAAATCAAGTGTTGAAGCTGTATTTGAACATTGAGTTTGAAGTTCCTAAGCCAAGTGCTTTTGAAGCTGACAAAGCTTTTCTCCCGTAGCCAACGCAGCACTCGTCATGATATCCAAATTCCCAGCATATTCAGGCAAATAATGACCTGCTCCACGAACCTTTAATAAAACCGTAGTTTTCAAGCCATGCCGATATCCCAAACCTTCAATAAAAACGGGGCTATCCTCAGGAATATCTTCAAACTGTACTTCTTGATGAAGCGAATAACCTGGCACATATTTTTGGACTTCTGCCACCATCTGGTGTATACTCTCTCTAACCACCTCCCGATCCGCTTGCTCACTTAGCGTAAACACCGTATCGCGCATCACCAAAGGAGGGTCAGCAGGGTTGAGGACGATGATCGCCTTGCCTTTGTCCGCTCCCCCCACTTTTTCAATCGCATTAGCAGTCGTTTCGGTGAATTCATCAATATTAGCACGAGTACCAGGCCCTGCCGACTTACTCGCAATCGAAGCCACAATCTCTCCATAATGCACCTTTGCGATTCGATTCACAGCAGCCACCATCGGAATCGTAGCCTGACCACCACAAGTCACCATATTTACGTTTTTGACATCCATATTGGAATCAAAATTCACAGGAGGAACGAGATAAGGACCAATTGCAGCAGGAGTCAGGTCAATGATGCGTTTGTCGGGATATTGCTGCACATATTTCCAATTGTAGTGATGGGCTTTTACAGAAGTGGCATCGAAAATGATTTTGATGTCCTCCCATTCAGGCATATCTATCAAACCTGTAATGCCTTTGTGAGTAGTCGCAACTCCCATTCTTTTTGCCCGCGCCAAACCATCTGACTCGGGGTCTATACCAACCATTGCAGCCATTTCCAAAATATCGGACATACGAAGGATTTTTATCATCAAATCTGTACCGATATTACCTGAACCAATGATTGCCACTTTTATTTTTTGCATAGTATCTTTGATTTGTTAATTGTTGATTTCATCTATCGCATCTTCCAACCAAGCTTCATACCAATCTAAAAAATCAACTCGATTGGTCTTAGTATATTGATAAGCAGGACAAATGCCTCCATCATTGCATCTATGATCCATCCAAACATGCCCATATTCATCCCCATTGACGACCAGAAGTAAACTAATCCCACATCCAAAGTTACTCAACTGAATCGCTCCGTCGAGCTGTTTGTCATCAAAATATTCATCCTCTAATTTGTCTTCTACTTCCTTGTCCTCGTGATAAACATTCATGTTCCATTGTTCGATAAACCGAAATGGCTTTGAAGGATTAATTTCTGCACTTTTAAAACTCAGATCGTTAAATAAGGCCTTTTCAAATGATTCAAGTCCATAGTAAGGCCCTGCGCCACCGTTGCCCATCTGAGTTAGAAATTGAACATACGCTTCTGGAAGTTTCACTTTATATTTTGCTTCAAATGCCTCCACCTTCTCTAAAGGCAATGGTGCATTTAATTCATAGTGATGCCGCTTAGAACCAAAAATCTTGTAGTGAGGATCTAATTGCTTCAAACGTTTCAACTTGCCTTCAATGATAGCTAATCTTTTGGTCATACTTTTCAATTTGTGAAATTCACCAAAACCTCGCCCAATCCTTCAATCTCTGCTTTAAAAGAATCCCCCGCAGTTACATCAATCATCGGTCCCAAAGCTCCTGTCAAAATCACATCACCAGCCCGCATCGGTTTTCCCAATCCTGCCATTGTGTTTGCCAACCAAAGCATCGCATTGATAGGTGAGCCCAAACATTCCCCACCTTTTCCTTCCGAAACCTTTTCACCATTCTTATACATCACCATTCCGCAATTGATCAAATCCAAATTCTTCAACTTAACAGGTCTATGCCCCACTACAAAATGACTCGCTGAAGCATTGTCTGCAATCGTATCCGTAATGCGAATATCCCAACCTTCAATGCGGCTGCCCACAATCTCAATTGAAGCCAGTGCATATTCGATAGCAGAAATAATATCTATGGAAGTAAGCGTAGTAGAGTTCAAATCCTTACCTAATACAAAAGCAATTTCGGCTTCCGCTTTGGGCTGCATGATTTCTTTGACCGAGATTTCACCATTATTCCACACTTCTCTGTCATTCCAAAGCATTCCAAAATCGGGTTGTGCAATCCCAAAACGCTGTTGAACCACAGGCGTTGTCAAACCAATTTTGCTTCCTATGACCCTTGCGCCTTCTGCTATCCGTCGAGTCGTATTGATTTCCTGTACTTGGTAGGCAGTTTCGACATCCGTTTCACCGATTAAATCTCGAATAGGTTTGCAGGTAACTCCTTGATTTGAAGCATCCCACAATCTTTTTGCAGCAGCTTCTATGTTGTTTTTTGACATTTGAAAGTTGATTTATTTTTAGAACAAGGCCTGAATTTGTAGATCGCTTAAATCAATAGATTTTTCGTCCTCTTCAAAAAACAGTCACCTTTTGCCCAAAAATACCCTCTTTTGTTGTCAACTTCAAAATATAAATCCCTTCAATTAAAGAATAAGGTACTTCAATTTCCTTCAAAGACGTATAAACGAAAGCATCTAACAAACGCCCGTGTAAATCAAAAAATTCTACTGTTCCGCCATCGGAGTAAGAAGTCTGCAACAATTGACCTGCTGCAATTGGGTTCGGAAAGACTCCTATTGTGGATTTCAAAAATAGCTCGCTCTCTTCAATTCCTACCACAGTCGGAAAATCATACGCCAAAAAATACTGACTGTCCTCACCTACAAAGCCAAAGCCTGTAATCAAAAAACCGCCATCCAATGTAGGAATGATATCGTAAGCGATGTCAAAAGCATCCCCTCCCAAATAGCGAGTTTCGATTTCTTCGCCATTCACATCTACCTGACTCACCAAAACATCGGTCTGTTCACTGCTTGGATTGAAGCCATAACCCACCACCATATAGCCACCCATTTCTAATTCCATTAGGTCAAAACCCGCATCTCCATTTGGAGTACCATCAATAAATTTTTGCCAGATAATCTCCCCTTCCGAGCTTACCTTCGCCAGCAAAACATCAAACGCCTCGTTTTTGGTGGGAAACGCTTCTCCTACAATTACTACATCGCCATTCGAGTCCAAAATCATGTTTTTGCAACCTCCATTCTCAAATCCATTGACATCCAATTCCCAAACTTTTTTTCCATCCACATCCAATCGCAGCACTTCAATACCATAAGGCCCATTGACCCCATTTTGCTTATCACCGACCAAAATATATGACCCATCTGCCGTTTGTCGAATAGCTACACCGACTTCATTGGTCTCTCCGCCATAGGCTTTCGCCCAAATCACATTTCCATTGCCATCCAACCGCACCGCATAATGATCATTTCCAAACCCACTTCCCGTTACAAACCCTGCAATGATTAACCCATTCTCCGTTGTTTGGTCAATACTGTAAAAAGATTCTGTTCGATTTGCCAACCCATACGAAGTTGCCCAAATTACATTGCCTTCTGTATCTACTTTCAATACCAAACCATTGGCATCTGAACCGTTGGTAGTATGGCTTTCTGCTACAATAGCGATGTTTCCGTCTTCCATCCAAGTCATATTGTTGGCAGAATCATTCTCATCTGTGCCGTATGTTTTTGTCCAGCGTAAATCTCCTGCGGGCGAAAGTTTGGACAACGAAATATTGCCGTTTTCGGTCTCCGTTGAAGCGACATTGCCGAGCATCAGGATAGAACCGTCCTCCAATTGAAGGGAAGCAATGCCTTTTTCTTGCAAATTATTTTCACCAAAAAACTTGGAGAAAGGAGTGTCTTGGGCTTGAAGACTGAAAACATTTACTAAGAGTAAGAAAATCAGTAAAAAGTAATTAAATTTCATTAAACTATATTTTATAAGTAGTGAAAGAAACTAACTCCCCCCTACTTCTCTTTTTAGAAAATAAGGGGGCAAAATATAAAGTTATTTCTTTAAAATAATCCAAAGAGTTCTAATCTTTGTTCTCCAATCGGTAAATAATTTTCTTCATCTGAGCAATTTCTCGCTTTTGAGCTTCAATGATTTCTTCTGCCAATTTCTTGAGTTCAGGGTCTTCAAAAGTAGCTTTCTGACTGACCATAATCGCCGAAGAATGGTGTGGAATCATTGCTTTCATGTACTGCACATCTTTGATGAAGGTTTGGTTGCGAAGCATCGCAAAAGTATCAAAAAATATGACTACGGCGCTGACCAAAATAATGGCATTCAGCTTTTTGTTTTGATACATTGACTGCATGAATAGCAGCATAGAAACTGCCATTGGTGCAATCATCAGAATGGTCATATAGGTACGGGTGTTGCTCAACATAATGTGGTCAAGTTGGTCTGCATTTAGGAACATGACTGCATACATGATGACAAATGAGGTGAACATCATTATGCCAAATTTCTTATAGTTTTTGTTCTTATCCTTGTCCATGTTTTTATTGTTCTCCATGATTTTTGATTGTTTTTTTAGTTATGAAAAAATATTATGTGATGATTGTTTACTTCTGAATCGTTTCTTCTACTTTTCCACATTTCAGCATTTTATCACCAAAATAGGGGTTTCTAATTTCGGATATGTCAGAGAACCAAGAAGCACCAGTGTTGTCAAATGCCATCGGGCAATATTGCTTGTAGATAGTACCGCCCGATATTGAGCCTTTGAAGAGTGATTCTACTTCTTTTGTAAATTGGAAAAATAGTTCTCGTTGTTTTTCCAAGTCTTCCGTTTTCGATAGTTGAACAGCAAGGTTTTTCATAGCTGCTCGTTCTTCAGTAAAACTTTCAGCCAAATTTCCTGCTGCTGTTTGCACACCGTCCGCATCTGAATTGACCAAAGCATCTTTTATTTGCAGGTAATTGTGAAATACTTTACCCGTCATTCCATCTATAAATGAGGCATCTGCAATATCTGCCGTCTCTTTTTTCATTTCTTTTACCTCTTCGGGTGTGTTTATTTTTGCAGTTTGTTTGTTCTCACTGCAAGACACAACGATTAGGGCTACCAAAAAAAATAGGGTGATTCCCTGAATGAATTTTACATTTCTCATGTGATTCTATTTAAAAAATTAAAAAAATATTGGGTTTTATTTAAAACCTAACTGACAATCCACCACCTCCACCAAAGCGATTGTCATAACTTCCCATCAATGAGACATTTTTGGACAACATATACTCCAATCCTACATTCCACACTTTTTCGTCTCGATAAGTTTCGTCTTCTTTGAAGTCATTGACCCATCCAAAATCAGCTTGGTATTCATAGCTTCCGAAAATCATGGTTCGTGGAAAAATCATGATTTCTCGTCCCAAACTAATTTGCGGTCGGAGTTGATTATCAATTCTGATATCAAGGTCAAACATATAAGGGGTGAAAAATCGAATTCCTGCAATGGCAGTTGTGCTAAGTTCTTCCAAACTTCCTTCCTCTTCGTTTTCCACATTTACTCCTGCAAAAACTCTGAAATAGTCCTGTATATAACGTTCATAGCTAAATTCGGCTTCGAGGTTTTCGTTCCAGCCATATTCTGCGCCCAAGTTCCATTGGTTTCTGGTATTGGAGGATACCAAGTTAAGCTCGGCTGTATGGGAAGCAATGTCCAACATGCCCCACTGATAGTAGTGATTGCCTTCATTGATGATTTTTGAAGCAGGAAAACCCTTCATTCTTTCGTCACGAGGCGTGTCATAGCTGAATACCCTTGCCATTCCACTCATCATGTGGTATAATACGTGACAATGGAAAAACCAATCACCGTATTCTGTGCCATCAAATTCAATTACAACTTGCTGCATTGGAGCGACATTGACCGTATGCTTCAAGGGTGAATATTCTCCATTTTCATTCAACACCCTAAAAAAGTGTCCATGCAAGTGCATCGGGTGGTGCATCATGGTGAGGTTGTTGAGTACCATTCTGGTCACCTCTCCCTTGTTGATTTTTATTTTGTCGGTTTCGGATATAGGTACACCGTTCATACTCCACACATATCGCCACATATTTCCTGTGAGATTTAAGAGGATTTTCTTTACAGATTTACTGTCTTCAAAATCAGTGGGCTTTGGCGACTTCAAATAGTCATAGTTGAACTCTGCATACATTCCCATCTCTTTCATGCTTCCCATATCCATGTCTTTTTTGGTCATGTCCATTTGTGAGTGATTCATACCTTCCATGTCTTTTTTGGTCATGTCCATTTTGGATTGATTCATACCTTCCATGTCTTTTTTGGTCATGTCCATTTTGGATTGATTCATACCTTCCATGTCTTTTTTAGTCATGTCCATTTTGGATTGATTCATACCTTCCATGTCTTTTTTGGTCATGTCCATTTTGGATTGATTCATGCCTTCCATGTCTTTTTTGGTCATGTCCATTTTGGATTGATTCATGTCTTCCATGTCTTTTTTGGTCATGTCCATTTTGGAGTGATTCATGTCCATCTTCATTCCATATTCCGCTTTCATTTCATAGCGAGTATCCTTATCAGGATGGGCTTTCATTGCAGGCGCACCCATTTTCATGTCCATTTTTGCCATTTCCATCATCATCCCAATCTTATCAGGACGCATGACATCGGTTGCAGCCAAAACCTCTCCTTTGCCAAGAAAGGCACTCGTTTTGCCAGAACCATCTTGTGCCGTACCTCTTATTTCCAATTTCCCATTGTCGGGAATCGTCACAATAAAATCGTAGGTTTCTGCAATGCCTATCAGCGTTTTATTGCGAGGAATAGGAACTACATCTAAGCCATCAGAAGCAACCAATAGAGGGGGTTCACCTCCAAAAGTAATCCAAAAGTAAGTCGAAGCTGCGGCATTGATGAATCGGACTCTGACTCGCTCACCAGGCTTGTAATCTGGATAGTCTTGTATGGTTTGCCCATTTGTCAAAAAAGCAGCATAATAGATATCGGCAATGTCTGCCCCCTCCATTCGCTGCCTCCAAAAATTGATTTGTGCGCCCAATCCACCTCGTGTAATTACTTTGTTAAGTGGTGTGGCAGTTCCCTTTTTGATGTTGTACCATTCACTCCCTCGCTTCAATGTTCGCAGTACGTCCATCGGCTTTTCGTTTGTCCAATCTGAAAGCACCAAGACCAAATCTTTATCGTATTCAAATGGCTTTTCTTTTGGGTGGATGACAATCGAACCATAGACTCCACTTTGCTCTTGTAGCATGGTATGGGAATGGTACCAATAAGTGCCCGATTGTACTATCGGAAATTCATACTTGAAAGTCGTACCAGATAGTATTGGAGGAGTCGTTAGGTAAGGGACTCCGTCTTGAAAATTCGGTAGAATCAGCCCATGCCAGTGAACAGATGTTTCCACATCCATATTGTTTTTGACATAAATCACTGCATAATCCCCTTCCGTAAAAGTAAGCGTGGGGCCAGGTATGCCACCATTGACAGTCATGCCCATCACTTTTTTACCTGTGATGTCCACTACTGCTTCTTCAATGGTAAGCGTATATTCGACTACATTCTTTTGTGTATTCTCATTTTGGCTAAATAGCACTTGATAGGCACATAGGAAGGTAATAAGAAAAATTATGAAATTTTTCATATATTATTTTTTTAGAGTTAAAATTATTGGGCTTGCTGATTACATTATGTCTGATAACTGACTAATATCAATAGCCCATTGCTGATATTAAAAATATACTCTTTTGCAATTAGGGATATTATAACGAGTATATTTGATATAAGTTCATGTTTATTGATAAAAACAATCTAAAAAGGCGAATCATATTCTGGATTGTTCAAAAAGGTATCATCCGTCAAGGTTTTTAAGAAATTTACCAAATCCGTCTTATCTTGTTCGGTCAAGAACAAGCCCGTTTCTCTCGTATTTAGTGCTTGAACGGAAACTCTTAACTAATTGAGTGTTAAAACATAACTAAACACTTAAACAGACGAACTTTTTAAAGTTTCCCCATATATCAATACCTTCAATAAATTCCTAATAAATTAACATCAAGTTGCTATAAGAATATAAAAATTGAAGGAAAAAGTTCGTTTGTTTTAACCATTAGTTATGTTTTGATAGACAGACAATTATCTCTTTCCGTTCAGGCACTATTTAAAACCGTAACATCAGCCGTTGCAGACTCTTGGATTCCTTCATTGTAGTGGTCAATGACTTCCTCCAATGTTTTGAATCTTCCATCGTGCATATAAGGAGGCGTAACTGCCACATTTCGCAAGGAAGGAACTTTGAATTTGCCTTTGTCAGCCGCATCTTTGGTCACCTCTTCTCGTCCAATATCATTGGCAAGGTCAGCATCCATGTCCAAACCATTGTTCATGTATTGGTCGTTTTCAAAGTTGATACCTCCATGACAATGGGCACAATCTGCTCCCGAAAATTGCGGAAAAAAAGGATTGTACTCCGTTTCAAATAATTCCTTACCTCGCTGCTCACTTTCGGTTAATTCGACTTCTCCCGCCAAAAATTGGTCATATTTGGAGTCGTGTGAGACAATACTCAGCATGAACTGTTCCATTGCCAAAGCCATTTTTTCGGATGTCACTTCGGGGCTTCCAAAAGCACGAGAAAATTGGTCACGATACGTTTTTTCATCACTTAATTTGGCTACCACATTCTCTAAAGTTTCGTTCATTTCCAAAGGGTCTTGAATGGGCATCAATGCTTGGTCACGCAACAAATTTGCTCGACCATCCCAGAAGAATTCGTTGCTGTGCCATGCCATATTAAAAATGGGCATTGCCTGACGTTTACCAGGTAGTTTTTCTACGCCTATCGAAAACTTCAAAGTGTCCGAAAATCCATCTAATTGTCGGTGACAACTGGCACAGGATTGAGTACCATCTTTAGATAGCTTCTGCTCGTAAAACAGCATCTTGCCCAAGTGTACGCCTTGCACAGTCAATGGATTGTCGGCAGGCAAGTCGGGCTGTGGAAAATCACCAATAGATAGCTGGTAGGCGGTTTCATCTATTGGAGGAAAAATCTCAGGCGGATTGTCGTCGTCTTTATTGCAGGCAACAACCAAAAGAATGCTACAAAAAAGGAGGGTTAGGTAATTTATTTTTGACATGTTTTTTTTGTTTTTCAATTAGAAAAAAGAGGGTTACTGACAAACGTCTCATCGGTCAAGGACTTCAAAAACGCAATCAATTCTTGTTGTTCTTTTGCAGTCAAATTCATGGGCTTCAATAGTTCGCTTTTATGAGGGTGATTTTTGCCACCTGACTGATAATGAGTTATTACTGCCTCCAAAGTTTGCATCGAACCATCGTGCATATAGGGTGCGGTCAATTCGATATTTCGCAAACTTGGCACTTTGAACAAAGCTCTATCTGCTTCATCGCTCGTCAATCGAAATCTGCCTTCATCAGGATAATCCTCATACAAACCATTGTTTTCAAAAGCGTAGTTGGTGAAATTGAAGCCGCTATGACAGGTGCTGCAATTGGTGCGTTCTCCAAAAAAGAGGCTCATTCCGTTGATTGCAGCTTCTGAAAGCGCATCTGTTTTAGCATAGTTTTGGTATTGGTCGTAGGGACTGTATCCGCTCAATAAACTTCTTTCAAAACAAGCCAACGAACGGGTAATGACAAAGGCATCGGGTTCTCTTTCGTAAGCTTTTTGCGCCATGTTCACATATTCAGCATTTTGCTTTAATCGCTCTGCAATCAATAAAATATTGAAATTGAATTCATTGTGTTCTTGAATCGGCACAAATATTTGCATTTCCAAAGTAGGCACGCCTCCTTCCCGAGTGAAATAGGGATGATAGGCTACATTTGCCAAAGGCGAAGCATTACGTGTTCCGATGGCATCACCTACTCCCAAACTAAATGGTAGATTGTCACTAAATGCCAACTGCGGATGATGGCAACTGGCACAACTAATAGAAGAATCCGCCGACAGAATGGGGTCAAAAAATAGCTTTTTTCCCAATTCCCAACGTATTTGGGTAAATTCGTTTCCTTCGGGTGCAATGACTGCTGGAAAACCTTTTGGAATTTCCATCAAATCAGGTAGATACAATGGTTCTATTTCCCCTTCGTCTTGACAGGAAAGTACCAGAAGTACCATCAAAAGAAAGCAGAACCATTTCATATAAAGATTAAACAATAATTGATTAGTTAGCGATAGGTGACTGGCTTTTTAAGTTACTACAAAACCACCAGTCACCACTCCACTATTTAGTTAGTTTACTTGTAATTTTTTAGTAATAACCGACTGTCCTTCTTTCACCAAACTAACAATATACAAACCAGCCGTTTCCAATTTCAAAGCAGTTGGCGTATTGCTTCTTACATCCTTCAAAGATTGGACTTTACGACCCAACACATCGTAAACGATTACTTGATATTGAAGGTCTTGTGTTGCATTGATGGAAATAGATGTGCTTCCTACATTTGCAGGATTTGGGTATAAATCAAAGCTGTTGATTTCACTAAAATCTACAATTGAAGTTGCCTCTTCCGAAACACTGAATACAAAATCTCTAAAGTTTTGAAGGGCTTTTTGTGCTTGTGCATAATCGCCATGAACAATAACACCTGAACTAACATTAATGTCCTCCAAAATACGAGTATAGTCTGCATCCAAATTGAGAACTATCTCATTATTTTCAGCAGTAATCTCCGCATTTACAACTGTTTGGAAGTAATTGTTGTCTCCCAAACCATGTAATTCACAATTGCGATTGAGGTTTTCTCCTCCATTTCCTTCATAGGCTAAAAAGCGATAGCCCGCAGCCCACCCCCAGTGCATACTCGGAAATTTTGGAGCCAAAGGATGGTCACTTGGATAGCTTGCAGGGTCTGCGTGATTGTGGGCTTCGTCGACTCCAATGTGGAACTTAATACCATGAATAGCATCTATATTGTGCATTCCTAAATCCACAACAGTTGTACCGTCACCAGCATCTGCCAATACCCATAAATCGTCAATTTTTGTTTCGATATTGCCATTGTGGACAATAGAGATTTCGGAAATGTAGTATTCTAATCGCCTAACATTAAATTGATTCCCAATGTTATTGGTGGCTTCTGTTTGCATCACAAAAGCGTCATCTCCCAACTTGTGGTGAATATTGAGTTGAATACTATTCTGAGCAAAACTGCTTAGACTAATAAATAAACATGCAAAAATAAGTGTGTAACAATGTTTCATATTAAATAAAAATTTTATTGAATAATTGAATTGTGATAAGTTAAATAGGTTTGTAGTGTCCTCAAAATAACAGTAAAATGAAGGCAAATATTCGTCAAATCTGTATTTTTTGGTCAAGTGTCGTACAAACCAATATTTTGTTTTGCGATAATTTATTCCTCCTTCATCTTGCGCTTCAATAACTGTGCATTAATCGCTACAACAACAGTACTCAAACTCATCAATACGGCTCCAACCGCAGGACTTAGCATGAAGGTCGGATACAAAATTCCTGCAGCCAATGGAATTGCTAAGGCATTGTAGGCTGTTGCCCAAACCAAGTTTTGAATCATTTTTTGATAGGTCGCTTTGCCAAACAATATCAACTTGGCAATATCTTTTGGATTGCTATTCACCAAAATAATATCGGCAGTTTCGGCGGCGACATCCGTTCCCGAACCTACTGCAATTCCCACATCTGCATTCGCCAAAGCAGGTGCATCGTTGACTCCATCGCCTGTCATTGCCACAAATTCTCCTTTTGATTGCAGTTTGTTTACAATATCGACTTTCTCATGCGGCAATACCTCTGCATAAAAGCCATCCAAACCCAACTTGTCACTCACAACTTTCGCCACCATTTCGTTGTCGCCCGTTGCCATATAGACCTTAATGTTGTTCTTTTTCAAGGTGTCGATTGCAGCTTTTGATTCTGGTCTGATTTCGTCTGCCAAGGCGATGAATCCCACCAGATTGTCATCGACCAATACAAAAACAACTGTTTCGGCACTGTCCGAAAAAGCATGGTCTGGAATAGGAATGCCTTTGTCTTTCAAGTAGTTGGGACTGACCACACTGACGGATTTTCCTTCTACTTGCGCTTGTACGCCTTTGCCTGTGATGGCTTCAAAGTTTTGTGTTTGAGGAACTTGAATGCCCGCTTCTTTTGCTTTTCGCATAATGCCCATCGCTATGGGATGCTCCGAATTTTGCTCCAAAGCACTTGCCAGTTGCAGGACTTCTTTTGCAGTGTATTCCCCTTCTTTGATTGATTCAAAACGACTCACTCCAAACTCTCCTTTGGTGAGTGTTCCCGTTTTATCAAATACTACGGCAGATATTTTTCGAGAATTTTCAAAAGCCGTTCGGTTGCGAATCAGCAAGCCATTTTGAGCAGACAAAGCGGTGGAAATAGCAACCACCAAAGGAATCGCCAAGCCCAAAGCATGAGGGCAAGAAATGACCATCACTGTGACCATTCGCTCCAATGCAAATACAAACTCCTTGCCCAAAACGAGCCAAGTAAAGAGTGTGCCAAAGCCTGCGGTGAGAGCGATAATTGTGAGCCATTTTGCAGCCGTATTCGCCAAGTTTTGGGTTTTCGACTTCGTTTTTTGCGCCTCTTTCACCATATTGACGACCTTATTTAGATAAGAATCTTCGCCTGTGTTTTCGACTTTGACTTTCAGCGAACCATTGCCATTGATTGCGCCTCCGATTACTTCATCGTGCTTGCTTTTTTGGACGGGTTTGGATTCGCCTGTGAGCATGGATTCATTGACATAGCTTTCGCCCTCTACAATCATTCCATCGGCAGGAATTTTTTCACTGGATTTGATGAGAATGACATCTCCTTTCTTCAATTCTTGCAGTGGAATACTCTTGATTTCGCCACTGTCCAAAACCAAATGCGCTTCTGATGGCATCATTTCCACCAATAGTTCCAATGCTTTTGAAGCTCCCAAAACGGACTTCATTTCTATCCAATGCCCCACTAACATAATGTCTATCAGTGTGACCAATTCCCAAAAGAACATTTTTCCTGCCAAGCCAAAAACGACTGCACTGCTATAAGTGTATGCCACAATAATCGCTACTGCAATGAGAGTCATCATGCCCGCTTCCTTTTTCTTCAATTCTTCTACCATGCCCTTCAAAAACGGAAACCCACCGTAGAAAAAGACGATGCTGGACAGGGCAAAAATGACATACAGATGTCCTGAAAAAGTGAGTTCGTAGCCCAATAAGGATTGTATCATGGGAGATAGAACGACGACGGGAATACTCAAAATGAGCGAAACCCAAAATCGTTTTTTGAAGTCTTCAATCATCATTCGATGGTGGTCGTGATGATTCTCATGTCCATCGTGTTCGTGTCCACCGTGTTTGTTTTCTTTTTTTTGGTGATGCTGATGTTCATCATGATTTTGATGGTTATTGTGTGACTCGTGTTTGTTTTCTTTTTTTGAATGGTGCTCGTGTTTGTGATGATTTTCCATGAGGTATTATTTTTAGCTTAAACAATTTATTGAGAATGGACGGTTTAAATAATCGTTCTATTATTATTAACAAATACTCGATTGAAGCTTTTTCAAATCTCGAATCAATATTTTCTTGCGGTTGTAGTAAATCAGATTTTTCTCCTGCAACCGATTGAGCGTAGTTGTGACAGTTTGGCGAGAAGACCCAATGAATTTGCCGATTTCTGAGTGGGTGAACGGATTTTCCACCATCGTTTCAAAGCCTACCCTTTTGCCTTCCCGAAGTCCCATATCCACAATAAAGGCAATGACCCTTTTCTCTATTGACAAGCTCGTAATCCACATCCACCTTTTTTCCAATTCTGTAACTCTTTGGGTTAAAGAACTCATAATTTGGTATTGAAACTCGACATCATCCTTGATTTTTCTCCAAAATTCGGTGCTGCTCATGGTCGAAATCTTAGCGGTAGTGCTGATAACTTCTGCATAGTTGGCAGCAGCTTCTTTTTGCAGCAAACGAGGCACATTGAACACATCTCCCTTGTAGAGTATTGCTTTTGTGACGCTGTCATTGCGGCTGTTGTAGTAGCCAATCTTTACGATTCCTTCGTGAACCAGAAAAACGTTTTTGACGACTTGTTCGGGTAAGTAAATAAATGCCCCTTTATTGAAGCTTTGTGAGTCTTCCGAAAATTGACTGCTGATATATTCAAATTCTCTAGTGTTCATTTTATTATTCATTTATTGTTTCCGTATGCATTCCTGATTCCAATTCATACGCTCCACCTTCTTGTGGTGTGATTTCGTAGTAAAAAGCTGTTGGTGCTTTGTAATCACCAAATTTTCGGATTCCCTGCATATCGCACTGCATATTGTAGAGTCGAATCTTTCCATCTTTTTCTGCAACTGTATAAAATCCTTGTGCAAACCATTTTAATCTGTCTATTAGCTGTTCATTCAAATCACCGAGCAATTGCTCATTAATGGGAAAAGATTCAAATTCTATCTCATTGCGCTCAAGCATTGAATACTTACCAATATGCAGATGTGTTTTGTCTTTCGCTACCCCATACCAAACAAGGTTGCCTGCGCTTACAGGCACGGTCAGCATCCGAAAAAAAGGCATGTTGTGTTTCTCTAATTGTGTGCTGAATACATTGGTTATGTGTTGTTTATTAGCCAAGGTAAACATGAGATAAAGCGAACTGACTATCAATCCAACTCGATTCCACATCCCTCGTTTTTTGTCTGAAGGCTTGTAAAAATATAGGCTCGCTCCAAGTCCCAATAAAAGTGGTACAGTATAAATAGGGTCTATAACTGTGATGCTGTCGAAACTCACCCGCCAATCCGTAAATGGCAGAAACAACTGAGTTCCGTAGCTCGTAAACGCATCCAGCAATACATGTGTGAACAAAGTCAAAAAGCTGAAAAACCATAACTTAGGATAAGCTACTTCCTTTGTCCATTTCGATTTGCGGAGTAGGTAGGCAAATAAAAATGCCCCCAACACACAAAACAATATGGAATGACTGTAACCTCGATGTATGCTGATTCTCTGAAAACTATCAAATAATGGCACAAGCAGCACATCTAAGTCCGGAATCGTCCCAATGATTGCGCCCAAAATCGGTGCTTTGTTGCCAATTTTTTTGCCCAAAATTGCTTCTCCAACTGCTGCTCCTAATGCTGCTTGTGTTATGCTGTCCATTTGATTGTTTTTTGTTGAAAATCAACCTATTTTTTATGCCTGTTTAAGTCTCCAGACTTGAACAAAACCCTTGTTTGGAGTGTCCTCACTCCTTAGGATTTACTGACAAGTCTGGAGACT
The DNA here is from genome assembly GCA_030427245.1 of Bacteroidia bacterium. Classification (GTDB taxonomy): domain Bacteria; phylum Bacteroidota; class Bacteroidia; order Chitinophagales; family UBA2359; genus JAUHXA01. The sequence goes on along the minus strand of JAUHXA010000008.1, from coordinate 54,792 downwards.
TGCACAATGAATTTCGCTCAAGTGTGGACACTTGAACGGGCAGGTATAATTCCTACTCCTCACCTCCCAATCGTATCCTTCACCACCCCACATTTCATCATCTTATCCCCAAAATAAGGATTCCGAACCTGCGCCACATCGCTCAACCAAAACCCTCCATTGTTGTCAAAAGCCATCGGGCAAAACTGCACATACAAGTCACTCCCTTCAATGCCAAAAGCCTTAACCATCACCGTCAGCATATCCGAAATACTGGAAAACTGCTTGCGCTGTTCTTCCACATCTTCCGCTTCTTGCAGCAAATCCAAATGAGCATTTATGGCATTCAACTGCTGCATCCAATAAGTATGCGCCTCCCCTTTCAATAACATCATATCCGTTTTGTCCATCGCCTCCTTCAATGCCACACTCGCCAACTTTGCCGCTTCAAAATCCGTAGCCACCAGCGCATCCTTCAATTGGAGGTAAGCATCAGCAGTTGCGCCCAATTGAGTTTTGAAGCTTGTGGGCGTTTCCGATTGGTAGTCAGGTACTTTGACGACCACATCGTCGTTTGACATTGTTTCGTTTTTAATCGCCACTTGCTTGTTCATCATGCTCGCCTTGTTGTTCAATTGAGCCGAAGCATCAATCTTAAATGCACCATTTGTCACCACCTCTGCGCCTGCCTCCAATCCACTTTCCACTATGTATGCATTACCCAAACTTGCGCCCAATTTGATGGCTCGGTACTCAAAAGTAGGCACGTCCATTTCCTGATTTTTGACATAAACCACCGACTCCTTACCTGTCCACAAAATGGCAGTTTTGGGAACGGTCAAAGGCGTTTTGTCATCGCTTTTTGCAGTCGCCGTATTTTTAGGCAAAGGCTTGGTGTTCAGAACTCCTTTGGCAAACATATCGGGCTTCAATTTTCCGCCTTGACTGCCAATTTCCACACGCACCGTTGCGACCCTCGTTTGAGGATTGATGAAAGGGTCAATGAAAGTAATCGAAGCTTTGAAGGTTTTTTCGGGCATAGCAGCCACATTAAATTCGATGATGTCGCCTTTCCGAATCCACTGCAAATCCTTTTCATAGACATCAAACAATACCCACACTTTGCTCAAATTCATGACCTCAAACATGGCACTTCCCGTATTGATGTGGTCGCCCAAGTTCACCATCTTTCGCATCACCGTACCGCCTACATCCGCAAAAATGTCAATCTCTGTTTTCACCACACCTCTCTGTTCAATTTCTCGAATCGTACTCACTGGAATCTTCCACAATTGCAGCTTGTTCTTAGCCGCCTCATAAAGCGCAGGTAGTCGATTTTGCAGTTTTTTGGCTTCAAAGAGTTCCTTTTGAGCCGCCACCAATTCGGGTGAATACACCGAAGCGATTTTTTGTCCCTTGCGAATCGTTTCCCCTTCCGAATTGACATACAGTTTTTCAATCCTTCCGCCTACGTGCGCCGTCTGTGTACTGCTCAAAGTCTCATCCATTTTCACCTTGCCTGTTAATAGCAGTTCTTTGCCCTCATTATCCCCTTGCATTGCAGCACTTCCAGCCATTTTTTGCCCCACCACTGTAGTCTGAATATTCGCCAATTTGACTGCATCAGGAGTCATGGTCAATTGTATAGGGTTGTCGCTACTTCCTTCTTCCAATGGAATCAAATCCATTCCACAAAGCGGACAATCTCCTGGCTCATTTTGGCGAATTTGTGGGTGCATCGAACACGTCCAAATCGTTTCGCCCTCTGCGCCAATAGTAGGCTGCAAATCGTGTTCGTGTTCATGCCCATTCATTGTAGTACTGCCACCGCTTCTACCAAAAATTAGAAAGCCGATGCCTATACCCAAAATGAGGGTTGCTATTGCTGTGATGATGATTGATTTGTTCATATACATTTTGTTTTGTTTTACTTTTTTGATTCGCCTGTTCAAGTCTCTTGACTTGAACAGGTGACATTTTTACTCCACCAAAAATTTCTCAACTGCCACATTCCCATCCATTTCTATCTTCAATAAATACAGCCCTTTGGAAAAATCTCTTGTATCCAATTGCAGTACTTCGATAGCCTCAAAATCTTGCTGCAATACCATTTTGCCATGAATATCCGTAACCGTCAGCGACATATTTTTTGAAGCCGAAAAAGGCAACTGAACCTGCAAAAAACCACTGCTTGGATTTGGGAAAACAGTTATTGCAGCCTGCAATTCGGCATCTTCAATGCTTGTCGGCAAACTCCCATCCCCCACATAGATTTCATCCAAGTACAGGTTATTGCCGCCATCGGTGACATTGGTAATTTTGATAAGGACATAAGACTCGTCTTTGTAGGTACTCAAACTGATGTTTGCCGTTTCCCATTGATTATCAGTCGGTGCAAAAGGAGTTGTTTGGAGAGGAGCAGTCGCAAGTGTATTTCCCGACAAGTAGCGGAGCGTTTCAAAAGTGCTTCCACAATCGGTAGAAATCGATACTACCAATTCATCCGAAAAAATATTGTGAGATGGTGCATACGCCCAATGAAAGCGCAAAAAGGGATTTTCAACCGTTGAAGTCAAATCAAAAAACGGCAACACGATTTCATCCAGTTGTCCATAATTGGTGTTAATCATATTGTTGATTTTGATGGAATAACTGCCCTCATACGCTGCCGTATCACTGACTTCCCAAGTGATGCCCTTGTCGGGATTCAAAATCTGTATTTCGTCCGAAAAATCACCCGTTTCAAAATCTTCGCCAAAAGCCAAAGCTCTGCCTATGCCAGGTTCTTCTACCTCAATATAGTTGTCGATTTCAAAATAATCCACTTGGTTATCGGCATCAAAAACCGCCAAACCGACTTTGTAAGTACCTGTTGCATTATAGGTCACTATAGGGTTCACCTCCACTGAAGTTGCAGGTGTTCCACCAGTGAAAATCCATTGCCAAGTCGTCACTTCATTCAAAGAACGGTCGTGGAATTGGATACTGTTGCTAACACATATTTTAGGCGTAAGCGTCACGAAATCAGCGACAACACCGCATATTTCGGGTAGGCTTTCATCGTTGATTCCTGTATTCATTAGGTTGGTCGGTGACCATGTATTGGGACGCTCCAAAATCAAAGCAGCGTGCATTCGTAGTTTTTGACCGTAAGTAAATTCGTCTTGACAGACATCATCGGTGTAGTTCATGTAGTTGCGAATTGGGTCGTTGAGGTCGGGATTGTCGTTGTGGCAACTGTTGGAATTTTGGGGGCAGCCAAAGAAAGCCTCCGTTTGTGGAGGCGTGTCACAAACTCGGTCACCCGATGTGCAGATATCCTCACCACAGCCTTCATCTTGAAAGGGGTGAAAAAGCCCGAGCCAATGACCAATTTCATGAACCGTAGTTCGACCTGTTGTATTTACACCTGCTGTTCCCATCGTGCCGAAAACATTGTGTGCCACCACGATACCATCTGACTCCAAAGGTCCGCCAGGGAAAGCGGCATAGCCCAAAGTGCTTCCTGTTCCTATCCGTCGTACCACATACACATTCAAATAATGTCTTGCATCCCAACGACTGAGTTGTGCCAACAAATGACGCTCTGAATTTTGGTGCATGGTCAAAGGCGATTGTACTCTTACTACGCCATCTGTACAGCGTCCATTTGGATTTTTTCGAGCCAAAGCAAACTGAATTTCGGTATCTACCCCATCTGCATCGCCATTTGTTCCGCTTACTTTCCGAAAAGTGTTGTTCAGCACCTCAATTTGGCTTTCAATCTGTTCCATCGAAATATTTTCTGTACCTCCATCGTGAATCACATGCACGACTATTGGAATTGTTTTGATGTGGTTGTCTTTTTGTGCTTCATTCCAGTTGGCTTCTAATACTTCAACTTGTGATTGGACTCGCTTATTGAAGTCTTGAAATGCTTCGTTTTGCTGTGTCACTTGGTCGAATGCACAATAGGCAGCCGTTTTTTGGATTGCTTTGTTTTGAGCAAATGCTATGACGGGCAGGCTCAATAGGATTAGAAGGATTTGTATGTTTTTAGAGCAATTCATATTTTTTTTCTATGATTTATTTTTAATTAACAATGCGTTGGAACCCACCCCTAACCCCTCCCAAGAAGGGAATTTTTCACAGTTGAACGTATTCTAACTCCCCTCTTGGGAGGGGCGGGGGTGGGTTTCCTTCTAAGAACAAAATTTATTGCTTTGTCTCTATAGTTAAAACTCCCGTTTCCACTTTCAATGACTCTCCCACATTTGTCCACGACAACAATATTTTATTGTCCGCCAATTTTGCTGTCACAGGAAAACCACTGCTTCTTTTTGGGCTGATGTCGGTCAGGGTGAAATGCTCGCTTTGTTCGCTTTTTGAATTGATGACAACTGCTTTGATTACTGCTGTTTTTCCTGTTTGCTCTACCCATGTCACCAGCGTTTTGTCCTCATCTATCCAGTTGATGGCTACTCTACCAAGCGGGTCGCCATCGTCTATTTGTGATGCTTCAAGGAAGGTTTCACCGCTGTTGTTGGAGAAAGCCACTTTCACTTGTGGTTTTTCGCCATCCATGGTAAACCAAGCCACTGCCACATTTTCGCCATCGGCTGCAACGGCAGGTCCATTGACTGGGCAACCACCAATTTTCCAATTGTCTTCTGCTACTCTTTTGGGTGCGGTCCATTCGTCATTGACTTTTCGGACGATGGAAATATCTCTGATTTCTTCCTCCAGTCGGTCTCGATACACCACGATTTCACCCCTTGCAGTCAGGGCGGCATCGGTTTGGCAACAATCACAAACTTTTGTGTCCAACTCGGCTTCGGCTGTTAGTTTGCCTTGTGCATTGAAGGAGGCAGTGCGAAGGGTCATTGCTCCACCTCCGTGTCCATGTCCGTGGTCGAAATGTCCTTCTGCTTCGTGTCCTTCGCCTTTGGTATTTCGACCATCCAACCAAGTGACAAATATTTGGTTGTCAGGGCTTGATACCATCTTTACAAAACCATGTTCGGCAGCGATGCCATCTGTATGAGGAAGAAAAGCTTCATTCCAAGATTTACCATCGTCCAATGATTGGGTGATTTTGACATCATAATCATAAGTCCCTGCGGCTCTTTTTTGTAGCCAATGCGCTGCCAGCCGTCCGTCTTCAGCTTCTACGATGGAAGGAAAATCCGCCCAATTGACAAACCAATCTGTTCCCTCTGCAATCGTATTTGCTTCACTCCAACTGCCGTTTTCCCATTTTGCGTACTTTAATATTGCCAATGAATCGTTGGGGTGTTCTATCCACGAAAGATAGGTGTTGCCTGATTTTGAAGTGAATAGATTGGACATTCCGCTTTTTTCAGTAGCAGGGTTGTCTGTGGTTTGTAGTTCTATGTTGAAGGCTTTAGGCGTAGCCTTTTCTTCTTTTGAAGTAGTAGAAGGTTGACAGCTCCAAAGTGTTAGTGCAACCAGGCAATAAGCGGTGATTTGAAGGAAATGTATGTTTTTGATTTTGTTCATTTTGTATTTTTTGATAGATTTAATAATGTATCGTCGAATGGTTGTTCTTCAAAATTTAATTCTTCGAGTAGGCTATTTACACACCTTGCTTAACATCCCCCCTGCCCTCTTCAAAGGGGGAGTTTTGGCGTGAATTCCCCCTTTGAAGGTGGGGAGGGGGATGTATTTACTAACTATGAAACCACAAAATATTTCTCAAAGACCAATCATTCGACAATACAAAAATTGCTATTTCTAATTCACAAACACCTTCTTCGCTATTTTATGCGTTGGGCTTTCTACACTGATGATGTAAATCCCTGTTGCAATGGAAGGAACAGAGATAAACTGTTCGCTGCCAGTATTCAAGGATTGGCGTACAATGGTTCTGCCCAACAAATCTGTCACCATCAATTGCAGGTTTTGGATGTTGCTACTGTCTTGCATTTTCACCAAAACGCTGTTTTGTGCGGCGACATATTGAAGTTGGATATTGTTGTTGGTTAATGGATTTTCGATATCCGTTGATAAGAATATGGTTGAAGGCTCGGAGGTACAGCCATTTGCATCCATAATAACCGCCTCATACTCTGCATCGTAATCAATGTCCAGTGTCAAAACGCCCGATTCCGAAAAAGTCTCACCGCCATCTAAAGAAACTTGATAGGGGGCTAAACCGCCAAAAGGAACGATTTCAACTTGGGTTTGTCCGTCCGTTTGACCAAACAAAACATTGTCCACCGTTGGCGTTTCCCATACTTCATAGCTGAAAGTAGCTACTGTTTTTTCGCAACTTGCATCAATTGCAGGTCGTACTTCAAAGTTGTAAATACCTGGAATGCTGCTATCAAAGTCGGGGATAAAAGTATCTGTTCCTGCTTCCATTCCTTCTTGAACCAATTCGCCTGCTTCGTCATATACATTGAAGGTAGTTGTACTGCTTCCTTCGATTTGAATGGTTGTAAATTCCTCACCTTGACAGATGGCTTCGGGCATATTACTAACAGAAGCAATGAGCTGTGTATTGATTCTCATCACTTGGTTTCGGGTGCGATTGACATACCAAATCTTGCCATCAGGACCTACTTTTACGCCCATAATGCCCGATTCGTTGGTGTAGATTCGGTTGATTTCTTGAGGTGTGCCTTGTGTCGTGTCGTATATAATGATGTCGCCGTTGGCATTGTCCGTCACGATGAGTTTGCCATTGAAGTAATCTATACCACAAGGACGCACAAAACCTTCGGTAAGGTAAATTTCCCAATTCACATTTTCGTATTCTTTGTGTTCGGCAAGAGCTTCATTGATGAGGGCTAAGTTGTTTTTTTCGTTCCCAGAATGGATGTTCATTCTAAGGATTCGATTGTTGCCATTGTCGACGATGTAAAGCCAGCCTGTTTCTTTGTCCAAATCCAAGTGACTTGGTGTCGTATCATTCAAGCGTTTGATACCTAATTCTGGGTAACGCCATATTTTTCCGTCAGAGTGGTCATCACCTCCAGGAACGTGTGGGTCGCCAAAATCGTAGCGGCAGATGTCGTTGTTCCAACTGTCAAAAACCCAATATACATTGTCCACTTCATGGGCGATTCCCATAGACATTGGGCTTCCATGTAGCATGTCTAAGTGACTGCCATTCAAATCATCCTGTACTGGATAAATGTCCAAATCTGCCGACCACAAGGTTGGACCAGTAAAGGTTCCACCCGAATGATTGGCATCTTGCACGCCAGGGCTTGAAGCCCAATTGCCGTTGTCGCCAAAAGCCAATGCAGTGGGAAGTGACATAAAGTGCCAAGCGTTTTCGTCTTTTAAAGGAACTTCTGTTTGTTCAGGTGTGCCTGCATTGAAAATGGTGACGGTACTTCCTCCAGCATTTTCTGTTTCTCGGTTGATGATCCACAATTCAGAGCGGGTATTTTCGGGATGAAAATCCAAGTCGGTCGGGCTTTTCAATCCATCACTCGCCAATGCAATCGTCTCGAATTCATAGTCACATGCCAAATATTCGTCCATTCGGTCAGGTATCGGTTCGTTGATGACAATGGTTTTGAAGTCTAAATTGTCCAACTCGTTTGCATCTTCCATTCCATTGACATTTCCTGTCCAAACTGTCAAACTATAAGTGCCTGTCACCGTTGGATTCCAAGCAGTTGGGTGGACAAAGCTATAGGTTTCCAAAGGTGCTATGGCAAGGTCGCTAATCGTTTCGGTTACTTCTCCATTGCCAACATTGTAGGTAATGTCAAGGCTGTTTATCTCTTGCGTTCCAAAATTTTTGACACTGCCTTTTATGAAGATTTCACCCAAATCGGTGTAAGAGGCAGATGTGATTGCGGTTAAACCTGCATCAAATTCGGCAGGAGGAGCTAAAAAACTGCTAACTTCTTCCGTTCCATATTGTCCACCGCTTGCCACTATAATGTCATTTGCTCTGACTCGGTAGTAGCCATCTCCTTGTCCACAACAGATTCCATCGCCATATACATCGTATATGGTGAAGGTGACATAGGCATTCAGTGGCACACATACCTCTCTATTAATAGTCAACAAATTGTTATCAAAGTAAGGCCCTCCAGATGCGTATTCTTGCTGGGTCTGAAAATCGGTGAGTGACCAAGAAATTTCTGAGCCCCAATTGTCGGGTTTGATGGTAATGTCAATAGTCGCTTCTTCCGTCGAGCATTGAGCCAATAATTCCATACTGCAAAAAAGCAGATTGCAAATCATTAATAAACATACACTTGTAAATTTTTTCATTCTCTTGCTTGTATTTGGTTAAGAAAAATATTTTCTACTTTTTGTAAATTTAGTAAGTATAAAGAGATTCAATGAAAGCCACGGCAATATTGCCATCTTTTTGTGCTTTCAAGATTGCCAGTTGGTCATTTAATATTTGCCGTTCCATTCGCAACAATTCCTCAAAGTCCTTATTGTCAGTACTATACACCGTCACCAACAAATCCAGCGCACGTTCTGCCAAATCTATTTGCTCTCGAAAAAGCGCAATTTGGCGTTCAGCGGTTCGGTATTCGGTGAAACCTCGTTCTAAGGCGGTTAATAATTGAAGGCTCACATCTTTTTCTTTTTCCTTCAATGCCAATATTTTGTATTCTTGTTCCTTGACCGCAGCCTCGTATTTTGATTTGAACAAAGGCAATTTCACCATCACTTTCGGCATCAACATATCTTTGCCATTTCCCTCCACGTCCATATCCTTTCGCTTGCCTGTCATGGCATATTCTAAGCCCACGCCAAAGCTCGGTTTGAATGCCCATTCTTCCACTTTGATGCGCTGTTGAATAGCTTCTTGTTGAAGCTGGAATTGCTGCAAAGCGGGATTTTGGTTTTTGATTTTTTCGGCTAAAAGGTCTTGTCCTTCAATGATTTCCTTCAATGGAATCGTGTCGGGAATCGCAATAGATGTTTGAGCATCTTGATTCAAAATTTGGTTGAACTTCACTTGCAGAAATTGCAGTTTATCCTGCAAATTTTCGATTTCAGTATTCACCTTGTTCTTCTCCATTTGCACCCTCAAAACGTTAGTCATGCTTCCCAATCCTGCTTCAAATTTTATCAATGCCAACTGCTCAAAAGTCTCCAACAATTCCAAATTTTCCCGATGCACTTCAATGGTTTCTTTGGCTTCATAGCGTTCGTACCAGATTTGTTTGAGTTGGTAAAACAACTGATTTTTCACCACCTCCAATGTTTGCTCTTTGGCTTTTGCCATTGCAGTCACAGCTTCGGCTTTGGCGGTTCGATTGCCTTTTGGCGGAAGCATTTGGCTGGCTGATAATCGCAATCTTTGTGGTCCGACTCTCGTTTCGACGGGCAATAAAAACACGCCTCCGCCTACTTCGGGGTCTGGTAGGGCGGTGACTTGTGGTATTTTTTGGAGTTCAGATTTCACCTCGTAGTCAATGGCTTTTAGTTGGGGGTGGTTTTGGATGGCTATTTGTAGGTAGTCTTCTAGCTCTTGTGCATAGATGGTTTGCGAACAAATACTTAGCAGGGTGATGATGAATATTTGAAGTTGTTTCATTTCTCTTTTTTCATAGGGCTTTCGCCCAATGTTATCATATATCGCTCCGTTGGAGCTTTTGTCTTAAATATTGAAACTTTGGCAACGGTTATCAACCTTGCCAACAGTTGAACGACCGACCACCGCTTCAACTGTTGCCAAAGTCTTCGACTGTTGGCAAAGTTTACGCTTTCAATTTCAGTTTCGTCTCCATCCAAATCGCATACAATACAGGCACCGTAAACATCGTAATCATCTGAATCACCATCCCTCCAAAAGAAGGAATCGCCATTGGAATCATGATGTCTGCCCCTCGACCGGTAGAAGTCAAAACAGGCAGCAAAGCCAAAATTGTAGTGGCGGTGGTCATCATTGCAGGGCGCACCCGACGTTTGCCCGCTTCAACGACTGCATCCCGAATCTCGGCTACCGTTTTAGGTTCGTTCTCTTTGAAGGAATGTTGTAAATACGTGCCGACCAAAACACCATCGTCCGTAGCAATTCCGAACAAAGCCAAGAAACCCACCCAAACGGCAACACTTAGGTTAATCGTTTGAATTTGAAGCATATCACGCATGTTGATTCCGAACAAATCAAAGTTCATGAACCAATCCGTGCTGTACAATCCAATCATGATAAAGCCCCCTGCAAAAGCCACTGCAACGCCCGAAAAAACCATGAGCGACAAAGGAACTGACCGAAATTGGAGGTAGAGAATCAAGAAAATGAGCATCAAAGCCAAAGGCATGACCACACTCAAACGTTTAGAGGCACGGACCTGATTTTCGTAGTTTCCTGCAAAACGGTAGCTGATGCCCGCAGGTACGGTGATTTTTCCAGCTTCAATTTGCTGCTCCAAATACTGCTGTCCATTCTCCACAACTTCAACTTCCGAAAAACTCTCCAATTTGTCGAACAGCACATAACCCACCAAAAAACTGTCCTCACTTTTGATGGCTTGTGGTCCTTGTTCGTAGAGAATTTCGCCCAATTCACTTAAAGGAATTTCCGTTCCCGAAGGTGTGGGAATCAGCATGTCTTCGATGGCAGCAGGTGAATCCCGCAAAGCCCTCGGATAGCGTACCCGAATCGGATAACGTTCTCGCCCTTCCACGCTTTGCGAAAGGCTGATACCTCCAATGGCGACTTCTACATATTGCTGTGCTTCTTTGATGGTCAAACCATAACGTGCCAATTCTGCTCTGTTCCAGTCAATTTCTAAATAGGGTTTGCCGACAATTCTATCCGCAAAAACGGCTTGTGATTTTACGCCCTCGACTTCCTTCAATGCCGACTCCAATTGCAGCCCAAAGTCTTGGATGGTTTGCAAATCAGAACCTTTGACTTTGATGCCCATTGGCGCACGCATTCCCGTTTGGAGCATGACCAATCGGGTTTCGATGGGCTGCAATTTGGGAGCAGAGGTTACGCCTGGGAGTTTGGTAGCTTTGACGATTTCTTGCCAGATGTCGTCTGGACTTTGGATTTCGTCTCGCCATTGTCTAAAATATTTTCCATTGGAGTCGGGTATCAATTCGCCCTTTTCGTCTTGCAGGTATTTGCCTCGTTCGTCGACTTTGAAGCGGATGCGTTGACCATTTTCGTTGGTTTTGTATTCGGTTTTATAGTTGATGACATTTTCGTACATCGAAATAGGAGCAGGGTCTAAGGCGGATTCTACACGCCCCAATTTGCCGACAACGGTTTCGACTTCGGGAATGGAGGTTGCAGCCATGTCCAACATTTTCAAGACTTCCAAGTTTTCTTCCATGCCCGAATGTGGCATTGAAGTGGGCATGAGGAGGAACGAACCTTCATTTAAAGAGGGCATAAATTCTCGTCCTGTTTTTTGGAAAATGGAGAAGCCTACATAAATGATGAAAATGGGTAGGAGCAAAAACAACCATTTGAAGCGCAAGCAAAACCGGAGGATGTTTTCATAAAAATGAATGACCATTTGGAAGAAAGCAAGTATTGCTGCAATGAGTAAACTGACGAAAAAGAAATTGATGAGTAGGCTGTTGTTTACGCCTAAAGGCATCCATTTTTGGGTCAAAAAGTAGGCTACTAATAGCGCCACTAAAAAGTTGAGAATCGTTAATGGAGAAATTTTCCATTTAGATTGGGGGTTGGATATTGGATATTGGGTATTCGATATTGAGGTATTGGTATCAGTATTGATTTTTTTGGATTGCAGAAATTTTGGGGTTTTGATTTTGAAGCCAAAAAGCCAGTGGGCGAATGGTGGAATTAAAATAACCGCTACTATTATGGAAGCCAAAAGCGCAAAGGTTTTGGTGAAAGCCAATGGGCGAAACAGTTTTCCTTCGGCTGCGACCATTGTGAAAACGGGCAAAAAACTGATGATGGTCGTGGCTACGGCTGTAATGACGGCAGAGGCAACTTCGGTAGTGGCTCGATAAACAACCTCCAATTTGTCCTCTGATTCATCGGCTTGCTTCAATCGCTCTAAAATGTTCTCACATAAGACAATGCCCATGTCGACCATCGTTCCAATCGCAATCGCTATACCCGATAAGGCCACGATATTGGCATCTACTCCGAAATAACGCATGGCAATGAAGCACATCAAAACGGCAATGGGCAACAATCCTGACACCAACAAAGATGCTCGAAAATTGAGGAGCATGATGATGACGACAATGATGGTAATGAGGATTTCGAGGTAGAGGGCTTCCTCCAATGTGCCGATGGTTTCGTGAATGAGTTGGGTGCGGTCGTAAAAAGGTACAACTGTCACCTGCGAAACCGTTCCGTCTGCCAAAGTTTTGGTGGGCAAACCGCCTGCAATTTCGGAGATTTTGGTTTTGACATTGTTGATGACCTCCAATGGGTTTGCCCCATATCTCGCCACAACGACACCACCGACGACTTCTGCCCCCGACTTGTCCAAAGCTCCCCGACGAGTGGCTGGTCCCAAATAAACTTTCGCTACGTCTTTGATGCGAATCGGTGTGTTTTGACGGGCAACAATGACCGTTTCCTCCAAATCTTCCAACGATTTGATGTAGCCCAGACCTCTCACAAAATACTCTACTCGATTGACTTCAATTGTTTTTGCGCCAACGTCAATGTTGCTGTTTTGGACGGCTTTGACGACTTGAGGGATGGTGATATTGCTGGCTTTGAGGGCATCCGGGTCGAGGTCTATTTGGTATTCTTTGACAAAACCACCGACCGAAGCCACTTCCGAAACGCCTTCTGCTGCGCCCAAACCGTATTTGACATAAAAATCCTGAATGCTTCGCAATTCTTGCAAATCCCAACCGCCTGTTACGTTTCCATCGGGGTCACGCCCTTCTAAGGTGTACCAAAATATTTGTCCCAAAGCGGTAGCATCTGGTCCTAAAGTGGGTTGAACGCCATCGGGTAATAGACTGCTGGGGAGGGAATTGAGTTTTTCGAGGATGCGTGAACGACTCCAGTAAAATTCTATGTCGTCATTGAAGATGATGTAGATGCTCGAAAAGCCAAACATGGAATTACTCCGAATGGTACGCACACCTGGTATTCCCAACAAGGCGGAAGTCAATGGATAGGTGATTTGGTCTTCGATATCTTGGGGCGAACGTCCCATCCATTTGGTGAAAACGATTTGTTGGTTTTCGCCAATGTCTGGAATGGCATCTACTGCGACTGGGTCTTTGGGCAGTGCGCCTACTTCAAAATTGAAGGGTGCGGTCGACAAACCCCATGCTACCATGACTACTAAAAAGAGTATGGCGAAAAGTTTGTTTTCGAGAAAAAAACGGATTGTTTTGTTGAGCATCTATTATCGCAGATTTGATAGATAGGCACAGATTTTCACAGATGTTGGTATTCATCGTATGATAAAGTCATTATTGTGCTTATTTGAGTTCCAAAACTTGCACCAAACACTTGCAGAACAATAGAATAAGGAGTGTGGACACTCCACGCAAGGGTTTCGTTCAAGTCAGGAGACTTGAACAGGCGTTCAGTTTTGTCGTCACGCTAAATAAAAAGAAATGTGTTGTCGTTTGAGGAAATGCTCAACAAAGGAAAGATTGTACCAACAATGTGATGTCTCGACATAGCAGCGGGGGGGAATAGTGCTGGTATTTTGTGTTGGTATGATTGAAGGAAATGTAGGTGTAATGGAAGGGGAAATGAAGGATTGCAGTCCATTCAAAATCGGGGGTGATGTCTTGTGAGATAGAAGGACTGATTAGGTTTTCTTCTAGGTGGACGTATTCCGATTCATTGCTACAACAGCCTTTTGAGTCGCCTTTTTCTGCATGTTTGCAGCTTGGTTTGGGGGCTTGATGGTGTTTGCAGCCCGATGTTTTTTGACTTTTGATTAAGTCGTGGCAATTTGGAGGCTGAAAGAATACAGCCATCCCTTTCAATTGGTTTTGACAATAGTGTTTGTTGATTGTCAAGCCCATTGAAGTCCCTAATATGAGTAGGGCAAGGAGGATATGGATTGCCTTTTTGAACATTGATGTAAATATAACCCGATTTATTTGAATTTGTTTTTTAGAATTTGGGGTAAGTGTTATAGAATTAGGTCAGTTACTAAAATCGAAAGCTGTTTTTGATTTCTTCGAAAATAGGCTGCATGGCTTCAAAATTGGATACTTCTTCTTTGAAGTTTAAAATATACGTTTCAGAATCTCGGTGGAATAAGAAGGTTTTCGCTTTGACTTGGTTCACAAACTCACTCTTTTTCAAGTAGGTGTACGTCGCAACTTTGGCTATCTCCCCTCCTACTTTGGTATCATCTATTCCTTCTACTTGCATTTCATCATAACTCCGTTGCAAACCTTCCATATATTTGTCGAGGGCTTCTTGTAATTCCATTGGCTTGGGCTCCATCTGTTTGCTTTCTTCGCTGTAAGCTAAGCGTGTTTTGCGAATGTTCAATTGTATAGTAGCTCGATAGTCAAGCGTATCTGGCTTTTCGGGCGCTTTTACGGTTAATGCGCCCGATTTGGTATGTTCTTTTATGAGCCATTCCACTGGAATTTGCATGGAATATGGTCGGGCTTTAGAATGAAATAGGTGGTAATTGGCATTTGCAGTTTGAATCGTTTGGTTTTTTGCCTCTGTTTCTGTCTTCGGAGTTGGTGTTTTTGAAGGCGTATTTTCTGCAGTTTCTGTTACACATGCACTCATTGCCAAGATAATGCATGTTAAAAAGATTCGTTTGAAGGTGTTCATTTGATTGGTTGTTTTGACTTCAAAATTAGGCTTTGGAAATGGGAATTCAAAGAATTTTGTTGTTCATTTTCTAAGTTCATCCATTGAATTGCTATAGTCAGATAGGAAACCAAAAACACAGCCAAAATGTCAGTCAAAATTCACAAATAATGACTTTTTGTCATAAACATTGTTTTTTTGTCACTCCATAAAAAATTGGAAATTCTTGCTAAAATCATCACAATTTTCATAAAAATATGAAAATCATATACTTACATCAAAAATAATTTCTTGTCGAAAAAAAATATTTTTCACTTGGTATTCTGTTTGCTTATAAAAGGGTGTATTGAGAAATACAAAAATTGAAATTCATTTTTAAACAAACATAAATAGTAATTACCATGAGAATTAAAAAATTCATGCCCTTAAACGTAACAGCAAATGCACATTGTGCTCCTACTTTCGGCAAATTTTTCGATGATTTTTTCAAAGGAGAATTTCCAACAACTGAAACTACAAACCGACATACAGGTGTAAACATCTCAGAAAGTGATGCGGATTTCTTGATTGAAGTAGCTCTTCCAGGAATGGAAAAAGGCGACTTTGATGTGAATGTTGAAGCAGGCGTTTTGACCATTTCTGCTGAGAAGAAAGTGGAAAATACAGATGAAGGTGAAAACAATGGTAGAAAATACACTCGCAAAGAATTTGGTTTTACCAGCTTCAAGCGTTCTTTCTACTTGCCTGAAAATGTAAACAGCGACGACATTACCGCCAACTACAACAATGGTATTCTTTCTTTGAGTTTGCCAAAAATAGTGAAAGAAGAAGCAAAACCTAAAACGATTGAAATTTCGTAAGAAAGCGTTTTAAGATAGAAGAATAAGTGTTATAAAGGTTTAGTAGGAAATTGATTATGTCCCATTCTTCGGATTGACTTAGGTTGAATTGAATGAAGGTGAAGGCGGCTGACTGTAAAAAGTTGGTCGCCTTTTTTTATGATTCTTTGAATCTGGAAAAATTCTACCTCTATTCATAACTCTTAAAAAAGCCCTTCCATCGCATAGCTACTACTCCTAAAAAGGCTTCTTTGAAGATTGAGGTACTCATTTTGGAAACACCTACTACCCTATCGGTGAAAATGATGGGGACTTCTTGGATTTTGAAGCCCAACTGCCAGGCGGCAAATTTCATTTCGATTTGAAAAGCATACCCGATGAATTCGATTTTATTGAGGTCTATCTTTTCCAAGACCTTGCGAGTGTAGCAAACAAAGCCCGCAGTTGTGTCCTTGACGGGTAGCCATGTCACGATACGTACATAGACCGAAGCATATTTGGAGAGCAGAATTCGGTCAAGTGGCCAATTTTCCACACCTCCATCTTTGATGTAGCGAGAGCCCACTGACATATCTGCCCCATCTTTGGCACAGGCATCATAGAGTCGTACCAGATCTTTTGGATTGTGTGAAAAATCGGCATCCATTTCAAAAATATATTCGTAGCCTTTTTGCAAGCACCATCGAAAACCATGAATATAAGCCGTTCCCAAGCCTAACTTCCCTTTTCTTTCCTCAATAAATAGGGAGTCTCCGTATTTGTCTGCCATCAATGAGCGCACAATCGCAGCCGTTCCATCGGGCGAGCCATCATCGACTATGAGGATGTGAAAGTCTTTAGGGAGAGCGAAAACAGCTTCAATAATGTTGGCAATGTTTTCTTTCTCGTTGTAGGTAGGAATGATAACGATACTGTCTGACAAAGCTGGAGATTTTTAAGTAGTTGGTCAAAATAGTTTTAAAAAATATGCTTCATTTACAATCATAGAATTGAAGTCTCGCTTCTCGCTTCCGACTTCTTGTTTCTTACTTGAATCGCATTTTCAGTTTGATGGCAGTCAGTTTCTGCTTGGTGTCCAACAAAAAATCACTTCGCATCATCCAATCGTAGTATTGTGGTTCTTTCCGTAAGACTTCTTCGACAGGTTTGCCTTTGTGTTTGCCAAAGTTGATTTTGACTACCCCTTCTTCCAAAACCAATCTCCGCCCCGAATCCACAAAGTTGCCATCTTTGGAAAAATCATGCAAAAAATCTACATCGTTTTCTATTTCATCGTATTTTTCGAGCTGTGCCAACAAGACTTCGTAGGTCGCAATCACATCTGCTTCTGCACTATGAGCATTGGTCAAATCTTTGCCACAATAAAACTTGTAGGCAGAAGTCAAGTCTCTTCTTTCCTGTTTTTGAAAAATTCGCAATACGTCCACAAATTTTCGGCTGTCTCCTTTGAAGTCAATGTTAACCCTCAAAAATTCCTCTACCAATAATGGAACGTCAAAGCGATTGGAATTGTAGCCTGCAATGTCGCAACCTTTGAAGAACTCAGCTAAATCTTTGGCAATCTGGGCAAAAGTAGGATGGTCTTTTACATCTTTATCATAAATACCATGAATTTCAGATACTTCCTTGGGAATTGGAATCGTTGGATTCACTCGAATCGTTTTGATAATGGTTTCACCACTTGGCAGCACTTTCATTGCACAGATTTCCACGATTCGATCCGTTGCTACGTTGATGCCCGTAGATTCGATATCAAAAACTACAATCGGGCGTTTTAGTTTCATTTTGAAGGGAGTCTTGCCTTCGGTATTCTCACTTTCAGATGTTCCTCCAAAGATGTCCATTTGTTCCATAGTACGTTTATGAGTTAAAATTTAAACCACAAAGTTAGCAATCTCTTGTAGATTCAGTTGGTCAAAAGTCCCAGAACTCATCAAAAGCAAATCTTTGTCTGTGTAGTTTATACTTTTGAGATAGGCAATTAGTTCATTTTTGGTAGTAAAAACTTGTAGATTGGGATGCCCAAAAGCCTCAGAAACTTCTTTTTTTGAGAGTTTAGGCAGCTTTTTGATGGCAAAAGTATGGTCGTTGAAAAACACAACCGCATGTTTAGCGGCCTTGAGTGTGCCTTTATATTGTGGCAAAAAATCACGGTTGAGGCTGCTGTATGTGTGCAGCTCAAAACAGGCAATTAGTTCACGTTCTTCATGTAATTGATTCATAGCATGAGTTGTTGCCTCTACCTTTGAAGGGGCATGTGCAAAATCTCGGTAAACAGATGAGTGTTCTCCTTCTGCGACCAATTCTAAACGTCTTGCAGCACCTTTGAATGACTGAATGGCTTCAAAAAAATCCTTTGTACGGATATCCAATTCACTGCAAATCAATCTTGCTCCTTCCATGTTTTGAAGGTTATGACGACCAAATATTTGAAGAGGAAAATCTTCGCCTTCGTGCTGCAGTACAAACTGAGCATTTCTGACATGGAAAGTAGGCGTTTGGTAAGCCTTTTTTTGAAGGTGTGTAGCTTTATTTGCCACATCTTCCACCAGTTTGTCTTCTCGATTGTAAATCAAGACGCTCTCTTCCTCCATTTTATTTGCAAAAATGTGGAACTGTTCTACATAGTTATCGAAAGTAGGAAAAACGTTGATATGGTCCCAAGCGATGCCTGACAGCAAAGCGATATTGGGAAAGTAATAGTGGATTTTAGGGTGTCGGTGTAGTGGAGATGACAGATATTCGTCTCCTTCAATAATCATTATGGGCGCATCTTTTGTGATTTTTACACTGCTATCAAAGCCCTCCAAACTTGCCCCTACTAAATAGTCAAAATCTCGCTGCCAATAGCGGAGTACGTGCATAATCATCGCCGTAATCGTAGTTTTGCCATGACTACCTGCAATGACGACCCGTTTTTTGTCTTTGGACTGCTCATATATATAAGCAGGATAAGAATATATCGGGATATTTAGCTTTTGGGCTTCGAGTAGTTCGGGATTGTCGTTTCGGGCGTGCATACCCAAGATGACTGCTTCTAAATCAGGGGTAATGTTTTTGATATTCCAACCTTCTGTGGTAGGCAACAAGCCATGCTTTTCTAAATTGGCACGAGCAGGATTGTAAATCTCGTCGTCTGAACCTGTCACTTGATAACCTTTTTGGTGCAGTGCAATCGCCAATTGATGCATAATGCTTCCACCCATCGCAATAAAATGTACCTTCATATTGTAAAATTAAGCTTCAAAGCTAAGAAAAACTATTTTTTGAGAGACATAGTAATATTTTAATGCGTTTACTTCAATAAATGATTATGGAGTACCGTTATAGTTTTGTACTTTTGTGGGGAATTTGTGATTGCTCCATTTTTTCATTTTTTTTTAAAACTCTGTCTATAGTTTAAAACCTTTACTTTTTAATTTTTTTACATTTTTATTCCATATTAACAAAAAAAGGTTTCAGTATTATGAACAAGCAGTCAGTTATCAAAAAAATCAGCGTTGCCATTGTCACATTCGGATTGGTAACTATTCTTTTCAGTTCTTGTCATAGAGGTTATGGTTGTCCTGGCAAAATCACTTATGATGCAGAAGTTGAAACAGAACAAGCGTGTTAGAACTTGAAATAAACAATCTATTATAAAAATGTCCTCCAAAACTTTGCTGAGTCTTGGAGGCTTTTTTATATAAAAAAACACAGTACATTGCCTATATCTCACATCGAAAGAAGCAGTGCCCAACAAGCAAGGGCAGCCATAGAGCGCATTTACATTGCTATGCGTCACCTATTTATTAGAGGAAGCTACAAACCTCTGGGCGTTTCAGGCGAAGCCATTATTGATGCTTTGTTGACTTTGAAGCCCGAAATTTACGGCAGCATAGCCGACCCTGAAAGAGTAGAATTGGATGGACTCTTGTATATTTTTGAACGATTGCCGCAAGGCATTGAAGAATGTCGCTACATCAATTTGATTACCAGAGAAGGCTTTGAACATTCTAATTTCCAGCCCATCAGCGCACCCAAAAGACGACGGAACAGCTATAGGATAGATGAGAAACAAATGTTTATCGAAATGACTCGGGGCAAAAGTGATGTCTATGATATTTTGACACACCTCACCTTTATGTTTATCGAATCCAACAAAATTCGACGCAACAGCCTAGATGCCAAAAATCGAATTCGAAGGGAGTGGATGATGCTGAAAGAAATTGTGGAAAAAGAGGATTCAGGAGAATTGTTTGAAGAAGAGGTAGCCTACACTTATTTGAGTGCATTACTAGGGCGCACATTTGATGAGATAGCAACTGCTTGTCAACGATTTGCGGCAAGCAAGGATGTAAATAGTTTGTTTCACATTACTTATTGGTTGGGAAAATTGGCGATTGAGGATGAGGAAGAGGACAAAGACAGAGAAATCACTTTTTCTTCTGCTCTTCGACAAAAAATAGGACATCATGTCTATGGGGCTTCTTGGGCATACAATATCAAAAGCCTACTGATGGAAAAAAAACTAATACAACGCCCCATACACATTATCAGTTCGAATCTACACAGCGTGATGAATGTATTGTATGCTCCTGAAGCTTTGAAGCATACTTTCAAAAACAGCCCAATTGAAGATATTGCCAACGAATTGAGTCAAGAAACAAACAATTCTCTTCGCAAAGAAGTCAAGCATTTTTCGTTGGAGCATGGAATGTATGAAATCGAAGATGAAAGTGGGGCAAATATTGGTGTTCATATTTTCGATACTGCTAAAATTCGCTTTTCTAGTTTACCTACACATTTACAGCCAGACAAAGACTTAGAAGACAAAGATAAACCTGTCATTTTGGTGATGGACTATGCCTTTGGAGAACAAGCTTATGAGACGATGGATGAGTTGTTGAAGCCTTTTGAGCAAGAAACAGAGGAGGAAGATATTTGTTTGAATGTGCAATCTATTTCTGTAATGGGAAAAGCAGGTACATTGATTGGAACTCGTGGTACGATATTGATTCCAAATGCCCATGTTTTTGAAGGTACGGCCGACAATTATCCTTTTGAGAATGCACTGAAAAAGGAAGATTTTGAAGGGAGTGATTTAGAGGTCTATGAAGGTCCTATGATAAGTGTATTGGGTACTTCACTGCAAAACAAGGACATGTTGCAGTTTTTTCAGACTTCTTCTTGGAATATGATCGGATTGGAAATGGAGGGCGCTCACTATCAAAAGGCGATTCAAGCAGCTTCAAAAATTCGCAAAAGCATCAAGGAAGATGTAGTGCTTCGATATGCTTATTACGCTTCGGACAACCCTTTGTTGTCGGGACATACCTTGGCTTCAGGAAGTTTGGGATTGACAGGAGTAAAACCGACTTACTTGATTACCCTGAAGATATTGGAAGGAATTTTTGCTCAGTAGGTGAGTCTATCTATTTCAGACACTTTATTAGGCTGCTACTAAGGTTTTATTTATTTGAGAAACTGTATCTTTTTCTGAAAGTTGTTTAGAAATAGAAAAGTAAAATGTACTGCCTTTACCTGATTGGGATTCGACCCAGATCTCTCCTTCGTGTTGTTCCACGATTTTTTTGCAGATGGATAAACCAATACCTGTTCCATCATATTCGGTTCGGTTGTGTAATCGTTGGAAAATCACAAAAATCTTATCGGTGTATTCTTGCTGCATCCCGATACCATTGTCTTTAACCGAAAAAACATATCTGTCAGGCAATTCAATACATTCTATATTGACCTGAGGTGTTTTGTTGCTTCTAAATTTCAGTGCATTGCCCACCAAGTTTTGGATGAGTTGTACCATCTGCGTTCGATTAGCAAAAATCTTGTTAGGCATGTTGCAAATAGAAATTCGAGCATTTTGTTCTTCTATGTAAGACTTGAAGGAAGTTTTAACAGTCTGAACCACTGTTTCCATGTTGACTTGTTCATAAGACCGAGCCACGATTCCAATACGAGAATAGGCCAACAAATCGGTCAATAAATGGTGCATATGGTCGACAGAATTGGTTATAAACTGCATGTAATCTTTGGCTTCTTCATCTTGATAGTGTCCGCATTTTCGATTGAGTAAGGTAATAAATCCACCAATGTTACGAAGAGGCTCTTTCAGATCGTGAGAAGCAATGTAGGCGAACTGTTCGAGGTCTCGATTGGATCGTGCCAACTGAGCATTTTTTAGCTGAATCTTCATGCTTTTCTCAGTCAAAATACTGTTGACAGCCGCTTGATTTTTGTAGCGATAGAAAACAAATAGCAGTAATAAAGAAACGATGAATAATAAAAACATCAACCCTCCTATGACTCCATAGCGATAC
Source organism: Bacteroidia bacterium (assembly GCA_030427245.1). Lineage (GTDB taxonomy): Bacteria > Bacteroidota > Bacteroidia > Chitinophagales > UBA2359 > JAUHXA01. Next base: position 32,974 of record JAUHXA010000008.1, on the reverse strand, counting down.
AAAGCTGCAATTTGTTTGTCTTTTTTGAGCAGCGCAATTTCTTTCTCTTTCTCTTTTTTCTGAATCTCATATTTAATTTGCAGTTGAGTCATTTTTTGATTGGAGGCTTCATTGACCATCGAATCCTTATAAGCGGCAAAAACCCGATAAGATTCAAACGATTTTTCCCATTCCTCTGCCCTACTATACACTTGTGAGAGCATCATGTGAGAATCTCGAATTAAGGGTTTGTCATTGATATCTTGGGCAATTGCCAACGCTTGTTTTATGCTTTTGATGGCTTGATCATGATTCCCCAAGAGCATATTCATATATCCTTGCGCTTGCAAACTGGTGTTTTCGCCAAACTTATCACCCAATTCACGCCTCAATTTCAATGCTTTTTTGATATAAGGAGCTGCCTCGTCTGTTTTTTTCATACTTAGGTAGTCTGCCGAAATATTGTGAGAAGCATAAGCAATACCATTTTTATAGTCTTTTTCTTCTGCCAATCTAAGAGCCTCAAAGTTTTTTTGAAGGGATTTATCATACTGCCCTAACCGACCATACACACTTGCGATAGCAGCCAAACTTTTTACAATTCGCTCTTCAACGTTGAGTTGTTGCTCCAATTCCAAGCTTTTTTCATAATAATGTAAGGCTTCTTCAAAGTTTCGCTGTGTGAAATAAATAGAGGCTATCTGATAGTAGGAATTAGCAATATTGGCAAGATTATCCTTTTCCTCCCAATATCTCAATATCCTAAGTTGATAATCATAAGCTTCATCAGTATTTCCCATTGCCAAATAACTATCCGATAATTTGGCATAAATACCCATTTCTTTTATTTCAGGAAGAAGACCTTTCCCAATTGTAAGGGCTTCTTGGAGCTCGTTTAGTGCCGTTTCGAACTGCTTCAATTTTTGATATACTTTACCCATATTGCTATGAGCGTATGCAATCTGTTCTTTGAGGCCTATCTCTTCCGATTTTTCAAGTGCAAGATGGTAGGTTTCCAATGCTTCTTGAGATTGTTCGTTCTCTAAGTAGGCATCCCCTAATTGAAAATAACTTTCGATTAGCTTCAAGTTATTTGCCTGTGCTTGGTGAACTTCAATAACTTGTAGCAAACTATCAATATTGGCACTTGCGTACACAGGTGAATAGGATGCTATTAAAAGCAGGTAATAAACAATATGATTTAGATATTTCATTATTTAATTGGGCTAGCTTGGGATACAATTAATTAGAAAGAGAGCGTCTTTTTATATAAAATGCCACTCCATACTAATTGGAATGGCATTTCTTAAATTAAGTATAAGATAATTTCAACTTCACAAAGAAAAAATCAATTACAAATAACTCAAACCTAATTATTAGATATAAATAAATACAGGTCAGTATTATTTATTGAATAAACCGAAGAACCAACTCCACACGTTAGACCAGTTAGACCAGCCTCCGCCAGACGTACCAGTAGGAGGATATTGGCAGCATCCACCACCTCCATTGCCCCAATCTCCACCTTTAAGGATAGATTGGTTTTCTTCATTCATTACTCTTACAGCTTCTTCGCTATTTAATTCTGCTAGGGTGCATTTAGTTTGTTTCATGACAGCATTATTTTTTAGTTAGGGAAAAGGAAACAAAAAACCAAGAGAGCCGTATAATGTGGTGTATCGCTTGATTTCAGTTAGTTAAAAGGCAAATAACATACCAATTGGATTTTTTTTTGACAACTTGCCTACTCCTATATTTTGATTTTGTTACATTTTTCTTCTATTTTTTTGACACTTTAGTGACCCTCTTATTTCTTGTCACACTCCCAAACCCTTTATAAAAGTTTGCTCTATCAATAAAAGAGTATATAAAAAAACCTCCATTGAGCTATTTTTTGATGATTGCCAAAAGCAAAAATTCATCTAAAATTAACCCAATGAAGGCATTGTTTTTTATTTCTTCCCTTCAATAAATTCTCAGGAAAACAAAAAACTTACAGCAAGTCTAGTAAAAAAGCATATTCCATTGCTACTTCTTTGAAGCGCTCAAAACGTCCTGACGCTCCTCCATGTCCTGTATCCATATTGGTATGCAGTAATACAGGATTGTCATTCGTTTTGTATTCTCTCAATTTTGCTACCCATTTTGCAGGTTCCCAATACTGCACTTGCGAATCGTGTAAGCCTGTGGTGATCAGTAAGGCAGGATAATCTTTTGCTTCAATATTATCGTAAGGTGAGTAGGAAAGCATATAGTCGTAATACTCTTTGTTCTTAGGATTCCCCCATTCGTCAAATTCTCCTGTAGTCAATGGAATCGTTTCGTCTAACATCGTGGTGACAACATCCACAAAAGGCACTGCGGCAATCATACCTCTAAACAAGTCGGGACGCATATTCATCACCGTTCCCATCAAAAGTCCACCCGCACTACCACCCATTGCAAACAATTTGTTGGGATTCGTAAATCTTAGGTTGATGACATGCTCTGCACAAGCAATGAAATCGGTAAATGTATTTCTCTTTTTCAGCAATTTCCCATCATCGTACCAATACCGCCCCATTTCTTCACCCCCTCTTATGTGAGCAATTACATACACAAAGCCTCTGTCTATCAAACTCAATCGTGCGGAACTAAAATAAGGATCCATATTGACCCCATACGAACCATATCCATACAACAACAACGGGTTGTCGCCATTTTTGACCAACCCTTTGCGATAGACCACCGAAATAGGGACTTCAGTTCCGTCTGATGCTATCGCAAACAGTCGCTCAGATTGATAGTTGGTATAATCAAAATCACCGACTACCTCTTGTTGTTTTAAGAGAGTCTTTTCTTGGGTATTCATATTGATATCAACTACCGAATTTGGAGTCGTCAAGGAAGTATATCCATACCGCAAAATATCGGTGTGAAAATCGGGATTATTGCCGATGTAAACAGAATATACATCTTCACCAAAATCAATATAATATTCTTTTTGGTCCTTCCAGTTGATGATTCTCAAATAGTTGATGGCTCTACGCCGCTCGTCCAAAACCAAATAATTGTCAAAAATTGCCACATCTTCCAACATGGTATCCTCTCGGTGTGGAATCACCTCTTGCCAATTATCTTTTGCAGTTTGAAGAACCGAAGTTTCCATCAAACGAAAGTTTTTGGCATCCCAATTGGTTTTGATGAAAAATTTGTCATTGTAGTGATATACCTGATATTCATGGTCCTTTTCTCGAGGCTGAATGATTTGAAATTCGCCATGAGGATCATTTGCATCCAAAAAACGATATTCCGTAGAAAGTGAGCTATGAGAGCTTATGAGAATGTATTGATGAGATTTGGTCTTGTGTGCAAAAGCCACATAAGTTTCGTCCTTTTCGTGGTAAATCTCTACATCTTCCAAGGTTGAAGTACCAAATTGATGTTTGAACACCTTGTAGGCTCGCAAAGAATCATCTTTGACCGTATAAAAAATAGTTTTATTATTGTTTGCCCAAACTGCACTTCCCGTAGTATTCGCAATCGTTTCGGTCAATGTCTCTCCTGTAGTTAAATCCTTGAAGTGAATCGTATAAATTCTACGGCTGACTTTATCTACTCCAAAAGCCAAATAACGATTGTTGGGGCTCACACTCAGGCCCGACACCTTGAAGTAGTTGTGTCCTTCCGCTAACTCATTCACATTCAACATAATTTCTTCCCCTGCCTCCAAGCTATCTTTTTTCCTGCAATAGATAGGATATTCTTTTGATTCCTCATAACGGACATAATAGTAATAACCGTTCAGGAAATAAGGCACCGTCATATCGGTTTGTTTGATGCGCCCAACCATTTCCTTGAAGAGTGTTTCCTGCAATGGTTTGGTATGTGCCAACATGGTTTGGGTGTAGTCGTTTTCGGCATTCAAATAAGCTGTTACCTTTGGATTTTCACGCTCATTGAGCCAATAGTAGTTGTCCACACGAATATGACCATGAACTTCTAGTTCTTTTCGTATTTTCTCAGCGATAGGAGGAGCAATAATTGTCTTTTGCATTTTTTTAAATTTAGTTATCAGGTTTGAGGAGTCAGGTGATAAAATGAACAATACATGGGCTCCCATTCTGAATTTCCGCAAAGTTCGCAAAAAAAAATCTATAAAAATTATCAGAAACTGCTATTCAGCACACTATAACGAAAGTTTCTTTGGCCAGTATAATGTAATCCTTGAAGGGCGAAAGCTAAGGTAACACCCTACCAACCTTGTTCCTCTCCTCTCACTTCAAGTCAATATCCCAATTCTTTCGCCTTCAAATCATCCTTTGCAGCCTTCTCTGTCTGCCCCAACTTTCCATACGCAAATGAACGATTTCGATACGCCTCTCCATTTTGCGGCTGCTCTTCAATGACTGTGCTGAAATCTGCAATCGCTGCCTGGTATTTTTGAAGATTTTGGAGCGTAATACCTCGCCACAAATAAGCCCTGATGTCTTTTGGCTTCAATTCCAAGTAGTCATTGTAATCCTGCAATGCCGCTTGATGATTTTTTTTGACACTGTAAATAATCGCTCTATTGAGCAAAGCATCCGAGTATTCAGGCATGATTTGCAGCGCCTTGTTTACTTCCTGCAAACCCAAATCGTATTTTTTTTGCTGAAAATATGCTCCCGCTACCAGATTCAAAGCATTGGCGTGATTGGGTTCTTGACGAAGTATCTTCCTTGCATCCGCCAATACCTTTTCGGGCTGTCCCATGTTCAGATACAAATTGCCTCGATGCACTAAAGCATCTAGATAGATTGGATTTGCCTTCAATGCTTTATTGTAGTTTTCCATTGCTTGATCATTCTGCCCCAATTCCTCGTATGCCTTTCCTCGATTGGTAAAAGCCTGAAAGTGCCTGGGAGACATCTCTATCGCTTCTGAATAATCTTCAATGGCATTTTCAAATTCCTCATGCCCAAAATAATGGTTGGCTCTTGCAAAATATGCCACAGGATTGGCCTCAGGAAATTTCTTCAAAACATCCGTCCACAAAACATCTCCACTTCTCCAGATTTTAGTTTGTTGCCATGTCAAGACTCCCAAAGCTGCAATATACACCGCCAAAACCCAAGTTACCCAACTTTTCAGTTTGTCGCCCACCACATAGCGGTCGTACAGCCAAGCCATCACAAAAAAAATCCCTACATACGGCAAGTACGTATAACGATCTGCCATCAACGCAAATCCCACCGAGACCAATTGCAGTACCAACGCCAATGTCACCGTATAAAAAGCAACTCCAAACAAAACAACTTTTTTGAAGTATTTGACCGAATAAAGCGTCAATCCCACAATCAACAAAGTAATGACAGGACTGACAAGAAACACAAAAGGGAGTGTTTGTTTCAAGTGCATTTCAAGCGGATAAGGATACAATGCACTCAATCGAACGGGAACAAAGAGTTTTGCCAAGTAAGTATTGAAGCCATAAGACGCAAAAAGAATGCGATTGAAGTAAGTGCCGATTTCGGTGAAAGCGTTGGCATCACTTTGGGCTTGAATGGTCAATAAACCTACTCCAACCGAAATCACCAAAAAGGCAATTTTGTTTACCAACATTTTGGGATGCCACTTCTTGTAGAGATACATGTCTATCAATATCAGCACAATTGGGAAAACCACTGCCGCAGGTTTGGAGAAAACGGACAGCACAAAAAGCACCAATGTGGCATAATAAAAGCTTGTTTTTTTGGTGAATAAATATTGCAGATAGGTAATCAGTCCTGCAAAAAAGAACAAGCCATACAAGACATCTTTGCGCTCCGAAATCCACGCCACCGATTCAACGTGCATCGGATGAATACCAAACAGTAATGCCACCAAAAAAGCAATAATAGGATTGCCTCGTGTAAACAAAAAAACAAACAGGAACAAAAGCACCACACTAAGCAAATGTAAGCATAGTTGAACGGCATGAAAAGCAGTGGGATTGTTTCCAAAAAGACTGTAATCCAATGCCAAAGAAAACATCGTGACAGGATGATGGTTTCCTCCAACAGGTTCTACCAAAATGCTTTTCAACCTATCAGCAGACCATTCACTCTTCACAAAGGAATTTTGGGTGACGTAAATCGGATCATCCCAATTCAAAAAATCGTTGTTCAAAACAGGCAGATAGGCAATAAACGTCAGTACCACAGCGCACAAAATCCAACGATAATGCGCCTTGACACTCCGAATGGTGATTTTTTTAGTTCTATGTTTTGCAGAAGCCTTTTTTTTCAAATTCCTATTCATATCTTGCCGTTCTTTATTCGACGACAATATAGTATTTTTTTAAAATAGTGAAAACCATGCGTTCCTTCAATTACATTCTAACAATTTGTTTTGTACTGTTGGCACTCCTACTCTGCTCGCCTACTTCAATATGGGCACAGGACAAAACAGCCATTGAAGATACAAGTACGCTCAAAAAGCGAAAAAAACAACTTTTGGCACTACCTGTCATCAGTTCCTCCCCCGAAACAGGGTTTGTTTTTGGCGCATTGGGAGGCTATTATTTCGATTTAGCACAAGGCGACACAACCGCCCGAATGTCTCAAATTCAATTAATTACCGCCTATTCTACCAACGGGCAACTCAACTTTCGTCCAGGATGGGAATTGGTCACCAAAAACGAAGACTACATTTTGAGAGGTAAAATTTCCATTGCCCAATTTCCCGACAAAAACTATGGCATTGGCAACGAAGCAGATGTGCTTTTGGTGGACTTTGAAGATGGCGCAAGTGAAACCTTGAACTACCTCCGCTACTCTGTAAACCGATACAGTCTCCGAAGTTCTTTCCTCAAAAAAATTGCTCCTCACCTTTATGCAGGTCTTCAAGTAGAATTTGAAAACGTTTATAACTTCAAAATCTTAGCCGACTCCCTGCAATACCTCTCTGGACAAACTGAAATTGACAATCTACCCATTGAAGGATTCCGTTCAGGCGCAGGTTTGAACATCAGCTATGATACCCGAACCAATAGCCTCAATCCTTTGGATGGCAGTTTTGTGGAATTGAAAACGGTGATTTTTGGCAAATGGCTGGGTAGTGATTTTCGCTACAATGCCATCAGTCTCGATGCTCGAAAATACTTCAATACCATTGGACAACACACACTTGCCCTTCAATTCCTTCTCCGACACAATTACCCTCAAAACGGTACAGTGATTCCACTTCGAGGGTTGGCACAGTTGGGCGGAACGGACTTGATTCGGGGCTATCGTAGAGGAACTTTTCAAGACAACAGCATGACCGTTGCCCAAATCGAATACCGAATGCCTGTTTGGGAATTCATTGGTTTAGTGGGTTTTGCAGGAATTGGTCAGGTCTATGAAGAAACGAAAGATTGGCAGTTCGACCGATTCAAGGCTGGTGTCGGTGGCGGCATTCGCTTCATGATTTCCAAACAACAGCGCATCAATTTCCGAATTGACTATGCACTGGGATTAGACCAAAATTCGGGCATTGGAGGGAAGGCACAAAGTGGGTTTTATTTGTTTGTAGGGGAGGCTTTTTAAGTGAAATACAAATTCAAAACTCCAACGATTATCCAACGATTAATAATAATCCCTCTCCACCCATCCAGGTCTATCCTCCACCACTGCTACCAAAGACTGCAAATCAAAACGATCGTCTTCCCCCGCCAAACAAATGCCCGCACTCATCACCGTCAAGTTTTCTTTTTGAATCGCAGAATGATGTTTTTCACCATTTGAAGTTGTCCAATTGACCACCCAATATTCTCCTCGATCTTCAAAGTCCTCCAAAGATCCGCCACCTGTTTTCAAAGCCGCTTTCAAACGACCTTCATCCGTTGATTCTTGAAATTCTTTGAGCAACAAAATTCGACGATCGACAGCTATATCGTAGGTTGTTTTGGTTTCAGGAGTTAGCCCTTTGATGTTCAAATCACCCACCAACTTTTCGTCCTTCAAAGCTTCCCGCAAATCTTTCGCCAAAAAGGGATCTGCTTTGCGGTCGAGTTTGTCGAACCAAAATGCGGCTCCGTCAAACCGAGCCACAATCTGATCAAAATCTTTACCTGCTGTCACCAAACGCACCAACACAGGTTTGACTTTTCCCAACCTTTGCAACGCATCGGATTCATTGACGGGGTAAGCCAACCAAGTCGAGCCAAAGAGTTTGTAAACCAGCCTCAAACGATACGCTTTGAGCAATTTCAAATATTGGTCAACCGCATGAATGTCTGCCTCTTTGACCAGCTTCGCTTTTTTTTCACTCACAGGCTTGAACAACCCCCATCCTTCAAAATCACTATTTTCAATGTCGAAGGTATAGATCATGCCCGACATACGAGTACATACTTTGCCCCTTTTTGTGGCAGGAGCAATGAATTTGCGCTTGCGAAACGTCTGTTCCTCTTGCGCCATTTTTTGGAGTAATTTTTTTAGGTCCATTTGTTTGGAGTAAATATAAATATTAGAGAAGTTGTACGAGAAGCAGAAATCTCACTTCTCACTTCCATCAATCCAATTGAAGGAAAATAAGTTCCAAGTTTTATTTTGATTGTAGGTTAAAAAACAATGTCTGCTAAAAACTCTGTATCTTTGTAGGCGAAGCACTACCATACTTTGTGCTTTTTAAATCGTTGTAGAGTGGTCAATTAGTTGCTTACAATACAAATTTTGCCATTCATCAAATGAGGGTTTCAAAACAATGATTGAGAATCAAACTTATTATTGTCCCCCAACTGATGAATCACAAAAAGTTTTCTAAGAGTATTAAACACTGACACCTTCATTCAATCCATTATAAAGATATAGCAGCTACTTTATCAAAAATTCAATAAAATATTAATTTTAATTCAAAAAGTATTGTTTATTATGAGAGATGCAAAATGCTTCTTAGCGTTTCTACTTTGTATGATTAGTTTTTCTTTAGCTTGGGCGCAGCCAAGAGGGGGTAGTATCAATATTCCGCAAGATGAATTTGTGCCAGGTGCGATTTACGAAATCCGCTATTGGACAAATATGACGACCGTTGATGGGAAAGTAGATATAGACACGCTGAAATTTTTTGGCAATGATAGAGCTGTATTTGAATATTCCAGTTCCAATTGTGTTTCTTATCACTGTCGAGAATCCGATTCTTTGGTCTATGTATTGTTGCCTAAGTTGGGTGGTTCTGAACGAACTTATATTATGGGTGATAATTTTGTGCGCCGCCTCAATCGTGCTACTGTGACCTTTAGAGGTTACGATCGAATGGTGTACCGATTGTTCATCACTGATTTGGACAATAAAAACGACCCTTATGGCGATTACGTGTTGGTTTCTAATAAATTTGGTATTTTGTATCGCTACAACAGCGATGGGGAACAGTACATGTTGAATCGAATTGAAGTGATGAAAGATGGCAAGACAATGGATGAAATAGACATTTTACCACTTCAAATGCAATTACAGACCACAGATATATTCACCAACATTGAATAGGTGAGTTGTCAGAAAAAAGGAGACAGATGGTTTTGTTTTCTCCAAACATAAAATCAGAAATGGAAGAGTCCATTCGGCAGATAGAGTCGAATGGACTTTTTTTATGACAAAAAATCCAACCTCAGACATTTGAGTTTAGTCCCGACACTTCTCTTACACAAAACAAAGATTATAAGGGTTTTTTCTAATCGCATCCTTTCTTTTTCAAACTTAAATTGTATTTTTAAACACGATTTCTACTAATACAATTGAAGTTATTGACATTCAATTACCTAAACCAATTCGTAATCAGCGTATGAAAGCACTAATTACCCTTCTTTCCTTATTTGTATGTATCAGTTTATTTTCCATTGAAGTACAAGCCTCTGGTGAAACCGAAAGAGACGATTTCCCCAATTTCATCGAAAACAAAGGACAGTGGCACGACAACATCCTTTATCAAGTCGAAATGTTTTCAGCCAATGTTTTTTTGGAAGCCGATCGACTGACCTATTTGTTGATGGACGACAATGATTTGCACGACTTACACCACCGTCATCATCATCCACACGAAACTTGGAATGAAGAGTGGTTGTTGGATGCCCATGCCTTCAATGTGCAATTTGTTGGAGCAAACCCCAATGCAAGTAAAAGAGCAAGTTGCGATTTACCCAATTATCGAAACTATTACATCGGAAATGATCCCGAAAAATGGGCTTCAAATGTAGGAATCTATCGCCAAATAGACTACGATGGTTTGTACGAAAACATTGGATTTAGACTCTATGGATTTGAAGGCAATGTGAAATACGACTTCATGGTGGCCCCTCATGGCGATCCCAGTCAGATAAAACTATTATACGAAGGGGCGGATGATGTATTCATCAAAGACGGTAATTTGCACATTGTCACCTCTGTAAACACCGTTATTGAACAAGCTCCTTATGCGTATCAATACATTGACGGGCAAGAAATAGCGGTGGATTGCAAGTACAAATTGCAGGATAGAAATGTGGTGTTTGAATTTCCTGAAGGATACGACCCAACCCAAGAATTAATCATTGACCCAGTAGTGGTTTTTGCTACCTATTCAGGTTCTACGGCTGATAATTGGGGCTTTACGGCTACTTTTGACCCCGAAGGAAATATGTATTCGGCAGGAGTTGCATTTGGAGCAGGCTATCCGACAACAATGGGAGCTTTCCAAGTGGGTTTTGCAGGAGGGGATGCATCAGGATATCGAGCAGCAGACATTGGCATCACCAAATATACACCCGATGGAAGCAATCAAATATTTTCTACTTACATCGGCGGTAGTATCGCCAACGAAATGCCCCATAGTTTGATTGTCAGCGAAAGCGGTGAATTGGTCTTATATGGTACAACAGGGTCTTCTGATTATCCTACGACTGCCAATGCACACGATACCACCTTTGGAGGAGGATTCAGTATTACGGTCAATAGTATTTCTTTTCCGAGTGGGGCAGACATTATTGTGAGTCGCTTCAACAGCGACGGAACGGCCTTGGTGGGTTCTACTTTTGTAGGAGGCAGTCAGCAAGATGGACTCAACACTGCACTGAACTACAACTATGCGGATCAAGGGCGAGGTGAAGTTATTTTAGATGATGAAGGAAATGTATTTGTGGCGAGTTGCACACAATCAGGGGATTTCCCTACCCCCAATGGCTTATTTCCGAACTACAATGGCGGCGCACAGGATGCCTGCGTCTTCAAACTCAACCAGGACTTATCAGTTTTGGAGTGGGGCACCTTTTTGGGAGGAACTAATTCTGACGCAGCCTATTCTCTGAAATTGTCGAATAACAACTCATTGTATATATGTGGTGGTACTCGAAGTGTGGATTATCCTGCAAGTTTTGGTTCGCTTCAAGACAATTACAGCGGAGGTACGCACGATGGATTCATCACCCAATTAGGTAGCGATGGATTGAGCTTCATGGCCTCTACTTTTTTGGGTACAAGTGGTTATGATCAGTCTTATTTTATAGAATTGGACGAGGAACAAAATGTCTATACAGTTGGTCAAACGGATGGCAACTATCCTGTGCAAAGTGCAGGATATGTTGACGAGAATGGAGGGCATTACATCCACAAATTGACGAGCGATTTGAGTACCACAATTTTTTCTACTCGATTTGGACGAGGAGATGGTGATCCCGACATCTCCCCTACTGCTTTTTTAGTCGACACTTGTGGTCAAATCTATGTGGCAGGTTGGGGCGGAAATACCAATAGTGCTTCTCCCGCCAATTCGACCACCAATGGATTGACGGTTTCGGACGATGCTTTTCAGCCCTTGACAGATGGCAGCGATTTTTACTTATTAGTACTTGCCGAAAATGCCACTGGTTTGAACTATGCTACCTTTTTTGGTGGAAATGGCAACAACGAACACGTAGATGGCGGTACTTCCAGATTTGACAAAAATGGTGTCGTATATGAAGCTGTTTGTGCTGCCTGCAATGCGAGCGCAGACGCTTTTCCTGTCACTGCTGGTGCATGGTCGACTACCAACAATTCAGACAACTGCAATATGGGTTCTTTCAAATTTGCACTTGCTGGTCCCGAAGTACTTTTTAATATAGACCCTGTGACCGACTGCGAAAATCCCCTCAATATTTCTTTTATCAATAATAGCGTAAATGCAAGCAGTTATATATGGGACTTTGGTGACAATACGACCTCAATAGAAGAAAGCCCCACTCATACCTACACCGAACCAGGTGTGTACGAAGTCACATTGGTAGCGATTGGCGATGATGGTTGTACGATTACTGATACTTCTGCTCAAATTACAAATGTGTTCGACTTGCCAAACATTGAGTTGGTAGGCGAAGGAACTTGTCTAAACGATGGAACAGACAACTTTTCGATTGACATCAACTTTACGGGAGGCAGTAATACTACCTATACATTAGGTGGCGCAGCATCTGGAACTATCGGAACAGGTACGACCATTAATTTGGTGCTTTTGGGTGGAGAAGAGTACACAATTACGGCTGTTGACAACACTACAGGTTGTGCTGGAGAATTGTTGTTTACGGGGCCCGTTTGTCCAGATTGTGAACCAAGCGCTGGTACGATGGAGCCAACCGATTTGCAGATTGTTTGTGCGGATGGAACAGTTGCCGCTACTGCAAGCGGAACGTTTTTGGAAGAAGGCCAAGTATTGAACTACATTTTGCATACAAGTGCAGATACAACGGCAGGAACTATTCTAGGGATGAACACTACTGGAACATTCACCTTCCCCGAAAACGGCGAATACTACACGACTTATTACATTTCGGCTGTGGTCAGTTTTGAAGATGCAACTGGAACAATTGATTTTGAAGATGCTTGTACGGTGATAGCGAATGGAAGTCCTGTCTTGTTTTTAGCGCCCGTAGAATTGTTGGTGGACGAGTTTTGTGATTTACAAACGGGTGATTTTTATGTGACTGCTCAGGTAAAAGGAGGGTTTCCCGAATACAACAATGACGCAGTTTACAGCATTACAGGAGATTTTGCAGACGATTTGGCCTTCATGCAAACCTTCACCTTGATTTTTCCCGAAAATGGACAAAATGTATATGAAATCAATGTGGTCAGCGATGGCTTTGGCTGCAATACAGTGGAGTTTACGAGCGAGCAGTTTGAGTGTGTCAAGAATCCAATTGAGTTGTTGTCTTTTGAAGGGGAGGCAACTGCAAACGGCAATTTATTGGAATGGGTGACATTAACGGAGTCCAACAACGACCGCTTTGTTATAGAGCGTTCCGAAGACGGCAAAAACTTCATCGTTATTGGCGAAGTGAAAGGTGTTGGGAACAGCCAACATGCGGTGAATTACACCTACCTTGATAGAACAGTTGGATGTGGTGTTCGCTACTACCGATTGATGCAATACGACAACAATGGCTTGTCGAGTGGTTCGCCTACGATTTCGATTACAAGAGGCGAATCAAGCGGTGGTGCGGTTATTGCCGTTTCACCTGTGCCAAGTCGTGATTTCATTGAAGTCACCTTCCAAAGTGCGGCAAATACGGCTGAACTGATCTTGTTTGATACCAAAGGTCAAATCGCTTTGCAGCAAACGATTAACAGTGAAAGTTGCAGTAAAAATGTGCGTTTGGACATCAACCAATTGGTGGCAGGTGTTTATCTGCTTCAAATCAATAGTGGTGATAAAGTGATGGCACAACGATTGGTGAAATATTAGTATTTGAACTTTTGTATGTATTTGAACAAGAATCTACTATAAAAAGGAAACTCAATAGATATTGGTCTTAAAATCAGTACTGTTTACGCTCAATGCGGGAATGCCTTTTTGTAAATGATTCTTGTTCAAAGCAATAAAAACTTAAAAAAATGAACCCTAAACCTCCAATAAATCAACAGCCTCTATTCCAACCCTGGTTGAGGGCTGTCCTATTCTTGGCGGCCTATATGGTTTTACTGACACTTCTTGGAGTAGTGGTCTTTATTGGAATGGAAGAAGGCAACTCTCTAACCAACTTGGAGGAGTTGTATATCCTCCAAATAATCAGTCTGTTGGTTACTTGCCTCACAGTTTGGATTTTTAGAACCTATATTGACAAAAAGAGCGTTTTTTCGCTGGGTTTCGAGTGGAAAAAAAAGGGACGAGATTTTGCGGCAGGATTTGGTTTGGGCTTTGTTATTCTTGCAGTGGGAACGGTGATTTTGATGCTTTTGAAGGAATTGGCTATCACTTCCTTCAAACTCGAACCAACTCTTTTATTCTCTTATTTTTTCCTCTGTGTCATTATCGCTTTAAACGAAGAAATATTGGTACGAGGATATATACTGAACAACCTCATGCAGTCCCTGAATAAATATTGGGCATTGTTGATTTCTGCCATAATTTTCACCCTATTTCATGCGCTCAATCCCAATATTAGTTTCTTAGCGGTGGTTAATCTGATGTTAGCAGGTATCCTTTTGGGCATCTATTACATATACCAACAAAACCTTTGGTTTCCAATTGCTTTGCATACAAGTTGGAATTATTCGGAAGGGGCAATTTTTGGATATGAGGTCAGCGGCATTGATTTTCACAGCCTTTTGCAGCAAGACATCGGCGAAACAGATTGGCTAACAGGCGGTGAATTTGGTTTTGAAGGGTCGGTTGTGTTAAGTGTTTTGTTGATTGGAGCCATTTGGGTTACGCATAAAGTGTATGGTTCGAATGAATGATTGGTTTTTTGAAGAAAAGGTCGGTTATAGACTTGCAGTACAAGAATTTATTTTTCTGAAGAGAAGGCATTTATTTCTTCCTAACCTCTCACTAGTAATTTTGTGATATTTCAAAAATCCTTTTTTTTACCTATGAAACAGATACCACTACTTCCATTTTTGGTTTTTACATTTTTTATTACTGCAATTGCAATCTCTTGTACTTCAATGAAAAACCCTACTTCACCACCAACAAACAGCTCTGCCCAACTCCTACGAATACCGATTAACAGCACCGTTGACCAAAAAGAAAGAGACTTTTACCTCTACCTCCCCAAAGGTTACGAAGAAGCGGTCAATCAAGGCAAAAAACTACCTGTTTTGATGTTTTTGCATGGAGATGGTGAACGAGGCAATGGCAAAGACGAATTAGATTGGGTAATGGTTCACGGACCATTATATGAGGCTTGGATTCAAAAAAGAGATTTACCTTTCATCATGATTGTTCCACAATTGCCCATGTTTGGCAGAGATACCATTGGATTGGATTACCTCACCCATCGAGACAAAAAATCTATTCCCAAACGTTTAGAAGAAGGCACGCCGCCAAGGGAGGCATCTTTCGGAACAGACGAAAAGATGATGGGGGCAGTACCTGCTGAAACTTTAGAAGCCTTACCACCAAATGGGTGGGAAAGGTGTGAAGAAGATTTATTGACCATGATTGATATAGTGCTGAAAGACTACAATGGCGACTCCAAGCGATTGTATTTAAGCGGATTGAGTTATGGAGGTTTTGGTACTTGGTATATGGCAAGTAAACATCCAAAATTGTTTGCGGCTATCAGTCCTGTGGTCGGTTGGGGTCATCCTGATTTGATGATATCAATTGCGAAAGAAAAAATTCCTATTTGGGCTTTTGCGGGTGGTCGTGATAAGGCAGTAGAAACGCAATATTTTTTTGAAGGGATGAATGAGTTGGAGGAATTAGGACACGACAATCTGCGCTTTACCATTCACGAAGACATGGGACACGATGTGTGGAGGCGTGTTTTTGCAGGACAGGATATTTATGATTGGCTATTAAAGTGGGAAAAATAACTCCCCGACCATTATTCCCACTTTGAAGGGGGTATGGGGGATGTTGTTAAAGAAAACGGGGAGTTATTTTTTTATCATTACTAACTGTTATCACATAATCCTTGCCTCATACAGAAACCCCTATTCCCCATTCAGCCACTTTTTTTGCCTTTCAATAAGATAGTCTGTTTATTTTGGTAAAAAATTCACAGCAATGAAAAAAAGTATCTTCACACTTATCGGTTTATTGGTTTCCTTTTCCCTTTTCGCTCAAGAACAAAAACTCAACGTCTATGTCTTCCTTGCCGAAGAATGTCCCATCAGCATTTACATGGCAAAACCTCTCAGAGAAGCTGTAGCCCAATTTGGAGAACAAGCGACTTTCCACGCTGTTTTTCCTTCCACCAAAAGCACACAAGAAAGTGCCGAGCAATTTTTGGAAGACTACGATTTGCCCCAATTCAATATCATTCTGGACACTGACCAATCCCTATCCACCAAATTAGGCGCAACCATTACCCCCGAAGTAGCCATCACCCACAGCGAAACAGAAGAACTACTCTACCGAGGCAGAATCAGCAACGCCTACGCAGCTTTGGGCAGAATGAGACACGGCACGCGCATCAACGATTTGGTGAACATGCTGACCCGAATCACCAAAGATGAAAAAATCACTCCTCCCTGGCTACCTGCCATCGGATGCTTCATCACCTTCAATCAATAACCCCAAAAAAACCTTGCGTACTTTGCGCCTTTGCGAGAAAATCCTCTTTACGCCTTTGCGAGAGAAAAATCATCCTTCCATGTCAAAACCAACCTTCCTCCTCCTTCAATTCTTGCTGGCACTCACCTTCAATATCCACGCCCAAAATCCCGTCACCTATCACCAAGACATCGCCCCCATCCTTCAATTAAAATGCGTTCCCTGCCATCAAAATCAAAACATTGGAGCGATGCCCTTGACCCACTACAAAGAAGTAGCAGCTTACGGAAAAATGATTGCCCATGTCACCAAAATCGGTTTAATGCCTCCATTCTTAGCTGACGAACCCACCGATACCCACACCTTCAAAAACGACAAACGACTATCCCAACAAGAAATTCAACTCATTCAATCGTGGATGCAGCAAGGTTTTTTAGAAGGAGAAGCCACAAACAAAACCAAAAAAAATCCTCACTCCAGCACTTCAATGACCAATCCCGATGCAGTACTCTCTATGTCCCAAGCCTTTGAACAATACGGAGTCTATTACGACCAATACCGAGTTTTTGTTTTGCCGACAAATTTTGGAGAAGACAAATGGGTAAGCGGAATTGAATTTGTAGCAGGAAACAAGCAAATTGTTCGTCATGCTACTATTTCGATAGACACCTCCAATCAAGTCAAAGCATTAGACGACTGGGATCCACAATATGGATATTTCAGTTTTGGAGCATTGGGTTTTGTGCCATCAGAAAGCCTTTGGCATTCGTGGAATCCAACGCAAACTTACAGCCAATTCCCAACAAGCAAAGCAAAGTTTCTACCCAAAAACGCCACTTTATTGCTACACATTCACTACGGACCAACAGGCGTTCCCCAAAAAGATTCCTCTGTCATCCGATTGAAGTTTGCGCCCAAGCCCACACCTCAAACGATTCAAACTGCCCCACTCATCCACTCCTTCAATATGACCAACGACACCTTTATCATTGCAGCCAACGAAAAGACCCGCTACCATGCCAAGTTTGCCGTTCCTTTTGATATAGAACTCTTTGGGTTCTATCCACAAGCCCATTATTTGGGACGCAAATGGGAAATTTTTACAGTCGAACCCGACAGTAGAGAAGCAGAAGTATTGTTAAAAATCAAAGATTGGGATTTTCATTGGAAGCAGTTTTTTGAGTACCAAACTCCCAAAATCTTGAAGAAAGGAACGGTCATTCACGCCCTTGCAGAATACGACAATACGCTCGAAAATTTGGGCAACCCAAACGAACCGCCTCGCAATATGGAATGGGGAAAACGCATGTATGAAGAATTGTTTTTGGTCTATTTTTCTTTTAACCCTCATATAAATCCGACTATGAACACCTCTAATTTCCGCCTTTCACCTACTGCTACAAATATCATTCACTCCAATTTTGAAGTTGAGATAGAAGCAGGGAAGAATATTAAAACTCTAACCTTTGAAATTCGCAATTTTGAAGGAAATACCGTTTTGCAGCTCTTTGAAAAGAAAAGCTTCAAGAAGGGAAAACATAAACTACAGATAGATTTGAAGGAATTGAAGTACGGCAACTATTACTTTCATTTGCAAAACGAAAAAGGGGAAGAAAATCGAATATTTGCTTATTTCCCAAAAGGATTTTTTGAATAAGTAAAACTTTGCGAGACCTCACTTCCGCTTCTTCACCGTAAACACCCTCGACACATTAAACCCAAAGTGAATATCCCCATCCAACCAATTACCCACCGTTTCCGTCACAAAACCCTTCTCAATCATGGAAGTAGAATTGGTAAAATGCAACTGAAAAACGTGTCCTCCCGTTTCGATGTCAAAACCAATTGACAAAGAATTGGTGTATTTATCCAAAATTTGGTCGGGCAGCACATAATAGTATTCAAAGTTAAGAGCAACACGCTTCGACAATTTTTGCCGCCCTGCAATTCCCAAAGCCAAGACATCATTTTTCTCAGTGGTCATTTCCACCAAATTGCGGTGAACCAAAGTAGGCATCAATTGCAGCGTAGTAGATTCGCTAAATTTTCGCCCCAAAATGAATTGATGTGCAAAGGTGAGGCGAGAGCTAAAGTAATTTTCTCGGTCAGGGTTTCGCCATTCCAACGTTTTCACGGCAATATTAGAAGCAAAAGCCAGTGTAAAAGGAATCTGCTTTGCCCCTTTACTTTGACGAATCAGTTTGGCTTTGATGAAGGCATCATAGGTCTTTTCAAAACTGCTGCGCCCCAAACCGACCATCAACCAATCCGTTATGCCATAATCCCCACCAATGCGAATCGTAGCTTGGTCAAGTCCAAAAAGTTCGTACAAACCGCCATTTAGAAATCCAAAACGATGTGAGATTTTGATGTCCAATACACCACCAGAAGTATTTTCTAGCGAATGAGCATTGATAACCCTTGTAGTCTTGAAGCTCGCTTTTACATATTCAATTTCAGGTACAGCTGTTTCGTCCTCGCCCAGTAAGTCCAATAGGTCGTCTTGGGCAAAAACACTTGAAGCGAAAAGTAAGAAGATGAAGGTAAAAAGTATTTTTTGCATGTTTATAATGTTGATGTTGGGATGTTTAAATAACAAAACAAGGTTGAAACAGATACCCATTCCAACCTCATTGCTGTGTATTTCCTAGTTCAAAAAAAGATTACTTTTCTAAGCGTTGGTATTTCATATCAACTGTTACTTCAATTTCTTTGGCGATGTTGTCCACAACCACAGTAGGAATTTCAATATCATAATCCGCCACAGCTACCTTGAATTTAGACTTGGCACTGATTGCGCCATTTTCCACTATTATTGTGCCTTCCGTAGTGATGTTTTTGGTGACACCGTGAATCGTCATATCACCCGATACCGTCACATCATACGTTCCATCTGTTGTCCAATCGACATCCGAAGCGTTTTGAATATCCCCTTTGAAAGTCGCCTTTGGATATTGGTTTGACTCCATGTAGTTCTCATTGAAGTGTTCCTGCATCAAAGCCTTTTCAAATTCAAAAGCCTTAATCAAAATGGCAAATTCCATGCGTCCAGTTTCTGTGTCTATTACACTCGTAGCCTTGTGGTTTTCCGCTTCAATATTCTCCATTGGAGCAGCCGAAAAGAAGGAAACATGACCATCACGGGTAAAATATTTTCCTTGAGCAAAAGTGTTTTCTGTTGCAAAAAAAGCAAAAAGGGCTAAAATTAAAAGAATGTTTCTCATTGTGTTCGTATTTAATTGATTGGTTTTAATGATATTATTTTTTGAAATTGAAGGTAAATGATTGCCGTTTTTTAAGTTCAATTTGGTTAAGGTGACTCTTAAATAGATAGAAAGAGCCACCTAACTAAACCAAATTACTAAAATGACTATTGTGAAAAAATAAGACAAAGATTCTCTATGATTCGATAGGCACACAGCGCACCAAAACAACATCCATCAACATCCCAGTACAAACGCCTTTGAGCTTGATGTTATCACCTTCTTTGTAGCGATTGACCGTTTCCACTTTGGTGGTATCCAACTGACAATTCACGCCAAACATCATGCTGCCACTGTCCAAAACAATACTCGTTTGTCCATTGTCCTCCGTCTTGATACTCTGTATTTTACCTTCCACCTCCACCACTTTGTCGAGGTATTTGGCATTCGCCGTTTCTTCATCCGCCTCGTATTCAGTAAACAAATCCGTTGCATTTAAGGTGAAATCCGCCTTTGCCTTTTGTATGTTTTTATGGGGTTTGTTGTACATATAGTAGGCAGATGAAATACCTATCACTGCCAGCAATAAAATGTATTTGATGTATTTTTTCATGATGATTTGGTTTTAATTTAATCAGAAGTCAGATGAGAGAAGCCAGAAGTGAGACTTCAATATTATAGTATCAAATATTCCACCTTTAATTATCCAACGCCCCCGCATCTATCCACGCTCCAATCTTATCAATTTCACACTCCAACAATTGTGGTGCGCCCTGTGGCATCGGTGAAAAACCCAAGTCGTGAGAAATCGCTCCAAACAAACGCCCATCATTCACCACCTTCAATACTTCCGAATGTCCTTCCAAAATGATTCCACCCAAAGCCACATCTGCCGCATGACACACATAACAATTGTTTTGCAGAATCGGAACGACCGTAGCCGCAAAAGATACATTCTCCGTATCACACACACTTCCTTCTGGTTCAGGATACAATTCTTCTTCAATGTCGTAGTAACACGCATTCAAAAACAACAAACTGCTAAAAATCAAGAAGAAAAGGTTTTTCATATTTGGTCACATTGGTAAAAAGCAAAGAAGAATACTATCCCCTTCAATTTACAATTCAAAGATAAGGACTACTTCAATCACTACCATACAAATACAGTCGAATGGGAAGAAAGGCTTGCTGAATAGGAAGAAGTAATCAGCGTTTAGATAGTTTTTCTGATTTTTCCATAACTTTAACCTACCAAAACCACTATATACACTTCAAAAAATATTACATAACTTCAAGGGAGCAATAGAGATTTGTCCCCTGTAAAAGTGTGGAAAGAAAAGAGAGAAATCCACTATTTTTGAGTTCAACCAAAAAATCAAAAAATGGATATTTCTCTCTCAATTACAAAAATACTAAAAAAAGAATTTAACGACCTATTAATAAAAGAAGATTGGCTGTGCATGTTGATAAATGGCGAACTATATGATTTTGAGAAAAAGTTATATAGCTCTCTTTTAAGCCTTTATGACAAGATATGTGAGGTTTTAATTGACTATTTGAGTACACAAGCAGTTTTTCTTAGAAAACAAAAGGAATTAGCAAAAACAAAGGGTTTGAAAAATTCTGATTATAACGGATTGCGGTGAAATTAAAAAGCCATTGAAAAAGCTTATGTTTAAAGTGGAAACCAAACAAGAGCAAAATCAATGGCATCTAAAATTAAGAAAAATTGTACGATTGTATTACCCATTTTGGAAAATAAATACGATTCATTTGTAAACGACCCCAAAGTAGCTCACCAAATAATTGGAGAGCTGTATTTGACAAGTCCCGAATTATTTCCCGCACAAATAACGGAGGGTTATGTGCTTAACGGAAAGACTCGTTGGTCGAAAAAGATGAAAATGCAAATGCGAAAAATAAAGGTAGATGGACAAAATTATCAAATACGTCCAAGTTTCATTCTGCCTTATTGCAGAGCGAGGATAGATGTAGCTTCCAACCAAGGTTAAACGACTAAATTTCAATTCCAATATGGTACGATTAAAAGCTTCTATCAGCTTTGCTTCGTGCGCTGCTTTCACTATTTCAATTCCAATATGGTACGATTAAAAGCCTCCCTTAAACCCTCCTAAAAATTTGTTATTCAGATTTCAATTCCAATATGGTACGATTAAAAGTACGTAATACTTCAAATCATCGTCAAGTTTTTCTTTGTTTCAATTCCAATATGGTACGATTAAAAGAGTTTGCGCTTAGAACCTTATCCTGATGCTCATGGAGTTTCAATTCCAATATGGTACGATTAAAAGCGAAGGATTGGGCATTGCACATGGTCATTAGGACAGTTTCAATTCCAATATGGTACGATTAAAAGAATAATGTTGTTCACTGCAAAGATAAAGCAAGTTTTGTTTCAATTCCAATATGGTACGATTAAAAGAGCAATATAAAACAGACCCGTCTAAACTTTCAGGAAGTTTCAATTCCAATATGGTACGATTAAAAGCAGCCTTGAAAAACCGAAAAAATAAATTGAGGTATGTTTCAATTCCAATATGGTACGATTAAAAGAAATCGTTGCCAATCGGAAAAATGAGGCGGTCGGGTGTTTCAATTCCAATATGGTACGATTAAAAGAGGAGGCAATTGAGGTGGTGCGTTTGCGTATGAGGGGTTTCAATTCCAATATGGTACGATTAAAAGTGAGTTCGGGCGTGTCAATAATTTCGCCCTCTGTGGGTTTCAATTCCAATATGGTACGATTAAAAGTGGCAAGTAGAATTTGTTGAACCTTGGTGCGAAGAATGTTTCAATTCCAATATGGTACGATTAAAAGTTGGTTGGCTTAGTTTGTTGTGGCAGAATTTATCGTGTTTCAATTCCAATATGGTACGATTAAAAGTACATGGCAATCCTTCAAGCTATAACAGACCTTTATGTTTCAATTCCAATATGGTACGATTAAAAGTTTCCCAAATGAAAAAGTGCCTTCTAAATTTCAATGTTTCAATTCCAATATGGTACGATTAAAAGTTTGAGCCAACCCATAGCAGTAGCGCATATCTTTTGGTTTCAATTCCAATATGGTACGATTAAAAGTACTGCCTCCGAAAAACGCCATGACCTTCAAACCAGTTTCAATTCCAATATGGTACGATTAAAAGAGAGGATGTTGTTTTAAATCTGATGAAGATTGTAATGTTTCAATTCCAATATGGTACGATTAAAAGCGTAAGTTTTGAAATCTTCATCATTCTTGTTTATAAGTTTCAATTCCAATATGGTACGATTAAAAGGCAAACAGATAACAAGTCACCCATCTTGCAAAAGGTTGTTTCAATTCCAATATGGTACGATTAAAAGTGAGTACATGAAGGTGGACGGCGTATTGGTCAAGGTGTTTCAATTCCAATATGGTACGATTAAAAGTACTTATTGCGGTTTTCATTGCAGGGCAGCAATATGGTTTCAATTCCAATATGGTACGATTAAAAGAAGAAACAAAGCTATTGTTTAGAACCATGTTTATGATGTTTCAATTCCAATATGGTACGATTAAAAGTAAATTATCACCAGTTAAGCACTTTGCAGCTTTGTGGTTTCAATTCCAATATGGTACGATTAAAAGTGCCACATCCAAAGCCAAATTCAAGCAATCCATTTTGTTTCAATTCCAATATGGTACGATTAAAAGACTATTCAAAGTTCCTTCAATGAGACTTACCCCATTGTTTCAATTCCAATATGGTACGATTAAAAGGTACGACAATCGTACCGCCTGTGATTTCCCAAAAATGTTTCAATTCCAATATGGTACGATTAAAAGTTGAGCATCTAAAAAGGGTTTATTAATCTCTCACCAGTTTCAATTCCAATATGGTACGATTAAAAGAGAAAAGAGCAAAACAAACATGCGATTGTGCAGGAATGTTTCAATTCCAATATGGTACGATTAAAAGATAGACTAAATTTCCTTTTCTGCTCCAAGTTATGATGGTTTCAATTCCAATATGGTACGATTAAAAGTCAATTGTTTCATAGAAGGAGTCGTGTAGGTCTTCAGTTTCAATTCCAATATGGTACGATTAAAAGAAAGTTCCATAGTAAAGATAGAGCAGATTTAAAAGATGTTTCAATTCCAATATGGTACGATTAAAAGTCACAATGTCGTTCACGAAGGAGATTTCTTGACAGTTTCAATTCCAATATGGTACGATTAAAAGTCGAGTCGTTGGGTGAAGGATTGGTTGATTTCCTTTGTTTCAATTCCAATATGGTACGATTAAAAGTCCAATATCTCGCCCACTCTTATATGAAAACGTAAGGTTTCAATTCCAATATGGTACGATTAAAAGTGGACGCATTGGATAAGAGGAAAAATAATTTAGAGGTGTTTCAATTCCAATATGGTACGATTAAAAGACACAACGGACGCTGTAAGTAGCGGTTTCAAAGGTTGTTTCAATTCCAATATGGTACGATTAAAAGTGTCGTGCGTATGTGATAAGTCTGCTTTGTCGTCTAGTTTCAATTCCAATATGGTACGATTAAAAGGCAAACAGATAACAAGTCACCCACACTTTAGCAAAGTTTCAATTCCAATATGGTACGATTAAAAGGATTTGTGCAAAGCCTCCATTGAGTTTTTCAACAACGTTTCAATTCCAATATGGTACGATTAAAAGAAAGCCAAAATTCAATGTCGCTTCCCTTCCTATATGTTTCAATTCCAATATGGTACGATTAAAAGAAAGTTTTTCCCCAATGGGTTAAACAGATTTTGCACGTTTCAATTCCAATATGGTACGATTAAAAGTAACCTACTATCATGCAACGAAAGACGGTAAAACAGTTTCAATTCCAATATGGTACGATTAAAAGCAACCCAGATTTTTCTCATATAGAAAGGCGATTTAAGTTTCAATTCCAATATGGTACGATTAAAAGGTGATTTGGAATGCAAGCCCGAATATGATTTCGTTGTTTCAATTCCAATATGGTACGATTAAAAGACCTCTTCACTATTTAATTTTGATGAAGAAATGAAGTTTCAATTCCAATATGGTACGATTAAAAGAATTTCAAAAAGCGTTCATTGACAAATTACAGGAAAGTTTCAATTCCAATATGGTACGATTAAAAGGAAACTAAGTTTTTAGTTTGTAAAGTTATTAAAAAGTTTCAATTCCAATATGGTACGATTAAAAGCATCGTCTAAACCTTTAGGTTGATTGAAGTTTGGATGTTTCAATTCCAATATGGTACGATTAAAAGATTGTAGTGTAATAGCATAAAAAAAGCCTATGCGCTGTTTCAATTCCAATATGGTACGATTAAAAGTGTTGCTAATATTAGTTATGCAATGCCTAATGCGATGTTTCAATTCCAATATGGTACGATTAAAAGAACTACGAAGAAGTGAGGAGAATTATTGATGATAGCGTTTCAATTCCAATATGGTACGATTAAAAGAATAACTTCCCTTCCAGAAAACGGAATCTTTGTCTTGTTTCAATTCCAATATGGTACGATTAAAAGAATGGTTTTGGTAATGTCTACGTCACTAATGCTTTGGTTTCAATTCCAATATGGTACGATTAAAAGACTCGATAACGTTATTAATTAAATGTTTGGTCAAGTAGTTTCAATTCCAATATGGTACGATTAAAAGTGAAAATACATGGGAGAAAGTGAATGAGTTAAACAAGTTTCAATTCCAATATGGTACGATTAAAAGTTGATGCTCTGGATGCGGAGGAGGTAGTATTTGAGTGTTTCAATTCCAATATGGTACGATTAAAAGACAGATAGAAGTTATAGCACTATGCGTAATCTTGTAGTTTCAATTCCAATATGGTACGATTAAAAGTAAAGGAGGCTAAGGATAGTTTTAAAGCTATGGGAATGTTTCAATTCCAATATGGTACGATTAAAAGATCATTGTCTACGCTTGCCGCTTTTATACCTGTAAAGTTTCAATTCCAATATGGTACGATTAAAAGCAAGATAGCCCTTGTGTCCGAAGGTGAAAACGGCATGTTTCAATTCCAATATGGTACGATTAAAAGCAAGTTAATTGAATAGCCAATGCGGTAAGCCCCTTGTTTCAATTCCAATATGGTACGATTAAAAGAATAATGAAGGATAGCGATTTTGTTAGTGTTAAAGGTTTCAATTCCAATATGGTACGATTAAAAGATTGTGAAGAGGAACAACTAGAGGATATAAAGGATTGTTTCAATTCCAATATGGTACGATTAAAAGAGCCAAACCGTACTAATGTTTGCGCCGTTCAAATATGTTTCAATTCCAATATGGTACGATTAAAAGATAATTCTCTCTTTATTAGTTTTTTGCTCAACAATTGTTTCAATTCCAATATGGTACGATTAAAAGACGCCTACCCTTTGAATATTTACCAATCGACATTGGGTTTCAATTCCAATATGGTACGATTAAAAGTAGGGGAGGGCCCTACACCGATAAGTTGACAATAGAGTTTCAATTCCAATATGGTACGATTAAAAGCCCTTCTTAGTCCTGCTACCTATATTTATTTATTATGTTTCAATTCCAATATGGTACGATTAAAAGTTGTCTGCAAAATAGTGCCTATAATAAATAAATATGTTTCAATTCCAATATGGTACGATTAAAAGTATTGTTCTTGGGCTGGTTGGCATCCGTGAGCCGTGTTTCAATTCCAATATGGTACGATTAAAAGATATAAGCCATTTTGAGGAAATATTTTTACATTGAGTTTCAATTCCAATATGGTACGATTAAAAGATACTTGCCTGCTGAAGAATTGAAGCAATCAAATGAGTTTCAATTCCAATATGGTACGATTAAAAGAGAGAACAAAAAGGTTGAATGATAGTATAATCAATGTTTCAATTCCAATATGGTACGATTAAAAGACAGCAATTAGAAAATCATAATATGCACAGAGAAGTTTCAATTCCAATATGGTACGATTAAAAGTGAATTGGCATCTATATTTGAAAATATTAAATCTCAGTTTCAATTCCAATATGGTACGATTAAAAGCAGACAAGAAATAGTGTTAAGACCGTTATATTGAAGTTTCAATTCCAATATGGTACGATTAAAAGAAACTTTTACGGATTCAATTCGCTTCAATTCATCCAGTTTCAATTCCAATATGGTACGATTAAAAGGGAGCTTTGTTCAAGACTCTAAAGATAGACAACCCTGTTTCAATTCCAATATGGTACGATTAAAAGTTTTCTTGCAAACATTATCGCTTGCCTCTCGGAAAAGTTTCAATTCCAATATGGTACGATTAAAAGAGAAAGAATCAATCAGTTTAGAACGATACTATTGAGTTTCAATTCCAATATGGTACGATTAAAAGAAGAACGAGCGAAGGCAGAAGGAGAAGCCGCACGACGTTTCAATTCCAATATGGTACGATTAAAAGCGATGAGCTGTTTCCTGCGGTGAGTTGTCGGACATGTTTCAATTCCAATATGGTACGATTAAAAGACTTCATTTGAAAATGTTTTTTGTCGTTGCATTTGTGTTTCAATTCCAATATGGTACGATTAAAAGACAGATAACACTTTAGGAATTACACGAAAAGAAAAGTTTCAATTCCAATATGGTACGATTAAAAGCACGTTTTGACAAATCTAACAAGTCATCAATAGATTGGTTTCAATTCCAATATGGTACGATTAAAAGTTGACTATCTGCTGTTGCGCTCGTTACCGTAATTGCGTTTCAATTCCAATATGGTACGATTAAAAGCCAGCTAAGATTGAATCTTTGCCTTTTACTGAAGGAAGTTTCAATTCCAATATGGTACGATTAAAAGTCAAAGGAGGAACGTATGCAGCTAATTGCAATGACGTTTCAATTCCAATATGGTACGATTAAAAGCATCCAAATTTGATGCGCTATTTGTGCGGTCATTATGTTTCAATTCCAATATGGTACGATTAAAAGTTACTTGAAAATTGTAGGCGTTTGGACGTTGGTAAGTTTCAATTCCAATATGGTACGATTAAAAGTGGCAAACTTTGAAGGCCTGGACACACATTTGGTATGTTTCAATTCCAATATGGTACGATTAAAAGTTAACTTATGTTTTTGGATATGAAACTGCCAATCTTGTTTCAATTCCAATATGGTACGATTAAAAGCTTCTTGGTGGCACAAACAGATAGCGTCAAAATCAGTTTCAATTCCAATATGGTACGATTAAAAGTGTGTCAAAATCAATAAGTCCTTTTGCAATTCTTAAGTTTCAATTCCAATATGGTACGATTAAAAGCTCAATCGCATCACTCACCCTTGATTTGCGAGTTGGTTTCAATTCCAATATGGTACGATTAAAAGTTTAATGTTACCGAAAGGCTGAACCAGTTTTTTAGGGTTTCAATTCCAATATGGTACGATTAAAAGAAAGCGGGGCAGATATAAGAGCTATTCAACACGCTTGTTTCAATTCCAATATGGTACGATTAAAAGTACAGACTCAACAGGAAATGACTGGTGCCTGTCATAGTTTCAATTCCAATATGGTACGATTAAAAGCTTGTTGAATTTCAATTTCTGCACTCATTTCTATTGGTTTCAATTCCAATATGGTACGATTAAAAGATTCAGAGAGGACAAAAACCCCTCAATGCACATTTAGTTTCAATTCCAATATGGTACGATTAAAAGGTCGCTAAAGAAAATACGGCAAATTGCTAATGAAAAGTTTCAATTCCAATATGGTACGATTAAAAGCCCCTATTGTTTCAGTATCCTTATTAGTATTATTATGTTTCAATTCCAATATGGTACGATTAAAAGGTAATAGGGAGATAGCCGTATAAGCGTTTTTTTAGTTTCAATTCCAATATGGTACGATTAAAAGTGTCCAGTTTCGGATAACGCTCCCCATGCTCGTCACGTTTCAATTCCAATATGGTACGATTAAAAGTCAATTAGTTGTTCACCAAAGCAATACGACAAACGGGTTTCAATTCCAATATGGTACGATTAAAAGTGAAGCATGGAAGCGAAAAAGAGCTGATCGATCATCGTTTCAATTCCAATATGGTACGATTAAAAGTGGAGGCGATGCCCAACAAAGCGGCGGGGAATCCAGTTTCAATTCCAATATGGTACGATTAAAAGCTTGCTGTGATAGCCTTGCATTGGTAACGGATTCGTGTTTCAATTCCAATATGGTACGATTAAAAGTGCCGTTTCTGCTCCTACTCCTTCAATACAATGCAAGTTTCAATTCCAATATGGTACGATTAAAAGCAATCCCCAATTCCACACAAAACTTCTCCATCAAGTTTCAATTCCAATATGGTACGATTAAAAGTATGCGTTTTTTATTGCTTGCATTGTCGCCTTTTGTGTTTCAATTCCAATATGGTACGATTAAAAGAAAAGCCCCGAATGGGGCGACATACAAAAAGATAGGGTTTCAATTCCAATATGGTACGATTAAAAGTTTGTGGCGGTGGATAGGCGGCAGTATTTTTATACGGTTTCAATTCCAATATGGTACGATTAAAAGAGGATTAAGCTCTTTTTATTCCAAAATTTTTTGAAGGTTTCAATTCCAATATGGTACGATTAAAAGTTGATTAATTGCTTCAATGCTCTTTCGTTTGATTCGGTTTCAATTCCAATATGGTACGATTAAAAGTTTCTCCCAATCAATATAAGAGGCTAATTCATTGTGTTTCAATTCCAATATGGTACGATTAAAAGTTATTGACTTTGCTGGAAAAGAGAGTTGATAAAAAAAGTTTCAATTCCAATATGGTACGATTAAAAGTTTCAATGAAAGCGAACAGGCAAACGGGTTTTTTATGTTTCAATTCCAATATGGTACGATTAAAAGTCAAAATAGGATTCAGGAATATGGCATAAATGCAGAGTTTCAATTCCAATATGGTACGATTAAAAGAAATAAACGAAAAAGGCAACTTTGAAACTTTTGAGTTGTTTCAATTCCAATATGGTACGATTAAAAGACGGTAGCACGAACGGATATTGTAATGACGGTTTGCGTTTCAATTCCAATATGGTACGATTAAAAGAATATTAGAGACTACTTTGAAAGTCAAGAACAAAAAGTTTCAATTCCAATATGGTACGATTAAAAGTTGTGCGTGTTCTCCAGCCAATCTTCAAACTCCTGGTTTCAATTCCAATATGGTACGATTAAAAGTGTCTTTTCTGCTACTGCAATGATAATGCTTGACAAGTTTCAATTCCAATATGGTACGATTAAAAGAACAGAAGAGCGAATAAACCCACTCGGACAATGCTGTTTCAATTCCAATATGGTACGATTAAAAGCTATTGATGCGGAGGACTTCAATCTGGCAAATACTTGTTTCAATTCCAATATGGTACGATTAAAAGCATACGGATTACTGTCCTCCAATTCATTCCCATGAAGTTTCAATTCCAATATGGTACGATTAAAAGTTCATCCAAGCCTCTAAGCCGCAACCACTCTTTGAGTTTCAATTCCAATATGGTACGATTAAAAGTAATTTACCGTTCCATTGTCTCCATTTGAGAGGCTTGTTTCAATTCCAATATGGTACGATTAAAAGTTTCTTATCTTACAGCCTGTATGCTCCTGCAATTAGGTTTCAATTCCAATATGGTACGATTAAAAGGCTGCTTTTCCAG
Organism: Bacteroidia bacterium; assembly: GCA_030427245.1. Classification (GTDB taxonomy): domain Bacteria; phylum Bacteroidota; class Bacteroidia; order Chitinophagales; family UBA2359; genus JAUHXA01. Next base: position 2,681 of record JAUHXA010000008.1, on the reverse strand, counting down.
TAGAAGGAACACACACAAACGCTGTTTCAATTCCAATATGGTACGATTAAAAGACCGAAGATAATACAATTGTAGAAGTCGAAGTATTGTTTCAATTCCAATATGGTACGATTAAAAGGGCCAGCTTGAAAGGTTTTTAAATCTCCTCCATCAAGTTTCAATTCCAATATGGTACGATTAAAAGTCAATCCCTCATAATTTATAAGTGCAATTATGCGGTGTTTCAATTCCAATATGGTACGATTAAAAGTCTAAGTCTGCCAATCCTCGTGCTCCTTGCAATACTGTTTCAATTCCAATATGGTACGATTAAAAGCATCTTATTAGCCTAAATTCTCCTGCGCCCAGACAGGTTTCAATTCCAATATGGTACGATTAAAAGTCGATGGCTTAGAGGTGAGCTCCTGCAATTCGTTGTTTCAATTCCAATATGGTACGATTAAAAGTCACTTATTATCACAAGGTTGTGGAACAAGAAGATTGTTTCAATTCCAATATGGTACGATTAAAAGCCCGCCCGATGTCGTATTCCTAATCAGTGCCATCATGTTTCAATTCCAATATGGTACGATTAAAAGAAAGATATTTTGGTACAGTTTCAAACAAAACGGCATGTTTCAATTCCAATATGGTACGATTAAAAGTCACACGAGAGCGAGGCTGTGATGGAACGCCTTTAGGTTTCAATTCCAATATGGTACGATTAAAAGGGTAATAGCTGTTGATGTTGTGGGTCTTGTGCTTGTGTTTCAATTCCAATATGGTACGATTAAAAGACTTGTTTACTATGCCCTTGCTTTGAGGCAACAATAGTTTCAATTCCAATATGGTACGATTAAAAGAGAGGATTGGCTCAAAAAATATTTCAGCAAAGTGATGTTTCAATTCCAATATGGTACGATTAAAAGCTACCCGATGGGGCTATTATCGAGACAAGACAAGTGAGTTTCAATTCCAATATGGTACGATTAAAAGATTGAAGGTGTCAAGATTTCCTGTTGGTTCGATGTGTTTCAATTCCAATATGGTACGATTAAAAGACTGTAAACCTATGCGAATAAAAACCTATAAAGATGTTTCAATTCCAATATGGTACGATTAAAAGAGAAAGGTTTTTCGATAGGCGCAATTTTTTTGATGTGTTTCAATTCCAATATGGTACGATTAAAAGAATAATTGCTATTCAAGAAGTTGAGACAACCGCAAGTTTCAATTCCAATATGGTACGATTAAAAGTACAAAGCGTCAAGCATGATGCTGCGGTAAACTCAATGTTTCAATTCCAATATGGTATGATTAAAAGTATGGTCTTTTTGTGACAATCTACTCTATCCTTGACGTTTCAATTCCAATATGGTACGATTAAAAGTATGGTCTTTTTGTGACAATCTACTCTATCCTTGACGTTTCAATTCCAATATGGTACGATTAAAAGTGCAATTGGTAGCAGATACCGAAGCTAAGGTGATTGGTTTCAATTCCAATATGGTACGATTAAAAGCAGCCCTCCAAAGCTACTACCCCAATGTTTTCGGGTTTCAATTCCAATATGGTACGATTAAAAGGACATATCACCGAATAGCACACAAGCAACATATAGTGTTTCAATTCCAATATGGTACGATTAAAAGTATTTCAATTGGATTCATCTTTTAAAGTTCTATTTAGTTTCAATTCCAATATGGTACGATTAAAAGAACGTTCAAGCATGGCGATTCCTGACGTTATCGAATGTTTCAATTCCAATATGGTACGATTAAAAGCTTTTGTGATGCTGAACAAACCAGACATTTTGATTTGTTTCAATTCCAATATGGTACGATTAAAAGGAATTTTGGGAGTGAATGAACAAATCTCACTATTGAGTTTCAATTCCAATATGGTACGATTAAAAGAGTCGTCGAGGGTGGAGTTCTTTATTTTTTTAGTGAGTTTCAATTCCAATATGGTACGATTAAAAGGAAAGGCTTCAAAGCTCTATTCATCGTTCCAGAGGAGTTTCAATTCCAATATGGTACGATTAAAAGTGTACAGTCACTTGCAAAAACCACATGGTTTGAACGTTTCAATTCCAATATGGTACGATTAAAAGCAGGTACAAAAGCTAATGAACATTGCCGAGATCATAGTTTCAATTCCAATATGGTACGATTAAAAGTGTTGCGGCTCTTGCGCCAATCTCGTCAAATGTACTGTTTCAATTCCAATATGGTACGATTAAAAGAAAGATTGAGCAGATTTTTGAAAACAGGCTTTATGTGTTTCAATTCCAATATGGTACGATTAAAAGTTATTTGGGAATTGCTATCAATAACGCTGAAAGCGTGTTTCAATTCCAATATGGTACGATTAAAAGGCTGGGGCAAGCTATGGAGGATTAGCTCCTAAAATTGTTTCAATTCCAATATGGTACGATTAAAAGTCAATCAAGACCGCCCTTAATACCGATATCCTTATTGTTTCAATTCCAATATGGTACGATTAAAAGCAAATTCGGGAATAAGAAAATGAAGAATTTGAAAGAGTTTCAATTCCAATATGGTACGATTAAAAGCGAACAACATCGACAGCATAAAAGTATGACAAATAACACATTCCACCAAACAAATCATCCCATTTTCAACCCAAAAAACAGTCGATGTCCAATAATACGATTTACCCCCACCTACGACAACTTTGTT
>JAUHXA010000168.1 GCA_030427245.1 Bacteroidia bacterium | reverse complement strand
GGTTTCTGGTTTTGCAAGAGATGACCAATTGAAGAACTCTCCTAAAAACTTGATATACAAAATGCTGCCTACCAAAACTGGAAGACAGCATTTTCTTTAACCTAAAAAATATATCATAAAACCTACTGCTATTGCTAATTTAGATTCAGACTCTTCTTACACAAATAAAAATCCACTTTTTCGCAAGAAGTATCTGCCAAGCGATTTTCCATTTCTTGCAGCGTTTTTGGTGGAGGTATAATCACCTTTTCACCTCGTTTCCAATCCAGAGGCATAGCCACTTTGTGCTTATCTGAAGTTTGGAGTGCATCCAAAACCCGCAAAATTTCGTCCATGTTTCTACCCACATTCAAAGGGTAGTACATAATCAATCGAATCTTTTTGGAAGGGTCAATGAAGAAGACCGCACGAACGGCAGCTGTCTCACTTTCATTGGGTTGCAACATTCCGTAGAGCTTCGACACTTTCATATCAATGTCTGCAATGATGGGAAAGTCAAAGTAAACGCCTGTATTATTTCGCACATTGTTTACCCATCCCAAATGTGCATGAACACTGTCAATACTCAAGCCCATCAATTCGGTATTGAGTGCATCAAATTCTGGCTTGCGAACCGCAAAACCACTCATCTCGGTGGTACAAACGGGTGTGAAATCGGCAGGGTGTGAAAACAAAACAACCCACTTGTCCTTTGCATAGTCCGAAAATTTGATTTTCCCCTTGGTCGTAACCGCCTCAAAATCGGGAGCTTGGTCGCCGATACGAGGCATCGTGTTAATCATTTCTTGTGTTTCCATATTCTAATTCTATTTAATTTTTATTGTTAATCAATATCTTGCCTTTCTACCCCAAAATCTAAACTAATATCCTCCCTTCAAATCATAGATTTCTTCAAAACCTCTTTTTGCCAAAAGTTTGGCTGCTTTTCCACTTCTAATACCACTTCTACAATAGAGGTAAATAGGTTTGGACTTGTCGAAACGCTCCATTTGTGTGGCAAAATCTTTGTCGTAAAAACTAATGTTAACTGCTTGGTCAAAATGCCCCTGATTGTATTCCATAGCCATTCTTACATCAATCACTTGTGCCTCTTTACTGGCTGCAATGGCTGCTTTGAATTCTTTGGAATCGAGTAATGTGGCTGCATTTTGAGCATTGGAGGTATTGGAAAAAAGGAAACTGAATAAACCCATGATGAGGATAATTTTGATTAAATTCATTTTTTTAGTGCTTGTGAAAACTACGGTAGTCACACAGACTACCGTAGTCTACCTTTATGTTATAAAGTAGAAGGACAAACATAATCCGTCACCGAAACACCCGCCTCTTTTGCTGCCCTAAAACCGCCTTTTACATCTACTAAATTGTGATAACCTCTCGACTTCAATATCGAAGCGGCAATCATCGAACGGTAGCCACCCAAACAATGCACATAGAAAGTATCTTCTTTGGGCAATTCTGATAGGTGATTGTTCAAGTCTGCCAAAGGCATATTCTCCGCCCCTTCAATGTGTTCGGATAAGTATTCCGATTTTTTGCGAACATCCACTACAGGCACTTCTGCATTGTTAGCTACAATTGTAGCCAACTCATCAGCGGTCACCCCTTCAACTGTGTCAACCTCTTTTCCAGCTTTTTTCCATGCGTCGAAACCACCTTCTAGGTAGCCAATTACGTGGTCAAAACCCACTCTCGCCAAGCGTGTTACTGCTTCTTCTAATCTGTCTTCGTCCACAACCAACAGAATAGACTGTTTTACATCCTTAATCAAGTCACCAACCCATGGCGCAAAACTGCCATCCAAGCCAATGAAAATAGAACGGGGAATGTGTCCTTTTGCAAAATCGTCCTCATTTCTCACATCCAATACCACTGCATCCGTCTCATTTGCAGCCGTTTCAAAAGCATCAGGAGACAAAGCCGTTTCTCCTTTTTCCAACACCTCGTCAATACTTTCGTATCCTTCTTTATTCATTTTCACATTCATCGGGAAGTACGCTGGAGGAGGTAATAAACCATCCGTTACTTCTTTGATAAATTCCTCTTTGGTCATATTCGCCCGCAAAGCATAGTTCATTTTCTTTTGATTACCAAGCGTATCCACCGTTTCTTTCATCATGTTTTTACCACAAGCCGAACCTGCACCATGAGCAGGATAAACAATCACTTCATCCGCCAAAGGCATAATTTTGTTGCGAAGGCTGTCATATAGCAATCCCGCCAATTCTTCTTGGGTCATGTGTGCTGCTTTCTGTGCCAAATCAGGACGACCGACATCTCCCAAAAACAAGGTATCACCAGAGAAAATCGCATGGTTCTTGCCGTTCTCATCCTTCAATAAATAAGTCGTACTTTCCATCGTATGACCAGGCGTATGCAAAGCCACAATCTGTATATCACCCAACTGAAAAACTTGTCCATCTTCTGCAATAATCGCTTCAAATTTAGGATTCGCAGTAGGTCCGTATATAATAGACGCACCTGTTTTTTCGGCAAGCGTCACGTGTCCACTCACAAAATCAGCATGAAAGTGTGTTTCAAAAATGTATTTGATTTTTGCACCTTCTTTCTCCGCCAAATCAATGTAAGGTTGAACTTCTCGAAGCGGGTCAATGATGGCTACTTCCCCCTTACTTTCAATATAATAAGCACCTTGTGCCAAACATCCGGTATAAATTTGTTCTATTCGCATTTTTGAAATTATTTTTTGTTGTTTTCTTTTGTAAATTGAGACTTAGGAACACTTCAAAAATAACTTTACAAACTTCATTTCATAAGTAACTGATTGCAAAGTACATTTTTCATTTTAATTCTTATTTTAATTTTCATTCGTTCCTTAGGGTTTCTCATTAATAACACTACAAAGATAAAAAAGTCAAAACGTTTGCTGAGTAACACTTGTTACAGTCATTTGAAATGCACCAATCGGCATAAGGTCAAGAAAAGTGATGCGCTTCTATCAGTAAGTTAGTTCCCTTCACTTCTCTCAAAAAAAAAATCACCTACTCATAACGAGTGGGTGATTTCCTTAAAAAATATTGATATCAGCATCTGTTAATAAGGACGAGAGGGGTAGCGTCCTTTTAAACAAATAATAGCTTTAGGTGCGACACTGCCTTCATTAATGGCATCGGTACTTATAGTAGGTAAGGCAAAGGTCCAATATTCCGCTCTCGCATCACTGCCATAAGAACTACCTATAAGGGAGAACAATTCTGACTCTTTTTCCATTTTATATTCATGTCCGTCACAAAATGCCCAACCATTTGGAGCTGTATCGCCAGCAAATAGGGTTATTAGTGAAAGAAAGGTATCATCGTCCTCCATATTTTTGGTGGCTATGACAAATTTGGGGGGATATTTAGTAGCGCATAGACTAGCTGCATTGAGTTTAGGCAGGGCAAACTTGGTGGTACCATCGCCTCCATACTTGGTGCCAATGGCCTTAAATAAATCTGGATAATCGGCAATAGACAACTCCTGTCCATCACAATATTTCCACCCTCTGGGAACTGTGTGCGCCATCTGAGGTCCATATAGTTTAATGGTACCCACACTCCCAGACATATCTACACCCATAGGATAACCGCCATTTATAGATATCCCGAAGAGAAGGCTTTGCTTACCCTTCCCAGTCACCAAAGCGGATGCATTTAGTTTGGGCAAACCAAAGCTCGTTCTGCCATCACCGCCATAATACCTGTCTAGGAGGGAGTATAGGGCTGAATGACTGTTAAGATCTAATAGACTTCCGTCACATTCGTGCCAGTACTCTGGAGCGAAACTTGTAAATAAGTTAATTTCTGACATTACTGGAAACATAATTATTTGATTTATTTGATTATTTGATTTGTGCCTATCCATAATTTATGTTTGGTGGACAAGCTCATGAAAAAAGTATAATAATGGGCTAAATAACCCGTTCTATCTAAATAGACGACTTGAACAAACCCTCAAGAATAGGATTCCTGTTCTATTCTAATAGACGGTTTGAATCAATCGTTTTGAAGAAAAAAATGAAGTTTTTTGAAAAAAAAATTAATCCTTCAAAATGAAGATGCTTCTACTTGATTGAACGGCTATTTCCGAGATTTATAGGAATGGTAGGTATAAGTTTTTGGAGAGATTTGAACTTTGTCATTAGCAGAGGCAAGGTAAATAAAAAAGGCAAAAAGGGTAAAAAGGGTAAAAAGGTTCATTATTTCCAACCCCTTCTCCTTTGTAGGTAAGGCTTCATCAAAACCCCATTTACCGCCCAAAGCTCAGAAAAAATGGAGTATGAAAAGAAGGAGAAAAATGGTGAAAAGTAGGAGAGGTATAAAGACTTGCTTCATTCTTATTTTCACTTTCATTCGTTATTGAGGATTTGCCTGCAAAGTATAAGTTTTGTCAAAAACCTTTTGCCGCCCTTTGATGTCATTCACCGCTTCAATCACCCGCATGTGGAATCGGTGTGCCCCCAAAGATTCTACAATATGCGCCTTTTTTAGAATGTCTCGCACAG
>JAUHXA010000087.1 GCA_030427245.1 Bacteroidia bacterium | reverse complement strand
TGAAATAAAAACAGGAGATTTCCTAACAATGGCTACTTCAATTTAGTTCAATTCCCAATAAACTCTCCAAGTCTTCCTTCAATTGTTGTGGATTCTGAAAGTGAATCCCTTTAATACCAACTGCTTCGCCTCCTTCAACATTCTTCAATGAATCGTCTATAAACACTGCCTCATCAGCCTTCACACCGTATCGCTTCAATAAGATTTTGTATAATCTCGCATCAGGCTTAATGAATTTTTCGTCTCCAGATACCACAATTCCTTCAAACAACTGCAAAAAAGGATACAACACACGAGCAAACGGAAATGTTTCTTGTGACCAATTGGTAAGGGCATAAATGCGGTATTGCGGCATCTTTTTCAATTTTTCTAAAATAACCACCGTTTCTTCCAATAATCCTCCCAACATTTCTACCCAGCGACTGTAATACGCTCTTATTTCTGCTTCGTATTGAGGGTACTGATTGACCAAAAGTTGTGTACCTTCCCACAAAGGTCTTCCTCTATCGTGTTCTAAGTTCCATTCATTGGTACATATTTCCGTTAAAAATTCGTCTATTTTCGTTTCGGAGTCGAAAATTTTTCGATACAAGTATTTGGGATTCCAGTCGACAAATACACCACCTAGGTCGAAAATGATGGTGGTAATGGGAGTTTTTTGGCTCATGTTGTTTTGAAAATTTTATTTTGAAGTGAGCTTAAAGGTAGGGAATATTTGGATTGCTTCTTAAAATAAAAAGAGTCGGGTTATTTGACCCGACTCTTTTTGCTTTGATTGAGTTTTTTACTCGATTTCTATACTGAATATTCTGATTTCTACAGAGATAGTATTTTACTTTGCTACTACCAATTTTGTTTTGCCTCTCAATTCTCCATCTTCACTCAAAGTCAGGATATACAACCCATTTTGAAGCATGCTTATATCTATAGTTGCCTTTTCTTGATCTTCAATCTTATGTTGTGTTACGATTCTGCCCGTCAAGTCTATTATTTGTACTTGCAAGTCACCGATTAAGTGGGGGCTATAAGAAATTATCACAACATTTTTTGCAGGGTTGGGGTGAATGTTTTGAATGGCTGTTAAGTTGCCACTGTTGTTCAAAATATCTTTGATACTTACGATAGTTCCATCGGTGACTTCTACATTAGAAGCAATGCCATTAAAGTAAGAGGTACCTACTCCAAACTCTTCTCCTGTCACATCCTCTTTCACGATGATTTCAAACAGAGGTTCGTTAGTGGCAATTTCTTGAATAGTATAAGAAGCTATCATTAAACGTCCTTCTTCGGGAGTATTCCAGACATATTGAATATCATAACTTTGCCCTAATTCGGTCAAGACCACATCTTCAATACTTACTTTCGAGGGGTCAAAGGACAAGTCTAAATCCAAAGTGAAAAAACTTTCACTATCTTTAGCATAAACAGGAATGCGATAAGTAGTTTCCATTTCCAAAGTGTGTTTGGCTGCAATATCAATGACCAAACTTCTTTCAGCAGCCGTTTTGAAATTAGAACCCGAAGTCCAAGAACTCACTACATCACCCTTCAATATCGCATCATACACCACTGTTTCATCACAAGGATTTGCGGGAATAGCAATACACTGAGGTAAGACGGGAACATTTTTCCATTCGTAGATACCTGCTGCTTCTGCTTCAAAACCATCAATTGTGGAACTGAGTGCAAATTTCCAATCGCTTGCTACCTCACCTGCTTGTGTTGGATAGTCTGTAATCAAACCTACAGAGCGTCGTAAGATATTGGTAATATCGCCTGCCGAAGCAAAACCGTCACCATTTACATCCATTGCCAAGAGTTCATTTACCGTTGGGCTATCGCCGAATCCCAATCGAATGAATACTGCTCTCAAAGCATCTGTGCCATTCAAAACAGAGAGGTCTGTTTGGTTTGTATTTCGGGTAATTCGCAGATTTGCAGAGCCGCCTGTTGGAATGCTAAAAACGCCATCTATTATAGTACTTTGAGTCCACTGTCCGTTAGGTGTACAGTTTTCGTTTGCTGTAGTAATTTCGGTTGTTCCTGTGAAAGAAGGACTATTGGACAAAGGAGTCGTTTCGTTGCCATTGACATTGATTTGTCCATTCATCGTAGTGATTTCCAAAGTCGCACTTTCTGCGTTTTTTGCAGATACACTTGTATCGTAACTTTCAAAAAGCTCATTAGTCGTAATAATTTCGCTAGATGCTGTTCCATCCCAAGTATCAGAAATTTCAAATGCGAAACAGATAAATTCACCTCCACCAGTCCAAGCAGCAGTCAAAGGTGCATTACTGTTAAAATAAACACTCACGCTGACTTCTCCTGCAATGTCAGTATTGGAGAAAACATCAATTTTGCTTGCATCTCCTCCTACAGGATTCAGAGCCAAATTTTTGAGTGTAATGAAGTTTTCGGAAACAGGAGTGAGTTGTGAAGGATAGCTGAAATTGACATCCAAACCGATGACACTTGCCAAGTCTGCTGCAGTATAACATACATCGTAAGTACCTCCATCAAAATCACAATCGGTGACAATATCGGCTACTGACCAACTATTGCCATTGGAGGAGGAACAGGTATCGCAATTAAAAATATATGCTGCCCCTGCATTGATTCCACCTGAATCCTCCTGAAATGCTCCAACGATGGCAGAATCATCTGAAATAGATACACTAAAGCCAAAAAAATCATTTACTTCTAAATCGCTTGCTTCAATTTTTTGAACTTCTCCCCAATTATCAACACCTCCTTGGTCTTTATAAAAAACGTAGGCGGCATTTCCGCCTGTATCCTCCCAGTGTGCTCCAATGATTGCATAGCTGCCTGAAATAGACACGCTTCCGCCAAATTGATCATTTGCCTGTTTGTCACTTGCCTGTATTTTTTTGATTTCTCCCCAATTATCACTACCTCCTTGGTCTTTATAAAAGATATAGGCTGCTCCTGCCTTGCTTCCACCTGTGTCCTCATTTTTTGAGCCAACGATTGCATAGTCGCCTGAAATAGATACTCTAAGGCCAAAAAAATCGGATGCTTGTATATCACTTGCTTGAATTTTTTTGACTTCTCCCCAATTATCAGTACCACCTTGGTTTTTATGAAAAATATAGGCTGAGCCTGTATTAAGCCCTCCTGTATCCTCAAAGCCTGCTCCAACGATTGCATAGTCATTTGAAAGAGATACGTCATACCCAAATTGGTCATTTGCTTCTTTGTTGCTTGCTTGAATTTTTTTGACTTCTCCCCAATTATCAACGCCTCCTTGGTCTTTGTGAAAGATATAAGCTGCGCCTACATTACTACCTCCTGTGTCTTCTCCAGGTGAAGAAGCTATAACATAGTTGCCTGAAATAGACAATCTAAAGCCAAATTGGTCATTTGCCTCTTTGTCGCTTGCTTGAATTTTTTTGACTTCTCCCCAATTATCAACGCCTCCTTGGTCTTTGTGAAAAATATAGACCGCCCCTGCGAAACTTCCGCCCGTACTCTCATAAGATGCTCCAACAATGATATAATCACCAGAAATAGATACACTTTCGCCAAATCGGTCACCTGCTTCTTTGTCGCTTGCTTGGATTTTTTTGACTTCTCCCCAGTTGTCGATGCCTCCTTGGTCTTTATACAGAATATAAGCAGCACCCGCATCAACTCCATCTGTATCCTCAAATTCTGCTCCTACAATAGATACACTATAACCAAAGTAGTCCTCTGTTTCTGAATCACTGGCAAGGACTTTGACGATTTCTTGAAAGTTTTGTGCGAAGCTGTTGGTGTAGTTAAATAAACAAATACAAATGAGCAATGTGCAAAGTAAGATATTTGAGCAACTCATTTTTTCGCCGAAGTACATTTTTTGTTTCATGACAATAAGGTTTTTTATGAAAAAAATGTATTTGTGGGTTGAATACAAAGCATGTAAGGTTTTTTACCTTAAAAAATAAAGTTCATTTGTATTGAAGGGTATGTTGGGAAAAGGAATGGGAAGGATGATTTTTCTGCTATTGATTGGGGAGTATTGCGTAGGCATATTTACCAAATATAAGTAAATTATTACGATTTCACTCAATTTCTATGATGTAACTTTTCACAAACCCTGCAAAGTTTTCCACATCAGTCCAGTTTGTAGGAGGTATATTCCCATCTCGGATAAATTGAATCCTGTTCTGATTGACTCCACAGCAGTTGTCAGGGTCATGTGATGACCAATCTTGGTATTCAAATTCTTCGCCTGTTTGCCATCCCCAACCTCCATCGGGTTCTTCTGCCCCTGATTCTTGTATTCCTCCAATCCAAGGTCCCAAAGCATTGCCAACAATATCTACAAACCAGTATTCCGGATTGTCTTCAAACAGTTCCATGATAAATTGATTTTCTTTTTCTGAGGTTATTGTTGCCAAATAGCCTCCTTGTGCTTCACATTGTGCTTGTGCATTTCCCCAATTTAAACCAGATTGAAGGACTGCTTTGTAGCAGTGACAGTTTTGTTCAAATTGTGAGAAGCCTTCTGAACAGATATTATTGCAATTGATTCTATCATCTTCTTTGCAGCATTGGCAAAAGACCGTGAAAATAGCAATAAATAAAATGATTTTTTTCATGACTTTAATTTGTGTTTTTATTATTCTCCAATAATGGCATTACCCCCTTCAGCTTTAAGTATCAATTGCTTGGTGAAAATGAGATTTTCTTCTGAATAGTTACCCGTATGTAATAACAATGTCCAACCAGGTTGAGATTCTTCATAGGCTTCTTCAATTTGATTAAAAGGAAACCTAAAAGTGCCATGTTGTTTGACATAAAAAGTTTTCCCTTTATCATTGAAGCTATTGCAATTTTGACCATATTGATTGACTACGGCAAAAATTTCCTCAGCATCACTTTTGATGTAAATTGGATTAGGTGGAGCTATATGACTGAAATTGTAGTCATGTTGGTAATCGTCTGAGGCAATAATGTTGTATAAACCTGATAAGGCAGCAGTTGACCATTCTATGGAATCTGTACTGAAATCGCTATTGATAGGCCAACGGGGTAATGGTTCTCCTATGAAAGTATATTCAGTTTCATTTGGGTTTTGTAAGGGAGAACAATTTCCTTCACAAGAAACATAAGGAATGACTTTACCTGCTAATTGAGGAATAGGCAACCAAATACCCTCAAGTTCTTCATAATATTTATTTGGACCAATAATAGATTCTTTGCTAAATACTTCTAAAAGCAAATTATCTAAAAGTGGTTGCCAATCAGTAGCGTGTGCATAAGAAAAAGACCCCCAGTTGCTTTTTTTTGCAAGTTTAAGAACCACAGGACGGTATTGAAATGTTCGAGAATTTTTAATATCTACCAAAAAATCCTTCAATGTTATGCCCCAATCAGTATGTGACCATGTATCAGTGGAACTGTTATGACCTACAATAAGTGTAGGAATATTATCTAAGATTTCGACACTAAAATCAAGTTCGAATGCCCATACATTCCAATCGTCCATTTGTTCTCTCAGAGGATTATGCATCACAGGACAATCATCATCGCAAAATTGCCCGAAAAAACAATCACTACAACAAGTATAGGAATTGTGTGTTCCTTTGATAACTAAAGAGTTGAGAGGAATAGCTTGCTGCCCAAATAAGGATTGTATTTGAAACAATGAAAATAATATACATATTGAATTTACTACATTCATTTTTTAAATTTATTATTGTCCAATAATCGCACTTCCTTTTCTCGTTGCTCTTATCGTGACAGGTTTTTTAATGACATCAGGTATATTACTGTGGTTTCCTTCTCTAAGATAGATTACATCTCCGCCTTGTGGATTGATTGCATTTAAACCATGAAAAATTAAATCAAATGGATTTTTTGCAGTTCCGTCACCGTTTGAACCAGACGGTTTAACAAACCAACTATCTCCTGACCGAACATTTCTACGGGATGAATGCTCATCCATAACATCTGCCCAAACGTCTAATTGCATTTCACTTAAATTGTTAGGGTTAAATCCAGAAACATATCCATTGCAAGAATTTCCGAAATTATGGTATGACATAATATTTAAAAATATAGATTCAATATTGGTTTTTTGTTGGGGTGATAAAGAAGGTGAGTTGAAAATTTGATTGTAATGAAATTGTGAAGCTTTGTCAAGACTATCCCAGCAGGCATTGTCGCTAAAAGTATCATTTAAATTATCATTCCCTGTTTCATTATCAGGACAGCATTTTCCTTCGCTACAACTACAATTTCCATGAGTATGCATAAGATTGAAATAGTGCCCTATTTCATGTAAAGTAACCATAGAACTAGAATAAGAATTTGCCCCAATTACAATTACTTCATCCTCTGAAGGAAATGAACAAATTCCTCCCATAGTGGCAGCATTTATGTAAATATTAATCGCATTATTGCTCCACTTATACGCTGTATTAGACTTAGCCATATCTTCAAATTGATTTTTCCAATCAGTACTATCTGCTGAATCTAAAAAATTTGTATTATACCAGACACTTGGATTTTCGGGATTTCCACTGACCCCTCCAACTTCAAGAATTTCAGTCAGACTAAATCTATATCCTCGTTCAAAGCTGTCTAACAGTTCATTCATTTGCCTTACTGTTTCGGCAATAGTTGCATCAATTACAAAAAAGGGGCGAGTTTCGTCAATAGGATTTAAGATAATCTTATAACTCAAGTGAATTTCAATATCTTTAGCGATTACTGACGAGCCAATTGAAAAAATAAATGTTATTAAAATTATTAAATTTTTCATTATTTTAAATTATTGAGGTTGAACTAATAAAAGAACCATTCCATTATCTTTTTCATTCCCGCTCATGGCTTTGCCAATCACAGTTCCATGAGCATTTGAAAAATCTTTTACAGCCATTGCATGACCAGGTACATTTGAAGTAGTGAGCATATCTCCGATTTCGACTTTACCCATAACTTTGACATACACCCTTCCCAACATTGCCAAAGGATATTCTCCTTCCAAAACATCAGTTTGAGAGAGAGAAATGCCAGGATTCACTCCATTTGCTCCGCTGATTACCCCTGCTACTTTTTTATTGTGTTTTTGGGTAGTTCTTATGACATTTCCAGGGTTGTTTTCGTCAATCACCACTACGTCACCAGGTTGAAGGGCTTCAATAGAGTTCATATTTTCCCCAATATCACTCCCTCCTGTAATTTCAAGAACTTTGGTTTTGGTACGACCATTTACTTCAAGGGCTTCGGTAGGAGGGGTGTTCAAACCAATTCCAACGAAGCCACCTTCGGGATTTAGGATAATGGAACTTCCTCCTTCATTCTTGACCGATTGAATGAAACTATCTCCAGCTTCATTTAATTTGCCAAAAACCATAGAACCTTGCGTATTTTTAGCATTTATTTCTAAGATGTTCCCGCTTGTAAAAGGCAAACCAAATGAAGAACCCGTAATTTGAGAGCCTCCACCTTCGGGATTGATGAACAACTTACTTGTTCCGCCATTTTTTGCGGATTGAATAAAACTGTCACCTCCTCCGTTGATTTTTCCTAACACTATGGCTCCTTGTGCATCCAGAGATGTTAATTCTAAAATGTTGCCGCTTGTAAAAGGCAAACCAAATGAAGAACCCGTAATTTGAGAGCCTCCACCCTCGGGATTGATAAACAACTTACTTGCACCACCATTTTTTGCAGACTGAATATAGCTATCCCCACTTTCATTTAATTTTCCGAAAACCAAAGGCCCCTCTGCGCCTTCTGAACTCAAACTTAAAATGTTGCCATTTGCAAATGGACTACCGAAAGTATTTACGGCATGTAGGAGTAATCTGGAAGTTGTATTGTTTGGAGGAATGGTTCCTATGCCGACTGTTCCTTGAGTGTAGTAAATATTGACTCCTTCTTTTTCCCAGTGAGAAGCAGAAGTTCCGCCAGATGTTCCTTCAAAAGGTCCTGGAAGAATTGGACTTTTACCCATTAAGGTATAATCCGTCCATTCTTCTAATTTTACATTCACTGCCAACCAATATTTACGATTTCCCCAATCCAAATCTTCAAATTGGTTGGGTTGTTTAGAGCCTATTTGCAGTGTTATCAATCCATATTCATTGCTTTGGGCTTCGTGTATTTCTGAATAAACTACGGGACCTTCGCCCAATTCATTCGGGTCATCTGTTCCGTCAATGATAAACATTATGAAAGCGGCATTTGTATGGGCATATACATTTCCCAATGTATCACGCAAAACGACTTGATACTTAAAAGCGGTCTGAGGTTGGGCATTTACTTGAAGAAATGGCAGACATAGAATTGAAATAATGAGGGCAAAAACTATTTGTGTGTATTTTTTCATGATAAATTAAGATTGTTGATTGATGAAGAAATAAGGTTATTTTGATTTGATGATTTGGATGGTTTTCAACAATTGGGTTTTGCTGAAAATACTTATTAAATAAGTACCAAATGGGTAATCGCTCAAATCAATGGATTCCATTGAGCTTTTGATAGCCATGCTTTGCAGCAGTTTTCCATTGTTGCTATAGACAATTGCTTTGGTAGCAGAATAATTTTTTAGCAAACTCAAATCAAGATTAAGTAAGCCGTTGTAAGTAGGATTGGGATAAACCTGTATCGCATTATCTGGAATGTTGAGTGTGTGGATAGAGACAATTTCAAAGTTTTCATTGGCTTGTTGAAAGCCTTGATTGAGAATGAGATTAACATCTTCTTGGTGTAGAGTTTCTGTTATCGGTTCTCCCAAAGACCATGAAAGCGTCAAGTTAATGTGTTTTTTGGTCATATATCCTCCACCATTAGATATCAACTCTTTTTCGAGTACCAAATTGGGATTTTGAGCATATAGATTTGTAAAAACGATGAGTGTGCATAAAAACAGTAGGTATTTCATGTTTTTTCTTTTTTGCTATGTTGAAGAATTTTTAATAAATAATCGTCACGTTTCCCTTCAATTGGGCGGGTTTTGTTTTCCCATCTGAACGGTGTTTGGTATAGGAAGCTACCCAAACATAAGTTCCCATATCCAAAAAATTGCCTTTAAGAGAAGTGCCGTCCCAAGCCTGTTGTGTATCTTTTGTGGAGAAAACAAGCACGCCCCAGCGGTCGTAAATCAAAAGTGTGTAATCACTTATTTCAGAGCTTTGTACGGGGCTAAAAGAGTCGTTGATGCCATCACCATTCGGAGAAAAAGCAGTAGGGAAAACAATGCTTTGGCAAGGTTCAAGTGTGACTTGTATGCTGTCTGTCACCAATCCACAGCTATTTTGTGCGGTAACTGTATAAATACCCTCTGTATCAATTGGAGTGCTATTGGAGTTAGAACCGTTTGACCATACAAATGATTCTGCATGAGGGCTATTGATGCTTATTTGAGCAGTTTGATTTTCACAAATTGCAGTATCTATAAGTAAGTCGAAATGAGGCAAAGGTTTCACTTCAATATTGGCGATAAAGGTGTCTGTTTCACATCCATTGTCAATAACTGCCCAATAACTACCCGTTTCCTTAGTGGTGAAAGTGGGAAGGATTGAGCCATCTTGCCACTTGTACTGGGTATTCATATTGTCTTGACCAACATCCAATACCACAGAGTCTCCTTCACAAATAAGCGTGTCCACGTTGTTGAAAGAAATAGAGGTCATGGGTGGAATAAAAAGTAATTCATTACATTCATTTTCCTCCAATCCTTTGATTTCTATACTATTGGGATAACCTTCTACCAATACTTTGATATTGTCTGTATTGCTATCATCACCAATACAATTAGAAGCTACTATTCCTGCATTCCAAAAAACCTCATCTCCACTGCAATCGGGTGTGCCATAGACCAATTTCTGGAGGTCTGTAGAGTTTAGTTGTATGTTATGAGTATCGCCTAAAAACAGGCTGTTGGGATGATTTAAAATCGTTGCTCCATGAACAAATAATTGAATACCACAAGTCTTATCTGCTATTACGCCTTGATTGTTTCCCAGACATATATAGAGATTTATCTCATATTGATTGGGTGTGTCGGTACAATTTACAAACAGGTCGAAATTGATGTCGTGGCAGGCGTATAGATTGTTATTGAAAATAGTATATGTTGATATTAAGATGATTAGGAGTTTTTTCATGATTTTTTATTTTAATTTTCATCTGTTGTATGGTAGATTTCTACAACTATATCTCTCAAATTGGCATTTACCTCAACATAGCCTTCGCCGCAAATATCATTTTTATCTCTACGTGCGTTTACCACAACTCTCCAAGGACAACTATTTGGAACTAAACGAGGTGTTTCCGAATTGTTTCTTGACTCATCTTTATACGGTCCAAATTCCCAGCTTTGGTCTCCTATTATGCGATTAATTTTGAAGTTAGAAGGAGCATTGTAAATTGTCACCTGTTTATGAATTTCTCCAATAGAATAATTATCATCTGGTTCCCACGTTTTAAAATATATCTGTGCTTTTACTTGTGTGCCATCTACTATTTGTAAGTTAATTCTTCCATAATTGCGAACATTTTTTCCAGTCTCGCAATCACTTTGTACTTGTTCAAAGTAAAGCGTTCCTATGTCAGTTGGTGAAATTCTTATCTCCTTTGTATTTGATTTTATAGAGAGGATCGATAATAAAAAACTTCCTATGAAAATGATTGCTTTCATGTCTTTGTATTTTTTAAATGATTATTTGGTTTATTTTTGTATTTGAAGTTATAAAGAAGTGAGACTCTTTAAAAAATCCAATTTACATGAAAATGAATTTTAGTTTGATGCCAAGTGTTTGAATTATAAAGTTCTATAGGACTTGGAAATCCATTTTTGTAGTTGCTTAAATAGAAGTAATAGCCGCACATTAATCTGGGACCACCAAGCAAACCACCATTCATATCCCATAATTCTATTCTCATGTTACTATTTATAGAGCTGATTGAAGTTGGTAAGTCATCGTCATAAACATAAGTACCACTTGGATGACAGTTATTATAATAGTTTGTAGTCAATAGTAAATTGTTGTCTTGATACACTCTAAGAAAAATATCTGGAAGTTCATGACCTTCTGGATAACCATCCCAATTCACACCACTTTCTGTATATTGAGGGAAATTTATTAGTTCAAGTTTTGTTAGTTCAACTCTTTTGATGGTTAATTGATTTTGGCAGTGAATACCATTGTAACCTGTTGGACAAATACAACTGCCATTTGAGCAAAAACCATTATTTTCACATTGTAGTCCATGACATTCGTCATAATAATCACAGTTTTTTCCCGAGTAACCACTAGGGCACTTACATTCCCCTTCAAAACAATCTCCACCGTTTAAGCAAAAAACATCTTCGCAAGGATTTTCTTCACAAGAAGTAAAACAAACAGCTATAAAAGCTAATAAAATTAAAGTTTGAATTGAATTTTTCATTTTGCCTTGTTTTTTTTTGTTAAAAATAAATGTTCACAAAAGCACTTTCACTTTGGTATTGTTTTGGTGGAATTAAAACGTTACCCCTTTCCCCAAAAAAAAAAATTAATTTTTTCTTATAACTGAAATTAATTTTCTCGAATTTCAAAATAATCATACTCTACAACTGAAGAGCTGGGTGGTTCGCTTCCGTCAAATGCTACCAAACCTACTTTATTTACAGTGAAATTTAGAAGGGCTATTTCTTCATGAGTACTCCAATTTATTCCATCTGCACTATAAAGGAGCAAAGCCTTATTATCAGTTTTCTCGATTCTTAGATAAACATCTGCTTCTGAATAATTTGACCAGTTTTGTGTTTCTTTAGCAGCATTCAATTCGTGAACGTGTGTGACTCTTACTCCACCACAGTTAAAGCAGTTTACCAATCCATATCTAATATAATTATCGTCATCCCCATATAGTAGTATATGTGCTTGGTTAATATTAGCTGTTAATGAAGCTGAAAGGCGTGATTCAATCGTATAGTTATCTGAAACTGGAGCATCTGTTAAAAGTAGATTCTTACAATTATTTGTCCAGTCTGACCATAAATCTCCATAATCTAATTCGATTTTTAGGGAGTTTCCAGTTAGACTCCAACTTGAAGTATTTTCTCTGGTCCAACTCCATAATGAATTAAGTGTTGAATCGTTAAAATCATCTCTAAATATGAAATTTGGGGGTTCATCTTTTTTACAAGAAATAATGGAAAAAAGTATAATGAAGATGGTCAAAATTTTTTTCATGATTGTATTAGGTTTAAATAGTTAAGAGATAATTAATTGTTCATTTCTAAATAAATGTAAATTAAATTGTTTATTTACTAGCAAAATCAATCAGCCACCTACCATCTGGATGAAGTCCAATATCTGTTCTTCCATCTCCGTCGTAATCTGCCTGTGCTTCACCACCAGAACCACCATATCCATGCACGTCAATATCCCATCCCCCAAAACCATTGCTTGCAAAATCAATCAACCATCTGTTATCTTGATGCAAGCTAATATCCGCTTTCCCGTCCCCATCATAGTCTCCTGGAGCTTCTCCACCCAATACACCATAACCAAGATATTCTGCATCCCATCCTCCAAAGCCATTGTGAGCAAAATCAATCAACCATCTGCCATCGCCAGGATGAAGTCCAATATCTGTTTTTCCATCTCCGTCATAATCTGCTTGTGCTTCTCCACCAGAACCACCATATCCATGCACGTCAATATCCCAACCTCCAAAACCATTGTATGCAAAATCAATCAACCACCTGTTATCCTGATGCAAACCAAAATCTGCTTTTCCATCTCCGTCATAATCACCTGGAGCTTCGCCGCCCATTACACCATAACCAAGGTATTCTACATCCCAAACTCCAAAGCCATTGTGAGCAAAATCAATCAACCATCTGCCATCACCAGGATGAAGTCCAATATCTGTTTTTCCATCTCCGTCGTAATCTGCCTGTGCTTCACCACCTGAATCACCATATCCATGAACGTCAATATCCCAACCTCCAAAACCGTTGTATGCAAAATCAATCAACCATCTGTTATCTTGATGAAGTCCAATATCTGCTTTTCCATCTCCGTCATAATCACCTGGAGCTTCGCCACCTATTGCACTATAGCCAAGGTACTCTGCATCCCAAATTCCAAAAGCAGGCGGGGAAATAGGATTAGAAGATTTCATTAAAGTGATGTTTTTGTGGAGGGTATTGCCTTCTTGTATTTGTACAGCATCTGTATAGGAGGTAAAACCATTTTTTGCGACTGTCATGTCATAAACTCCTGATAATAAGTCTTCATATTTGTATCTTCCATTTGCATCTGTCATTTGTTCTTCTGAATCTTCAAGTCTTACGATAGCACCTTCTATCACTTCGCCAGTGTCAAAATTTGTTATAACTCCTTCAATATTTCCTCTCGAAATTGATTTTTCATCGTTACATGACGCTAAAAGCAATAAGCCCACTAAACCAATAAATAAAACTAAACTTTGAATTGCATTTTTCATTTTGCCTTGTTTTTTTTGTTAAAAATAAATGCCCATAAAAGCACCTCTACTTTGGTATTGTTTTGGGAGGACTAAAATGTTACCTGCTATTTTTAATAAGTACAAGAATATGTGTGATGACTGCATTTTGAAAGAGTAGGAGTTGAAGTGTTGCAAGCTCTATATGATGAATTACTTATCTTAAAAGTAAGAGTATGTTGAGAAGCACTGACTGTATGATAGTTGGTACTTTGCCCAGGCGCAACAGTCGCTATTCTTGAGCCGTTCCAAATAATATCATAGGTGGTATTGGAGTTGGATTTATTTTCAAACCTAACTTTTGCAGTTTCATAAGTTTCGCAGTCTGTTTTTAAGTCCGTTTCCTCTTCAAGTAGCATATCACAGGAATAGAAACTACATGTAAAAAAAAGACAAATCAATAGTCGAAAATAATAGTGTTTAGATTTCATGGCATTTTGTTTTTAAATTTGAAAATAAATTGCAGTTCTCAACTGCTATCACTATGACATTGATTTTTTACCAAAAAACGTTACCCCTTCCCTCTAAAAAAATCCCAATTTTTCTTAATTTCCCATTCAAGAGGTAACGTTTCACCAATTTTTTGACAATAACAGTATGGAATATGAAATCGAACTACACAGATGCTGAAATAGTAGTAGCCATTAGAGGAGGCGAAGAAGAAAAAAACGCAATGATTACTTGGATATACCAAAATTCATCCTATCAAAATCCTATTTTTGGATATATTCGCAATAACAGCAATAACAGCAATAACAGCAATCCACAGTTGAAGGAGCTTGAAATAGATGAAATCTATCGCAATGGTATTATGCAGTTGGTCAGCAACATCCTTAGGAAAAAGTACAAAGAAGGAAATTCTATAGGAGCCTATTTGTTTGGAATTTGTCGCCTGTTGTGGCTCAATTCTTTGAAGTCAAAGAAAGAACCTTTTATTGAACCATTGGAGGAAGGTAAGGTGAAGGCAAATATTGAATCCTCTGAAGTTGCTTTTTTAAGCCAAGAAAAAAATAGCATTATTCAGCGATTACTCAAACTATTGGGAGAACCTTGTAGAACGGTTTTGAAATTGTGGACATTGAGTTACTCAATGAAAGAAATTGCAGAAAAAGTAGGCTACAAAAGTGCTGGAATGGCACGAAAAAAGAAACACCAATGTTTGAATAGATTGAAGGATATTATCAAGGAGAATCCCGATTTAACCACCTATTTAAAAAAATGACATGGACTTTTTTGATAAAATACAAGATTATATAAATGGAAGCCTTTCTGTTGAAGATAGAAAAGCTTTTGAAGCAGAATTGCAAACAAATGAAGACTTGGCAGAGATACTGGAAAACTATTCGGTGATTGACCAAGTGTTGGACTATTTGATTCAAGAAGATGTTAGAAAGCAATTGGACAAGATACCGAAACCTCAACCGACTTATACTTTAGAAGAACTTTTAGAAATGTTTGCTGTGTCGGAGGTCTATGAAGACATGGTAGAGGCTACTTATAGAGGGCAGCAGAAACAGGCAGAGGTTCAGTTAATAGTATTGCAGCCTAAAAATAAAATCAATTGTCAAACTGAATTGAAGTTTGAATTAGAAATGCCTGTGCCTTTTAAGCTAAATCTTTCTATTCTTCACCAAAAAGAAAACATTGTTTTAGAACAGGAAATCGCTGCAAATACAAAATATTTTGTAGTAAATGTATCTAAATTGAAGCCGGGGCGTTATTATTGGCATTTAGCTCCCGCTGATTCAGAAATAGAGGAGCTTCAAGCTATTTGCCGCATATTTTTTGTAAGGAAGGATTTAGAACCCACACAACTTAGTTAGAAGGTACAATTAAATTTTCGATAAAAGCTAAGAACTACTCTCCAATCAATACAAAACCTGCCCAATGTACGGGTAAATATCCTTTTTGAATGAGTTGCAGTTTAGCCTGTCTAAGTGCTTCATTATAGGGCAGTTTCTTTTCAACTATGCCTTTGAATAAACTAAACGTTAGTTTGCTGGATTGTTTATCGTATACTTTGAAGAGGGTGTAAACAACGTTTTTTGCTCCTGCAAACAAAAAACCTCTATTGAGCGCCATCATGCCTTCTCCTTTTGCCATTTTTCCAATACCACTTTCACAACAACTTAGTACGACCAAATCTGCATTGAGTCGCAAATGATATACATCTGGCATGTACAGAACATACTTATCGGTGAGGTCAAATTCGTCTAAAACGCTTTCAGCCTCAACTGATGCCTTTTCTTCAATGTTAGGCGAACAAATAATGCCTGTCAAGTCTGGTCTTTGGTCATCGTAATCGGCATGGGTCGAAAGTAAAACATATTGGAAGTTGGGGATGTGATTTTCTAACTGTTGTAAAGTAGCATGAGAATGTAAACAAGTCAAATTTTTATGACCCTTGTTTTCAAAAAGTTGTGTAACTTTCATGACTTCATTTTCAGAATATTGCAACTCTTTGAAGGTCGTGTTGCCCACTTTTAGGCTTCGCAAAACTCCTTCGGCAGATTGAAGTTCTTGGCGCTGGTTTCGATTCGCTAAGTTGGAGGTATTTATTTTTAGGTCTTCCTCGATTTGGAGTGTTTGGGCTTGATGTGGAGGCGAAACATTTGGACTTGTTTCTGCTTTTGAAGCATATACGGGTGCAAACCCGAAGAAGCCTTCTGTTGAAACATCAGAGTTTGAATGAAATTCGGATGATTTTGCCCATAAAGTTGCCGAAAAATGATATTGAATCGTGTGCTTTTGGAGGAGGTACTTCAAGTCTGCATAAGAAACATTTGATTCAGAAGGTTTGGTCAATAAAACTTCAAAAGGCAATTTGGATAAAATGCCATCGGGGATGATAATCAATTGTTTGTGCACTTCAATTTGTTCTGAAATCGGTGCAAAAATTGTTTGGTAAAGTTGGTGTGATTTTGCAGCGAATTGGCGAGGATTGGGATTTGATTGTTTGACTAAGCGACAAACTTCTTCCACTAATTTTTCAAAGTCATTTGTTTTTTCAAAAGAATGAACAGTATAGTTATTTTTGGTAATGACGAAAATATATGCTTGCTTTTCTCCAATGGCATATTCTACCAAAGCCGAGGTCTCGCCTAAACGCTTTTGAACATTGGAAACGCTAGTTGTTTGGAGGTCGTATTTTAGTTGATAGTATTGTGGGTATTCGGTTTCAAAGAGAAGAATGAGTTCATCGTATGCTTGTTGATAATCAAGATATTGGCTTTGCCATTGCAGAATTTTTTCCTCATTTCTCGTAGTAGCACCTTTGTATTTTTCTTCTTTGATGCGTTTGTCGAGGTAGGTAATTTCTAATCGAAGGTCAAGTTCTTTTTCCAATAATTCTTGCGGAATTTGAGCGTTTAATTTTGCCTTCGATTCTTTCAATTTATTGAAGAGCAACAAAGATTTATTACTTTCTGCAAAATTCCATGCTTGGTGCTGCCATTCTCTACATGTATTTGGAAAAGAAATCTGAAATAAGGAGGCATCGGATTTTTTACATGCCTTCTCAATTACTCCAATCTTCTCACACCTCTTATACAAGTCTCCTAATTCCAAAGCTACTTGAATGGCTTGCGAATACACAGCGTGTGATTTTTGAGAACGTATCAATTTGCTTTCTTCTGATTTGTAAGAGTTTCGCACATTGTCAATTAATTGGCAAAAAATGTAATAGTAGATATAGGAATTAAATAGAAATTTTAAGTTGGAAGTTTTTTGATAATACTCATACAAACACAAAGCTTTTAGTTCAAATGCTTTCAGGAAACCTCTAATATCCAAAACTTTCTCTATTATATTGTTCTTTTCTTGCAGACAAGTTGCAATATGCTTTACATCTTCCAAGTTGTACTCTATAGATTTTTGATAACAGTCTAAAGCTTTTTTGTGGTTTTTTCTAAATTTATGAAAATGCAGCCCAAGCATATCATAAGCAGTTATTATATGCGAATTTTGCTCTCCGAAGTTTTTTTCTACTAAGTCTAATCCTTTTTGATGATAATCCAATGCCAAATTAAGGTTTCCTAAAGCTTCATAACAGGCTGCAATATTGTGGTAAGATTGTGCAAGTGAGTAGTAACTATCGTATTTTATCTGAATTGGTACTGCTTTCAAATGATATTCAATAGCTTTATCATATATTTTCATCTCTGAATAGGAAACTGCAAGATTATTGTAAGATAGGGCGACATCTCTATGATTTTCTCCAAATAGAATTTTACGAACATCAAGCGACCTAAAATGATACTTCAAAGCAGTATTCAAATCATTACCTATATGCCAATATACATGCCCAAAATTATTTAGAATGTTGGCTTTTAAATACTTATTACCAACCTCATAAGTATTGCATATTTCCAATGCTTTTTGAAGATGTCTCAAAGCATTGTCATAATCACACTCATCCTTTAATATTATACCAAGGTTATTGTAGGTCATTGATACGTAATAGGGGTTAAAGCTTTCTTTTTGTGAAAAAAAATAAAGTACTTTTTTCATATACTTCAATGCTTTTTTGGTGTTCCCTTTCTCTTTCCAACATAAACCCAAATTACCATAAATTCTTACGGTTTCTATGCTATTTTCGTTTTCATTTTTCATTATTATTTCCAACGATTTTTGGTAGCAATCAATGGCATTATTTATTTTACTATCTGAATAGTAAGCATTTCCAAGCGAAAAATAAGTTCTTGCAATTAAGGGATGATTTTCCTTCAATTTGAGATTTCCCTCCTTCAAAGCTTTTTCTAAAAAAAATGTTGACTTTTCCACTTCAGAGATAAAGTTGTTCAAGTCTCCTAAATAATTGAGAGACTCAATGTATTTTTCCCAATGCCCATATTGTTCAAAGACTGGCAAAATAGTTTCAAGTATTTGAATTGCCTCTTTGAATTGTTCTTTTTCTCTCAATTTTAATGCTTTGTCAAATGAAGAGTGTGCTTCTTTTAGATTCATGATATGTGGTTAAATAAATTAGTTCAAATGAAAAAAATGAAACAGGAGTTGGAATAAATATTTACTAAATTACAAAAAATAAAAAAACATACAGCGTATAAGCTGTTTTTTGGAGAAACTTGACCATTTGTTTTTTACAAAAGCGTAATAAAAAAACCCGCCAAGACTTCCCAAAAGAAGCCTTGGCGGGTTTCATATCTATTATCCAATAGCACAATTTTCTCACTTCACCCAAGCCGCTGCATATCTAATTTCACTTACTTCATTTCCATTTATCAATCTTGACTTATCATAACCTTGCACAAAAATCGTTTTGTAGCCATTGTTGTGGGCTTTGGTGATTTCTGCTTTCAGTTGGCTTTCAGTTAAGTTGTTGAGTGCATACCAAGCATTGTGAGGAGCTTTGTCGAAGATAGGAGAGAAAGTAATCTTTGAGGTGGTTTCCTGTGTCACATCCATATATGATACTTTCCTACCCGCATTGTTCTGTGTAGTCATCATTGTTTGTGTTTCTGCCACATTGAGATTGGATTTGGCAATCCAAGAACCCACATTGGCTTTGTCAAACAAGGCAGTGACATATTTTTTACCCCCTTTGAATACAACTGAGCGATTTACCAAGCGATAGCCTTGCCCATTGAAAGTATTGAATTTTTGTTGGTAAGCTGCTTGTGTCAATCCGTGAACTGCTTTCCATGCAGGACCTGCTTCTTTTGTAAAAATAGGAGCGTATCGAATTTGTCCACTTTGAGGGTAGCTTTCTATGAAAGACAATCGGTATCCTTGAGCAGTCAAGTTGTTGAATTTCTGTTGGTACGCTGCGCCAGTCAATCCGTGATAAGCTACGAAAGGTGTGTTGTCCAATTCAAAAACCACATTGAAGTATGTTTTTGTGCTACCATTATTGGCAACTCCCGAACGGTGTAAGAATCCGTCAATTGCTACGGGACGATAACCACGTTTGGTGTAGCTGTCAAAATAAGATTGGTATTTTTCAGCAGGAATGGCATTGATAACCAAAGTCTTTTTAGCATTGGAGGTGCCAGTTTTGGCTTTGAAGCTGCCGATTTTAGGATTGGCTCTGCGTTGGGCATCTGCTGTTTGGAAACTAAAACCGCTTAAAAATATGAAAAGTGCTAAAACTAAAATTTGAAAGGTTTTCATGGTTTAAAAATTTTGAAAAGTTTAATAATTATTTGTTACGCCCTTCATAGACGAACCCTTCAAAACTTTTGGGAAAAAAAATGGCGAGAAAAAAATATTTTTCTCGCCATTTCTTCAAAATTTAATTTTATATGCAAATAATTGTTTGGGAACCAGTGAAAAAAGCTACAATCACTTCACCTCCATATCAAAAGGGACTCTCATTTGCACTGCTTCCATATTTTGAAAGTCTTTCAATTGTTGGTAGTATTTATAATAAGAACCCAATTCTTCTTTTATGGAAGGTCCTATACTCACTTTCATAAAATCTTCCATGAGTGCTTGAAATGGATCTTTTTGGCGAGGATATTCAACCAAACGATAATCGTCTAATCCTGCCATCTCAGCAGCCATCTCAATAGCATCTTGCATTGTTCCCAGTTTGTCTACCAAACCCAATTCCAAAGCCTGTTTACCAGTCCACACACGTCCTTGAGCATAAGTTTCTACCCTTGCAGTGTCGGTATTCCTACCTTCTGCTACTCTTTGCTTGAAGTTGGCATAAATCTCATTGATGCCTTGTTGGAATACTTCTTTTTCCATATCGTCCAAAGGGCGGGTTAAAAAGCCCGAAATAGGAAAATCTGAGTGTTCCGTCGTTTTTACTCGGTCAAAAGTGACTCCCATTTTATTGTTGAAAAAATCGTTGGCATTCAACAATATACCAAAGACTCCAATCGAACCCGTAATGGTGTTTTCGTGTGCCACGATTTTATCCGCTGCTACTGGAATGTAATAGCCACCTGAAGCGGCCACATCCCCCATTGAAGCAACGATGTTGATGCCTTGCGCCTTTGCGACCTTCAATTCTCTCCAAATAATCTCAGAAGCCAATGCACTACCTCCACCCGAATTGATGCGGAATACAATCGCTTTCACATCGTCTTTTTGGCGAATTTTGCGAATGATTTCGGCGTATTTTTCTGAACCGATTTCTCCGTCATCGCCCTTACCGCTTACAATTCCGCCTTCTGCATAGATTACTGCAATTTTATTTTTTGCCAATTTTTTATTTTCGGGACGGTTGTTGGCATCTGTATAATCACCCATGTCCACAAAATTAATTTTTCCGTCTTCATCCAAACCCAGTTTGGTTCGGATTTCGTCATATACTTGGTCTTCATAAAAAATCTCGTCTGCAATGCCATGTTCCTTTGCGTCTTCTGCGTTTCGAACCAACAATTTATCCATGATTTCCTCTAATTGTTGAGGACTCATGTTTCGAGCAGCAGCTACTTTTTCGAGGTAATCTTCGTGGAAAGCGGTCAAGAAAGATTTAATTTGTTCTCGGTTAGGCTCACTCATATCGGTACGGCGAAAAGGCTCGGTTGCGCTTTTGAATTTACCTGCATAAAATATTTGAGGCTGTAATTCCAGTTTGTCCAAAGTGTTTTTGAAGAACGCCAGTTCTGTTGCATACCCTTTCAAGGAAACAACCCCCATAGGATTCACATAGACCTGATCTGCAATTGAAGCCAAATAGTAGGCTTTTTGGGTCATGGTTTCGCCGTAAGCAATCACAAATTTACCAGAGGATTTGAAGTCTTCAATGGCTTCACGGATTTCGGAAGTAGAGGCTAAACCAATGGGTACACCACTGAGTTCTAAATACATGCCTTTGATATTGTCGTCCTCTTTTGCCGTACGGATGTTCTTCAATACATCGTTCAATCCCAATTGTTTTTTGGGAATGAATGATTCGGGATTGAAGGAACTGAAAGGGGCTGGCTGACTTTGTTCGGGTAAATCCACATTGAATTTTGCCTTCAATACGCTGTTTGTTTTCACGGTAACACCTTCATCGCTCGTTGCAGAACTGACGATGGCTCCTCCAATGAAAAACAACAGCAGAATACCTAAAAATAAGCCGGTAATGGTGGCAAATACAAACTTAAAAAACTGTTTCATTGATTGTTTTTTTATTTATTGATGGTCTGTAAGCTGATAGCTTATGAGATTTAGGCTTTTGAAGTTTTTTTAAAAAATTCTCTTTTATATAAACAAAACACTTATTTATTGAGAGTAAACTTCAAAAGTTTTAGTTTCAGTAATGAGTTAAGTCGAGATAAAACAAAAAAGTTCAATATCAAGCAAACTTACACTACAAATTTAGGTTTTTTTAACGATTTGAAAGATTTTTGCATCTTTGATTGATGAATACAACACATCTATTGATTGGCGGCAATTTGGGCGACCGTTTTTTGAACCTTCAAAAAGCAAAGGAACTGATTGTTAAAAAAATTGGAAACATAAGCGAAGAGTCTTCGATTTACGAAACGGCAGCATGGGGCTTAAAAGAACAACCTGATTTTTTGAATCAAGCTTTACAAGTTTCCACGGATTTGTCACCTCAAGGTTTACTTGCAGAAATTCACCTCATTGAAGAAACATTGGAGCGCAAACGACTTCAAAAATGGGGAACGAGGACAATGGATATTGACATTTTGTTTTACGAACATCAAATCATTAATACGTTCAATTTGGTGATTCCTCATCCTTTTTTGCATAAACGGCGTTTTACTTTAGTGCCTCTATGTGAATTGATTCCCGATTTTGTGCATCCTGTTTTGCAGAAGACGGTGGAAGGGTTGTTATTGGAGTGTGAGGATGAATTGGAGGTAATTCTTTGTAAATGACTACTAGTAGCATAGAATTTATTCCGTTCTAACGGTTGCCGAACCATGAAGGAAACCCACAAATTTTGTAGCTTTAGGTCAAAACTTACTTACGCCTTATCATCATGCCATCAAAATTGCAGATTTTTATCAAAACTCAAATAAATTTGAAACGCAAAGTAAATTTTGTGTTTATTTTATTGTTGGCTTGCACTAACCTATTAGCCCAAATGCCGACAGATTCCCTCACCACAGAATACTACTACCCCAAATCTCTTCAATACAAAGATGCCGTTTACAAAGACAACATTCGTACGGTTTTGCTGCATGTCAAAGACCAAGAATTGACTCCGCCGATTATTCCGTTGACGGGTGAGTTACAATTGCTGTTGACCTTTGATGAATTGGGGGAAGAGGTGAATTATTATAGTTATCAATTGATTCTCTGTGATGCTGATTGGACACCTTCGAGCTTAGATCCTTTCGACTACATCAATGGATTCATCGAACAAGATATTGACGATTACCGCTTTTCGCTCAATACTTTTCAGCCCTATACACAGTATCAACTGGAAATTCCGAACAGCAATATGCAAATCACCAAATCGGGCAATTATCTATTGAAGGTTTATCGGAGTGGCGATGAAAGTGATTTGGTATTGACGAGGAGAATGGTAGTGTATGAAAATTTTGTGACCGTTGGAGGACGTTTTTTAAGTCCTACTTTGACAGCTAGTT
>JAUHXA010000167.1 GCA_030427245.1 Bacteroidia bacterium | reverse complement strand
AACAAAACAGAAATGCTTCCTCCAACCGACCTTTTCGACCTCATTCACTCCCTTTCTCGCACCGAAAAGCGCTACTTCAAAATGATGGCAGATATGCACGTCATTGGGAAGAAGAACAACTATGTCAAACTTTTTGAAGCGATATTGAAGCAAGAGAAATACGATGAAGCGGCTATTAAGAAGAAGTTTCGGAGAGAGACTTTTGTGAAGCAATTGACTTTTACCAAAAATGCCCTCTCCAATAAAATCCTTAAAAGTCTGAGGGATTATCATTCAGGAGGAAAAAACGTGTCCGTAGCTTTTCAGTTGCGAGAGTCTCTGAGTAATATGGAATTGTTGTACCGCAAATCGCTGTTGAATCAAATGGGGAAAGAGTTGAGGAGAAGTAAAAAACTGGCGTATCAATACGATGCTTTTTCTTATTTACTGCAATTGATGGCCTGGGAAAAACGCTTATTGACGGGAACGGCTTCAAAAAAAGTGGTCCAACAATTGGCGGAATTGGTGGCAGAGGAAGAGTATATTTTGATGTTGCTCCAAAATACAAGAACTTATCAAAACCTTAATGAGCAGATTGTGATGTCTTTGCGGGTAAAAGAAACAACAAAAGGTGCGGACACTACAGAAGATTTTAAGCAGCTTTTTGACCATCCTTTGTTGAGTGATGAATCCAAAGCCCTTTCTTTTACGGCCAAGTTGCTGTATCACGACACCAAAGGACATTACTTTTCCAAAACCCGACAACCGAAACAGTCCTTTGATCACTATCAAAAATTGGTGGATTTGTGGAATACCAAACAAGGGAAACGATTGCAGAAAGAAGATTTGGGGAACTATCGAAAGGCATTAAACAATTACCTAAATAGTTGTAAGCAAACCAATCAATTTGACCTTTTTCCTGATATCCTTCAAAAAATGGAGGTGCTGCCGACCGATACTTTTGAAGCCGAATTCAAGGCTTTTCAGCTTATTGTCATCAATCAACTCTTGTATTTTATCAATACCAAACGTTTTGAGGCGGGCATAGCGAAAGTGAAAGAGTGGGAAAAGGGATTGGAAAAATATGGTGAATACCTCTCCCCTTCTCATGTATTGACAATTTACTACAATATTGCATTGCTTTATTTTTTGGAGGAAAACCATTCAGAAGCCTTACTTTGGCTCAACGAAATCATTTATTTCCCAAAATCCGATGTCCGTAAAGACCTACAACAAGTGGCTCGTTTGCTGCAATTGATTCTACATTATGAATTGGAAAACGAAGAAATTTTGGAGAATTTGTATCGCTCTACTTACCGCAATTTGAAGCAGGCGAATGACTTAGATACATTTGAGCAGATTGTTCTTCGCAATATTCGACAACTGATAAAGGTGAATATTTTTGACAAAGCAGCATTGAAGGAATGTCTGTTGACTTTTCGCACCGAATTGCAGCAAATGGTGGCTCAAACAGGCCGTTTTCCCTTGGGATTATTTGAAGTTGGCAATTGGTTGGACAGCAAAATTGCAGAAAAATCAATGAGAGAAATTTTATGACAATTAAATGACACAGCCTTTCTTGCTCACAACGTAATAGATAGTAGGTTGGCAGCATATTTGCTTGACTAGGTATAAAGTTGCCTCTCTAAGCATTAAACTTACACACAAGATAAGGGTCAATACTATATTGAAGATGTGCTGCCCCAACAAAATTCCCTTTACTTCAAACAAAATCAATTTGGTTTGATTTAAGCCACGTTCACCATGAAAGTATATATCTGCAAAATAGCGATACCTGTATTAGTATGCATATTAATGAGTGCTTGTAGTAGCTACCAAAAGGTTCAGCATACACGGCAAACTCCTCCGCTACATCGTTCCCCTTCTAATTCTTCCTCTAAGTATAGCAGCAAGAATTATATAGAAAATAAAGGTGATGTCAAGCAGAGGAAATTTACGCCAGGTGGGGGTGGTAATGGAACATTGGAAAATGACCGTAACGGAATAAAAGAAAGAAGGTATGCCAAAATCATTCCTGCTAACAAACCCAAACCTACTCCTGAATTCAATCCTTTTGAAGCCGAACCTTATGGTATTCCCAAAGACTTCAATGAGTCAGAGAAATATGATATGGCGGCAAAATGGGAGAAAGATTTTCACGATACACAAATAGCAAGTGGACGCAAGTTCTTACACAAAAAATTTGCTGTGCCTGTACCTGGAGAAGATGAAATCATGGAAGTGACTCGCTGTATTCCTGCAAATGGCTATAAGGGCTACTACGAAGCAGAAGTAGTCGAAAAGAAGCAGATCGTAATGCACTTTACGGTTGGTAATATCCGAAGTGATGTGGACGTATTGACCAGACCCCGACGCGGCTATTCCAAATATCGTGAGTCCGTGCCTTTCGTATTGAGTCGAGACGGTACCATTTACCAGTTATTTTCTTCGAGCTATTGGTCACATCACTTGGGCAAAGGTACGATTGGCGGCAATGAGGAGATGAGTAAACAGTCTATTGCCATTGAAATTTCTAACTACGGTCCTTTGATTCCTCGAAATGGCAAGTTGGAAACGGTGTACTCTAGAAGTCGCAGTAACCCAAACTATGTAGATGTCTATTGTACGATGGAAGATACGACTAAATACATCAAACTGGATAAACCATATAAGGGCTATCAATACTACGCCAACTACACGCACGAACAATACGAAACACTCATTATTTTACTTAGATATTTGACCGCTACTTATGATATTCCCAGAGAATTTTTGGAGGAAGATGTTCGTTTTGATGCAAATGAAGAAAATGCCAATCATAAAGGTATTGTCACACATCTAAATTTTCGAGCAACGGGTAAATGGGATATCGGTCCAGCCTTTGATTGGAATCGAGTGATTAGGGGCGTAAAGGCAAAAAAATATGCTCCTCAGCATTTTGCAGATATTTCGGAAGAAGAGGCTCGTTAAGGAATTGCGACAAAAGAAACATGTAAATAAAAAGGCAAGTTCGATGATGAACTTGCCTTTTTTGTTTTTGACAAACGTATTAAGTTTAAACTCTTGGTCTTTTTAACCAACTGTAAGCCATAATGATACCAATGATTGCAGGAATGACGATGGTTAATGCATAGATTTCCATAAGACTATGATTTTTATAATTTTAATTTAGATTTGCAAATATACAATTTCGTTTTTAATAAAAATGAAAACTATTTCTGAATTTTCAAATTAAAGTTCCTACTGTACCATCAACTTATGCACTATTCGCTCCGTATTATTCAAAATCATCTCCACAAAATACATACCTTTCGCTCGACCTGTTAAATCAATAAACGCCGTCTGACTACCTGCATATTGCAGTCCATCTTCTGCAATTTGAAGCAACTGTCCCATACTATTGTAAACATTCAACTGAATATCTGCCGCTTGCAGTAAATCGTATTGAAGTTGAAATGCACCTGAGCTGGGGTTTGGATAGGCTTCAATAGCAGCCAATGATAGATATTCTTCAATATTGGTTTCTACTTCTCCTGTGAAATAAATCCGAGTTTGAGGTAAAGGATTCGTGCTGACCATTTCGGTAGTTACACTCAAAACAGGGTAGATTTGATCAGCGGCATACCAAGCCAAGCGTTCTTCTTCATAGAAAATCGTATCAAGAACATTGTTTTCAAACGCTTGATAATAATTGCGTACTGTTTTCACTCGTAATAAATCTTCAACTTCAGCATTGGGCAACAAAACTTTGCCATAAGCATCTGCTTCAATATGAATCGTCCCTTCTTCTACAACGGTACTATTCCCTATTTCAAAACTAACCTTAAAATCATCTTCAATCACATCTCCAAAAGTGAAAGGCAAATTGAAAGTAGTCCGAGGATTGTTGTAATTGATGACATTTCCACTTTGAGTTGTAAAACCAACGTTCAATATGCTATCCGCAAAGAGAGCAAAAAAATCGTGTTTAAGGTTGAAAGATCCCAAAGGAAGGCCGCCTCCGTCATAGGATAAGGCAATGTCTGCATTCGGAAAAAAAATACTGACATCTGTATCCTCTGCATCTACAAAAGTAGCTATACGGGTAGCGATAACTGAACTTGCCGAAAAATCCCATATTATGTCCTCGCCAGCAGGAAGCACCAAATTGCCAAGTGGCGCAGGATCTACAATAGAAATCTTGATATTGGTACCCAATTCGGGAGCTGAGTTGGAGCTAATAATGGGTTGGGCAAATGTGGTATTCGCTGTAAAAAAGAAAAGTAACGATGTCAAACAGTAAAACTTAATGGGCTTCATGAATTGGATGTTTGGATTGTTTTTTTTAAAAATACTCAAAAGTTCTAACGCACCAATACCATACCAAAACATCGAAATAGGCGCAAAATGCAGATATGAAAAGAACAAACCGTCAGTTGAAGATAGGTTAACGATAAAGTCCCAATTAGTAAATTGGGACTTTTATTGCTTGAGTATAAAATGTAGCTATGAAAGCGTGTATGTGTGTATTATGCTGCAAATATAAAGTACAACCTCAAATCTCTAAAC
>JAUHXA010000166.1 GCA_030427245.1 Bacteroidia bacterium | reverse complement strand
GTAGGTGAAGAAATCGAAGGTAGATTTTGAAGTTGAACACCGTCAGCAATTATGCCTATTCCTTGCTTATTTCTGCTAAATTGAAGAGACATCCGCAAATAGTTTTTATTTTTGCACAAAAATTAATAAAATCGCATAATTGTATGGAATTTAAAGACGTTGTAGCAGTAAGTGGAATGGGTGGATTATTTGAAATGGTTGCCCAACGCCCCGATGGTATATTGATTCAACCCCTTGGAGGCACAAAAAAGAAATTTGCCTCCAATCGAATTCACACTTTTTCACCTTTGGATAAGATTGGCATATATACCCTTGATGGTGACAGTTTGCCTTTAGAAGATGTAATGAGAAATATAAAAAAGTATGAAGAAGAAGGGAACACAGTCGTAAGTGCAAACAGTAGCTCGAATGATCTCAAGGACTTTTTTAGTCAGGTGATGGAGGATTATGATGACGAAAGGGTTTATGTTAGTGACATTAAAAAAGTCGTGAAGTGGTATCAGATATTGGCAGAACATGATTTGATTCAAGAAAAAGCAGCAGCAGAAGAAGAAGAAGCGAGTGAAGATAAACAGGAAATAGATGAATCGGAAGAAGAAACATCAACCGATGGTGATACGGATACAGAGGATGTAGACACAGAAAATGACAAATCAGAGGAAGAGTAATTCACTACAACTCACTCTACCGTTACAATAATATGGTTTGAAGTTGATATGTTAGGGGAGGTAGCCTGTTATTCATCCCGTTGTTTGATACATCTGCTGTTGAAACTATCAACAAGGGAAGATGCTTCTATAAGCCCGTTTACTCCTTCATACCGTTACTTTATGCAGCGAAAATGGTCTAAAATAAAAGGCACTCCACTACATTATTGCCTCTATTTTAGTAATAGCCTAAAAGATAGAATTTTAAATAATATACAAATTGCGAATGAAATCAATAAAAATTCCCTCAAAACGCAAAAGAGAATACTTGCCTGTTTCCTTTACCTTCAATAGTTGGGCTGAAATAGAACCTTATGCACAGGAACTTGAAACACGAAATCTACAGTCTGTTGTAGACTTACAGAAGTGGATGTTCGATATCAATGAACTGCAAATGGTTATTGGGGAAGAAATTCGATGGTTGATGGTCAAATCAACATGCGATACCACAGATGAAAATATCAAAGCAGCTTATGAAAATTTCGTTGCCAATATCCAACCCCATCTTACAAAACTGTCGCATCAACTCGACATCAAGTTTTTAGACACCCCTTTTTTAGAAGATTTAGACCAAGAAAAATATTTCATTCACATCAGAGATACCAAAAATTCGGTCGCACTTTTTTGTGAAAAGAATATTCCACTTTATACCCAACTTCGTCTAAAAGAACAAAAATACAGTGAGATTACAGGAGCCGCTACTGTAACGATTGATGGAGAGGAACTTACTCTTCAACAGGCCTCCAAAAAATTGACCAAGCGAGATCGCTCTTTGAGAAAAAAAGTGTATAAAGCACTTGTTGCCCGAAAACTGCAAGACAAACAAGAACTCAACGACTTATTTGACGAATTGGTCAAAATGCGGCATCAAATGGCACTCAATGTCAATTATTCCGACTTTAGAGACTACAAATTTGCTGCTTTAGGACGATTCGATTATACTGTAGAAGACTGTTTTCAGTTTCACGATTCTATTGCCAAAGTGATGGTGCCTTTGTCTGACCAAATTGACAAAAGGAGAAAAATAGCTTTAGGGGTATCTGACCTGCGTTCTTGGGATATGTCGGTAGATCCATTGGGGAAACCCGCATTGAAGCCTTTCGACAAAACACCAGAATTGGTAGAAAAAACAGCCGATTGTTTGGATAGGGTGAAGCCTCAGTTTGGGAATTATCTACGCATTATGGACAAAATGGGGCATCTTGATCTTGCTTCTCGAAAAGGTAAAGCTCCTGGCGGCTACAATTGTGGAATGCCCGAATCAGGCGTACCATTTATTTTTATGAATGCCGTAGGTTCTATGCGAGATGTCACTACAATGGTGCACGAAGGCGGACATGCAATCCATTCTTTTTTGACCAAAGACCTCGAACTGCTTAGTTTCCAAAATGTGCCATCAGAAGTAGCAGAATTGGCATCTATGTCTATGGAACTGATCAGTATGGAACATTGGGGTGCAAGCTTCTTCAATGGCAAAGAGGAGCTTGTAAGAGCCAAAATCCAACAGTTGGAGAAAGTTATCAGCGGATTACCGTGGATTGCATTGGTAGATAAATTTCAACATTGGATCTATACCAACCCGACACATACGGCTGCTGAAAGAGAGGAAGCATGGAGACATCTTCAAGCCGAGTTTGAATCCAATGTGATAAACTACGATGGATTGGACGAATATCGTGCTTCTAGTTGGCTGCAACAATTGCACATTTTTGAAGTGCCTTTTTACTACATCGAATATGGTATGGCGCAGTTGGGAGCGATTGCCGTGTGGCGAAATTATAAGCAAAATCCTCAAAAAGCTCTTCGTCAATATGAAGCCGCATTGAGTTTGGGTTATACCAAAACGATACCCCAAATTTACAAAGCTGCTGGGATTCAATTCAATTTCTCTTTGGACTATGTGGAAGAATTAGGCGCATTTGTAAACAATGAATTGCACCAATTATACGACCAATTGGATAGTATGTCAAAAGTAGAAGCTGCGGAGGTCACTGTGTAGAAAATTTACAATCTTAAATTCAAAAAGCCCTGCTAAAAACAGGGCTTTTTGAATTTTAAGCATAGAGCAGAAAACGAAAAGGAGGTTTAAAAAACGATCGCCTGTTACAAATTCTCTCATCACCACTAAGCTATTTTGAGTTTTGCTGCAATATTTTACTTGGTCTATGCACATAATTCTCACTCAAGTACTTGGCTCGTACAATTGGATCCTTTCCAGCTTCTTCAGGAGTTCCCGAAAAAAACATGTTTCCTTCACTTAGAATGTACACTCTTTCGGTAATCGCCAAAGTTTCGTGCACATTGTGATCCGTGATGATTACCCCAATACCTTTAAATTTGAGTTTGGCAACAATCTTTTGAATGTCCTCTACTGCAATCGGGTCCACCCCCGCAAAAGGTTCATCCAACAAAATAAACTTAGGATCAACAGCCAATGCTCTCGCTATCTCTGTTCGTCGCCGTTCTCCACCACTCAATACATTCCCCTTACTTTCTCTAACATGCTGCAAACCAAATTCATCCAAAAGCGTTTCCAGTTTTTCGGCTTGTTCTTTTTTGGATAACTTGGTCATTTCCAATACGGCTGCAATATTGTCCGCTACCGAAAGTGTTCTGAAAACAGAAGCCTCCTGAGGTAAATATCCAATTCCCAACCTTGCTCGCTTATACATCGGCAAGTTGGTGATTTCTTGATCATCCAAAAAAATGCGTCCGCTATCGGGCTTTATCAAACCCACAATCATATAAAAATTGGTGGTTTTTCCTGCACCATTTGGTCCCAGCAAACCCACAATCTCGCCTTGTTGTACTTCGATAGATACCGCTTTTACAACGGTTCGCTTACCGTATTTTTTGACCAATTTTTCTGAACGAAGAAGCATAGGAAATGATAGTTGAATTGTTTGATTGCTGTATCGTAGAATCTATTTTTTTGTAGTTAGATTCAATGAAAGTAACGAATTGAAGTGAAAGAAAGTTGGGTCAGCTTATCTTTTCATGCTTTTCTAGATACAAGCCTCCTTCATTATTCTGTAAATTTTTGAAACAAACCCTCATGCGTTTGAGTAAACGCTCGCCAAGATAGTCTCCCAAATCCTCATATTCGACAAAGGCAAAACCGTGGTGTTCTTCTGGATTGGTGTTAATTGCTGCAATTTGGGTTTCGGATAAAATGCCTCCGTCAAAAATAAACATTAAACTCTCCAAATAATTTTCAATTCTTTATTTTTCGCTGCAATTCCATCAGTTTGATTTGCTGCAAATAAGTATAATGTGCCAAAGATTTGGCAATCACAAAGCCATAAAACCCATCCAAAAACCCTCGTCTCAACCAATAAATGGTGACAAATTTGATAAAAGGTTTGAAGAAAATAATTAACCAATTGGTTCTTTTTCCTTGGTTGTACAAATATTTTGCAGAAGCAGAAGTCAAGCTATTGACCGATTTCATTCTATCTTCAATGTTGTTGTCAGAATAATGTAGTAAGTCTCCCTTCAATTTCCCTAAACTCGCTCCTTCAACTGGCTCGATTCTATCATGTGGTGTTGTGCCCGTACATACAGCTTTTCGACGATCAAAAAGGCGCATTTTAGGGTCGGGATACCAAGCGCCATATCGAATCCATTGCCCTGCAATTCCGTTCAAGCGATTCATCGAATAGCAATCGTTTTGCCAGTCTCGTTTTGCCGCCAGAATACTTTCTTCCAACTCTTTAGAGACACATTCATCTGCATCCAAAGCTAAAACATAGTCATATACTGCATTTTCTACTGCATAGCCTCGCTGCTCAATATAACCTTCAAAAGGATGCTCCAAAATTCGTGCGCCTTTTGATTTTGCAATTGCTATGGTATCGTCGGTGGAGTAGGAGTCTACCACCAAAATCTCATCTGCAATGT
>JAUHXA010000007.1 GCA_030427245.1 Bacteroidia bacterium | reverse complement strand
ACTGAACTTCAACCGATTCACATTAAAATATTGAAACTTTTGGATATTGAGCCGAAGGTTTACCTGAATTTAGCACATCATATCCAAATGTTTTTTTCTCAGAATCAAGTTACCGAAACATAAGGAAAATATAACGCAAAAAACAAAGCAATATACTTGGGTTTATAAATTTCTAAGTTACTTTTGAAGAATACCGAAGAATCGGCTCAAATTTATGATCTCTTCTTGAATGGATAGAAGGTTTTTCTAAAAAAAGCCTTATTTGATTAAACCTATTCAGTAATATGCTCCTCAATAAATCCAATTTGTTGGTACTGCTCCCTGCCTTTAATGAAGGAAAGGTCATTCAAAAGGTGATTGCAACACTCATTCAAACAGGTTATACCAATGTATGTGTGATAAACGATGGTAGTACAGACTATACCCTAAAAAATGCCCAATTAGCAGGAGCCATTGTATTGACACATCTTATCAATCGTGGAGCAGGAGCAGCGATACAAACGGGAATAGAGTATGCCCAAAAGTGCAATTATTCTTATGTAGTTATGATGGACAGCGACGGGCAACATCTGGTAGAAGACATTCAAAATTTGTGCGCTGTCATCAAAGATACACAAGCAGACATTGTTATAGGAAATCGGTTTTCACTAAAAAGTAATTCCATTCCCAAACATCGAAGATTTTACAATTTTACTGCGAATGTTCTCACCAACCTTTTTTGTACAAAAAAATACAAGGATACACAGTCGGGATTTCGGCTATTGAACAAAAAAGCCCTTGAAAACATACATCTCAAAAATAGGGGTTTTGCTTTTTGTAGTGAAATGCTTATTCAAGCAGACCAAAAAGGGCTTCAAGTAGTAGAAGTGCCTATTCAGGTTGTTTATTCTGATTACTCAATGAGCAAAGGTCAGAATCTATTTGTAGGAATCAAAACAGCTTTGGATATTCTTTGGCGTGTCGTATCTAACTAAATCATTCTCTTATTCTTATGGAAATCCGCTACTTTCAAATCATTGTGCCTATCGTTTCACTTTTTTTCATCGTGAAACAAATTAGAGAGCATTTTTCTGCAAAATCAGGTATTTGGGAAACATTTATTATTGTCGCGTTTTGGGTAGGAGTATTGGTTTTTGCTTTGTTTCCCGATTTTATTTCAGAATGGATTGCCCGAATTTTTGGCATTAAAGACAATATCAATGCGATTCTCTTTTTTGCAATAGGACTACTTTTTTATTTTCAACTTCAATTGTTCAAAACAATAAAAAAGCAAGACGAAACCATCACCGAGTTGGTTAGAAAATTAGCATTGGAGAACATCGAAGAAAAATCTGAAGCATGAAAATTCTATTTGTCCTCGAACATTTCTACCCTTACATTGGAGGTGCCGAAAAACTCTTTTACATTCTGACAACGGCATTGGCAAAAGAAGGCCATAAAATAGTCGTTGTCACCACTCAATTCGACAAACAATTGCCCAAAGAAGAAATCCATCAAGGAGTAAAAATCATACGGATAAACTGTTGGAATCGCTATGCCTTCACTTTGTTCAGTTTACCTAAAATACTGCGATACAGTAAAAATATAGATTTGATTCACACTACTACTTACAATGCTGCTTTGCCTGCCATCATTGCAGGAAA
Source organism: Bacteroidia bacterium (assembly GCA_030427245.1). Classification (GTDB taxonomy): domain Bacteria; phylum Bacteroidota; class Bacteroidia; order Chitinophagales; family UBA2359; genus JAUHXA01. The sequence goes on along the minus strand of JAUHXA010000007.1, from coordinate 177,058 downwards.
AATACGACGAAAGCCAGTTTATGTGACCTTTCACGAAGTTTGGGGTAAACTTTGGAAAAAGCTGCCTTTCACCTCTTTGGTACAAAAATATGGTTACTATTTCTTTGAAAAGCTATTACTTTGTCTTCCCTTCAATAAATACATAGCGGTTTCAAATTTCACTCAAAAAGCATTGCAAGAATATGGAATTCCTCTCCATAAGATAAAGCGAATTTACAATGGCTTAGAATATGATTCCTTCAATAAGCTTCAAGTCACTCCAAACAAAACATTTACCTACACCTACTTTGGTAGACTGGGCATCTCCAAAGGTTTGGACTTGTTGATTCCTGCAGCAGCCGAGTTCAGAAGGAAACATCCTAAATCAATATTGAAGCTCATTCTTCCCAAACAGCCAAAGGTTTTTTATGAGAAAATTATGCGATTGGTAGCCGAATATGGATTGAAGAACTACATTGACTTCAAGCATAACTTATCAAGAGAAGAACTATATGATGAATTATTGAAGTCGTCTTGTGTAGTAATCGCTTCTTACAGTGAAGGTTTTTGCTTTGCAGCAGCAGAAGCAGTGGCATTGAAAGTGCCGATTATTTCATCACATCAAGGCGCATTGCCCGAAGTAGTCAGTGGCAAATTTATGGTGATGGGAGAAATGACGATTTCGGCTTTAGCGACTGCCTTGGAAGATGCATATCACGGAAATTGGCAAGAAAAACCGATTCGTTATTTTCCATTGAAGGAAACGGTTGTAGCTTACAAAAATCTGTATAGTCAAACTACCGACAAGCCTCAAACGCTTTCACCGTCTTCAAAGCCATCTGTTCCTAACTAATATTTTGCAGCCTATTGAATTTTTTAGTAGAAATATAGTCACTGTATTGAGGGACAATCGGAGCAGCAAGAAAAACGATACTTATGGAGTGAGCTTATTTTAATATAGTATTTGCCTGAACGAGATCAAATTATTCTTTTAATACGAAAAAAATGACTGGAAAAAAGGCATTGATTACAGGAACAACTGGACAAGATGGAGCTTATCTGACGAAATTTCTCTTACAGAAGGGCTATGAAGTGCATGGGATAAAGCGCAGAAGTTCCTCCTTCAATACGCAGAGAATAGATAGTCTTTACGAAGAACCGCACTTAGAAAATAGGCGGTTTATTTTACATTATGGAGATTTGACCGACTCGACCAATGTTATTCGCATTATACAAGAAGTACAACCCGATGAAATTTACAATCTTGGTGCGATGTCGCATGTCAAAGTCAGCTTCGATATGCCTGAATATACTGCTGATGCCAATGGTTTAGGCACTCTGCGTATTTTGGAAGCCATTCGGTTACTGGGACTTAGCCAAAAAACGAAGTTTTACCAAGCATCTACTTCCGAATTGTATGGATTGGTGCAGGATGTTCCTCAGTCTGAAAAAACGTCTTTTTATCCTCGTTCTCCTTATGCTGTGGCGAAACTGTACGCCTATTGGATTACGGTCAATTATCGAGAAGCATACAATATGTTTGCCTGCAATGGTATATTGTTTAACCACGAAAGTCCGCTTAGAGGAGAAACTTTTGTGACCCGCAAAATCACACGAGCTACTGCAAAGATTGCTTTGGGGCTTCAAGAAGTGCTGTATTTGGGAAATTTGGATGCAAAGCGTGATTGGGGACACGCCAAAGATTATGTCGAATTGATGTGGCGAATTCTTCAACATGATGTGGCAGAAGATTGGGTGGCAGCAACTGGAAAAGTGACCAGTGTTAGAGATTTTGTGCGAATGTCTTTTAGAGACTTGGGCGTGGAGTTAGTGTTTGAAGGCACAGGCATAAAGGAAATTGGGAAGGTGGAGGAAATAGACCATGTCCTATTTTCGGAAAAGGTGGGACTTATATCCCCTATTAAAACGGGTGATATTCTGGTCAAAGTAGATGACAAGTATTTCAGGCCTACAGAGGTAGATTTACTCGTGGGAGATGCTTCTAAAGCTCGACAAAAACTAAATTGGAAACCCCAATACAGCCTACAAGAGCTTTGCAGTGAAATGGTAAGCAGCGATTTAGAATTGTTTAAGCGTGAACAAGTACTGAAGAAAGCGGGCTTTTCGATTAAAAATGAATTTGAGTAGTTCTGATAAAAGTAAAATCAATCTTGGAAAAAAAATCAAAAATATATGTTGCTGGACATCGAGGAATGGTAGGTTCTGCTATTGTTCGCAAATTGAAGGAAAAGGGATATGATAATATTTTAACTGCTCGGTCTGATGAAGTAGATTTGAGAAAACAAGCAGTAGTAGAGTCATTTTTTGAAGGAGAAAGCCCCGATTACGTTTTTTTGGCTGCTGCAAAAGTAGGTGGGATTCTTGCCAACAACCATTATCGGGCAGAGTTCATCTATGAAAACTTGATGATTCAGAACAATGTCATTCATGCTGCCTATCTCAATGACGTAAAAAAGTTGTTGTTTTTAGGCTCATCTTGTATCTATCCCAAAATGGCTCCTCAACCTTTGAAGGAAGAGTATTTATTGACGGGTACGCTGGAACCCACAAATGAACCGTATGCGATTGCTAAAATTGCAGGTATTAAAATGTGTGAAGCCTATCGTTCGCAATATGGCTGCAATTTTATTTCTGTCATGCCCACTAATTTATATGGCCCAAATGACAATTATGATTTGCAGAGTTCTCATGTTTTGCCCGCCTTGTTGCGAAAATTTCATGAAGCAAAAGTGAATCAATCGCCTTCTATAGTGATGTGGGGAACGGGTAAGCCCAAAAGAGATTTTTTGCATGTAGATGATTTGGCAGATGCCTGTTTTTTTCTGATGCAAAACTACGATGAACCCAATTTTGTAAATATTGGTACGGGTAAGGAGGTAAGTATAAAGGAATTGGCATTGATGATTCAAAAAGTCGTAGGCTACAAGGGTGATATTGTTCATGACTTGTCTAAACCAGATGGTACACCATTGAAGTTAATGGATGTTTCAAGGTTGACTCAATTGGGGTGGAAATCTAAGATAGATTTAGAAGCGGGTATTAGGGCTACTTATGAAAAGGTGAAAGACTGCTTTGGCTAAGGAAACTTTAAGATGAGTTATTGGATGCCTGAGCTAACTCTGCCCTGTCTAATTTTTTCTATTTTGTTTGCAACGAATTTATTTAATCCCATAGATAAAAGTAGCGTAGTTAATACCACAATTAATCCAAAAGGTAATATGTGCTTAAAATCTGTATGAATGTTGAGTTGTTTTAAAATTAAAATCACAAGGATGTGTGATATATAAACAGGGTAAGATAGCTCGCCAATATACCTATCAATTTTGGAGTTCTTAGTGAATTGGAAAACATATGGAATGCTAATAAAAAATATTGTAAAATAAAAATATTCTTTACTATAAGCATAGGGAAGTAATTGATAAGCCAATGTTAAAATGCACAAAGCTGCAAAAACATATTTTGATAGCCAAGTCTTAATTAAATATTTTCTTTTGTATATATGGTAACTTAAAATGCCTAAAAGGAAGAATCTTAATTCTGTTGGGAAGAATCGATAATTCCACGGATCGTGTGTTAGACCTATATTGCTTAAGTATATTCTAAGTAAAAATGTTAAAGCTAATAACATGAAAATCAGGGATAGTTTTTTTCGAACAATAAACGGAGCAATCAAATAAAATGTAATTTCCATACCCAGAGTCCAAGCTGGCGGAATTAATAAAAAGGTAAACAATTTTGGAGAAGTCGTTCTAAAGTTTTCAGTAAAAAACAATTGACCATTCAAAGTATCTAAACCAAGAAATAGAACGATATCTTGAAAGAATAGGAAAATATTGGTAAAAACTAAAAAGAACAGAGTATCAAAATCCATTACATGATAGTATTCTATATATACGTCAATTTTAGGAAATTTTTGACCGTTAGTTGCTTGAAAAACAATAAAGCCAAACAACACAGTTAAAATTAAGACAGTCCAGTAAATGGGATACAACCTCAAAAGTCTATTTGTCATGTAGAGTTTGTACGAATTATTCTTGCCTATATATTTTTCATTTAAAATTAGTGACATATAAAATCCAGAGATAATGTAAAATGATTGAACTGCCACTTTACCTCCAACAAAATTCACCCCCCATATACTTTCTGAATGTGTTATAACGACACTTATAGCCAAAACCAATCTTAGTATTCCCATATACTTTTGAAATATTACTTAATTCGATTTTACAAATTGACCAATTCTACGATTTTTTTTTTGTTTAGAAAACCGTTTTTTCTGTATACCTATTTTCCGAAAATTTGAGGCTCGACACCGTCAGAGTTGAAAATATTAACTATGCTTGACCTCTATGCAAACTTAGATAAAAGATGAAAAATATTTAACATTGCGTAAAAATCGTAGCTATGAAAGTTAGTGTCATTATAAATCTCGAATTTTACGACAGTATTTAGAATCTTTTTAAGCGTTTCTTGAGACAAGAAGGGCAGATTTAAGCCTTCAAATTAATTATTTAAAAAATCACTCCTTAATTTCAATAGCCATTTCCCCAATAACCTCAACGGATGGGTAACTTTCCAACTCATGGATTGAAGAGTATCATTAAGTTTCAAATGTAGTTGTTTATTTTCTTTTTCGAGTTGAACTATTTGGTTTAACTTACCATCAAATATTTCAGCGTAGTTTATCAAGGTTTCATACAACTCTTCAATTGTATTTGAAAGACGTTTTTTTAAATAACTTCTGAATTCTATTTCACGAAAGTCTAAGTCCGCATCAATTTGGATTTTGTTTCTGATGTTTTTCAGCGTACTAATTTGCCTTATATGGTAGTCTCCCAACCAAAAATCTTTGTAAACTTCCTGTTCTTCTTCTGTTACTTCTATGCCTGCCAATTCTTTGAATGCCAAATCTTTGAATGCCAAATCTTTTGCTCTTTTTGCACTGGCTATTTGAAGAGGTTTTTTCGTTACTGAAATATTTTGATCGTGCCAACGGTATTTTAAAAGTACAGTGGGGAAGCAATATGCCTCGGTTACTTTTAGGAGTTGCAACATAAAAGGATGGTCCTCGGCTGCAGGAAAATCTTTTCGATACCGAATATCGTATTTCCTTAGAACGGATGTCCGAATCATACAACTCGGATGATTAAGAGGTGTACCAAACAAAGCTCTACCCCTTATTTGTAAGTCGGTTTCTGCTGGAAAATAATAGTTACTTTTAGCCCCAAATACCTGGACTGCCGAAGCACACAATCCGACCTTGGGATTTTCTTCCATAAATAAGGTTTGAGTTCTTAACCTTTCTGGCATGGCAATGTCGTCCCCGTCAATATAAGCAATGTATTTTCCACGAGCTTCAGTCAAGCCCCAGTTTTTAGAATCTTCTAAACCCTTATTTTCTGAATGTTCGAGGTATCGAATTCTGGAATCTTTAAATGATTGGATGATTTGTTTTGTTTTGTCTGTTGAGCCATCGTTCAGTATAATAAACTCAAAATTTTGGTACGTTTGATTCAATATACTTTGAATAGTCTCTGCGATATACCGCTCATCATTGTAGGTACAAAGCAAAACCGTTACCAACGGATTCTCTTTGGGCATCCGATATATTGATTGATTTTCTGGCTCTACTTGTTTTATTTGCTTTTGTGTGTGGGGGACACTATGTGGTACAGCCAAAACTTTCACCATTTGAGCTTCAGTATAGGGAAGTCCTATGAAGTTGTGAAGTTCTTTGAGCTTATCGGATTTTGTAGTGACCTCTTCGTAAGAAATGTGAAAAGAGTTGGTCGGATTATTTTTTATAAATTCAGAAAACAATGCCTCCGCTCTAATTAGCCTTTCTATTGTTTTTTGATAGTCCTTTTTCTGAACCCAGCATAGGTTCAGCCTGCTTTTAAAAACATCGTCTTTGTTTCGAGTATTGAAAACAAATAGAGGATTGGGAAATATTTGTTTTAAAAAATCAAGATAAACCAGAAGATGATCTAAAGTACCTGGGTAGCGAACCTCCTTAAAACCGTAGGCTTTGATTTTTAGGTTTTCGAGTTGCTCAGCTAATAGCAGTTTTTTTACTGTTTCAGCTATATTATTAATAAAATATTTTTCATCAATAACAGAGTATCCAAAAAAAGGCTGTTTGGGTAATAGTTGTTCGCTTTTTCCTTTTGTTTTTTTTAGCGCATTGTAACTTTTGAATAAATGGTAACAAAAATTGTAATTTTCTCCTCGTACCAACAATTCTTCATGGCTGTTCAAAATACTTTGCAGAAGAGTAGATCCGCTTCTTGCGTAGCTTATGATAAGAATGGATTGAAAGTTCATTTTTTTTATGATTTTATTTTCAGAAAAGAAGCTACTCTTCTCATTGGAGCGGTTATTTTCCAAGAGAAAGAATTCTCTATGTTTGCAATCGCTTGCAGTTCTGTTAAGTTTTTATTTGAACTGGCTAACTTCTCTTCTAATACGGCTATTCTTTCGTTTTTGCGTCCCCTTTCTTTTTTATGATTCATTTCCAATTCAGCACATTTTTCTTTTAGAATTGGCAGTAAATATTTTGATTTTGCCAATCGTTCTCGAAAGGCATCATCCACAAAACCAATTTGGGTAATATCAACATAAGGTTCAAACTCATATCCGAAGACTTCAATGTCTACTGCAAATTTTTCACGGACTTTTTCTTTTAAGTTTTCATCATAATATTCGGTATAAGGAGTGCTAATTCTCGATTTGTTCTTGTGCTCCATATTGTAGAGGGAGAGTCCTGTTTTTTGATGAATATCTTCTATGGCAATATCGAGGTTTTCCAACCTTCCTATATAGTTTGGGAGCAATTCACCAGAAAAATCAGTCAGCCAATATAACTGGGAGATAAAATGACCATCTGCTTTTGAATCGGGAATAGAACAGACAGCATCAACAAATTCATTGAACGGCATATCTCCATAGAACAATTCTCCAAATCGACGAAATCCCCGATGAACTCCGTTAAGAAAAAAGCCATTCGTAAAGCCAAGAGAGCGAATCTTGTTGTTATAACAAGAAACCAAACGACTCCAAGGATTTCGGACAATCGCAAACTTCATATAATTTGGGTAACCGACATTTACTTGCTCGATTGGAGCAAAAGAGAAATTAAATTTATGAATTGGTCCTAGATAATTTTCTTCGCCAATTGAATTAAGTAAATGTTTTTTAAAGGTAGTACAACCATTTTTCGGTATAAAAAAATAAATGAATTTATAATCATCTATTAGGATGTTTCTATTCAGATTGTAATCCTCTCGGGTTATTTTTTTGTTTTTTCCCATTTTAAAGATGATTTATTTTTTACCTATAAATTTAATTAGCAAACCGCTGATAAATCTGAGGGGAGCGGTTATTTTCCAAGATAAAGAATTTTGAATATTGTCAATTTTTTGCTGATAATTAGTTGGGATATATGCTGGTTCGAATCCTCCTTTTTTAAGTTCTTTACTACTTAGAAGTTGTTTAAAGCTGTTTATTTCTTGGTTTTTCCTTATTAGCTGACGAGATAACTCCCTATTCTTTTCTTTTAAAATATCAATAAAAAAAGAGGAGTGAGTGAATCGAGAAACAAAATCATCTGGAACAAAGCCTATACTTGAACTTCGGAATGGCACTCCGAATTCATACCCTAAAAGCTCAATATCAGCAGCAAATTTTTTTCGGACTTTTTCTTGAAGTTCTTTAGAATACATATTGACATAAGATATATCGTCTATCTTTCCTTTTGAAGGCGAAATCTCATGTAGGGATATTTGCGTTTGGACAAAAATATCTGAAATCGCTTTTTTCAAATTTTCATAGTGACCAATATAGTTTACCAATAAATCTCCAGAAGGAGTTGTCAATTGATACATCTGTGAACAAAAGTGCCGGTTTGCCTCTGATTCTGGAATAGAGCATACCTTTTCGACAAACTCCTTGAAGGGCATGTTTCTTCGAAAAAAATTGCCATATTCATTAAAAGATTCTTCGGCCCAGGGTTTGAAGAAGTAGTCGTCTAAATCATCGGAACAAATCATATCGGTATAAAAAGCAAGTAATCTATCCCAAGGGTTCCTAACAATGGTAAATTTGAAATAATTTTGAATTGAGGGGTGTGAAGGCTCTTTATTGAAGAAGGGGAAAGGAAACTCATTGACCAAATGAATATTTTTTGGAAATTCGAATTTTCTTTTTCGCTCTACATAAGAAATCAAACTTGCTTTGATAGGAAGGTTGCCACTTCCTGGCAGAAAATAAAAAATAGTTTCTTTATGTTTTAGAAAGATATTTCTCATTACAAAGTAGGTCGCTATAAATTTTTTCTTGGTGTAAGAGGATTTTCCTCTAACAGGAAAAGAGCGATTGGGCGTAGGTACTTGTAGAAAAGAACAAAGCTTTCCCCATTCATCTCCTTCAAACACATTGTAGATCAATAGGTCTTTTTTCCTATCTTTAAAATAATCCAAAACCTCTTGTTTATGCCTTTTGAATTCCGCTTCCCAAGCGTGGGTATCCAAATTGTACCAAATAGATTCGGGGTAAGCTTTTTGAAAAGCCGCCAACCTACTTGTTTTTTTTGCATGTTTTAGCCGACTTTCGACCCATTCTTCAATTTTCCGATCCGTAAAAATAAATTTACTTCCTGGGTATTGTTCATCCATGATTTTAAAAAAATGATTGTTGGTTCCTTCCATATCAATCCAATCCAAGAAAGCAGCAAACTCTTCCAGACCAGTCAATAGTTTTTGATTGTTTTCTACATTGGCTTTAAATATTTCACCAATCCGACCTATGGGAGATTTGTAGTGAGCTGCCTTAAAACCCAGCATATTTAATGCTGCCTGTAAAGAACGAGTACCTGTTTTGTTCAGTCCGATGCAAAAGATTTTTTGTTTGTTATTTTTTTTGTCTTCCATTTTTTGTTTTTTGATAACAAGTGCATTGTTTTTTTCTGCAAGGATGTTTGAAAAGAAAGGAGACTCCAATATCCCCTTCTCTTTGATGCTATTGATTATACCAGAATGAAATTTACCCTTCTCTCCAAATTGGTAGTTAAACAATTCAATATCTCCTTCATAGCGTTTTCGTACTTTTTCAATAATCTCGGGTGTATAATAGTCTGTGTAAGGCTTCTTTTTTTCGGTTGTATTCAACATCGGAAATCCCTCAAAAGGCAGGCCCGAAATCTGTTGAATTTCTTCAAAATGCTTGTTCAAGTTTTCAAGCTTGGCAATATAGTTTACCCGAAGTTTGCCAGAAGAAGTCGAAATATCGTATGATTGAGATCGGAAATGAGCATCTGCCTCAGAATCTGGAATCCTATAAATTATATCTACAAAATCTTCAAAAGACATACCCGATTGAAATTTAAGACTTAAGGAAATCAATCTTATATAAACGCCGTTTTTATACCAAGCGTTGTTTATCGCTTCAGATTTGATCTTATCTTTAAAGCAGGAAACCAATCTACTCCATGGGTTTCTAATTATGCAAAACCTCAAATAAGAATGATAAGTTGTAATGAGTTCCTCATTAGAGACAAAAGAATAATCGTATATTTTTGGACGATGTACATCTTTTGGGTAATTGAGCGTTTGAGGCAAGTCTAAAATTTTGATAATGTGTGCTTTTGTAGACGTGCAGGCATTTTTTGAAAGCACAGTAAAAACAGCTTTATGCTTTTCAATAAGAATTGATTTGATATCATTCATCTTCTGTTTTTCTATGGAGTTCCAAATATTTTTGATTACTATAAACTCTGCAATAAAGGATACTCCGTTATGAGTTTGTTGCCTTAATGTTTCAATCTGTTTATCAGAAAATACAATCCATTGGTCATAAAAAGCTCTAAGTTCAGATATCGTCATCCCTGAATTCATGACAAGGTCTTTCCAGAACATCTTAGGATAATAAGGAACTTTATCTCCGTGTGGAAAGTGACTTGGATGCTTTATACTGTTTCTTTTTAAAAAATCTCGAAAATTACAAATATGATAATGAAAAAGAATACCATAAGTGATTTTTTTGGGTGCTTCTTTATTTCGTTTTTTAAAAGTATGAGAACAATGGGGAATTAAATCTGCGCTTACTTTGGCTGCCTGTTTACCTCCATTATGTCCGAAAAATCCAATCTGGGAAAACATTTTGCCTGTCATTGGGTCGAGAATTCTTTTTTCAAAAGCAGTTTCATGATAGGCTTTTTTTGTTTTAAACAATGTTGCATTTTTGAAAGAATTGTGGGCTGCGTACTGAGGAATAGCTTCGTAAACTTCTTCAAACGACACTGTTTCTATATCAGGACTTAATTTCGAAAAAAATGAAAGGAAGGAGTTTTTTTCCTCACTACCTAAAAATACAAGCTCATCTGCATCGATAAATATAAGCCAATCAACACCGTCTTTTTTAGCACATTGGAGCGCTTTGTAGGTATTCAAAAGTTGGCGACTGATCCAATTTCCTTCAAGGGCTTGTTTTTTTACCTCAGCCATTTCTTTTGGGGCAATGGAAAAATCGGTTCCAAAAAATTTAGATATTTTTTCATCGTCAGGTAATGTGTCCATTGAGTTGTCTTCCGAACCATCGTCAAAAATATAAAACCGACTGACTCCCATAAACCGATGATACTCGATGTTATGCTTTAGCATTGCAGCTTCATTTTTCTGGGTGATTACCAAACCCAATACAGGCAAATTACTTTGAGTATTCATTTGTCTCTATTTATATTTTTTACGAAAAAGCTTACGAATCGTCTGAGTGGAGCAGTTATCCTCCAAGACAATGAATTTTGAATATCATCAACTTTCTGCATGAACATGTCCTCTCCTATTTTAGATGCTAATCTAAGTAATTTGAATTCTTCTTGGCTAAGCAAGGATCTGAAATAAAAAAAATGTTCGTTAATCAACGAGTTGGATTTTTTCAATCGATTTTTTTTTGTCTTACAAAGGTCTTCTTCGAGCATGTTTAATGTTTTTTTGCCCAAAATCGAAAGTTTCTCTAATTCAAGATTTTTTTCTTTTAGGATGTCAGCGAAAAATTTTGAATTGTAAAATTTGAAAGCAAATTCATCGGAAACATAATCAACCCGTACATGTTTGAGAGGCACTCCAAATTCATATCCAAAAATCTCAATATCTGCGGCAAATTTTCTTCGGACTTTTTCTTGAAGCTCTTCCGAGTATAGTTCTGTATAGGAAGTATCTTTTACTTTGCCTTTTTCTAATGGAATTTTATGCAAGGAAATTTGGGTATGGTCATAAAAAACGGAGGCGACCTTCTCCAAATGTTCATAATACCCAATATAGTTAGGTAATAGTTTACCGTCAGCAGTTGTCAATTGATAGCTTTGTGAGCAAAAATAGTTGTTTGCCTCTGATTCTGGTATAGAACATATCGTATCGATAAATTCCTCAAACGTCATATCCTTTCGGAAAACTTTGCTGTATTCACTGAGATGCGTTTTTTCTTCCATCTTGAAGAAATATGTCTGAAATTCATCCGAATGGATAATCTCTTTGTAAAGAGATGCCAACCTATCCCAGGGGTTTCTTACAATCGTAAACTTGAAGTAATCCTCTAAATTTAGAACAGAGAATGCATCGATTAATCGAATATTGTCTCGATGTACAAATTTTCTTCTTGTTTCTATATAGGAAATCAAACTTGCCTTGATAAAAGAATTGCCACTTCCAGGCAAAAAACAGAAAATACTTTTTTGAACAGTAAAAATATTTCTTTTTAGGATATTCTCCTTATTTACTTTTTGAAGAGGTAACAGTGATTTACTCTTGTAAGAGGGTGTTTGGGTGACTAATCTGGTTTTTTCTTTTAAAATCTCTGAGACAAAGTGGGATTCTAAAATTTTTGCCTCTCTGCAATTACTGATTTTACCAGAACTAAATTTGTTTTTGCCTCCAAACTCATAGTTAAATACTTCAATGTCACCCGCAAAGCGTTTTCTTACTTTTTCTATAGTTTTGGGCGTATAATAATCTGTGTAAATGCTCTTTTTATTGGAAGTATTTACGGTAGGAAAATCATCAAATGACAAGCCTGTGAGTTGATTAATTTCTTCCAAGTATAGAGGTAGGTTCTCTAATTTGGCAATGTAATTTGCTCGAAGTTCTCCTTTAGGAGAAATAATGTCATATAATTGAGAACGAAAATGCCTGTCCGAGTTGGAGTCGGGTAAGGTACATACTATATCGACAAAGTCAGCAAAAGACATTCCCGCACGAAAATCAGAGCTATATTTAGTAAATTCTTTGTAAACTCCATCTTCAAAATCATAATTATTTAATTCTATTGCCTGAATTTTATTCTTATAGCAAGAAACCAACCTCGCCCATGGATTTCTGACAATACAAAATCTAGTATAAGCACGATAAGTCGAAAACAGCTCTTTATCGTTGGTTAATGGATAAGGATAAATGAAGGGAGCATGAGCATCTTTCGGATAAATAACAGTTTTAGAGAAACCTAAAACCTTCGCAATATGTGCCTTCATAGAAGTACAGGCATTTTTAGACAATACAATAAAAGCGACTTTATGCTTTTCTACAAGTATTGATTCGATATTCTCTACCAGTCTTTTATCAATTTTTTCCCAAACACGGATGATTTTGTTGAACTCTACAATGAACGGTTCACCCTCTTTTAGTTGTTTTTTTCTATATTTAATTTCTTTTTTGGAAAATGCAATGTATTTCTTGTAATAGGCTTGAAGTTCTGATTTGCTTAAACCAAGGTTACCGAGTTCTCGCCAAAATATTTTGGGATAATAAGGCACCTTTAAGCCATAAATGTAATGACTTGGATGTTTTATACTGCTTCGTTTTAGAAAATCTTCAAAATCACAAAGGTGATAATGCATAATCTGACCATTGGTAAGTGTTTTCGGGTTTTCACCATTTCGTCTTTTAAACCCATGAGATGAATTCGGAATCAAGTTGGCGCTTACTCTTGCTGCTTGTTTGCCAGAAGAAGGCCCGAAAAATCCACATAGAGAAAATGTTTTGCCAGACATCGGATTCAGCATAGTTTTTTCTGCATGCTTATCATAGGCAGTTGTTTTGAACAGATTTGCTTTTTTGAAAATATTGTCGGTATTGATATTTTGAGGTACAGCTTCATACACCTCTTCGAAAAAAACAACATCTACATTCCTATTCACCTTTGCAAAAAAAGAAATAAAGGAGTTTTCCTCTTCACTTCCCAAAAATACAAGTTCATCTGCATCAATAAAAATAAGCCAATCCACACCATCTTTTTTAGCAAGTTGAAGTGCTTTGTAGGTATTTAGAAGCTGTCGCCCCATCCAATTTCCATCAAGTGCTTTTTGTTTAACTTCCATCATTTCTTTTGGAGCAATTGAAAAATCAGTACCATAATACCGTTGGACACTCTGCGTATTTTTTCGTATAGATTGCATGGAGGCATCTGTCGAATCATCGTCGAAAATATAAAATCGACTGACTCCCATGTATCTGTGATACTCAATATTGTGACTTAACTTTGCCACTTCATTTTTTTGGGTAATCACCAAGCCTAATACGGGTAGTTTACTTTCCACAATCATAATTTTTTATTAGACCTGTTTAAAAACAATCCTACGAACCACCTAAGCGGAGCAGTAATTTTCCAAGAAATAGAATTTTCAAGGGCTTTAATTTTTTGTTCTTTATTAGCAAGTTGTTTTTCTAAACGAGAAAGGTTTCTGTCTTCAATAGAGACAATTCTAAAATTGTTTTCTATCTTCTTCATCTTGAAAGAGTTCTTACCCAAATTTGAAACTCTCTTTTGTTCTATATTGTAGTTGTGTTTTACTGCCAAAACATTCTGTATTTTTTCTTCAGAATACGGAACTCCCAGAAAAGAATGAAGTAACTTCAACTGCTCTGTTTTTTCGATTACATCTTTGTAAGTAATGTGAAAGCAAGAGTTGGGATTTTCTTTTGCAAAATCAAAAAATGCTTTTTCAGTTTGTTTTAGCGAGTTTATCACTTCTTTGGAATCAACTATGCCTTTCCATTGAACATTTACTCGACTGTCGATAACTTCTTGCTTGTCACGAGTATTAATAATAAAGGCAGGGGTAGGGAATATTTGTTTTAAAAAAGACAAATACTCTATAATGGGTTCTATATCATTTTCATATCTAATTTCTTTAAAACCATAGCATTTGATTTTTTTGTTTTCGATTTGATTTGCCAACAATAAGTTTTTAACCATTTTGCGTGCCATAGAAAGAAAATAGTTTTCATCGAGAAAAGCAGATCCGAAAAATGGATGTTGAGGAACGATTCCATTTTTCTTTTTCTTGGTCTTTTTTAGAGCCCTGTATGCTTCAAATAATTGGAAGCAAAAATTGAAATTTTCCCCTCGAACCAATATTTCTTCGTGAGCATTTAATACTCCTTGTAAAAGGGTAGAACCACTTCTTCCGTAAGTGATAATTAATATAGACTCAAAATTCATGTTATTTCTTATTTGAAAATCCTTAAAAATAGACCTACCAACCACCTAAGAGGAGCAGTAATCTTCCAACTCAAAGATTGACGCATTGCTTCCAAGTCATTTTTCGTTTTTGTATTCAAGGTCTTTTGTTTTTCGACTTCTCTCCTCAATTCCTCCATTGTACTCGGAAATGATTTGAGTTTATTCTCTAAATCGGAAATTGCCTTCGAAATTCGATTCTTAATATAACCTCTGAATTCAATATCGTAATCGGATACCCCTTCTTCAATTTTTATTTTATCTCTTAAATTTTCAAGGATTGTTAAATCTGTCAGTTCGAGTTTTGATGTCCAACACCTCTTGAATGCAAATCGCTCCTTTTCTCCCGCTTCTACTCCCAGCAAAACTTTAAAAGCCATTTGGGAGGCTCTTGCTGCGCTTTCATTTTGAATTTCTTTTTTTAGAACAGAAATTCTTTGATTGTGTATTCGTTTTTTGATAAGGGGAACTTGAACACAATATGCTTTGGACTTCTCCAACAAATCGACCATAAAAGGGTAATCTTCGGCTACATAAAAATCTTTTCGGTATTTTATATTGTGCTTTCTCAAGACCTCTGTTCTAATCATACAACTCGGATGTTCCATAGGAGTTCCAAATAGTGCATAGCCTCTTATATCGAAGTCGTGTTCACCATGTTTCAGTACTCGATTTTCCAAACCAAATAGCGTTTTTCGAGTAGAGCAAATTCCAGTTTCTGGATCTCCCTCCATATAGTTCACTTGCAGTTTGAGTCTGTCGGGTTCTGAAACATCGTCTCCATCAATGTATGCGATGTATTTGCCTTTGGCTTCTTCTAATCCCCAATTTTTGGAGTCTTCTAAACCTTTATTTTCTAAGTGTTCCAAATATCGAATGCGTTCATCTTTGAAAGATAGGATGATGTCTTTTGTTCCATCCGTAGAGCCGTCGTTTACAATCAAGAATTCAAAGTGTGTATAAGACTGATTTAATATGCTTTGAATAGCTTCTGCTACATACATCTCATCATTATAAGTGCATAAAAGAACTGTAACCAAAGTTTTTTTTGGGGGGAGCATTATTAGTTGGGTTGTATGGATATATTAATTAACTCTAAATAGATTGGCGTTTTTTTAGAAAGTCAATTGTTTTTGAAGGTAAAGATTCTTGTATTACTTACTTTCTTTTGCAGTTTATTAGTTAAGTTTTGTTTTATTTTTCTAAGCTGCTGTATTAATCCTTTATTTTTTTCCTTGAGAATCGAAAATCTTAAATTTATTTCTGCTAAGCGAGTCAATGTTTGCTCGTCCACAAATCTAATGGTTTTTTTTTCAGGATTAAATTCAAATTCATACTCAAAGAATTCAATATCGGCAGCGTATCTATTACGGACCTTCTCTATTAACACCTCATCGTAATAATCAGTATAATGTTTACCCTTATTACTCTGATTATTGCAAGGTAAATTCAAAAAAGATACACCTGTGTTTTCAAAAATGTCTTGATGTGCTATATCCAATCTTTCTAACCTTCCAATGTAATTTACTAATAGTTCGCAAGAGTCATTTGTGAGTTGGAATAACTGAGATTGAAAATGCTTGTCCGCATCCAAATCAGGAATAGAACATATTGATTCAACAAAAGCTTCAAACGACATTCCTTTCCAAAATAAACCTTTGTACCTATGAAAAATTTTGGAGATTCCATTAATGCTAAAGTTGGGAGAGACGTTTTGAATTTTATTTTTATAGCAAGAGACCAATCTTGCCCATGGGTTTCGCACAAGAGCGAATTTAAAATAATCTTTATAATCTCTATTTAATAGAGAGCGTTTGGTATAAGGAAAGGGGAAATCATGAACTGATAGCTTACCTGCTGAAAAATTAATATTTTTTTTCAAAATCACAAAAGCAATTAGCCGCGATTTTATGGATGAACAAGCGTTTTTAGGAATTGGAAAGAATATAGCTTTCTTATCCTTTAGTAAAATATTGCCATGTTTTCTATAGTCTTCCTTTATGAATGTTGGAGTTATTTTTTTTGAATTTCCCGAGAATGGAAAGGAACGATATGGAACAGGAAGGGATAAAAAAGAACAAAGTTTTGTCCAAGCATCTCCCTGCGAGATATTAAAAATTAATAAATCCTCCTTTCTGTCTTTAAAATAATGAAGTATATCTTGATGATGATTTTTAAATTCTTCTGTCCAACTTTCTTTATCCTTATTTAACCAAGTGTCATTTGGACATAACTTTTGGTAATATGGCAATCCTGGAATTCTATTGACATGTTTTTCTCTGCTTATTAGCCACTTGTCAAGGTTGCGAGTAGTTAATATGAATTTACTTCCAGAGTACTGTTTGTCCAAAACTTTATATAAATGATTGGTAGATGCTCTATTCCAATCAGAGTAAGCATCAAAGTGTTCAATTCCCGTCAGTAAATTCTTACCCTTTTGATAATTTGTCCTAATAATATCCTTTATGTTTCCTTGTTCACTCATAAAATGAACGCTTGAGAATCCTAGTATTTTAAGTGCATTGTGCAAAGAAGTAGTTCCAGTTTTATCCAGCCCAATGCAGAAAATCTTACCTTGCATTTTTATTGAAGTTTAAAAAATTATCAATCTTAGGTTTCTGTAACATTTCAGTCAGAGTAGGACTCAAAATGTTCAGTCGCAGTTAGCAATTTCTTATCTTTTGATAATTTGTCCTAACAATATCTTAAGGAGATTATTCCAAAAAACAGGTATAACCTACCTCAGTCAAACCTGTCTTTAACTGAGAATAGTTAATCACTAAGTCCTCTATTCTTTCTGCATTCTGCCTACGTAATTTTGTAGATATTTTAGCAGGCTTCAATCCGAAACGAGAAAAAATGTCATTCATCACTATTTGTGGATTGGCAATTAATTCTTCATAAGAGATTTCTGTAAAAGAATGATTGGAAAAGGTTTTTGCAGTTTCTCGTTCTCGTTTTTTTGTCCAAGATAGAGTATCTAGAAATTTATCTACATCTATTTCAATTCTTTTATCTTCAATTGAAGTCGTGTTTCTATATTTTTTATTTTTCCAAACCTTGGTTTTTTCAACAATTTCTCTGGAAATAAAAGTACGTAAAACATTCTCTCTTTTCAAATGGATGATTTGAATGGTTTTGTCATTTTTCAAAAAATCCCAAACCGAACGATCATCTGTGTTGAGAGGGTGGTAATAAAAAATCTTAAACCCTATATATTTTAACTTTTTGTTTTTGGATGTGAATAGGCGCTCCCAAATTTGCTTAGAACTTTTTCTTCCCAGTTCTCGAAATATTTCTCCATGCGCCTCAATTTGTGGATGAGAGTTCAGATAACTGATAAGCAAACTTGAGCCTGTACGTGAACGAGCAATTACAACAAATTTTTGATAGTCGTAACTTTTATTAAACAAGCCTTTGAACTTATGAATTATGTGCCGAAACATATTGGAGTTTATTTTTCATAATATTTTCTGCAAATCAAACGAATAGTTGTTTTTTTAAGCCTAAACTTATCTCTGTTCAAACAAAACAGTTATTAAGGGAACATATTCTTAACATTAGGTCCTTTTTTGCTAACCACTTCATAAAAATATTTGTCCCAATAAATGTTATCTAAAAAACGTTTTTTTTGGTCTTTGGTGGGTAACAGTTCTATTTTAGAAGCATTTATTTTTTTAGATATAAAGACATCTTTTGTGCCTAAAAAATGGTTGAGAAAGTCAATAAGTAAATCTAATCTTTCCAAGGTAAAAATATAATCAAACAAGCGAATGTTTTTATTTAAAAGTTCTCTATCAATCTGAATTTCTTTGTTCTTCCATCGTTTTCGTTGACCATATAAAAAAAACTTTGACATCTTATCATATACAATTGATCCACTTGGTACTGAATCAAAATTAATGTCCTTATTTTTCCTCCTGTTATAATTGACCATTGACCTTATGTGGGACATAGGTTCTCTAATCATAGTGATAAAAACGATTTCGCCCTTATTTTTTTTCACCTCTTTTTTTATTATCCTTAGGTCTTCATATAAGTCATTGATTCCAGGAAAGCCCATGTGTTGATAAATGATTAATACCTTATTAGCAGAATAGCTTTGTAGGGAGTTAAGAAAACTTAATTGCTCAGCCTCAGCCTTAAGGTTTCTTTTTTGCTTGTTAATATTAAAAATTACAAAGTCACTGTTAAGTTTTCTTTGAAATTTTTGTAATAAGCGTAAAGTATAGGTTCCTCCACATTTTGGAATATGATAGAAGTAGATCACCTTGAAGGCAGGTTTTCTAATTAGGTTTTGGGAAAGAATCTCTTTCTGTTGATTCATCTTTTTTTTCAAAAACGATAAAAAAGTAGAAGTAATATTTTTCATTGATTTACAAAATGGGTGTTTATGCAAAAGGCAAAAGCTTTAAGACGTGCTTTATAAACTATTTTTTTTCTCTTTATTCTTCCTTCTCTCTTTCTTGATCCCCCTTCTTTTTTTGCTCAATTCCTTATACTGCGGAATAATTTCGTCAGGAGAACCAATAGCTATTGGTTCTCCTTCGTGTAAAAGCAAGACCCTATGGCAGTGTTCTTCAATTGTTTTAACGGAATGACTTACATGTACGATGGTACGACCTTTTACGAGAGATTCATGAAACACTCTCTCCGATTTTTCTTTAAAACCAGCATCACCTACACCGCCAAAAAACTCGTCCATCAAAAAAATGTCTGCATCTGCATGAACTGCAATAGCGAACTTCAATCGAGACAACATTCCGCTCGAAAAATATTTAACTTGGGTATCTACGAAGTCTTCTAACTCGGCAAAAGCTACTATATCGTGAAAAATGCGTCCAATTTGCTTGAGTGTCAAGCCCAATATAGAGGCATTTAGATAGATGTTTTCTCGGGCAGTTAGTTGGACATTGAAGCCCAGCCCAAGTGTCAAAAGCATGAACCGCCCATCCCTCCTTATTTCTCCTCCTTCATCAGGTGGGTAAGCGCCTGTCATGATGCGCAACAAAGTAGATTTACCAGAGCCATTATGCCCCATAATACCAAAGAACTCTCCTTTTTTGATTTCTAGATTAATATTGGAGAGTGCTTTGATACTTCGTTTGTTGGTATGCGTAAAAAACGAAATGATTTTACCACGCAAACTGTGACTATTTTTATCCAACACAGTAAAAGTTTTGTGGATATTTTTTAATTCAATAGCAATATCAGACATATATAGGTGTTATAATTTTTCAAGCGCTTTTGCACTGTATTTTCTAAAAATAAGGAGTCCAATTCCTAAAAAACACACTGCGGTAACAAAATTAATAAAGAATAGTGTTGTGTCTAAAGGTTCTGCATAAATCAATACTTTTCGAGCATTTATTAAAATCCCTGCAAGTGGGTTGAAATATTGGATAAGAGCAGCTTTCCCTTCAAGGGTAGTCGCATCGAAAAAAATACCCGAACCCCAAAATAGAAAGGTATTTAAAACAAACCAGATGTTGTCAATATCTTTAAGATAAATGCTAACGGTTGAGAATATAAGTTGAGTGGCAAGTACAAAAATTATCAAGCTGATTAGAACAAAGGGAAAAAACAGTATTGACCATGAAAAAACGTCGTTGAGTAGTAAATTCCCTACAAAAAAAGCCGTAAAATTGAACATAAAACCAAACAGGGTTGAAGCTATTCCAGAATAAAAAATATCCAATTTATTTATTTGAATATTTTCTAATAAATGTTTTTTGCTTTTGAAAATTTTCATCGAAGCTTTTACAGATTCAGTAAAAAACTGAAACATGATGATGCCTATAAATAAAAACATCAAAAACTTTTCGGTTCTACTCTTAAAAACAACCGTAAAAACAATGAAAAAAACCAATAATTGAAAAAGAGGCTTCAATAATGCCCAAAATAAGCCCAAAAAAGAACCATAATAGCGAGTAACAAAGTCGAACTTAGCAATGAGCCAAATGCGTTCTAAACGATTGTTTTCGGGAAGCCAAGCTATGAGTTTTTTTATCATGGGGGATATTGTATAGGAAGAAAAAATGAAAGATATGAAATGTGACTAACTTCAATGTAAATTTAGAGAACTAGTGCTTTTTGTAGGAGAAATTTTCTTAAATAAAAAAAGTATCCTGTCAATCTGTTTTCTTAATAAACTTGTAGCATATATACCAAAAATAGTATAGACAAGTGTTGTTTGTGAATACTTTTGTGTACTGTAATTTGTTTTCAATAATTTATAGCACCACGAAAAGGTTCTATAAAGAAAGGAGAAACTAAGTGCAGGCATTTGGTTTTTTCGATAAGTAAAATAACTGTGAAAAAGTAAATCATTCGCCGTAAAATTCACTTGCAGTTTTTGTAATTGATAATTAACAATTTCATCTACGGCTATATGTTGTTCTTGCCGTTTTAGAGCAGATTTAGAATGAGGATATACTCTGTAATAAACCAAAGGAGTTTTAATATTAGCAGTTTGAGTATATTCACTAATTCTAACCCAAAGGTCGTAATCTTGTGCCATGCGAGCAGTATTGTACAAGAGATTATGTTTTTCTAAAATAGAACGCCTTATCATTACAGAAGAATGTGCGAAACAATTGTGGAACAACAGTGCGCAGCGAATTTCTTCTGTTTTTGTTGGGTATTTCCAAATCTTTTCTTTTCCCAAACCAAATGTTTTCACCCAAGTACCACAGAGGCCTATTTCAGAGCTGCTTTCTAAAAAATGCACTTGCCTTTGAAATCTTTCAGGGTGACATATATCATCCGCATCCAAAATAGCAATATATTTCCCTTTTGCTTTTTTCAAACCTTGATTAAGGGTATCATAAGAACCTGTATTTTTTGATTTTTTGATTAATTGAATTCTATTGTCTTTATAAGCCTCAACTATTTCTACGCTGTTATCTGTTGAAGCATCATCTATGACTATCAAAATCCAATTGGTATATGTTTGAGCGAGTAAACTATCAATTGCTTCATTCAAAAAATCTTTTGCATTGTAAACAGGCATTAAAACATCAATAAGCGGATTATAAGATTTTTGCATTAGTAGGTTAAGCCCTTTTGTTGTCTAATTTGTATTTGATGATTCCCCATAAATTAGCACTTGGTTGTATTACTTCCAATATCCAGTTTTGAATATAGAAATCTTTTTCAGAAAAATACTTATAACTTTTTGTAATAATTCTCTTAAAAGTTCCTGCAATTAAAATCAGAAAATCTCGTATGATATCCTGATTACGTAAATCTGACTTATGATAATAAACCATAGAATAGGAATAGCCTCTTTTATAAGCCGATTTGAGTTGCCATTTGAGGGTTAACTTTCGAGAAGCCACTAAGTGATCTATCTTCAATTCTGGATCAAAGCCAACCTGCAGTCCATTCATTCTCATTACTTCTTGAAGATGGGATTCTTCACCATAAGCCATTTTTTGACCGTTCATTCCCAGATTGGTAGCAAAACCTCCTAAACCTTCCAATACTTTCTTCTTAAACACAATAACACCTCCACTATTATGACCACGTTCTAATATACAAACCTCTTTTGGTTTCCCATTTTTATTTGAACCATAATAATCTGCTCGAAACCACTTAGGTTTACCATATCTATACCAGGGCAAATAAATGCCTCCAAAACAATCAAAACTATATTTTTCGATAGTAAACAAGGCTCTTTCTATATAGTTGGGATGTGCTTTTGCATCATCGTCAATATAGGCTACCCAATCAGTCAAAGCATTTTTGAATCCTGTATTTCTAGCATGACTCAAACCAATCTTAGATTCTTCTACCAACCGAATATTATTGTATTTTTTAGAGAATTTGAGTACCACAGCCTTTGTATCATCCGTAGAATTATTGTCTATCACAAGAATTTCATAAAGAAATCGTGGAATAGTCTGTTTACACAAAGACTGCAAACATTCGGTCAAAAGTTCGGATCTATTATGAGTACAGATAGTAACAGTGATTTTAGTCATTTAAACACATAGTTTACAGGTTTTAATCTCTCAAAATTAGTTTATTGATTAATCTTTCAAGAAAAACAGCCTGAATACTTTTTGCATTCCTCTGTGTAAAATACCATTAAGAGGAAACAGCCTAAAAAAGGATTGCAGGAAAGAATGGTACAATCGGGCTTTGAAGCCATTCGGATAGTTTTTTAGATGCTTTTGAACAATGCTGCGATTCAGTGGGAGTTGTTTCAAGAAAAAGTCACCCGACAAAGAGGCTTCTGCTTCTGTAACCGCTACGGTGATGTCCGAAAGATTAGCCAATTGGCTACGTTGTCCAATCCTCAACCACAATTCCCAATCTTCGGAGTAAGGCAAACTTTCATCATAACCTCCAAGTTCTTTTACAATGCTTGTACGCATCACCACAGTTACATGACAAAATGGGCAACGAAACAAAATTTGTTGGCGAATATCGAAGTCAGTGAGAGGATTCAATATTTTTTTGTCTCCTACTTGATAGCCCGTTCCAAGGATACCGACTGTAGGGTGTGTTTCTAAATAAGCTATTTGTCGAGATAGTTTATCGGTAGTTAGCCACGTATCGTGGTCGTCTATTCGGGCGATGTATTTGCCTGTTACTTTTTGCAGTCCACGATTTAGTGATTTTTGCAGCCCCATATTTTGATGGTTTTCTATAATTACAAAATCATACAAAGCTTGTAACTCCTTCAATACAAGTGAAGTGTTGTCTTTCGATCCATCATTGACCACAATCAGTTCGAGAGGACGGTATTCCTGTTTCAAGATGTTTTCTATCGTTTGGCGAAGAATGTGCGCCCGATTGTAAGTAGCCATGACGACACTGACAGTTGGAGAGGTGTTGGAATTCATTGCAGATTATTTTTCTATGCGCGTTAGTGCTTGTACAAAAGAACTCACATATTTTTCCCATGAAAATTTATGCGCTTGTTCAAGTAGTTTGTCCTGTTTCTTTTGTGGGTTTTTATATACTTCCGTCATTTTCTGCAATAAATCTTCTGCGTTTTCTGGATTGAAATAATAAGCGACCTCTCCACCAACTTCGGGAAGGCTGGAGCGATTCGAACAAATCACCTTTGTTTGACAAGATAATGCTTCTAAAACAGGCAGGCCAAAACCTTCATACAACGAAGGATAAACAAGTGCCAAAGAATGGGAATACAACTCTATTAAACTACTTTTTTCAACAAAACCAGTTAGCAAAATATCCTCACGAAAGGGGTGTTGCTCAAGACTTTGGTGAAAAGTTGTTGTTTTCCATCCTTCCTTGCCTGTGATGATGAGCAAAACTTTTTCTTTGGTTTTTTGTCGAAACAAATGGTAAGCTTCCAATAATATAGTCAAATTTTTGCGTGGTTCAATGGTACCTGTACACAGAAAATAAGTTTGCGAGATGTTGTTTTCATCCAAATAGCTATGAGAATCTACTGGTTGAAAATCCAAATCTCGACCCAATAAAATAGTGGCGACTTTGGTTTTGGTAAAAGGGAAAAATCGGATTATGTCTTGAGTCGTATGCTGAGAATTGGACAGTATCAAATCAGTTTTTTTCAAAATTCTCTTCAAGAACAATCTTTGAAGTAACTGACTCAGAAAACGGTGGAATTGCGGAAATAGAAACGGTGTAAGGTCGTGGATAACCGTTATTCTTTTGATTCGTTTTGGCAGATTAAAAGGTCCAAAATGTGCAGGTTCTAACACTGCATCTACTCTCAACCAACGCATGATTAATGGTATAATGAAAAACAAACGTATGGCGGCAAAACCAATGGGCAATTGAATATTGGGAATGGCGATTTGTCGAAATGGAATAGATGGGTCTTTTTTTCCTCTAATTAAAATGTACTCATTTTCTTTATCGTATTCTACCAATGCTTTGATGAATTGTTTTAAGTAGGTATGAATACCGGCAGTTTGATTGTCTAAAGGGTCTGCTATTATTGCAATTCTCATGAAGAGTTTAATTTTTAGATTTTTAAACTTGCATTTAGAAAGAAGATGTTCATTCCTTCTATCTTCAACTGCGTATTTTCTGTATTAAATACAGCAATTTCCTAAGAGGGGCTGTTATTCTCCAACTCATCGAATTATACAGATCTTCAATTACAGACTGTTGTTTCTGCATTTTTTTGAATTGTTCACTTTTCTGTAAAAGCATTTGATATTCTACTCTTGTTATAACTACAAAAGAATTCAATGATAGCGTATTGTAGGTAATGGATAGGGGGTGTTTTGAAATACCGTCTATGCTATGAAGTTTAGGGAAAATTTCTAATCCTTTTGTAGTAATTTTTTTCCTAAACTTCTGATTGTTCAATATATTTTCTTTTCGTTTGTATTCATATTGCGTAGTCAGGTTTTGTTCGGTGAGGGCAGGGCATACGTACAATACTTTATCTACACGCTGAAAGGTAAAAGGAATAGATTTGTAATCTCTCACAAAGGTGTGACCATTGTAATCCTCATTAAACACCCTACCTAATTTGTAGTAAAAAATTCGCTCTATAAATTCTAAGTCTTCTCCAAAACGATGTTCATCAAATAGACCATATTGCTCAAAAGTTTTTCTTTTAAAAATCATAGTTGCCCAACCTAATATCGCTCTATCTTCATAAGCATACTGTCCTTTTTTGTCCTTTTTCTGACGACTTTGAATCAATTCCATCATAGCTTCTTGGTCATCAATATTTAGTTCCTTCGAACTACATCGACTTCGGTAAATCAACCCCACACTAAATAATACTCCTTTTGCATATATCGGAATCAGTTGTCTTTCAATGCGTTTTTGTAAAGAAATATCGTCTGCATCCTGAAAAGCAATAATTTTTCCTTTAGCCGCTTTTATCCCTGCATTTTTTGCCCTTCCTACTCCTTGATTTTTCTTTAGAGTGATTAAAAATACTCTTGTATCCTCTAACATAATTTTTCGAACTATTTTACTTGTATCATCAGAGCTTGCATCATCAACTACTATGATTTCTAAATGTTCGTAAGTTTGCATCAAAATAGAGCGTATAGCTTTTTCGATTGTTCTTGCTGCGTTATAAGCAGGTATTATTACACTCACCAAGTCTTTTTGGAAAGGATAATCATAATCATCCATGTTCCATTTTAGATTCTGAGATAGTTTTTTTTGATTTTGGAATCCCTTGACTTTGTTTTCAGATACATCATAGGCGATAATATTAGGAGTAATGACAAAACAGTTTTTTGGGTGGGCGGTAATGACTGTCTGTAATGGTCCAGAGTCAAAAGGACAGTTCATTTTTAGAATATCTGCTATCAATAGGTCAAATACAGATCGGTGGATTCCTATGGCAAAAGACCCATCTGTTATTCTAGGAAAATAGAAAGGTTCTTCAAAATCAATCACAGTTTTATTTTCGTCAGGATAACTTAGATTTTCTGGCAATTTCCATAACCGCTGTGATGCTCCTAAGTAAAGCAACTTCCAATCATCTGGAATTTGGTCAATTGCTTGTTTAAATCGCCTTTCAAAATCACAGTGAAACAGTACATTATCATCCAAACACAGAATGCGCTCAAATCCTCTTTTTTTGGCGTCATCTAAAATCCCAATATAGGTTTTAAGGTATGCCCAAGCGCGAGGGGTTTGTATGAGTTTTCGTTGATAAGCTGCTTCTAAAGGATGACAACCTTTCCCTCCAATAGGCTGTTCCAGATAGTGTTGATGTTCCAGTCTATTTTGAGAGGAATATTCATTGGCTGCTTCTACAAACTCTGCTTTGATGCCTAAGCGAGAGAGTTTTTGCAACATTGTCACTTTTTGCTCTGTTCGCTCTTCAAGGTTCAGAACATATACGTGGTTAAAATAGCTATTAATGAGAGAAATATTCATTTTAAAATGAAGTAAAGAGTTGAGTCTTTTTAAAATTGGATAATTATTCAGGCAATATCTTCTTAACTTCAGGACCTTTTTTATTCACCACTTCATAGAAATATGTATCCCAATGAATGTTTTCTAAAAAACGTCTTTTTTGTTCTTCGGTAGGAAAAAGCTCTATTTTAGAAGCATTTATTTTTCTAGATATAACAACATCTTCTGTTTCTAAAAAATTGTTGAGAAAGTCAATAAGTAAATCCATTCTTTCCAAAGTGAAAACATAATCAAACAAGCGAATATTTTTATTTAAAAGCTCTTTATCAATATAAACTTTTTCGCTCTTCCATCTTTTTGGTTGACCATACAAAAAAAACTTTGACATCTTATCATATACAATTGATCCACTTGGTACTGAATCAAAATTAATGTCCTTATTTTTCATCCTCTTATAATTGACCATTGACCTTATGTGGGATATAGGTTCTCTAATCATAGTGATAAACACTATTTTTCCCCCATTTTTTCTAACTTCTTTTTTTACCCTACTTAAGTGTTCATATAAGTCATTGATTCCAGGAAAGCCGTGATGTTGGTGGATGAATAATACCTTATTGACAGAATAATTTTTTAGTGAGTTAAGAAATACTAATTGCTCAGCCTCAGCCTCAGCGTTTCTCGTTTGCTTATTTAGAATATTAAAGGATATTAAATCACTATTAAGTTTTCTCTGAAACTTTTGCAATAAACGTAAAGTATAAGTCCCTCCACACTTCGGAATATGATAGAAATACAGCACTTTAAAGGTTGGCTTGCTAGTTTGCTTTTTAAAAAGAATTCCCTCTAGTTGATTCATCTTTTTTTTCAAAGACAGTAAAAAAGTGGTAATAATATTTTTCATTGTTTTACAAATGGTTAAAACAAGGCGGCATCTAAATTAAACGCATAAGCAAATATCTACTATTTCACTCAAAAAAAGTTAAAAAGGTGTGACATTTGATTTACAAAGGGATTTTATCATCATTACCTTTACTATCTTAGTGTTAAGTCCTATTCTATCAAATCAAAAAACGCTATCCCAAAAACGATGAAACCACATATTACACCTCCTAAATTCGTTTTGCTATCATTATCTAATCCCATCCTAAATAGTTGGTTACGAACCATTCTATACTTACCCAAAACAATATATTATCTCGTTGGGATCTATTTTTCTAAAAACAAGAATAGCGACCAAATCCGCTCAAACCTGAGCAAACTTCTACAACTTGAAGTCTTTCTACCAAGTTGGTTGTATCATAGATTGGGGCATCAACTTCTTAGACACAATCAACTGGAAGAAGCTCAGTCGGTTTTTCGGAGATATACCGAGCAGCATCCTAGCAAATTGGGGAGTTATCAATGCTGGGTAAAAATAGCCAAATTAACTCAACATTGGGATAATCTCTATGAACATCTGACCGAAGCCATTGACTTATTTCCTCATCAGCTGAATTTTGTGCATGAAAAAAAGAATCTTCTCTACCATATTGGTCAAATCCATGAAGTCTTCCCCCTTATTCAAAAAGCTAAAATAAATTTTCCAGACAATAGTTCTCTCGATATAGCAGAAGCCGAGTATTTTCAAAAAATATACGACTATCTAAAAGCCCGAACTGTGCTTCATGCAGCCATACAAAAGTATCCTACAAATGGCGAATTGGAACTGGCAGAAGCACACAACTACTGGCTTATAGGTGACTATAAACTCGTCAAAGAACGACTTCAAAGGTTTCATTCCAAATTAGATTTTAGTAAATCGGTACTTCCATATAAGTTCGTTATTCCTTATCTTGACTCTCTGTTGTATCTTTGTGAATACGAGAAACTCCAAAATTTTTTAGAGCAAACACGCTTATCTAATATTGTGAATAGGGGTGTAATAATAGCAAATTGCCAATGGCTCATAAGTAAAGAAGAGTACGACAAAGCAAAAGAATATATTGAAAGCCTATCCAAACTGCCTACAGGAAAAATCAACATAGCAAATCAGGCTTTATTGCTGTTTGAATTAGAAAAAATCAAGAATATTGAAGCCTTGAAAAAAGGAAACGCATCTACCTTATCTCAATATACAGGTGAGAGTGACTTTGGCGTTTTTTTAGAAAAACTAGTTTTTTTCCTAAAAAATCACCTTCAATTCGCTTTACTCGAAGAGCGACTAAAGAGTGTTTTTGACAAGTTAGAAACATTGGTAAAAAAGCATCCAGTCTGCTTTATGAATACAGCTATTTCCCCTCTAGAAAGTTACAGGATTGCACAAGAAGTTACCTTACATATCAGAAAAAAAATTCCTTTTTCGTTTATTCGATTGGGGGATGGGGAAGGACATTATTTAGACTATGTTCCCTATCTGCAATCCTTTCAAAAAAACGACCGAACCATCAGTCAAAGAATATGGTGGGGAGAACCTAAAATCAACGAAACCGACTGGAAAAACTTGAAAAACACCTATCTTAATGTCATTCAAGAAGCTGATATTCTGGGCATTCCCTGTCCGTGGCGATGCGCTAGAACTTTTTTACAACTCCATCCTCAGAAAAAATATCTGGCTCATGAATCCAGAGGTATTATGGCTATTCTCGATACCTTATTGGCTCGACAAGGCAGTGATGCCTCAACTAAACTACCTATACTTACCTCTTGCCATATTCATAGCCATTTGGAGGATTTAGGACTTTGGGATATGATTTTAGGAGAATTGGAAAACTGCTCGGTAATCAGTTGTCATCCGTCCATAGGAGATGTATTGAAAGAAAAATATGGACTCAATGTGCGAAAAATGTACGCTATCCCAACTGAATATAAGTATGCCCAACTGTTTGGATATAACGGTGAACAGGAGCATAACCATTATCCATATTTTTTTAAAAAAATCTGTGAAGAGCTAAACGTGGCTTATCGGGGCGAAGTGTTTTTAGTAGCAGCTGGTTTTTTAGGGAAATTTTATTGTCATTTGATTAAACAAAAAGGCGGTATTGCGCTGGATGTGGGAAGTGCAATGGATTACTGGCTCGGTTATAAAACCCGAGTATGGACAAAGTACCCGAACCCAATAACCTTTGAGGACTTGATTCCTTTCACACGCAAATTATAGTAATTGAGAAAAATAACTCCTATGAAAATTAGTGTTATCATGATAGATGGCTCTTTTAGAGAAAATACATTTGGAGCCGAGTATTTTACAAAACAAAATTTTTCAAGTGATGAATATGAAGTGCTTTGGGTAGAATTTTATAAAAGTGCAAATGAAAAGCTTTATCAAAATAATCAACTAAAAATCATTTCTTTGGGACATTCGTCCGATACCGTTTATCATTCATCGAACTGCTTCAACGAAGGCATCCGACAAGCCAAAGGAGAACTACTCATTATTCCTGATGCGGATGTGATAGTCCAACCTGATTTTTTGCAAAAAGCGTGGAACATTCATCAGGAATATGACAAACTGGTTGCTTATGGTTACCGATACAATGAAGTAAATGAACATCCGCTTAAAAACCTTGAGATAAAAGAGTTGAAACAAAAATGTGTAGTGACCAACCCCATTAACTATGGCGGTTGTATAACAGTACACAAAAAATGGCTTTTGGCTATCAACGGGTATGATGAACACCCAACTTTTGAGACGGGGTTTCATGCCAATGGTTTGGACATATATACGCGTTTTAGAAATTATGGTATGGCGATTCAATGGTCTCCCTTGCTCAAGTTGTATCACCCTAAACATGCTTTCACAGCCACAAAATCTCCTGAGTATCAACGGCAAAGAAATTTAATTAACTGGCGTAGCAAGAATTTAGAATACTTGCCATTGAAAGGTCTTGACTCGAATTTGAACACAAAATCTATTTTACACAAACGTCAATCTGCCAAGCCTCCTACGCCTAAAATAAAACAGTATCAAAATACTCAGTCTATACGCCCAAAAAAGCAAAGTTTTTTAAAAAAAATCAAACAAAAATTAGCCTTCATTTTTGAATAATTTTGATGGGGATTTGCCCTACTCTAAAAACAAATAACTAATCAGTGTCTTATGATTTATAAAAATACTATCTTCATTCATATTCCTCGAACGGGCGGAACAAGCATCGAATCGGCAGCAGGGATAAGCATGGGCAATGAAGACAAACACCTGTCGGCTTCCGAAATTCGAGAAAACGTAGGAGAAGAATTCTGGGAAAATGCCTTTAAGTTTTCATTCATCCGAAATCCTTGGGACAGAATGATTTCACTTTATAATCAACCGTATTTTCGAAATAAAACCAATTATGGAAATCAAGGGCTGGAATATTTTATCAAACATTACCAACCTGCTGAATGGGAAAAACAATTTTATTACCAATATTTGAATACAGATGGGATTGATTTTGTGGGTAAATTTGAAGAAAGAGAAAATGACTTACTTCATATAAGTCGATTGACTGGAATATTTTTTGACTCCTCTATACATGAAAGGAAGACTAATCGAAACAAAGATTATAGAATGTATTATAATAACTATACGGTTAATTTAGTGTATGATTTGTATCAGAAAGATATTGAAAAATACAAATATAAATTTTAAACCTCAGCCTTTTTTCGATATATCTCATCTGCGCCAGATATGACTTTTAATTCATAACCTTTCCCTATAAGCAGTTTTCGTATATCTGTTTCCTCAAAATTATTTTCGACCCCTATTACTTCAATATCGAATCGGTCAAAATCAATAGCTTTTAGAATATCCAGTTCCCCTCCTTCTGTATCAATAGTTAGATAATCTACTTGTGATAACTTATGTTTTTCTAATAGGTTATTGATGGTTAAGCATTGTATTTCTATGATTTTTTTTTCCCCGTTATGCTCACTCACTACTCTATTCACCCGATCCATATGTCGTGCATCGTATTTCTCAATAATTCCGCACAGCATATTCCCAGGCCCTTCAATAGACAGAAAGTCGGTTGTTCCGTTATAATCTGTAATGCATGCCTGTAAAGTAGTACAAGACCTGTTTTTTTGAAGCTTCTTAAATACTGAGGGGTTTGGTTCTACTGCAATACCACTCCAACCTAGTTCTCTTTCGAGGTAGTAGGTATTACTGAAGTTGATGCCAGCATGAGCACCGACATCTACAAAAATCCCATTCGTTTTCCTATTGAAGAGTACTTCCGTTACATACCAATCCTGTCCATTTTGAGCAAAAAAACCTACTTTCTTTCTTCTAAAATGAGGTACAATTGCAGGTTCTTCGGGAAATTTTTGACGTAAATTTTCAAAGACAGCGTCTCCTTCATGATAATTCTTTTGCTCGTAATAGGTATTCCCTAAATTGATTAGATAGTTGTTATTTTCTGGAAAAAGGAGCAACAATTCTTTCCACATTCTTGTAGCTATTTCCCATTCTTCTCTACCGTCAGCCACCCGAGCCAAACCGATATAACCCCAAGGTTTTTTTGAATACTTTTCCTTGATTTTTTGAAAATCAATTCGGCTTCAATCCATTTTTTTTGTTGTAAAAATTCATTACCTCTTTTTATTTGTCCCTCTATTGCAGGTGTTTTTTTATACCGACCGATAAACTTATTAAGTTGTACAGCCATTTTTTTTAAAATATTCTGCCCTTGACCAACAAGGGAGGTCAGTTGTTCTTCCATTCGCAGTATTTTTGAAGAGTTTGAATGAGATGATTAATCCGATTATTTTTCTTATTAATTTATTAATAAACCTACTTGATTTAACAAATATACAAAGATTGTTTTCAATAAATAAGAGTATCTATTGTCTCAGCTCAGTAAGAGCAATTGGCTTCTTTGATTTCATTTACCATCAAAGGAAAAGAGGATTCTTATAGTTCTTTTTAGTAAAATCTTTATTTTTGCTATCAAACACCTTCAAAACCAATAGTAATTTGCTTATTTATGCCTCATAGAAATATTAGAATTTTCAAGTCTGGCAATATAAAACGGACTCCTTTTAATGAACATCACACTCTCTATAATGAATTGTTAAAGCACGACATCATATATGTAGAAGACTATGATGCCTGTGATATTTGTGTAATTAAAACCATGAAAGAACTAATGCTTACAATAGATAAATATGGTAACAAAAAAAAATACCTGCTTTGGAACAGTGAGCCTTGTCAAGACAAAAATTTTGTCAGCAAAATTAGGGCGAATGATGCGACAGTACATATTATGAATACTTATACAGGTGATATTTGGATTAACAACTTCTGTGTATATTCCCCCAAACAATGGACGAATAGTGAACAGCTATTAAAGTTAAACAGTCAGGTTGATTTTTCACGACCAAAAGGGAAAAAGATAGTGGCTTTGGTCACTTATCGAAATAATGAAAAAAAATGGAGTAATATACGAAACGGGGTAGAAATAGGTCTATCATATAGGCGAACACAGATTGCTTTGGAAGGTCATCATTTGGGGAAAGTAGATGTGTATGGCAAGGGGTGGCCCGATGGAATTTCCTTAGAGGATTCTCGAATGAATATAGATTGGAGAGGGCGGAAAGAAATTATTTTGAAAGATTATTATTTTAATCTAGCCTTAGAAAACACGAGTACAGATTATTATTGTACCGAAAAAATATGGGATAGCATTCGTGCAGGTTGTTTACCCATTTACTATGGAAAAGACAATAAAATCTATGAAAATTTTCCTCGCCATAGTTTTATTGATTATTCCAATTTCAACAGCCCAAGCAAGCTGTTTTCCTATATTGATAATATGGGTTTTCAAGAGTTCAAAGAGCGTTTTAACAGTTGCCTAAAAGTCTGTTTAAAAGCGGCTAAAAACGAGCAGCTAAAACCAAATATCAGGGCTAAACGGGTTGAAAATCTTACCGAAAAATTACACTTCATAATGAATGATAAGCCCTTCTAAACTTTTACTTTCGGTTAAATACTGATAGCAATTTTTGACCAAAAGTAGGCCTGTTCTGAGAAGCTTCTAATTGTTTTACCTTTTCCATTAGCTGTTTTTGTTTTCTTTCTAATTGTTGTACCTTTTCCATTAGTTGTTTTTGCTTTATGTTATGAAATTTACTTCTCATTATTCGGTTATCTATTCTTAACTTTTTCATTTCTGAATTCAATGCACGGTTTTTCTCTTCCAAAAATGGCAGTAATAAGTTAGCTTTTGAGAAATGTTCTTTCCATTTATTATCTATTACTCCTATTGGTTTGACTGGAGGAGCTTCAAAACTGTATTGAAGTAGTCGTATATCTTCGGCATATCGCTTTCTTACCATTGAATCTAATTCGTCAGTATAATAACTTCGCCAGTGTTTTTGGGATTGTGATTGATTTAAGTGAATAGAAGCAGTTAGTGGCAAGCCTGTGTTTGCGGCGATTTCGGCAAACGATTGTTCTATACGTTCAAACCTACCAATATAATTAACCAACAATTCCCCCTCAGGGCTGATAAGTTGATAAAATTGAGAGCGAAAATGATTATCAGCTACGGCATCAGGCAAAGCACACACAGCATCTACAAAGGCTTTAAAAGTCATGTCCCCGTAAAATGTTTCTCCAAATCGTTGTAGAGGAATCGCAACGCCGTCCTTGAAGCCCAACTCATTGTAATCAGCCGCCCGAATTTTATCTTTGAAACAAGACACTAACCTATCCCAAGGATTGCGAACAATAGCAAATTTGAGATAGGATGCGTAGGTCGTATTCAGTTCCTCATACTCTGCAAAAGGAAATGGAAAATCTTTTGGATGGAAGAAATTATTTGCTCCTTCTTCCTTTTCTCTCATACCGAGTGGCTTCAGTAACTGCGTTTTCAAAGAAGTACAGCCCGTTTTGGGAATGATAAAGAAAATAGCTTTGTGTTTTTCTATAAGAATGTTTCGGTGCTGTCGGTAATTAGAAGGATTCATGGTAAATAGATTCTCTGTGACTTTATTAAGTTTAAAATGCTCCTCTTTTGGGAAAGGGAAATCATAATCTGCTAAATTCCATTTTAGTTTTTCTGCCAGTTCTGACTGACTTCTTTTACCTCTAATGTCGCTGTCTGTCACGTCGGCAATAATAAGATTAGGAGTGATGACAAAACATTGCTCAGGGTATTTTTCGGCAACAATCTGTACAGGACGATTGTCAATTGGGTAAATCATTTTCCTGATTTCCTGGAGCATCATGTCAAATACTGAATGATGGATGCCAAAAGCAAAAGTCCCAAATGTTATTTTTGGGTAGTAAAATGGTTCATTCGGATCAATGGAGAGTTTACTTTTATCAAGATAAGACAAGCCTCTTGGAATTTCCCATAGTCGTTGGGAGGCACCTAAATAGAGTAATTTCCAATTGTTAGGAATTTTTTGAATGGCATCTTTAAATCGGCTTTCAAAGTTTTTATAAAAAATGGCATCATCTTCTAAGCACAAAATTCGGTTATATCCATTCTTTTGAGCATCTTCTAATATAAATAAATAACTTTTCAAACAGCCCCAAGCTCCACTATTTTCAATCAACTTTCTATTCAATATCAGTTCTCTCAAAGTTCCACCTGTACCTAGAGGTTGTCTTAGATAAGTTTCATATTCCAATTGGTTTTGAAAATCATAGCCATTAACAGCTCGCACAAATTCTGCTTTGATGTTCAATCGTCCAAGTTTTTGAAACATCTCCATTTTTCGGTCTATCCGTTTTTCTAAGTTCAACACATACACCTTGTCAAAATATTGATTAATATAAGATAATTGCATCTTAAAAGAGAGATTATTACAACTGTCAATAGGGCTATTACTCCTCAAAAATGGGCTTATTTTGCCTATTTTTTAAAAAAACTTAGTTTTTTTGACCCACGGTGATATTCTCTCCCAAATGAGATTCTGCATTTTTGTGGTCAAGTATCTACAATCAGTAAATCAAATATTTCTGTACTTTTCAACAGGTGGTATTCTCTATATCATTGAATTTAAGTAGGGGTTTAAAATTTTTAGCAAGTCTAAGTAACGGTAAAAAAATAACTCCCCGTTTTCTTTTGCTAACATACCCCACCCCCTTTCAAAAGGGGAATATCGGTCGGGAAGTTATTTTTTCTTTTTTACTAAGTTCTCAAAATAATGTAATTTAATGCCATTGAATAGGAGCTATCAAAAATCAAACAATGGAAAAAAACAAACGGTTTTACCATAAAATTATCCACTTTTTAAAACAAATCACAGGTAGAAAACTGACACAAGTAGCTGATGCCTTCAATGATTATAAGTTAGGTAATCAATTTTTGACAAACAATCTATTTGAAGAAGCACAAGCAGCTTTTCAGCGGCATGTAGAAAAATTTCCACATAGACCTCAGGGATATGAGGGATTATCAACAGTAGCACTAAAAACATGGGAAAGAGATGTGGCTTTAAAATGGCTAAATATTTCTATCGAAAAAACCAAAGCCAAATCGAGCTATAAAAGAAAAGCCAGATTACTGGTGAATCATGGTCAATTTGAGGAAGGGTTTGAAACGGTAGCATCATTAATCGAAAAACACGGGCAGGAACTTAGTACCTTGATTTTTAAATCGGACTTATTGTTGATAGCAGGGAGGTATGCCCAAGCTGTAGATATATTGCGTCCACTTTATGAGCAAAATAAAAATCACACAGATATACAAAAACTACTTGCCCAGTCCCTCATTGGCAATCGGCAGATGGAGGAGGCAAGTAAAGTAATTGAGCAAATGGACTTCCTTGAACCGTCCAAAGACCCACAAGGCATTGTTCGCTTACTCAAAGCTTGGCAACAACACCATCAAACAGGCATTTCTAAGGATACGCCCCATATTTTTGGTATTGGCTTGAGTCGAACAGGGACGACTACACTTACCAAAGCCTTAACGATGTTGGGTTATTCTGCCATACATTTTATCAATCCAATTACTAAAAAAATCATTGACCTCGACGACCTCTATTATTTTGACGCATTCTCTGATTCGCCCATTTCTTTTAGATTTGAAGAGCTATATGATCTATTTCCCAATGCTCAATTTATCTATACCGTCCGCAACTTAGAAGATTGGATTAGGTCAAGTGAAAACCTATACAAACCCAGAGGCTTCAGTACCACTGTGGAGATGAAAAAATGGTTAGAAACCCCTCCGTCGGCATCTGGAAAATTTGACAAACTATACCACAACTTCAACTCCATTTATCAAAAAGCTTATGGTAGCTTGTACGCTGATTTTCCAAACTGGGAATCCGCCTACCATGCATTTGACAAGCGAGTGAATGATTTTTTTAAAAATAAGCCCGCCAACAAGCTACTAAAAATCAATATCTGTGATGGAGAGGGCTGGGAAAAACTTTGCCCTTTTTTGAACAAAGCTGAACCCATACAAGCATTTCCTTATGCCGAACAAACTTGGTTTAGTGAGGCACCTAAAAAATCGTGAATTCACTTTACAAATGCAAAACTTTAGTTTTTTTTCACCATTTTTGATAAAAAATAGACTCCTCAATGCTCGAACGACTGACCAAAATTACTTCTATTGTTTTTTCTCTCCTTTGGACAGTAGTTATTTTTGTGGAATATTGGCACTACAATCTTTACTATGAAAAAGCCTTTCAAAACTTTCAATATGCAAATTTATTCGTCATTTTCCTGTTGATAGGCGTGACAATAAGTTGGGGTTTGACACAGGCAAAGAGGAAAAAATGGTCGCTTAGATGGGTCAATGGTTTAAGTATCTTCCTCTTATTATTGCTATTAGACAGTCTGACCATTACCGCCTTTTACAGCAAAATGTCTGGTATTCATCTTAGTGCAAAAGGATTGTTTTTACATTTAGGACATTTGGTAGGAGTCGTTGTGTGTGTGTATTTGGTTGCGCTTGTATGTAGAATCGTAGGCTATGTGTTTACTACTATATTTCCTCCTCAAATAACTTCACAGGATATGCCAATTATTGAAGTGGCGTTAGGGATTATGTTTGTAACTTTTGCATTGTTCTTTTTGGGTATTTTTCATCTGTTGAATGTTTTTGCAATAGCTCCTTTATTTGCTTTCATACTTTTCTTCAATTGGAGAAAAACTCGACAGGTTGTATATGAAACTTTGTTCCAGCCCATACGAATCTCCAATAGATTCAATGCTTTAGGAGCATTTAGCTTCCTATTTTTAGCCTTGTTTTTGGTGTTTGATTTCACACAGTTGCTGCGTCCTTTTCCTTTGGGAACAGATTCTATCAATTTGTATGTCAACTTACCCTCCTTGATTGCACAGTATGGAAGTTTGGTGGACGGTAATCAGCCCTACAATTGGTCTTTGTTTATGTCTTTGGGCTTGGTACTATTTGGGAGAGTAGATGTCGTTTTAGCATTGTCATTTTTGGGCAGTTTTTTGAGTTTGGTGGCATTGTATCGTTTGAGTCGCAAATGGTTGGATGTCAATCATGCTGCTTTTTGCTTGTTATTGTATTTTTCGGTGCCAATGGTCAACTTTCTTTCACATATGGATATGAAAATTGACATGGGCTTGTTGTATATCACGCTTTGCATTTTACTCTTATTGGTCAATTGGTTCTCGTCACCTATTACTTCAAAACAATCACTTAGTAACTCTTCAAAAAACAATAAAAGACAGACCTCAAAATTTGGACACACAACTACTTCAGATTTCATCCTTAAAATCAAAACCTTTTTTTCCAATCACTTGCCTCCTGCAATAATAGAAAATAGGCTCATTGCATTGATAGGAGTTTTTGCAGGATTTGCCTTTGGAATCAAACTCACAGCCCTATTTCTATTTTTTGCGTTGATTACCACAATATGGTATGCAAAAGGTGGTTTGGGAGCGTTTTTAGGAAGTTTTTTTTTGGTGATGGCTGTGATTTTTTTACTTCAATTGGATGAACAATCTCACCTTCGAGCCTTTCACCAAAATGTTGCCTTATTGCAGTGGACTCTCTTATTAATGGGATTAGGAATTTTGGCTTATATGGCTTTGAAGCGAAAAAAACTTTTTATACGACTGATTCAGATTTCGACTATTCTAGGTCTCTTTTTTCTATTACCTGTTTTGCCTTGGTTGGGTAAAAACTTTGTAGAAACTCAAACCATTTCAGTAGAAGCTCTTTTGAATGGAAAACAAGCTACACCGAGACTAAACTTCAATGAACTGGAAAGTAAATGGGAAGAAGTTTACAAAAAATGATGGAAAATATGCTCCTTTCAATTTTACAATATAAATTCAAAAAATATTTTTTTTTCTTGCTGTTGTGTAGTTTGACTTCATTAAGTAGCGCACAACACACAGAAGAAGTGATTGTTCCTGGTATGTATCAGATGCCCGAAACGACTGACACTCAAAACAACGAACCATCACCCCGCATCAAAGCAGGTGTAAGAGAAGATTTACACAAATTTATGGGGTACGAAATAGTACTTGCTCGCTATCTGTCTATTCCTTATGATGTGTTTGTCAATACCAATTTGGATGTTTTTTTTACAGATGTAGGTTTTCTGCTGTTGCTGTTGCTCCCCATTTTGTTTTTGTTTCCACAAAGAATTCTTCGCCAACAATCCATAAGTCAAAGAATCGGATTGAAGCTAACTATAATGGCATTGTGTATGTTATTGCTGCTTGTTTCCATCCCCAATGCCTATCTCAACAAACACAATTTGACTACTCCACAAGAAGGTTTGCAGCTCTTAGCCTCTTCTTCTCAAGTAGGATGGATTGAAAGCACAAGTGAGACCATTCATCAATTCGCCTTATATATATATACGCCAATTCATCAGGTTCTGACAATTGTATCAGGACAAAGAGATGCTGTAACCTATCCGCTTCTGGT
Organism: Bacteroidia bacterium; assembly: GCA_030427245.1. Classification (GTDB taxonomy): domain Bacteria; phylum Bacteroidota; class Bacteroidia; order Chitinophagales; family UBA2359; genus JAUHXA01. The sequence goes on along the minus strand of JAUHXA010000007.1, from coordinate 137,876 downwards.
GATGATTTTTGGTGTGTTACTTGTTCTAATTGTCCTACGCATTCAAAGACATCCGAAGAGAACCAAAGGAATGATTTTGTTCTTACTCGTGTATTTTTTATTGTGGTGGATATTAGGAGTAGGTGCAGCGTGGTATGGACTTTTGTTGTTTTGCATACCTTATGTTTTTTTGGTCAAGGCGATGAGTTTTCAAAATGGCAAAAGGCCTTTTGTCTGGAGTACCGAAAATATATCACCCGCCTTTCTCAAAAGCAGTTTGTTGATGTCTATTTGCTTTATTTGGTTGTTGATGGCATTCACTTTCCGAACGACCAACTACAATCCAATTAATAAAGAAAGAGCCAAACACATTTACATTCCACCGATTATGGAATACCAAACTGGTAAGATCAATGAAACAAAGTTGTTAGGCTTTCATTTCCCTCAACACCACGAAATACAAAAAATTATCAATCGAGAGGACGAATCATTGGTGTATCGTGTAGGTACGAGCATCAATTATTTCATTCGAAAGAATGATAAAAGGGTTATGAATGATACCTTCTTAGACAATTTCGCTCAGTTGGTTACACGTTTTAAAACCAAACAAAAAATCATTCAAGCCTTAAAAGTAGCTGGCTTCAAATATATTGTCATAGATTTAAACATGGCGAGCAATGATTACACACCCGAAAAAACACTGACCAAAAAATTCATTCAGCTGCTCAATACTTTACATGATAATCCCGAGGTGGAATTGCTATCCACCAATCGTACACTGCAATTGCATAGCAATGGTCATATTGTCAATGAAGTGTTTGAAGATAAAGGGGCGATTGTGAATGGGGGTGATGTGGCATTATTTGGAATAAAATAAAAGCATGAATCATTTACTTATCCTCATTTTCCTCTTGGGTTTTTATCTCCCTTTTTTTGGACAACAAAGCGACCCTTTACTTCAACCAAAACTTGCCCTGAAAATTGCTCCCTTACTACTCACTGACCTATTCGGAAACAATGCGGCTCTTCTATCTTTAGAATTTAGAGGGACTAAAAATAGTTCTATTTCATTGGAAATGGGCGCATTGTATCACTCGATTGGCTATGGGCTGCAAAACAATCGGGGATGGATATTGGGAGGTGAATGGCGGAAATATTTGAAGGGAAAGGATGGAAAATATTGGGCGGTGCGTTTTCGCCATCGAAGCCAAAAATATGAGTTTACCGATTTGATTGACATAGAAGGAATTCCACCATACGAAAAAACACATCGTTATGAAAAGTCGGTCAGCACATTGACTGCTTTGTATGGAAGCCAAAAATGGAAGGTGAACAAACGATTTTTTATAGATGCCTTTGCAGGTCTCGGTATCAAATACAAACATACCCAAACTCCTGAATTGACCTTTTGGGAAAAGGAAAACCGAGACAATGGCGACTCCCAAGTTTTGTCTTTACTCAACAAAACAGGAGAACGTTTTTTACCAAATCCTGCTTTGGGTTTTAAGATTGGTTATACATTGCAGTAAAATCATTGTTTTGCTATTTTTTTGAATATTAAAATATTTAATTTTCAGTTTTTATTAAAATAGTTATTTTGCTTACCTATCTTGCTGGCTGCAATCCTGCCTTTCTTTGAGCAGACACACTTAGTATAAGTGTATGTTCTAACAACAATAGAATGAAACACATTAGACTTCTGTTTTGTCTGTTCTTTGTCAGTAATAGCTGTTTTTCTCAAATTCCATCCGATATAAATGAAAAGAACCGAAAAGGGGATTTTTACTTTTATTGGGGTTGGAATTGGGGATGGTACACCAAATCTACAATTGACTTCAAAGGAAACGACCACGATTTTACACTACAAAAAGTGCGAGCCAAAGACCGCCAAAGTCAATTCAAATTGGACTACTTCAATCCTTCAACGGCTACGATTCCGCAATACAATTTCCGAGTTGGATATTTTATCACCAATAAGTATAGCCTTACACTGGGCATTGACCACATGAAATACGTAGTACAGCCCTATCAAATGGTGAATATCAATGGTACAATTGAAGAGGAAGGGAAGGCTTTTGCAGGAAACTACTCGAATGAGTATATTGCGATTCTACCCGAATTTTTACGATTTGAGCATACAGATGGACTGAACTATATCAATACCGAATTGAGGCATTTGGCAGAATTAGCGGGGAGCAAACGAATCAAATTAAGCTTGTTGAAAGGTGTGGGCGTAGGTGTATTGATGCCAAAAACGAATGTAACGCTTTGGGATAGTGAACGATACGATGAATTTCATTTGTCGGGTTATGGCATCACTGCCATGTTGGGTGTAAATGTGGCTTTTGGTCGGGTGTTCTTTTTTCAATCAGAATTGAAGGGTGGGTACTTCAATCTGCCCGATATTAGAACGACGAGTTCGGAATTGGATTCGGCAAAACAGGATTTTTTTTTCACGCAGCTGAATATTGTGTTTGGGGCGAATTTGAGGAGTAAAAAAAACAGGTGATAAGTGTAAAAAATAGAAGGTATAAACTTCCGAGGTATTTTTCTGTTGTTCCCTCTAAAATACCGCAATGAATATCTCCATAAAATACGAATTAGACGAACGAGCTATTGACCGAATTATCGAAATGGCATGGGAAGACCGCACACCTTTTGATGCGATTGAAGAACAGTTTGGCGTACCCGAAAAGGATGTGATTGAGTTGATGCGTCAAGAAATGAAGCTGAGTAGTTGGAAAATGTGGCGCAAACGGGTACAAGGCAGAAAAACGAAACACCGTCAAAAAAGAGATTTTCAAGTAGGGCGACACAAATGCAGTCGTCAACGAGCGATTAGCTTGAACAAGATTAGCAAGCGATAAATAAAGCAAATTTTTGGGTTTGAATTTGTGCTTTGCATTTGAAGTTTTCGCTATCTTACCTCCATGAAAGACCATTTACATCTCCATTTTATTGTCCTCATTTACGGTTTTACAGGAATACTGGGTAAAATCATTACCCTACCTTCCGCCGATTTGGTATTTTACCGAATGTTGTTGGCTGCAATAGGGATGTTCGCCTTTGTGTTGTGGAAGAAGAAGGAAATGCGTTTGTCAGGCAAAGTCTTGGCGAAAGTATTTGGAGTGGGAGTTATTGTAGCTGTCCATTGGATTACCTTTTTTGGAGCTATCAAAGCCTCAAATGTATCGGTGGCATTGGGCTGTATGGCAAGTACGACCCTATTTACAAGTTTTTTAGAACCGCTTTTTGATAAAGTACGTATTGCAGTAAGCGAAGTGGTTTTGGGTTTGGTGATTATAGTAGGCTTATATGTCATTACCCAGTTTGCCTTTGATTATTGGGAAGGAATTGTGTTGGCACTGATTTCTGCTTTTTTGGCTGCTTTGTTTGGAGTGATGAACAAACAGTTGGTACGTAAACACGATGCAAGTGTTGTTTCGATGTATGAAATGATTGCAGGGTTTGTGTTTATCGCTCTTTATTTTACCTTTACCCAAAGTATCAGTGTATTGCCCAGTGAAATTTCTGCAATGGACGGAATTTATTTGCTAATATTGGCGTTGGGTTGTACTACTTATGCTTTCATTGCGATGAATTATTTGCTGGAACGATTATCCGCTTATACCTTAGCATTGGTCATCAATATGGAGCCTGTTTATGCTATTATTTTGGCATACTGGATTTTTGGTGATTCGGAGCGAATGCACATTGGCTTTTATGTTGGAGCCTTGATTATCATTGCTTCTATTGCAGTGTATCCGTTTCTTATGAATGGAAACAAAAATATGAATCAAAATGAAAAACCTACTTAGTAACGGTAAAAAAATAACTCCCCGTTTTGTTTTGCTAACATACCCCACCCCCTTTCAAAAGGGGAATATCGGTCGGGAAGTTATTTTTTCTTTTTTACTTAGAAAACACAAATAACCAAACGTAGTTATCAACTCAAATATAATTACCAAAATAGACACTCAAACACCACTATTAACCTAAACACTCAAACACAACCCAAAAAGTATGAATAAAATATTCCTAATTTTCAAGCGTGAATATCTCACCAAAGTCCGCAAGAAATCCTTTATCATCGTGACATTGCTTGTTCCTTTGGGCATCATTGCACTGTTTAGTTTTCAAATAGGCATCATGTTGTGGAGTTCGGAAGATGCCCATATTTTGGTGAAAGACGAAAGCGATTTGTTCACCTTAGCCGATTCTGAGTCGGGCATGATTCGCTTCAAAGAAGTAAACACGCCTTTGGAAGAATTGAAGGAAAGCTACAAAAAGGACGGTTACAGTGGCATTCTTTACATTCCCAAAATCAACATAGACAATCCCAATGGCGTGAAGTACATTGCTGACAAATCTTTAGGTTTGAGAATCAAAGATTATGTCGAAGATGAATTGAGTGACCAATTAATTAAGAAACGCTTGGAGCTGGAAGGTTTGGATAGCAAAACGTATAGTATGATTCGTAAAACGCGGGTAAGCGTTGGTGATCAAAGTGATACGGGCGAGCAGATAGCAAGTTCGGGCATGGCGGCTGGTGTCGGTTTTGGCATGGGTTTTTTGATGTACATCGTCATTTTTATGTATGGAGCCATGATTATGCGGAGCGTGATGGAGGAAAAAACGAATCGAATTGTAGAGATTATCTTGTCTTCGGTCAAACCCTTCAAGTTGATGATGGGTAAGATTTTGGGCGTTGGAGCAGTGGGAATCACACAGTATGCGATTTGGATTGTACTGCTGTTGATTATCAATTTTGTAATGGCTCTATTGATAGGAGATTCAATCAATCCCAATCAAGTTGGTGGAGCAAGTCCGCAGGATATGGATGCTGCTATGGAAATGATTGAAACCCTTCAAATGCAGTTTGCAAGTCTGCCTTTGGGTTTGATTATTTTTGGATTTTTATTTTACTTCATCACAGGCTACGTTTTTTATGCTGCCTTATATGCAGGATTGGCTTCAGCTATCAACGACGAAAGCGATGCTCAAACACTGACTTTTCCGATTGCGATTCCAATCATCATTTCCATTATTATTTTGTCGGGAATGTTGGATTCACCCAATAGCAGCATTGCAGTATGGGCTTCCATTATTCCATTTTTTGCTCCCGTGATAATGCCTGCACGTTTGGCATTCGGGATGCCTCCTGTTTGGCAACTGCTACTTTCGATGGTATTGATGATTGGAGCAGCTATTTTTGCAGTCTGGTTGGCAGCGAAGATTTACAAAGTAGGTATTTTGATGCGTGGTAAGAAGGTGACATTTAGGGAAATTGGAAAATGGTTGACGTATTCTTAGAAACTTATTTTGGGAAGGTAGTGTTAAAAGAATGCAAGTTTATACTTTTAGTATTGTAATATTGAAGTAAATAAAAAGAGTAGATATGACAACCCATATACCAGATAAATACATCAATCCTTTAACCGATTTTGGTTTCAAAAAATTATTTGGTAGTGAGCCTAACAAGGATTTACTGATAGATTTTTTAAATCTATTTTTACCTTCAAAACACACTATTCGAAATCTTACGTATACAAAAAACGAGCATTTAGGGGAAACTCTTTTGGATAGAAAAGCCATTTTCGATATCTATTGTGAGAGTATTACGGGTGAGAAATTTATTGTTGAAGTACAAAAGGCGAAACAAACCTATTTCAAAGACAGAAGTATTTATTATGCTACTTTTCCTGTGCAAGAACAAGCCAAAAGAGGAGACTGGAATTTTAAATTGGCGGCGGTTTATACCATTAGCATATTGGACTTCATTTTTGACGAGCATCAAGAGGAGGATAATTTGTTGCACTTTGTAGAACTGAAGACGCAAGACGGAAAAGTATTTTATGATAAATTGAAATTTATTTATTTAGAATTGCCAAAGTTTAAGAAAACAGAAAAGGAGTTAGTTACTCATTTTGACAAGTGGTTATTTATTTTTCGGCATTTAGCAGAACTACAAAAACGCCCCAAAGCTTTACAAGAAAGGATTTTTAAGAAACTATTTGAAGCAGCAGAAATTGCAAGGTTCTCTCCGACAGAACGAGAAGCATACCAAAGCAGTTTGAAGTATTATAGAGACCTCAAGAATGTAGTAGATACTTCTAAAGAAGAAGGCTTGAAAGAAGGTGAAGAAATAGGAATTGAAAAAGGATTGAAACAAGGATTAGAACAGGGATTGAAACAAGGATTAAAACAAGTTGCTAAGAATTTGAAAGAGGAGGGCATGACGACTTCAGTCATTGCACAAGTTACAGGATTGAGCGAGACAGAGATTGAAGAATTGTAAGGAATTTTTTTGATGAACAATAAAAAGGCGAAATAGATTTAATCTATTTCGCCTTTTATCATTAGAAATCAAACGATTAAGTTTTTTGTAGGACTTCAAAACTTAAGTACGTAGAGACTTTCATACTACTGTACATTTTTAATTCAACCACAAAAGGCACAAAGAAAACAAAAGTAAAGAACTGAAATTCAACCATCTCTTTTGTGCTCTTTTGATACTTTTGTGGTTCAAAAATCATTTTGTACAGTAGTATGAGACTTTTTACTAAAACGTCCCTACAAACATAAGATTCCTATTCCTCATCATTTCCTTTATGCGCTGCAATCAATTCCTCTTGAATCTCACGAGGAACCGCTGCATATTCTGCAAATGCTTGCTTGTGTTTGGCTCGTCCCTGAGAAAGAGAACGCAATGTAGAAGAATATTTGTAGAGTTCCATCAAGGGTACTTTTGCCTTGATGATTTGATAATGTCCAGCCACTTCCATACCCATAATCATCGCCCGACGAGTCTGCAAATCGCCCATTACATCACCCATTCCTTCTTCCGTTACCATGACTTCCACATCATAAAGAGGCTCCATCAATTGAGGCTTTGCATCTTGAAACCCGTTCTTAAATGCCTGAGAAGCAGCCAACTTAAATGCCATATCATTGGAGTCAACAGGGTGCATTTTACCATCATATACACTCACCCGAATATCTCGCACATAAGAACCCGTCAAAGGCCCATCTTCCATTTTCTCCATGATACCTTTGGTGATGGCATTCATGTATTTTGCATCAATAGAACCACCGACAATGCAGTTATTGAAGACCAACTTACCTCCCCAAGGAAGGTCTATTTCATCTGTATTTCTTACATTCAAGTCTTTTGGAGCAGGCATTCCTTCATAATAAGGCTCAATCAACATGTGCACTTCACCAAACTGACCTGCACCACCTGATTGTTTTTTGTGACGATAAACCGAATTGGTTGATTTAGTGATGGTTTCTCTAAATTCAATTTTTGGTCGAATATAATCAAAAGCCAATTTGCTGTTCAGTTCATTGATGCGCCATTTGGTCAATTGAAGGTGTAATTCTCCTTGTCCACTCACCAAAGTTTGTTTCAGTTCCTTTGAAAAATCCACCTGCAACGTCGGATCTTCTCCATGTAATTGGTTGAGAATCTGTGCCAATTTTTCCATATCGGCTTTGTTTTCTGCTTCAATCGCTACTCGAATACGGGGTGAAGGAAAGACAATAGGCTCAATCACTGTATCATTGCCTTTAGGAGCCAAAGTTGTATTAGAGCCGGCGGCCTTCAGTTTCACCGTCACTCCAATATCGCCCGCCTTCAATTCATTCAGATTCACTCTTTGTTTGCCATTTAGATTGTAAATCTGATTGATTCTTTCATGCGAACCATTGCTAGCATTTATTAAATCTGTACCTGTAGTGAGCGTACCCGAATAAACTTTGAAGAAAGAAAGATTTCCCAAATTTTGCTCGTGTGCGGTTTTGTAAACAAACAAAACAGGGTCGCCATCTGAATCACACTTCAATTCCTCTCCTTTCGTTGTTTTGATAGGGGGAACTTCATTAGGAGCAGGCCCATGATCGGCAATAAATCCCAAAACACGCCCACTTCCCATGTTTTGTTTGGCAGAGCAGCAAAACAGAGGAAAAATATCTTGTTGAACAATAGCCGTTTTTAAACCTCCCGCCATCTCATTTTCCGACAATTCTCCTTGTTCAAAATACAGCTCCATCAAACTCTCGTCGTTCACTGCAATGGCTTCAATCAATTCATTATGTAAATCCTCTGCCTTACCCCTTACATCTTTTGGAATTTCTACCTTTTCGGGCTTTCCACCATCATCAGGAAACTGATACATCACCATTTTCAATACATCTACAATCCCATTGAAGTTATTACCAGGATTGTAAGGAAACTGCACAACGGTTACATTTGTACCAAATCGAGCTTTCGCCTGATCCACTGTATCATCAAAGTTCGCCTTGTCATTATCTACCTGATTCACTACAAATACCGTAGGAGTTTGAAATTTCTGAACATATTCCCACATAATCTCCGTACCCACTTCCACGCCATTTTGAGCATTCAACACCATTATCCCCAAATCTGCTACACGCAAAGAAGCGATTACCTCTCCAATAAAATCATCAAAACCAGGTGTATCAATGATGTTGATTTTATCTTCCTTCCACTTTAAGTGCATCAACGATGCAAATACACTATTACCTCTTCTTTGTTCAATTTCGTGGTAGTCAGACACCGTATTTTGGTTTTCCACCGTTCCACGTCTTGTCGTTTCCCCTGCTTCAAACAACATGGCTTCTGCTAAAGTGGTTTTACCAGAGCCTTGATGTCCAAGCAGGGCGAGATTCTTGATATTGTTTGTCTCAAATGCCTTCATAATATGTATTTAAGATTTTTTAAAAAAATTGATTTTGGCTTGCTAAATGTATGAAAAATTACTAAGAAAATCCCAACAACTATTACTAAAAATTCCTAATTAATGATTCTAAAAAAAGTTTACCTTTAAACATCCTTTCAAAAAAACAGTCTTAGGGAAGGAGAAAATCTATTTAGTTTATACAAATAAATATGCGTTTATGAAAAACAGTAATTCTTATCCGTTATTTTCTATGAAGCTTGTGGGTGCTTTTTTGGTGAGTATCCTATTCATTTTCAATGCCTGTGAAGTCGACCCTGTATTAGAAACTTGTTCCACCAATATTACCAACGCCGATGTATCCGAAACCAGTTTTGAAGCAGGAACTACTTTGACAGGTGAAGTAGATTTCAGAGAAACCATTGGCTTAGACAATTTACAACTGCAAAGCATGGTACAATGGTATTTGTCCAATGACAGCAGCTTTGGAGGCGACACACAGTTGGTGGCTTTTCTGGACAATAATCAAACTACTAAAAGCGGAGACAATGTGAGTCTTACTTTTGACCAAATAGATATCCCTATAAATCAGGCAAGTGGAAACTACTTTATCATTGCTCGTCTGAGTGGACAGCCTTGTGGCGGCGGAGAAGTATCAGATGATGATACAGAAGTCATTGCAGTGACCATTAATTAATTCTTTAAGCTTAGAATAATTTTTTTGGCAACTCAAAAAAATGCTTTATATTGAGGCTATAACATAAACCTAATAACATGAATAACACGCTTCAATTTACAGCAATTGTTATGTTTGTGAGTCTATTTTTATATACGACTCTAAACGCACAATCAACTGAGAGTTATACTCCTGAAACAAAAAATCAAGTGACCACCAAAACGGCTCAAACAATTTATAAAGTCCAACTGGGAGCATATCGCCATCCTGAATGGAATAATTTTGAGCAGTTTTACGACCTCGGTTCTGTTTATCGAGAAGAAACCAAAAACGGCTTGTGGAGAATCATCATTGGAGATTATGCCACTAAAGAAGCATCCAATAAGACCTTGAAGATGGTGCAATCTTCAGGATTTAAAGATGCTTATGTCTTTGAAGATAAAGTTGTTGTACCTATGCCTTCTCGAAAATTATTAAACCCTACTACTTTCAACCATACTGGCGAATCCGCAGATTTGACAACTACCCTCAACAAAAAAGCAAATGAAGCGTATATAATACAAGTGGCAGCTTACAACAATATAGACTTTACCAACTTTTTGGATATTGCCAATGTAGGTGATATTTATTTGGAAAAATCCAATGACCTTTACAAAGTGGCTGTTGGAAAATACAGTAGTACAGCGGCTGCAAAACAAGCATTAAAGCAACTTCAATCACTCGGATACAGCAAAGCATTTATTCGAACCGTAGATACTAATTTTGGAAGCTAATTCGTTTCTAAGAACTACTCTAATGCACACAATACTATTAACAAACCCCTGTAAAACCAATAATATGAAATACTACACAAATTCTATTACGACCCTATTCTCTGTCATACTGTTTATCTTTTGTATAAATCCAAGTATGGCTCAAACTTCCTCTACAACACCTGTAAATGAAACAAAAGTCGAAAAACGATATCAAATCCAACTCGCTGCCTACAAAAACCCCCAATTGATTCAATTGGACAACTTCAAAAACGTAGGCCACGCCATCACCATCGAAAAAAATGATAAAGACATCCATAGAGTTTTGGTAAAAGGTCTGCAAGACGAAACAGCTGCAAAAACTGCTTTAGCGATTATTCAAGCCAAAGGCTATAAAGACGCTTTTTATACAACTTATGATTTTGTTATCGCCTCAGATGCAAACACTTCTGGAGGTATAGAGTCCGTAGAAAATATAATAGAACCCGTTTTTATGGGTGAATTGGAGCAACCTAAAGATGAAGTTTTCTTAGTTGAATTAGGGGCTTTTGAATCGGTCAACTTACTACATAATACCGCAGAAATTCGGAGTATGGGTGAATTGTTTCGTCAAAAAGTACAAGGAGGAGAACGAATTTATGTAGGCATATTTGAAGATTTGGCCTTGGCGGAGTTGACCCTCAAAAAAGTCATTGCACAGGGGTATAACACTGCAAGTTTAAGAAAAGTGGAACGTTCTAAAATACTCAACACCAATGCACAAAGTGGGTTCGTCCAAAATGTATCAGACAGGAGTTACAATACTCCAGCACCTGTAGTTGCAGCAAATGTGAATGAGGTCAATCAAAATTTTGAAAAAATGAACTTTCAGATTTTCAAAGTTGATGCTTACGATCCAACCAATACCACGAGTTTTATCAATACCATGCTGCAAGGAAGAGAAGTTTCTCCTTCCGTTTTGGCATTTTTTGATAAAAATGCAGATAAAAGCTTCAAATATTACAGCATTGGTAGTTTTGACATTGCACCAAACTACACTGCTTATATGATACGAACAGGCAAAGGCTCATTCCATAACGACAACAATATTTATCTCTACGTATATGACCAATTGAATAAAAAAATGGTCGGGAAAGAGCTCATTAGCAGTGTATTGACAACTACCAATACTTACAGCAAAATCCAAACATGGATAACCGATGCCAATAAAGATGGCATCCTGGATTTACTCATTTCTCAAAAATACGAAACGACTACTCCTGATGGTCAGTATGCCAGTAAAAATGAACTGACAGGCAAAGTTTGGACAGGTTCGGCTTATACCATTGCTGACATCAAAGATGCAGATAAGTTGAAAGTGAAATTGGGCGTGAATTAGTATGGTGATTGGTGAATCGTTATTAGTCCTTCAAAAAGCTATAAATTCACATCTTTGAAGGAATAGGTTAGGTTACTGAAAGTAATTTCTCAATTACTATGATTTTATCATTGTCATGCATTTTATAGGCAAGAAAACAATCACATATATGCGGCGTTAGCTATTATTGTAAATTCTTTTCGATTTTCTTTCGGAGTTGAATTAATTTTTCTTCCGTTTGTGAGTAAACCTGAAGAATGAAGTACCTATTCATTTGTATCTTCCATAGATAACTCAATAGTATATTTTTTTCTGCCTCATTGATGATTAAAGGAAGTTTTATTCCGACAATATTTCCTTTCCTGTCAAATTCAAAGTTTGGAGCAATATTCTTGTTTATTTCTTCAAAGTAATTTTCTTGAAACTGCATCTCATTGTACTCTTCCTCAAATTTCTGCAGCATATTATAATCATATTCGTAAAGGGTAATTATTTCAAACCTCAAAGAATCATCTTCAATTAATTCTAAGCCCTTAGACTTCAAAGATTCGTAACCTGAAATATTTTGTATTGAAATAAAATCTCGAGTTAAATTAGAATAATGCAATGGAAGAGTATCCAAATTCACCTCCTGCCCTTCAAGTATTTGACGCCAAAATTTGCAGGCCAATATCCCGTCTTCATGTCCCTGTTTATTGACCCTTACATCTTCTATATCTTTCTTTAATCCATTTGAAATTTCAGCTAATATCTTGTTTGCAGCATCACTAGCTCTACGGTTTTCATTCCAATTATTTAAGGCAAACGCCGAAATAACAGCAATAAATATTGATAAAAATTCAAAACCTAATTTTTTCCAATTTATTTTTTTCATTTATGCGCTATTTTAAGAGGGGTAAATTCGGCTTCATGGAAGTAAAAATAGTTTATTTTCCTATTTTCCATAAGTATTTGAAAAATAAATAAAAGAAAACTACATGAAATCGCTATTGCTTTTACTTAGGCAAACTAAAATATTAAATTAGGCATTTCTGCAATTTACTTTGCTCGCTTACAAAGTATTGTTTGAATTTGCATTTGAGTTTTTAATTTGAATTTGCCTTAGCACGACTCCAATGCATATTTTTCAAATCCAATCTATAAGAATCTTTATTTTCAACTATTTTTCCATTCATCCATTTTTTTCCATTTATCAAATACAGGCAATTATTCTGTTCATCGAGGAATGTAGTATGCTCGAAAACCCAACCTGGTTTGTTCCCTGAAGAAGCTACTGGTTTTATTGAAAAATCACCTAGATTCAAAGCATACATATTGGTTTGGTTGGCTCTCCTCTCTTTCTGATATCCCAAACCTCCAATAATTAGAATTTCGTTCCCCAACTGAATCGAACTATGAAAATCGGTTGGAGGAAAGACATCTTTTGGATAGAAGAACAAATCAACCGAACCATCTGAAGTGATTCGAATGACATCATTGTATATATTGAATTCTGGGTCGTAATAATCTTCATGTTCCCCTCCAATTTGAATCAAAGTACCATCTTTCAAAAAATGATGGGAACTTCCAAAACGATTGTTGCACCATTTGGGCTTCCCATTTATCAAGTAATTAAAAAAGCCAGCTCCCGCTTCAGCAGATAGATTTCCTGCTTTCACCTGACTTGTCAGCTCTTCAAAATCTTTTTCAAAGTCTTTGATTTTTCCAGATGCCAACAAATTATTGAAAAAAGATGAGCCTATATCACAAGCCCGTTTCCCCGTCGCAATCATATATTTATGATAGGCATCGGGTACTTTTTCTGGATTGTCACGACCTTCTCGGCAGTTCACATCTGAAGATGTAAAATCTTCCTTTGAAAACTCAATAACAACCGCTCCTTTGGACAACAAAAGGGCTTGAATTTCTGCTGAATAATCGTTCTCCAAACAAATAGACAAAGCTGTTTGTCCTTGCCCATCAGGTAAATTTACATTTCCGCCAAAATTGGTAAGCAATTCAATTCCAATTGCTTGTACGTCAGATGGCCATCCGTACAATACCGAACAAATGAGGCTATCACCAAACTTTGGTCGATGGTTTGGGTCGGCACCTTTATACAAGAGGTTGGTTATTTTTCCGATAGCTTGCAATCCTTCTTGTTCAACAAGTAGCCTAAGTTCTTTATTAAGTTCTATTTGAGCTTCGTGTTTTTTTAGTGCGTTTTCCATAGTTTTAAGATTTCATACATTGTATTTGTAACAAAATTGTTTTTATCCACTCACCAACATAAAACTCGCCCAAGTCTTAGGCATAGCATTTAGCTGCTGAATGAGTTGTTCTTTGGCTATTCGTAAGGCTTGTGCATAGCTCAATACCATTTTGAAGGCATCTTTACTTCCCTGAACATTCTGTGCATTCACAGTGATAGAGTATTTGCCACTCAAATCTTCAATGGTGTTTGTACAATATTGTCGGTTATCTACATCAACTGCCTCACCAAATCCGCATTTTTTATTCAAATAAGTATCGCCGAATTTATCCGACAAGTCATCGAAAGCACCACCCATACGGCCAAATGTAGAGAGTCCTTTTGGATACATTTGGTTACTGAGCACTTTTTCCCATATACTTTCCGAAAAATTCAAAGTAGCCAATGTTTCGATTACCTGAGCATCGAGCCAATTGGATTCTTCTTCAATTTGTTGAACAAGCGTTTCTTTATGATTTTGACCCATGATATTGAAGTTAATTGATAAAAATAATAGAACAAATAAAAGGTGATAGAATTTCATAATAAATTAATTTTATTTTCCAATGATTCAAAGTTACTACCTTTTGAAATGCTATGAAATGACACTTTTGTATTAGATGAGATGTCAAAATCCCTCAAAGAGAAATATAAAAATGTTTTACTTCATATTACTATTTATTCGTAAAACTATTTCACTGCCAAAAGAGTTTTTTGAGAAAGCCCTTAAAATAACAATACTCCCAATGCCTCCGATAAAACAGGTCCTCCTTCTCTGCAAAAAGTGCCTATCTTGGCGAAGCATTTACTATGAAACCGAATTGACTCCTTTGCTTCGCTTGGAAGATTTCGGTATGGAATACGAAGACGATGAGCAGGACAAAAATGTGACGATGGTAAGCCGTAGATTGAAATAACATTATGCCCAACAAACAAAAACACCGAGGACAACACCCCAACGACCAAAAACTCTTTGCACCCAAATTTATTCCTATTCTGCAAAGGGCGACAAGCGATTTGTCGTGGCTACTCTCCAAAGGATACGCCGAAAGAGCTTCCTTAAAACTCGTAGGCGACCGCTTCAAACTCACCGAACGCCAGCGAAAAGCCATACAAGGGGCTGCTTGTTCGGATGCTTCTCTTCAAAGTCGAAATGCCAAACATTGCAGTATAGAAGCGTTGAAGGGCGGTCATGTATTCATTGACGGTTTCAATTTGTTGATAACCATAGAAAGTGCATTGTCAGGCGGATTCATTTTTAAGGGAAGAGATGGCAGTCGACGAGATTTGGCAAGTGTGCATGGCACTTACAGAAGAGTGTCGGAAACCATTGCAGCAATTGAATTGGTGGGTGTAGAATTGGAGTTTTTGCAGGTCAAAAAAGCGACTTGGTATTTTGACCAACCTGTTTCCAATAGTGGACGATTGAAGGTTTTGATATACGAAGTCATTGAAGGAAAAGGATTTGATTGGGATGTTCAGTTGGTTTATAACCCCGACAGAGAACTAATTCGACCTCCTTCCATTGACAACATTGTCGTTTCGGCAGACAGTATGGTTTTGGAGGGTGCAAAAAAATGGTTCAATTTGGGGGCTTATATTATGGACAAACGCATAAATCCGCTAAATTTGGTAGATTTGAGTTGTATTTCTCAAACTTAAAAACCATTTGAAGGTTAAAATGAAGGTTCTTACTTTTACTTTGATTTTCACGACCATTGACAATTATTTCCATGCCTTCAAAAATTTACAAGACTTCTTTTTATCTGGGCTCTTTGCTGATTTTGCTTTTACTGCAATTACTGGTCTTACCCTCTGCCCATGCACAACCCGATATTCCCGAAGGAAGCTATAGTTTGAGAAGTCCTGCCCGCACGCTTTACACGCATTTGCATTACCTACAAGCCAAAACATACGAACCTTCTATTGCAGCCAAAGTTATACGAGAAGGCAATTTGCCTGAACGGGAGGAATTGGTTATTCAGCTCAAAAAAATATTTGCAGCCAAAGGCCTTGCAGTTGATTGGGATGAAGTACCCACAAAAGAAAATTATACGGATAGTACTCGAAATAATAAAGCTGTCTATGTTCCCTTTGCAGATTTGAAGGTCATTTACCTCGAAAAAAAAGGGAGTTATTGGTACTATTCTGCAGAGTCTGTTGAAAAAATCCCTGATTTATACAATGAATTGTATCCTTTTGATTTAAAGCAATATACAAAAAAATTACCTCCTTTTTTTCACAACACTTTCTTAGGTTTGGAGCTATGGCAATTGATGGGTATTTTTCTACTGATATTGTTGAGCATGGTTTTCCACAAATTTTTGAAGTTTCTGTTTCGAAAAACTGTTCATCGCCTATCTGACACCAAATTTGGAAAGCTTTACATCCAAAAGGATTTAATATCTCAGGCAGGAAATGTATTGAGTTTGATGATTATTGTGAAGCTGATTATATGGTTTTTTCCAGAAATGAATTTCAGCTCTTCAGTAACTTACTATTTACTCCCTGCTATTCACATTGTTTTCATTGTTTTTTGTACCATTTTTGCCATCAGAATAGTCAATCTTGCGGAGGCTTATATTGACCAATTTGCATTGAAGGGTAATCCTGTTATTGGCAAACAACTCCTCCCTCTTCTACGAAAACTCTTCAAAGCCTTAGCGGTAATCATAGGTATTTTCTTTATTTTGAAAGATTTAGAAATCAATGTCACCGCATTGTTGGCAGGTATTTCTATTGGAGGGCTTGCAGTAGCTTTGGCAGCACAAGACACCATCAAAAATGTGTTTGGTTCAATGATGATTTTCTTAGACCAACCTTTTAAAGTTGGCGATAGAATTACCTTTGAAACATTGGAAGGGCGGGTCGAAAATGTAGGTTTTCGTTCTACGAGGCTGCGAACTCGGGACAATTCCCTGATTTATGTTCCCAATGCTCGTTTGGCAGATATGACCATCAATAATTTGGGCTTACGGGTCTATAGAAGATTTGAATCAGATTTGGGCGTAACTTACGAAACGCCTCCTCTTTTGATTCTAAAATTTGTGAAAGGTCTGCGAAAGGTCATTACCAATCATCCCAATACCCACAAAGAATACTACCATGTATATCTCAACGATTTGGATTCTTCTTCCATCACTATTTACTTCAATGTTTACTTCAAAGTTTCGACATGGGACGATGAGCTACACGCTCGACAGGAAATTATTACGGGCATTTTGGAGCTGGCACACACTTTAGGCATTCGTTTTGCTTTCCCAAGTCAGACCATTTATATAGAGCAGTTTCCCGATAAAAAAAGCCTCACTCCAAGCTACGAGATGGGAGAAGGTGAATTGGAGAAACGCCTTGAAGATTTTATCGAGAAATACCGTGCTGATATAAGGGAGGATGAAGACCACAAACAAACGGCGGACGAAACGTCTATTGGAGAAAATGTGGAGGAGAAACGGAAGTAGAAAAATACAAGGTTTCAAACTCAATACTACACTATATCCGCCTCCACCTAAACTACAAAAAGAGGAATGGGTTTGGATAAAAGAATTGGTAAACGAAAAAGGCACGGATTAGGAAAATAACATCTTCCCAATCCGTGCCTTTGCACTTCAAATATTTTGTTGTTTATATTTCCTTCTGCTTCAAAAACAAAGTTACAGAAATTGCTTTACGCATAAAGAGAACGAATCACTATCACAACCTAAACTGCAAAACTTTCTCCGCAACCGCAAGAACGAGAAGCGTTTGGATTGCTAAAGTAAAAACCTTTGCCGTCCAAACCACGAGAAAACTCCAAAGTTGTTCCACAAACATACAGGAAGCTGCGAAGGTCTGTCACCAATTTTTCGCCTTTGTCTTCAAAAACTTGGTCATTGGGTTTTGATTCGTTGTCGAAATCCATTTTGTAGGTCAAGCCCGAACAGCCTCCACCCACTACGGATACTCGAATAAAATAATCTTCTCCAACACCCGCTTCTTCCTTCAATTTTTTAACCTGCTTCTTTGCTTCTTCGCTAATGAAAATCATACTTTTAAATTGTTTTATTGTTGAATTGCTCTACTGTTTGATTGCTATTATTGTCGCAGTGTTATTGTAAACCATCCAACAATACAGCAATATAACCATACAGCCATAGAACAATTTAGTGAACAATAGAATGTTCCTGCACAATAGGCTCTAAACCTTGCTTTACTCGGTAGTCGTTGATAGCTGCTTTAATCGCATCTTCTGCCAAAACAGAACAGTGGATTTTTACAGGAGGCAACTCCAATTCTTCCACGATGTCCATGTTGTCAATGCCAATCGCTTCGTCCACTGTTTTTCCCTTCAACCACTCCGTAGCCAAAGAAGAAGAAGCAATTGCAGAACCGCAACCAAATGTTTTGAATTTTGCATCTTTAATCAAACCAGTAGTTTCCTCTACTTCAATTTGCAGACGCATCACGTCACCACATTCGGGCGCACCAACCAACCCTGTACCGACATTTTTACTGCCTTTGTCCAAAGTTCCTACGTTGCGAGGATTGTTGTAATGGTCTAATACCTTTTCTGAATATGCCATGATATTGTTATTTTATTTTTGTTAAATTATTTTTTCTAATAAAAACAAGTAAACCAATGATTCCTAACTAATTACAAATCACCAATCCACCAGTCACTAAACTAATGTTCCGCCCACTCAACCGTCGAAACGTCAATTCCTTCTTTGTACATTTCCCAAAGTGGACTCAAATCTCTCATACGGTTCACTGCATTTCTTACTTTTTCGATAGCGTAGTCAATTTGTTCTTCGGTCGTAAAACGCCCCAAACTGAATCGAAGAGAAGAGTGCGCCAATTCGTCGTCCAATCCCAAAGCTATCAATACATAAGAAGGCTCTAAAGAAGCAGATGTACAAGCCGAACCAGAAGAAACCGCAATTTCTTGATTGAAGCCCATCATCAAACCTTCACCTTCCACATATTTGAAGGAAATATTGGAAATATGAGGAACACGATGCTCAGGATGTCCATTCAAGTAGGTTTCCTCCATTTGCATCAATTCATTCTCCAATTTGTCACGCAAGTACCGCAATCTTTTGCTTTCTTCATCCATTTCTAAGCGAGCCAATTCAGCCGCTTTACCAAAGCCAACAATCCCAGGCACATTTAAAGTTCCAGAACGCATGCCTCTCTCATGACCGCCGCCATCCATTTGTGCGGTTACTTTTACTCTCGGACGTTTACGACGAACATACAATGCACCTACTCCTTTAGGACCGTACATTTTGTGAGCCGTAAAAGCCATTAGGTCAATACCCATTGCTTCAACATCTACGGGAATTTTACCCACTGCTTGTGTCGCATCACTCATAAACAAAGCACCACCTTCGTGTGCTACTTTGGCGATTTCTTCAATTGGCTGACGAACACCCAACTCATTGTTGACCATCATTACCGACACCAAAATTGTTTTGTCGGTCATTGCTTCTCGTACTTGCTCAGGTGTAATCAAACCATCTGAACCCACTTCTAAGTAAGACACCGTACAACCTTGTTTTTCCAACTGCTTGCAAGTGTCTAAAATCGCTTTGTGTTCGGTTTTGACAGTGATGATGTGATTGCCTCGACGAGCATACATTTCTGCCACGCCTTTGAGAGCCAAGTTGTCGGCTTCTGTCGCACCAGAAGTAAAGATGATTTCTTTAGAACTGCTTGCGCCAATCAACTGAGCGATTTGCTCACGAGCGTAGTCCACTGCTTCCTCTGCTACCCAACCAAAAGGATGGTTTCGGCTTGCAGCATTCCCCATTTTTTCGTAAAAATAAGGTATCATTGCTTCCACAACTCGCGGGTCGGTTGGAGTTGTAGCGCTATTGTCTAAATAAATCGGTAACTTTAAACCTGACATATTTTTGTATTGATTTAGTATTGTTTTTACCACTTTCAAACTACAAAAGTAACAGTTTTCTAATTAAATAGTTCGTTTTTATTTAGAAACTTTCTAAATAAGTGTTGCAAAAAATAAATCACCCTTTATAGGTCTCCGCATTAAACAAGCATATAGTGTAACCCACCCCAACCCCTCCGAGGAGGGGAATTTTCCACTATATACGAGATTCCCCTCTTGGGAGGGGCAAGGGGTGGGTTTGAGTAGTATAAGCAGTCAATGTGCGATCCTATATTTTCTTCCTTTGGGAAAATAAAGGGGATTTATTTTTTGTATTTGAATTTTCAAAATCGTAAATATATGTTTGACAAAATAGAACACATCGGTATTGCAGTAAAGGACTTAGAAGCTGCAAATGAATTGTATGCCAAATTATTGGGTGCGCCTCACTACAAGATTGAAGTAGTGGAAAGTGAATCGGTTCGCACATCTTTTTTCCAAGTTGGGCCTAATAAAATTGAATTGTTGGAGTCCACCAATCCCGATAGTGCGATTGGCAAATTTGTGGCTCGAAAAGGGGAAGGAATGCACCACATTGCCTATGCTGTTGAAGATATTGAAGCGGCTATGGAGCAATTGAAAGCAGATGGCTTTAGATTGCTGAACGAAAAACCAAAACGAGGAGCGGATAATAAGTTGGTGTGTTTTGTGCATCCCAAAGATTGCAGTGGGGTTTTGGTGGAGTTGTGTCAGGAGATTTGTGATTCATAAAATAATGATTATGTATGTTTTAGGCTAAAATTAATTTTTGTTATGAAATCGGTTGCTCTACTCATTGTGCTGTTAATCAGTTTTTTGTTTCTCATAAAAACAGATATAAATAAGGAAATCATTTGTTTTGGAGATATTTCTACAATAAATCCTCTTGCAAATCATCCCAATGCTCCTTTTTCTACAAAAGAAATGATAAATGCCCTCACTACAAGTTGGGCTTTATCTAAAATGACAGATGTCAACAAATGTGAACATTATCCTTATTTATATGGGTGGAATGACACACTTATCTATTTTCCAAACAGGGGAGAATTTTGTGAGCCTAACAACATAGAGATTAGAATTGACACTACAACCAATTATAGCATCTCATTGAATATGTTAGAACCTATCAAGTACAAAAAAGACACGATTAATAATCAGCTAATTCGCATTCGGAAAACAGATATTACGCATGTAAGTTCCACTACTTTTTACTTGATAAATGCCCAAAAGCGCAGCATTTTGCTTTCTACAATGGCTGGCATACCTCTTATCATTCAAGAGGCAATAGATACGAATGGAAACTGGCGACCTATAGAATACTGGCAAGGTTCTTTTTGTGGAAATGCCTATTACCCAATAAAGATGCCTCCAATGAGTTATCTGACTGGTGGTGTGGTAAAATATACTGGTGATTTTGAAACAAAATTGAGATTGAAGTTGAAGGATAGGGAGAAAATATTCTATTCTCCTATCTTCAAAGGAAAAATCAATTTGGAGCAATTTGAGTTGAGAGAAGAACATCAAATATTAAAAGAAAGTAAAGACTATTTATTTCTTACTCCAAACGAAAGATGTGTAAGGTAAATCTAAACTAAACCCAATTACAAAATGAGATTACTGATTCTCTTATTCATCTTCTTCTTGTCAGCAAATGGTTGCATTGAAAATACACAAGAAGAACAAGACCTTTGTTTTATTGATGTTTCCATAGTAAACGATAAAATAGCCTTTCCGCATCAGCCTATTTCTGTATGTAAAATGTTAGAATCAACGCCTTGGATTTGGAGTCTGTCTTTTTTTGGAGATAATGGTAGTTGTAAGCATTTTTCCTATAATCAAGATACTATATTACCTCGAAGGGCTTATTATGATAGCAGTCATACTCGAACTGGCTTGGCACTCATTGTAGATACTACGCAGTCTTATGGCATGCCTACTGAAAGTTACTATATTCGAGGAAATCTACATTTGGATGAAGATTATCATCGAGCGGGTAAGGTGAACCATCCAGAGAAATATCCTCCAATAAGTACGGTTGCTTTTTACATTATCAATCGGCAAACTTATGGGGTTCCTCTCACAATGTCTTCCTACATTCCACTACTCATACAAGAAGCTATGGATACATCGGGAAGGTGGAAACCTATTGAACATATTGGCATTTTAGGATGTGGTAATTCAGATCATGAAACCAAACTTCCTCCTAATAGTTATTTGACAGGCAGTATTTTAAAATATACAGGCAATTACGAAACACAACTAAGATTGAAGTTGAGGACTGGCGAACATATTTTGTATTCTACACCTTATAAAGGAAGTATCAATCTGGAACAGTTTGAAATAACAGAATGGCACAAAGAATTGATGGAAAAGGAACAATATGGCTCTGGTATTTTCGAGTCCTTATTCCTACATCCCCGTAGAGTTTGTAAAGAATATTGGTAAAAAAATGTAATTGCACCTCTGATTGAAGTAATATAACTTTGAAGGTATAAAGACAGCAACGGATTTTCAAGCCTTTGCGTTTTACATTTTAAACAAACATCTTTTTCCTTCAATTTAAAATCAATCGACAAATGAAAACATCCTACAAACTTTTACTTTGGACTTTTTGTATTTTTATTTCCCTTCCATCTATTCATGCTCAGCAAACTGTTCCAAATTTGGGGAACAGCACTCCCAAAATCAAAAAATGGAAAATTGCAAATGTAGGCGTACAGACAGGAAGTTACATTGACAATTACTCCAATATCACTCAACAGGGACTGCAAAGTATGATTAGAGGAAATGTCGTTCCAATGGTACTCGTTGATTTGAAAGAAAATAGCGATTACTATGCTGCAATGGAAGGCGGCAGATTGAGTGCTTACATTTCTTTGAATCCCTTCAATTTTGAACAAGGAAACCGCAATTTTAACCAAGAACTTCGATTGGGTTTGAGTATGACTTTGGATAGG
This sequence comes from Bacteroidia bacterium, assembly GCA_030427245.1. Taxonomy (GTDB): domain Bacteria; phylum Bacteroidota; class Bacteroidia; order Chitinophagales; family UBA2359; genus JAUHXA01. The sequence continues at coordinate 115,318 of JAUHXA010000007.1, read as the reverse complement.
GAATTGATGCTGGATTATTATGGTTTTGATGAAAATAGACAAAGACACAACTTGACCTATTGTTTAGTAGAAAACGAATTTATGGTATCTGCTACCTATCTTTTCAAAAAACACATTGGCAGACACATCAGCGTTTACGCAGGCCCCGGCGCAAATATCGGAACGACTTTCGACAATCAGATGTTGGCATGGGGAAGCGATATAGAATTCTTTGACTCTAAGGCAAGTGCAAGCATCTACACCCGATTATATGGAGAAGCAGGTTTGTCACTTAGAGTTTTGAAAGGAATCACCTTCACCGCTGAAACTCAGCTGGGAGTTGGTATGCAAATCGTACATGGTGGCAAAAACAACATCGTTTCAAGTACCAATGCCATCAGTTTAGGGCTGCAATATCAGTTTGGATGGTAAGCGGGGTGACAGGTGTAAGACTTCAAATTATTGACAATTAGAAATTTATTTCCTCTCGCCTCCCGTTCCTGCTTACTTCATCCAAAAATTAACAAATGATGAAAAACAACCCACAACAAATTATACGTTGTGGGTTATTTTTTTGTCCAAAACACCAACAATTCTGCAAAGAATTACTTATTATGTTGATAGAACAGCCAAAACTGAATTTTCAATATTTTTTGAAAGTTCTGAAAACTTGATTAAATTTGTAAATGGAAATGACACTACAAGAAGGGAAAGAACAGTTTGTCCAAACATGGGGTGCTTTGGGTTCTAAATGGGGCATCAATCGCACAATGGCGCAGGTGCATGCCTTGTTATTGATTTCACCCGAAGCTTTGACGGCTTCTGAGGTCAAGGAAACTTTAGGCATTTCTATGGGCAATGCCAATATGAACCTACGAGCCTTGATTGATTGGGGTTTGATTAGAAAGGAACACAAACTGGGCCACCGCAAAGAGTATTACTTTGCCGAAAAAGACATTTGGAAGGTCGCTCAACAAATCATCGCTGAACGCAAAAAACGGGAACTGACTCCGATTCAATCGGTTTTGAGTGAGTTGCAACAAATTGAAGGAGAAGGAGAAGAGGTTGATTCCTTCAAAAAAATGATTGACGACCTGGCCGAATTTTCAAATTTTGCAGACAAAACCTTGGATACTGTAGCGACCTCTGATAGAAATTGGATGGTCAATTCGTTTATGAAACTCTTGGGAAACAAGAAGTAGGAGGTCAGAAGCAAGAAATGGGATTTTTACTCTTCAATCACCAAACTTTTTGTCCAAACGCTGCCAGTAGCGGTACGTACCTCAACAGTATAATTTCCCTCCTCCCAATTACTTGTATTCACTTCGACTGTTTGTGATTTTCCTTTTTTGACTCGCTTTTCGTTCATCAATTCTGCCACATAGCGACCTTCTTCGTTATAGACATTCATCCAGACTTTTGTATTTTGAGGCACTTTGAAGGTTATTTCCGCAGTTGTTTCGGCTTGTTTGGTTTTCATCTTGAAATTGGGGCGAGCATCTACATTCGCACTCACCAACATCAAAACAATCATCGTTATCGTCATCATCAAAATAGTAGAGGATAATTTGGCAGGGATAGTTGCAGTTGTGTGTTGCATGACGATTGTTTTTAGATTGAGAAAAGTGTATGACTAATTGACTTACATTTGTTAATGGCAGTGAGCAGGGAAATGTAAACAAGGGGTTGGAGGATTTTTTTTCAATAGCAGCAATCAATATGTTCATCGTAATTTTTTATCGTCCATTCAACTTAGGTCTTGATTCAAAATATCCTCATAACGAATTTCTTGCAAAGACTTCATCTGCAATTGTCATTGCTTGTTCGTGTAAGTTATTGACTTTTTTGGGATTGTTCATGGGGTGCTATTTTAGGCAGCAATCATTCGCTCAATCTCCTGCAATTGGTCGGTAATCTTTCGGGAGAAATGTATGTCGTCTGTACCAATAGTGTTTTCTTCCAATTGGTTGAAAATAATCTTTAAAACATGAAAAACTTGGGGTGAGTCTAAACTGGAAGCCATTAATTCATTAGTAAGGTTTTTCATAAAGTTCATTTTCAAAGCTTTATATTGGTCTTGCATAAAATCATCGTCTTGATGAAGGTCAATCATTTTATTAACAGCTTGAATTTGCAGTAATAAATCTTTGATAATATGTTCATTGTAATTTTTCGTTGTTGATTTCAATTTTTCACATCGGCTTTTTCCGCCAAAGACTTTTGAGACAACTTGGCTTCTTTCCGTTTTTCTTTCAGCATTTCACAGAAATAAAATGCTTTAGACCTCGCTTCAAAAGCTTCTCGTTTTTCAGTTCCTCTTTTGCCATATTCTATTTGAAGTAAGTCTTCTAAATTTTTTGCTTGACGATACTTGTTCATTATCTGATTGATGTACATTTATTAGAAAACGTTGTAAAGAGTTTTAACGAGTTATAGTCTATCTTAAATCTCCATTACAAGCCCTCGCTTCACCACCACAAAATCAATAAAATCCGCTACCTGCTCTTGCAGTTCTTTAGGCAGCTGTTGGTATTTTTCGATTGGAGACAAAGAAGGAAGGTTCTCCGAAGCTTTCAGTTGATTGATTTCCAACAATAAAGACCGCAATTCTTCTCCAATCTGAATAGGAGGATTACCCGACAAAGCCAAAAATACCATGCGTTCTGCCTCTCGGTAATTTTTCCCATTCAACGCCAAACAAGCTGCGCCTTTGAACAAAACCGAACGGCTTGGCTCTATTTCATAGTCCAAAACCATTGTCATAGCCGCTTGTTTTTCCAACTCAAAAGCTTGTTGGTACAATTCAACTGCTTTATCTGTCTTTTTAGCTCTTTCTGCTAAAAAGGCTTCATCTGCAATTGTCATTGCTTGTTCGTGTAAGTTATTGACTTTTTCGGGATTTTTCATCGTATTGCTATTTTACAGACAGGTTTACTAAACTCTACAACAACTACATAGGCGGGTAAGTTCAGAGCATCACTTTTTTTGGTTTGCTCCAATTTTTCTTTTAATCTTTGGTTGATTTGGGCATTTGTTCCTTTCAAAATTCCTGATATTTCGAGCCTTGCTTTTTCTTGAAAGGGAAAAGTATCCTTCTTTTCGCCCAACCAATAATCAAAACCTGTCCTTTTGGGAGAACGTCGTATGACTTTGTAATCTGTTAAAATCTGAACCAATAATATTGCCAAACAAGTAGCACCATATTCTGTTGCTTCTTGCAAATCCCTCCAATTGTCTCGAATTTGTTGGTCAACATCTTCCCATTCGAGTTGAACCTTTGCAGATACATCCCCCGAAACTTCAATTTCTACCCCCTTTTTATGGTTTTGATTTTCTAAACAAACAGAAGCTGTCTCTGCATAACAATCACTCACACGAGGAGAGGGAATATAACTCTGGTCTTTTAGCGAGTAGATATTGATTTTGTCAATGGACATTTGTTGTAGATTGGTTTAGAAAGGCTGAAAATAGATTTTCTATTTGGATTTTCAAAATTGGATGCAAAGAGAAAATATTTAAACGAAAACCTTGTCAAGAGTTGCAAACTTTGACAACGGTTGAAGTGGAATCCACCACAAAATCAATAAAATCCGCTACCTGCTCTTGCAGTTCTTTAGGAAGCTGTTGGTATTTTTCGATTGGAGACAAAGAAGGAAGGTTCTCCGAAGCTTTCAGTTGATTGATTTCCAACAATAAAGACCGCAATTCTTCTCCAATCTGAATAGGAGGATTACCCGACAAAGCCAAAAACTAAACGGAAACCTTGTCAACAGTTGGAAACTTTGGCAACGGTTGGAGTGATTCTCTGCTTGTTTTTCCAACTCAAAAGCTTGTTGGTACAACCCAACTACTTTATCTGTTTCCTTAGCTCTTTCTGCTAAAAAGGCTTCATCTGCAATTGTCATTGCTTGTTCGTGTAAGTTATTGACTTTTCGGGATTGTTCATCGTATTGCTATTTCATGCAGCTAACTCAAATGTATCCAATACTTCTCTATACAACAAACGCAATTCTCGCAATATTTCCAATGGCGGGTTTCCTGCTAAGGCTGCTGAAATCAACTGCTCTGCTTCTCGCATTTTACCACAATTAAATGCCAACTGAGCAGCACTACGAAACAATACAGAGCGAGTAGGTTCTGCTTTTGTCTTGTGAAACAGCAACCAAGCAGCTTCTTTTTCCTTTTCAAAGGCTTCTTTTGTCAATTGCAGGTATTCGTGGTAGTTACCAGAACGTTGTGCTGCAAAAGCATCTGCTGCTTTTTGCATAGCTTCGATGTGTAAATTTTGTGCTTGGCTCATTTTTTTACAATTTTACAAATTGGACGACTAAATTCAGTAACAACAATATAAGCGGGAATTTTGAGGTAATCCGTTACACCTACTTGCTGTAGTTTCTGTTTTACCCTTTGATTCAACTCTCCTCGACTTCCTCTGTTGATTCCAGAAATTTCCAATCTTGCATTCAAAAAATTATTGGGGTCATAATCAGGGTGTGTTTCTTTATATCCCAACCAGTAATCAAATCCTGTCCCAATGATGGACTGTTGAATTACTTGATAATCGGTAAGTTCGACTATCAAAAAGAAGGCAATCGCAATACTGCCATTCTCTGCAATCACTCTTGGTTCTGACCACCCCTTCTTATTGGGAGTCGTTTCCCATTTCAACCTAAAGCGGTCTTGAAAATCTCCAATAACTTTTAACTCAACATTTGATTGATGTCTTTGGTTTTCTAAAGCGATAATACAGGCTTCTGCATAATAATCACATTGGGCAGCGGATAAGGTGGGTATCAGATTTTTTAGTTGTTCGATTAGAAAGTCTCGCAGTTGTTTCATATCACTTGGTCAGCATTTTCATTAACCCCTCAATAGGCGAGAGTTTTACAAAAGTAGTAAAAGATTTCAATTGATTGATTTCTACCAACAAAGACCGCAATAACGGAAACCTTGTCAACAGTTGCAAACTTTGACAACGGTTGAAGTGACCCCGCCACAAAATCAATATAATCAGCTACTTGCTGCTGTAATTCTTTGGGAAGTTGTTGGTATTTTTCAATAGCAGATAGAGAAGGAACAGTAGCCAAAGACTTCAATTGGTTGATTTCTAATAATAAAGACCGAAATAATGGAAACCTTGTCAACAGTTGCAAACTTTGACAACGGTTGAAGTGAACTCACTTTTCTGACTTTGCTCTCATCACACTTCTACTATTCAAAATCCCTTCCATTTCCGTAATAACTTGATAAATTGCCTGTTCTTGTGAGTTCCATTGATTGCTTGAGATAGGCTCTTTATTTTTAGGTAAGACTTCGTAATTCGCCAATTTACTTATCTCCCAAGTACAATATCGAATCAAAACAGGAATGATGATTACATTCTCTTGTTTTTCTCTCTCAATAGCCTTTTCTAATAATTCATCACAATAATCAGAAGCAAAGAAATTACCACTCATTAATAGAACTATCATATCTGCTTCATTCAAATGTTTATTCACTTTTTTAGCTCTCAATTCTGATGCCATTATCATTTTTTCATACCAAAGTGTAATAAACCCTCCCCTAATCAGACTATATAGATTGGTATAGAACTTATCTGCAAAATTGGAATCTTCATCGGCATAAATCACAAAAATATTTTTGGGGCTATCTTGAGTTGCAGCTTTCCAAAAAGTAGCCCTTTGTTCAATCTTATCTTTTGTCATTCTTTTTTTTACAAAAAGAAAAATTAGTGCCAATATAGCCATTCCCCCAGAAGCATACATAGACAGGTTAAAGTAATTAGCCTTACTCTGAATATTGATACTTGTTTCATAAACGGGTATTGTATTTCGATATTCTTTTCCTTCAATGGTCTTAATTGCTGCAACAACAATTTTTAGAGGATAGTTGCCTTCTTTTATAGGCTTAATAGCCCATTCCCATTGTGTATATTCTATGGTATCAATACCTTGTATTGATTCAGATAATGCCTCAATTTCAAATGCTTTATATACATCTCTTAGCTCTGCTTTCATCTCAGAAGTTATTTCAATTACATCTGCAGATGTAATTGAAATTTGCTTTTCTTTTTTACTTAATTTTTTTTCAAAAAAAGGTTCTAAATGAGAGAATGTATTAGGTTTGCCTATTCTTAACTTCGCATAATAAATACTATCCAAAAGCATTATTGTATCACTAAAGATAGGAGTCACTATTCCTAAGTCATGGATTTCTTTTGGGATTAGTTCAACCTCTCTATTTATTTGTTGAAGCAACGGAGTTTCTTCTTTTGTAAGTGCTATTCTGTTTCGACATTCTATAAGTTTTTTTTGTATTAAATCAGTTTTATTATATAGCCAAGCCATTTCATAATAATTTATTGCATCGTTAAAATCTCCTCTAGAAAAAGCTATATTTCCTTTAACAAGAAATTCATTATACTCACCATCTCTTGTAGATGAGCTTACACCCTTATTTAATGTAAAAAAAGTTATGAATAAGAATAAGAATAAGAATAGAATAAAAAGAAAAAACGTATATTTTATAAGCTTCCACATAGTTTTTTGTAAAAATATTTATTTCTAAATATATACATAAATGACAATTTTATTGTCATGTAAAAGCAATTTCCTTTTTTCGAAATCATAAAAAAGCCCCCAAGAATTCCAAAATTCTCAGAGGCTTCAATATCAATTATCGTAATATCTTCAATATCAAATTACTTCTTCTCCACCATCACAACCCCACTCCCATGATAACTATGATACTCCCCATCATACATCGCATCCGCCGAAACAGGTCCCATAACAAACTCCCCAGGACTCACCGCACGCACCATATAATAAAAGTTTTTAGGCTTCGCAGTCGCCGTCACGAAGAAGTTCACACGGTCGTCCCGAAAATCTTGGTGGTCAGGCGTAGCAGCATCCTTTGCCCAATCCATGTTGGGTAGTGCATTCAAGCGGGGATTTTCGATTTCAAACCCAGCAGGAAGGATGTCCGTCACCACCACATTTTCCACCGAAGCCGCACCCGTTGAAGCCAGCGTCAATTTCACCACCACCAAGTCGTTTTGATTCACGGTCAAATCGTTGATGACACGACCCGAACGGTCATAAAATGTCTTGCGAACCTTCAAGAAACTGTCCTCCTCTTTGTAGCTGCCATCAGCCGTTAAGCCCTCAATACCCCAGAAATAGTACAGTTGACCATCGCCAGTTGCATTGATGTTTACTTTATCATTCTTCAAATCCGCATAAGACAAGACCAAGTCCTCCTTACCCGAAAACGTGCCGACCGTTTTGCCGCCCGCCTGTACCGTTGCCGAAACAGTGCCTTTGTTAGCAGCCTTTGCTACCTTGCCGAGTGCCAAAAGTGTCCACACTCTTTCCTGCGTATTCAGCCAACGACTGCGCCTAAAATCACCTGCCAACTGTTTCGCCAAAATGCCCACTTGCGGATGGTCGGGGTCGGCTTCCACCAAGGCATTCAGCGCAATCGCTTGGTCACGAATAGGAGAATAAAAGCTGCGGTCAAATACTTTTTTGGAGGTTTCGCCTGTAAAGTTTGCAGGAAGCACCTGACTCGATTTTGCCCTATCGCCAGCCAGCATATAAGCCGAAGCCAATAGATACTTTCCATCCGTTGCCAATAAGTTTTGATTCGCCTTGTAGTAGTTCATTGTTGCCACATCAGGTTCGCCAATCATCGCCAAGACATAAAGCGCATACGGCACATCTTTAGGGGCAATTTCACGGGTCTGCGTTTGACCATTTGCATCATAGTAATAGTAAGTAAAAGTCTCCTTTTTGCGGAGCATCTGCTTCATGTATTTGTTGAGGCTCGTCAAAGCCTTTTCGTTTACATCAAAACCCGCCTTCTTCGCTTCATACAAAAAATGCGCTGCAAATACACTACCAAAAGTATGCACATCCTGATTCCCTGGCCAATAACTCATTCCGCCATTTGCCAACTGCATAGACTGCAATTTCTTAATTGCTTCCTGCACATTGTAGTTCGGATTGTTGCTATTTTGCCCTGTTGCCGTTCTCATTTTCTGACCTATACTTTTGGTCAATTCAGAAAGGTACAACTGAGGAAATGCCTTAGAAATCGTTTGTTCGACACATCCATGTGGATACCCTACCAAATACTCCAATGAGCCTGCAAATTCTGCCAACGGCGACTTACTGACCAACAGTTGCCCTTCAATGGATTCAGGCACAAAGTCGCTGCCAATATTGAGGCTTTCTCCATTGCCGCCTTTCACTATGCCCGAACCAGAGCGTTTTTGAAGGGATGCAGGAGGACGCACAGTCATGTCCGTCACATTCGTAAATGTTTCGCCCAAAGCATTGACCGTCACTATTACTTTCCCCGCACCTACTGCTTCTTTGGCTCGCACTTTGAATTCTACCCTATTTTCGACATTCGGCTTCAACTCCGCAGAATTATCCGTCAAACCAATTATTTCAATCGGACCTTCCGTTTCGACTGTCACTTTTGCTGAACCCATTTTGTCAGTAGTATTGGCAAGCGTTACAGGCATCGTCACCTCATCATTCGGACTAAAAAATCGTGGCAAACCTGCTGTAACGACCACAGGGTCGGCCACCTTCATATTAGCAGATTCCGAAGCAAATTTTTCGTCTTTGTACGCCACTGCCATCACCCGCAAGTCGCCCGAAAACTGCGGTACATCAATCGTATAGTCCAGTTTTCCGCTGCTATTTGCCTTCAAAATTCCACTCCAATAACGCACCAATTTTACCCGTTTATTAGTGACGGGATTGGTACGCTTGCTGAGGTCAAAATCACCTCCTCCTACCAATGGACTTGAAGCCACTATTTCGGGAAAGAGGTAAGGATAAATATCGTGAGAAGTCACCTGCAATCCTCTTTTTTGGTAGAAAAAGCCATAAGGGTCAGGCGTTTGGTAGTTTTTAATCTGCAAAATCCCTTCATCCACAATCGCCAAAGTGACTTCTGCATTTGGAGCAGTTTCAATGAGGATTTTTTGCTTTTCTTTAGAACGACTTGATTGATTGGCTATCACCTTCAATGGCAGCTTGTTGCGAGAATTTTCGACCATCAAAGGCGCATATCCATGTGCTACTGTCAATGGCACACTCAGTTCTTGCATCGGACGAATCAAGGTAGCCGAAATAAACACATTCGGCACATAGTCTTTGGTCACTTCAAAGGTTACTTCTTTGGCTTTGTTGGTGGTATTGAAGTAGAGGTGTCGAATCACTCGGTCACGCTCCAAAGTCACCAATAAGCGCCCATCAAAAGGCGTGGTAAACAATATTTTAGCCGATTCACCTACTTCGTATTTTTCCTTGTCAAATTTGATGGCAACCTCTCCTTCTTGATTCACTTCAAAAGAATTGTTGTCTGTATCGCCGTATCTATAAGCATAAAAATTCTGCCTAACGTAGGCTTTTGGGTTTGCAGTGCTACTCAAGCGCACTTCAAAACTCCCTGAGCGACTCGGAGTATAAGCGTAAACCGTATTTTCACCACTCACTTTCACAGGTTTGTTCACCTCTACTATTTCTTCCTTTTGAGATTTGTAGCGGTAGCGACCACGACCTGTGCTTTCCAAAACGGTGCGCCAATTGTAGCGAATAATTTGAAGTTGTGCGGTTTCGTTTTGAATTTGCCCTTCTTTTGTCACTGCCACCAAAGGAATATCCATGCTTGTGCGGGTCGAAACGTAGTGGTCAAAACGTCCAATTCCTAAAAAGACATTTTGGGTATTCACTTCAAAATTTGCAGCTCTATTGACAGGTCTTCCAGATTCGTCAAATACAGTAGCGTAAAATCGTCCCTGCAATACGCCCATATCCGCATAAGCTTTTGGAATCTCAAACGTTCCAGAAAACTTTCCATTTTCGTCTGTTTTACCCTCTTTGTTGGTATTGCCAAAATTCTTGTCGTTTTCGATATGGAAATTGTAGTCTTCAAAACCTTTGGGAGTGAAGTATTTGCGCTTCAAGCTCATTTCGACCTGATAGTTTCGATTAGCAGCAGGAGGCCCAAACAGATTGAGTGCGGTTCCTTCCAATGTTATTTTTTCATCTACGCCCACTTCTTCAGGTGCGCTGATGTCGACTTTGATGCGGTCGGGCATAAATTCTTCTACGCTAATCGGCTGTGAACCCAACAATACATCATCACCTGTGTAAAGTTCGAGGTGATAGGTTCCTGTCACTGTTCCGTCAGGTAGGCCAAAAGATGCCTCCGCAGCACCTTGTTCGTTGAGGGTTTTTCGAGCCGTTCTGAACTCCTTACCATTCGGCAGCAAGAGGGTCATCTTCACAGGAATATCTTGTGGGAGTTCCCAATTGTTTGTACGTACAATGGCACTCGAATGAATCGTTTCGCCAGGTCGGTATAGATTGCGTTCGCCATAAATAAAGGCATCAAAACCAGAAGGGTTTGGTAGTTTTCCACCTACTTCAAAGCGAGAGGTATTGACATTTGTTTTTTGAAGGGATAGGAAATTGTAGTCGTTTCCTTTTTGGGCAGTCACTATTGATACATCAAAATCAGGAGCAATGTCTTTCATGTTTTTGAAAGTCGCCAAACCGTTTTCATCCGTTGTGGTAGCAAACAATTGTTGATTGGTGCGGCTGATAAAAGAAACATTTGTACCCGAAAGCGGCTGTGCAGTTTGCAGTGAGTTGGCAAACACATACATCATATTGTCTTCTTTCTTCACCATCAGGCCAATATCAGAGTAAGCCATCACCGTAGAAGCGGTCACAAAATTGCGGTCCATGTCTTCAAGTTTGACCACATAAATCCCCTCAAATTGAGGTAATTTGTCGGCAAAATCAATATTGAGCAAACGGGTTTTACCCACTTTGTCAAGGTCTTTGGTATTGTGTTCGACTTCGTAAATCAGCTTTCCGTATTTTTCGGTATTGTAGTATTTGTAATCGTAATATTGCCAATCGCCATCTTCTTCAAAACTTTCCCAGCCCCAACTATAGCCTTGTTCCATGAAAGACATGATGTTGTTCTCAAAAATTTTGATGATTTTGACTTTCACTTTGTCCACATTCACAATCCGAACCGCCATGTTCTTTTTTCCTCTTGACCCCATATACATCGAGCCTTCTGCTAAAATGTCAATATTGGGTTCGAGGTCTCCAAAGGTCACTTGCTGTCGAAAGTCTTCTCCCAAATTACCTTTGAAAACGCCTGTAATATCTTTAGAAAGCGTCATATCGTAAGCCGTTGCAGAATCGAAGTTTTCACTTGTGATGATAAAACCCGATGCGTTGGGAACGACTTCAAAAGCAATAGAAGGTTTGAAGAATATCATTTTTTGGAGATTCTCCTTCGTTACTTGCTGCGAGGTAGTCACCACTACTCGACCTTCAACACCATCATGTTCGGCTTCTACTCCCGAAATACTGACACTCGTTGGAGCAGCCAATACTGCTTTCATTTCCAAAGGCTTGGTAGTCGCTCGACTATTTTCGGTCAGTTGAAAACCGCTTGCCAATACAAAACGTATATCGCTTTCATCATTGAATGTCACATTGGGAATTTCAATGCGGACATTGGAGGTAGCGCCAGTGTTGAGTAGATTGTAAGTCGTGTTTTCGCCATCTATTTCTACGCTCAAGTTTTTGGCTAAATCCTCTGCTTTGACTGCATAGTTGAAGCCTAAGTTTGCGCCAATGACAGGGTCTTTGCCATTCTCTGCCAATTTCCAAAAGGTATTGGTATTGGTGATTTGTAGGTAAGGGGTGTGAAATTCGACTGTTTTATTCCCACCCAAAGAATATTTCTTGTCGGCATGTTTGAGCAATTCTTTTGTAAGTGTTGCCGTAAAATCGGTATTGGGAGGAAAAGGCGTATTGGGGGAGAAAATCAGTTCATTGCTACTTTTCCATTTGAAGCGTCCTGAAATGGGGGGAGAAAACTGTATATATTCCGTCGTTTGCCAGTCTTGCGAAATGGAATCAGGAACGATGTCTTGACTAAAGGTAAAGGTCAGATTTTCTTTTTGTTGGACGATTTCATCGAAGCTGGTTGAGTCGAGTGTCACTTCTGTTCCTCCGCCAAATTTGCAGGATTGAATGACAAATAATAGGCAAAGCGCAACGACTAAAGATAATTTGTTCATAGGGGTATGTTGGTTTTAATTGTTGATATTGTAACGGATTCTCAGCTTTCAAAATTGTAAATGGTTAAGAGCTTATTCAAGGACAAAATATCGGATTATTAATGTAATCGCCAAGTTTATTTAGCTGATTATTAATCGCTCTAAAATTTTATCCAATAAAGGAACTTGAGTGTTAAACTATTCGACAATTTTAAGTTGATTATCTACCAAACGTAGAAAGGACTTTGTGAACAACGTCTATTGAAGAGAAATAATTCCAAAATCCGACATCCAATATAGCATTTTTGAGCGATATTCGCAATATGTTATCTTTCCTATTTTAGAAAAATAATCTTCTCTATGAAAGCTGGACTTTTGCTTTGTGACCATATCCCTTCAAAATACCATGACATTGCATCCAATTATGGTGAAATGTTTGCGGCAACTTATCCTTATTTTGACTTTGAAGTATATGCCGTTTGTGATGGTGTTTTTCCCGAATCGGTGCATGATTGTGAGATGTATGTGTGTACAGGGTCACATTCTTCGGTATATGAAGAAGTGGATTGGGTGGTGCGATTGAGAGAATTTGTAAGGAAAATTCATAAGCATCAAAAAAAGTACATTGGTCATTGTTTTGGACATCAGATGTTGGCAGAGGCATTGGGTGGTAAGGTGCAAAAAAATGAATATGGCTGGTGTGTGGGTGTCCACACCTTTGAAGTGATTCAGCAAGAAGAATGGATGATTCCTTTTCAAAAACACTTCAATACCATTATGTTGTGCCAAGACCAAGTGCAGGTTTTACCGACTAATGGCGTGGTGTTGGCAACTTCAAAGGACTGCCCGATTGCTATGTTCAAAGTGGGAAACAACATGATTGGGATTCAAGGGCATCCCGAATTTCCGAAAGAATATGAACGGGGTTTGATAACCGATAGAAGGGAAAGGATTGGAGTCGAAAAGGCAGAGAAAGGAATTGAGAGCCTGGGAGTGAACATTGATGCAGATTTGTTCGTTGGATGGATGCGAGAATTTTTGAACTTAGCGTAATAGGGACAGGAATTTTGGTTTCGGAGGAATGATTCATTTCACCTAAACACTTACAAAACACAAACACTTAAACACAACGAATAAGTATGAAATTAGATGGTAAAACTGCCTTGATTACGGGCGGAACAAAAGGAATTGGATATGGCATTGCGGAAGCGATGATTAAAAAAGGCATGAAAGTGGCGATTACGGGTCGAACACAAACGACTGTGGATGAGGCGGTCAATGCGCTCAATGAATTGAAGGAAGGGCATTGCATTGGCATGGCTGCAGATGTGCGAAATTTTGAAGAACAGCAGCAAGCAGTGGATGCGGTGATAGACGAATGGGGAACTTTAGATGTGCTGATTGCGAATGCGGGATTGGGACATTTTGCCAAAATTGAAGATTTGACCATTGACCAATGGAACGAAACGATTGATGTAAATCTTACAGGCGTTTTTTACAGTGTCAAAGCGTCTTTAGAGGCATTGAAAAAGTCGAAAGGTTACATCATCACCATTGCAAGTTTGGCAGGCACTAACTTTTTTGCGAGTGGCTCGGCTTACAATGCAAGTAAATTTGGTTTAGTGGGTTTCACCCAGGCTTTGATGTTGGATGTAAGACAGGAGGATATCAAAGTGAGTACGGTGATGCCTGGCTCGGTAGCTACTTACTTCAATGACCATGTTCCGAACGAGAAAGATGCTTGGAAAATTCAGTCGGAGGATATTGGCCAAATCGTGGTGGATTTGCTGAAAATGCCTGCCCGAACATTGCCGAGTAAGGTGGAGGTGCGTCCGTCAAAGCCACCGCAGAAGTAAACCATGAATCATACATCTTACATCCATCTAAACGTGAGCGTAAGGGGTGGATGTAGGATGTAGGATGTAGGATGTAGGATAGATGATATTTGAAGCTTGATTTACCCAATATTTTAATCTTCAAGATTAATCAAACCGTCATAATCTTCGGGGGTATCTATGTCCTTCAAAATGTGATTATTGGCCATTTCGACTGTAATGACACAATCAAGATTTGCTTCTATGATACCTTTGCAGCCGTTCATCTCGGGATGTTGTAAAATTGCAGCTCGAAAACGACTGGAAAAAATGACTGGATTGCCTCTTTTTCCTTCAAAGGTAGGGACGATAATAGGCATGGGCGTTGGGTTGTCTTCTTCTTTTTCTTCCATTATTTTCTGGAAAGCTTCGATAAGTGCATTAAGAGTTGCAACTTCAATTTGTGCCAAATCACCTAAGACAATCATGTAACCTTTCGACTCCTTTGAAGCTGCTTGAACACCCGCTTGTATGGAGGTAGTCATACCTAATTGGTACATTGGATTTTTGACCATTGTAATTGATTTTCCCTTCAAAACATGTTGTACCTTAATCGCTTCATGTCCCAAAACCACAATTATCTCCTCAATTTTTGACTTCAAAACTGTTTCAACCACTTTTTCAATCAAAGTTTGCCCTTCTATTTTCAAGAGTAGTTTATTTTGTTTGCCCATTCTTCGGGAAAGCCCTGCGGCAAGGACAATGGCGGTAATGGGAAATGAGATGGAAGGTATTGAAGTGAAAGCAATCTTTGTTTCATTCGTATTCGATGTAGTAGAATCACTCATAACACTGATTTGATTGATTGATTTTGGTACAATACAAAATCAAGCCGGTCTATTTGCTTGATAGCTTGTCCTGCAATAGTACTAAAATGTTGAATCTTTTTTGTGGCAGTATATTTTTTTGATTAAAATTACAATCGTTTTAATCTTCTTATTCATGAAAGTATTCGATTTCCTTTTAGAAAAAATCCAACAAAATCAATCCGCAATTCTATTGTATGTCATAGATAATGAAGGTAGTTCACCTGGACGGAAAGGTTTTTCAATGGCTTTAGCGGAAGATGGCGAATTTGTGGGTACTATTGGAGGAGGGATTATGGAGGTCAAACTCTTAGAGTTGGCAAGGCGACAATTGCAGAAAAAGGCAGAGAAGGTATTGATTAAAAAACAGTATCATGATAAGAAACACGCTAAAAATCAATCGGGTATGATTTGTTCAGGTGAACAGATGGTGGCAATTGTCCCCCTTCAAAAAAAAGATTTACAGTTCTTACAGAAAGTTCTTGAAGCAAAAGAAAAAACAACCAACTCTGTCAAAATCAAACTGACTCAAAATGGAATTTCTATTGCAGAACCTCAAGAAAGTGAACGGTTGTACCAATTAGATGATACAGAGCAATTTGAAGTGATTGTTTCTTTGAATAACCCTAAACGTGTGCATATTTTTGGAGGCGGTCATGTGGGTTTAGCGTTGTCTCAAGTCCTTTCTCTATTGGGTTTTTATGTGATGGTGTATGATGATCGTCGGGAGTTGAACACGCTCCAAAAAAATGAATTTGCAGATGAAATCCATTTGGTGAATTACGGAGAGGTAGAGAATATCGTTTTTTGGGGTGAAGATGATTCAGTAGTGATTGTAACTTTTTCGTATCGAACAGATAAGTTGATACTTCAACAATTGTACAATAAATCTTTCGCTTACATCGGCATGATGGGAAGCGATGCCAAAATACAGACACTTTACCAAGAATTAGAAGCCGAAGGTATCTCACTTGAACAATTATCACATGTTGCAGCACCGATTGGTGTAAAAATATATAGTAAAACGGCGATGGAGATTGCTTTTAGTATTGCGGCAGAGATGATTTTTGAAAGAAATAAAAAACTGCCAACAGGTAGAAGAAGGTAGTCTGTCGCTACAAATAAGTTAATAGACTTCAAAAGATTCTATGTTGAATCCGCTTTTACTTTAATCTATGTAGCCCTCATTGCTTTTGGTGCTTGTTGTATGAAAAATAATTCATCTGTTCATAGATTGTCGGCTAAAAAATCCCTACTTTTGGGAAAAATAAACAGATCAATGAGTAGTATCAAATTTGATCAGCATCAAGATGCTGGATTTTACAAGACCCTTAATCGTAGGGTAAATGATTATTTTAAAGAACAAGGGAAGAGTAAACATGCTAATGGATTCATGGTTTTTAAATCCTTGTTTTTTATCAGTGGTATGGTATTACTTTATGGATTGTTTGTTTCGGACTGGTTCAGTTTTTGGCAATTGGTTCCTATTGCAATATTACTTGGTTTGTTCAAGGCTTTAACGGGGGTCAACATTGGACACGATGCGATACATGGTGCTTACAGTTCCTCTAAAACTTGGAATGGTATATTGGGACGAGTTTTTGACTTTTTAGGCTTAAACGCTTATGCATGGCACATAACACACAACGTGGTTCATCATACCTATACCAACATCCCTGAACACGATTTTGATATTGAAGTATCACCAAAAATATTACGCCTTTCTCCACAAGGACCTCATGCGCCTCAAATGCGCTTTCAACAATATTATGCTTTCTTTTTGTATGGCTTATCGGCGTTGATTCGTGGTTTCAAACAGGAATACAAGAATTTTTTCAGTAGAGATTTTGGAGATCACATAACTCCTCCCCCACCACCAAAATCAGAATATTTTCACCTTTTCTTCTGGCGTTCATTCTTTTATGTGGTTTTCTTGTTTTTACCGATGTGGTTGTTGTCTTTGCCGTGGTGGCAAGTCTTTGGATTGTTTCTTATAACCATGTTTACAGAAGGGTTATTCTTAGGGATTGTTTTTCAAATGGCACATATTGTAGAGAAAGTAGATTTTCCTGAACCTGATGAAACAGGTCATTTGACACACGCATGGTCTGTTCACCAAATGCTTACTACGGCTAATTTTGCCACTCAAAATTGGATGGCAAATTTTATATGCGGAGGATTGAACACACAAGTGGAACATCATCTTTTCCCCAATATCTGCCACATTCACTATCCCAATATTGCACCTATTGTGGCTCAAACGGCGGAAGAATTTGGTTTGCCTTATCATCAATATCCCACTTTCCTAGGGGCATTGAAGTCGCATTTTAATCACTTGAAAGCATTAGGTGAGGGAAAACAAATAATGGAATTAAAGGCAGCGCCTGCCAGAGTATAGTGTGTGTTGTGTTTATCACTTATCCAATCATTATTCCATAGCCGATTGCTATTGCTCCAATAACAAAGCAATAAATAGAGAAGTAAAGAATTTTACCTTTATTTACCAAAGCAATCATCCAATTACAAGCGATTACTCCAGATAAAAAAGCAGCAATAAAACCTGCAACATAGGACATTGCAGCAATATCTTGTCCCGTTCCTGTGCTAGCCTCCATTAAATCTTTGGCTTTCAAAATCGTTGCGCCCAAAATAGGGGCTAAAACCATCAAAAAGGAAAATCTTGTGGCCCTTTCTCGGCTTATTCCCAAAGCCAATGCGGTAGATATAGTTGTTCCTGACCGAGAAATGCCTGGTAGAATGGCGATTGCTTGTGTCAATCCAATTATTAAGGCATCTTTAAAGCCTACTTCTCTCGTTTCTTTTCGTTCGAGTTTTGTGAGAAATAAAATCCCCCCAGTAAGAATTAAAAAACATCCAACCATCACGATTCTCCCTTCAAACAAAGCGTTGATTTCTTCTTCAAAAAATACCCCCACTAAGCCTACGGGAATCATGGATAAAGCTAACTTAGCTATGTATTGAGTTTCCTTATCCCACTTAAACCCAAAGAGTCCTTGAATAAGTTCCCATATCGTTTTCCAAAATACAACCATGATACTCAAAACTGTGGCTCCATGAACGAGAATTGTAAACGTAGCATCGTCTGCCCCTTTGACATCCAAGAGTGCTTTTCCCAATTCAATGTGTCCACTGCTACTTACAGGTAAAAACTCTGTCAATCCCTGTAAAACACCTAAAATGATGGCTTCAATTATAGACATAAAAGAAAGGATAAATAGTTTACCTCAGCCTGCCCCGAAAACTCGGGAAAACCTCGGAAATGAAGTATAACTGATGAATAATAGATAAATTTGACAAACTAACGTCTTAAATTAGCCTTTCGTAAAATTCAAATATTTGCTTCACATACATTTATTTGATTTTACACTTGCCTTAATTAGCTTTCTATTCATCAAAACTATGCCAATCTTATCAAAGATTTTGAGCTTCCTCTGTTATCGCCTCCTCGGGCTTGAGAAAAATGGCTATTACCTGCATTCCAAAACCTGCGAGAATAACTATGGGGGCAATGATTGTTGCACGTACTCCATAGATTTTGTCTACATCGTAATTTTCTATTGGGTTTTCGGAAGGGCCTACATTCATTAGAATAAAACCCAGAAGAATCAATCCGATTCCAATCAGAACATACATATAATTTTTCTTTCCAAAAAGCATTTTGTTTGGGAGACTCATAGTACAAGTATAATTTAAACCCTTAATAATTTGAACTGTAAAAGTAAGCATATTTGCCTTGTCCCGTATTACCCTTTACAATGATTTTGGTTCAACAAAACAACAAAAGCCCCAACTTTTAGCAAGTTGAGGCTTTTGTATATAGAAAAATCTTCTTTTCCTACGGAAGCATTTTCAGATGTCTATTAATTAATAAGACCACAAATTGTGTTCTTGTTCAAATAATTCCATCTTAATTCTTTCAGATTCAATCAAAGCATCACGACCAGTAGCATAGTCCTTGATACGACGATCTTGAATGTTGGACTCTTTCATGATGTAACTCGCAAAAAAGCGCATTTCAAAAATATCATCCCAAGTCAAACGCATCGCATCGTTTTGCGGATTGAAGGTTTCGTAGTTGATGAAGTATTTACGAAATTCTGGGTAATAAATCCAAAACATCGCTTCTTGTCCTCGATAGTTACCGTTGTCGTCAATTACATCACGAATTGGTGCCAAACCTAATATACGTGTTTGCATTGTAGCAGATTCTTCGTCAAAAACCCAATCTTCTTTCAAACGGAATTGTTTAACTGCCGTCCAGTTAAATTCATTTCTAACAATTTCTTGTTTTTCTTCGTAAGTAACAGGGTCAATCACAAAAATGGTATCTACTGAGTTTAAACGTTGATCCATGTCTGCTTGAGTTGTGATAGTCACAAAGCTATCATCTAAAAACATTCGAGCATCAGAATTCTTTTTGATTATATCCAATAGTACCTGAATAAAAGGTTGTTCAGGGTATATAAATGGCAAATTCATTTTTTGCTGCGTATCAATTACTCTCCAAATACGTTTTTGCCAGAATACATCTGCTTCACGAATATCATCATACGCCAAGATTTTTTTCTCTTTTACCGAAATCTTGTCGTAAACACCATCCCTAACAAGAGGTACAGGTTCATTAGAAGGTTCTGCGGGTGCACCCCCACCTTCTTCTCCGTAACCTTCTTTGCCATCTTCTTGAGCAAAAGCAACGTCAGGAGTAACTATTAGGCATAAACACAAAATGCTTGCAAGCAATAAGAAGTATTTCATTGTATCCAAAAATTTTTGAAGTTTGAATAAAGACAATTAAAATTAAAAAATATATTATGCAATTTCCATTTTAGATAATTTCATTATCCAAAATAATTGAAATTGCTTTTCAGTTGAATAGGTGAGAAGGTCGTTAAAAAAGAGAGTTGTTTTCCTTGTTCGTCAGTTATTATAAAAAACGCCTAAATTATCAATTGTAGTATAAATATGGCGTTATTTTTTTGGCTTTGCAAAAATAAAAAAAGGGCGAGATAAAACTTACATCCACAGCAGTTAATATGACGTGAATAGCATTTTATCGCACCCTGTTCTTTATATTGGAATACAAACCAATGATTCTTCTAGTAAATTACTTAATCTTAAAAGACATGGTAGGTAATTTACGAGTAGTTCCATCTGGTCCTTTTACTCGAATATTATCAAAGTAGTAAATATCACCAACACTTGCCTGATTAATCATTCCTTGTGCAGGGCCTCCAAATGTAGGTCCCTGATTGGTGATTACTTGCAAATCTTGACGAGGTTTAGCGTAGGTCATTTCGAAGCCCAATACATTGAATCTTGCATCAAAATCGAAATCTTCCAAAACTGCCAATACCCCTCGTTGAGCACGCATCTCACCAGATCCCATTGCTCCACCAGCTTTATTACCCAGTTTTGCAGTCGGGTCAGGAATACGTTTTACACGGAATTTAACACTACCACTATATGTTCCGCCTGTTGCTTTAGGACCAGAAACATTTACTGTAGCTTCACCAGGACTGTTTACAGTCACAGTGTAACTTCCACCGTTACCAGTAATCGTACCGCCAGACATAGAAACCTTTGTTTGATCTTTACGAATACCTGTAATAGAAGCAGAAACCGGATTTGGTACTCCTATGTAAAATACATTCATCTTATCAGCAGAAACGACAGCAACGTGATCAGGAGGATTAACTACTTCATATTCTAATACATCTGTATAAGTTTTAGTCTCTCCCGTGCCCGTTTCAGTAGTAATGCTGATATTCAATGATTGCTTACCAACAGAAGATGCTTTTGTTTTGTAAACAGCCATACCATCACTATCAAGACTCAAACCTCTACCACCAGCACTAATTCTTGGGCGCGACATCGAACTTGTTGCCGCCAAATAAATTTGAGCTTCAAAATCTTCACCCTTTATCAATTTGGTAGAATTTGGAATTGCTGCTACTTTGAACTTATCATACAAAATAGTTTTAGCTCCAACTTTACCAAACAATACATCAACGATTGCGGCTTCACTTGCAACGGCATCATTGCTATACTTACTTAAAAGTGTTCTTACAGCCAAAGCTGGAATAGAGCCAAATGTATAAGTTCCCCAATTCACTTTGCCAGGACCATCTAAGGCCTCCTGCGGAACTTTACTCACTTGAAGTGTAATACCAGGTTCAGCTACTCGTCTATCAGCAGTATCAGTTAATAGACTCAGAAACTTTTGGCGATAGGCTTGAATTGTATCATGCAGTTGCATTCCTAAGCCTTCTTCTACAAACATTTTGTTTGGAGTATCCAAGTCGTCCTTTTTCATTAACTCACCTGTCTTCTCGTCAGTACCTACTTCTGCTACTAATTTAGCATCAATAGACTTAATATAGTCTCTAAATTGTTTAGAGTAAGTCCTTGCAACGTTAGCTGCGTCTAAATATTCTTGTCCTCTTTTTTCTTTCTCTACCTTTGCTTCAAAGGATAACATAGTGTTATTAACCTTTGTATTCAAGGCATTTTCAGAGGTTTGGATGCCTTCACGTAATAATTTGAAGGCATTAAGGATTTCGGCGGACACGTTTAGTGCTAGCAGTGCAATCAGTACCAAGTACATGATATTGATCATCTGCTGCCGGGGTTCCTTTGGAATAGACATATATTACTTAATTTTTTAGGTTACATAATAAAATTACCAATGCTCGTACTATTAAGGAAAATCCATGCTCGCTGTACTAATCCAAGTTCAATTGCAGCTAAACAATTACTCGAATTTGTTCTTTGAATTTGAAGTTTCCTACGTAATACTGTCTATTTGCCTTTGGCTCCCATTGACATTGCAGAAAGCATGTTGCCATAAACATTGTTCAATGAGCTTAGATTCTTAGCCAATCCAGCCATTTGCGTTTTGTACTTTTTCGTATCTTCTACAGATTCGTTCAAGTTTTCAATTGCATTGGTCAAATTGCCATAGAATTTGTTCATTGCTTTCAAGTGATTGTTGGTGTCTTGCAACTCCAATTCATACACTGCGTTTAATGCCGCCAAGTTTTTAGAAACTGCAGAAACTTGCTCTTGATATTTGCGAGTATGTTCTGTAGCTACTTCCAACTCTCCAGCAACGTTTGCCGCTTTGTCATATGCCACCTTTACTTTACCAAGTGATTCTGCTGCTGCTTTCGCATTTTTAGCATATTCACTTGTTGCACCAGCAGTGCCAGTTACACCTGAGAGAGATTCAAGGTTTTTACCCAATTCTCCTAAGTGTCCACCCAATCTTTTAATAAGATTTTGGTTTACACCACTCTCGTTCAATTGTTTGTTTAGCTCATTAGTTACATTGTCCACAGGTGCGGCTGTTGAACTAATTGCTTGTACTTTTGCTTTGTGGTCGTCTAAACCTGGATATAATTTTTCCCAGAAGTACTCCTTGTGAGGAGGCAAGAATCCTTGAAGGAAGAAAATTGAAGCTTCCCAAATCATTGAGAACATCAATACTTCGTTTGCACCTTTCCAGTGCAGGATCTTGAACATTGCGCCGAGAATAATCATACCAGCTCCAAAACCAATCCACCAGTTTTTAAATCTTTGAAAGCCTTGCGAATGATACCAAGCCATAGTGTTGAATAAGTTTTTAAGTTTTTAAAAAGAAAATAGTTTAGTTGAAACAAATCAACATAGGAAGTTTTCACTACCAACAAAAAGAGATTGCAATGTAGTGAAAACTTCGTAGGATAAAAAATTGTAACGCTATTCGTTCAGTAAAAAACGCTAAATTAGTATTTATCGTCAATAGAACGACCTAGGAAGGTTAACGCTGAACGGAAACCGATGTAAGATTTTGAAGTATCTTGATATTCCCAGTGACGGGTACCTGTTTGTATATAATATGCGATGTCTTTCCAAGAACCACCTCTGATTACTTTTCTTCTCATTGTAGGGGTATCTTCTTCTTTTACATCGTAACGAATGTCAGGGTTCATGTCATGGTCAAAGGAATAGGCATTTTCGTAGAAAGCCGTTGAAGTCCACTCTGACACGTTTCCTGCCATATTGTAAAGACCATAATCATTTGGGTGATAAGAATCTGCACGAACTGTATAGAAACCACCATCTTCTGGATAGTTACCTCTACCAGGTTTGAAGTTGGCAAGAAGACAACCTCTTTGGTTTCTTACATAAGGTCCACCCCAAGGATAAGGAGCATTTTCCAGACCACCTCTTGCAGCATATTCCCACTCATGTTCGAAGGGAAGACGGAATTCTTCACTCATTGTTTCTACATTAGCATGGTCGTTCCAAAACTTGGTTCTCCATGCACAGAAAGCTGCAGCTTGATTCCAGTTTACACCAACAACAGGATAGTCATCAAATGCAGGGTGAGAAAAATAATTACGAGTCATTGGCTCATTGTAAGAGTAAGAGAAGTCGCTTACCCAAGCCAACGTATCAGGATAAATTTTTGCTTTTTCAGTTTTGATAAAAGAACTTCTGGCTTGATTTCTATTGGCAGGTTTAGCCGCAGCTTTCCAATCGTACCAATCGTATTCAAACACCAATTCACCAGTATTGATGTCTCTTCTACCCCAAAATTGATCATCTCCTTGATAGAACATTCTATCCAATGCACCTGCATCTTCTGAGTCAGGAGACCAATCTATATCATAAGTCCAATCAATTTTTTGTTTTCCACTATCATCTTCTTCAAAGTGATCGAGAAGAGTATGTCCGATGGAGTCACGTACATAATAGACGAACTCTCGGTATTCGTTGTTGGTAATTTCCGTTTCATCCATGTAAAATCCTTGGATGGATTTTGACTTACTTCTTTGAACCAGCGAGTTGTTTACATCTTGATCACTCGGTCCAGTGTGGAACGTTCCTGAGGGAATGTAAGACATGCCATGTGGATTAATATGATTCCAATCAGGTCTATCTAAAACCCCCATTACCTGCCCAGTATCATTGACTTGTTTGGAGCGTTGACAGCTAAAGTTCACGCATACAAGTAATATCAAAGTACAGCCTAATGCAAATCTTTTCATACGAAGAGCAAATTTAAAACACAAGTTATATTAAAAAATAAAAAATATTTTTGAGTCGCAAAATTAGTTCAATTTGTTTTTCTTTCAAAATTTCGCTTACAAAAATCTCGGTGTATAGGTCGCCTTTCCCTTTTTTGTCGGAAGTAAATCTTGAATCTTGTAATGCACCGATAATTCATGTGAGCCAGAACTAGCATCTCTTAGGTTAGATAAGGTAAAATCGTAAGAATACATGAACGTCAATTGCCTGCTTATATCTATGCCACCTAATATGGAAATAGCATCAAAAGAATCGGGTTCGAGTCCTCTAAATGCCAAGCCTGCTTTGAAAATATCTCCAAATGCAGCAATTGCGCTTACCTCTCCTTGCAGTTTCACCAAATCAGACTTTAGCAATAACGAGGGATACAAAAGTATATTGCCTATTTCCATTTCATACGCACCAAAGAAGAAAAAATGACGTTTGAAGTGTATGTCATAACTTCCACTTGAAGGTGCATCAAAGCTAATTGTGGGTTCTAATAGATGTTGAGCAGACAACCCAATCGTTAGTTTGTCTGCTTCGAGGTATATACCAAATCCTGCATCAGGCGAAAATCCTGACGCTACACCGATAGGTATAAAATCATCACCATGATCAATACCTCCTATATAATCACCATTTGGTGAACGCAACTTATCACCGTTGAGACTCTTTTGAATACCTCCAATATTGAAGCCAATAGCCAGTCTTGACTTTGCTCCGAGCTTAGCTCGATAAGCATACGAGAGCATCAAGCCAGTATTGCGTTCAGCTCCCAACAAATCATTGACAATATTCAGTCCAATACCGCTTTTAATCCCTGCAACAGGCAAGTGAACTCCTACAACTTGTGTCATAGGACTTCCTTCAATGCCCAACCATTGCATTCTAATGCCTGCTTCTACATTCACATCCTCCTTACTTCCTGCATAGGCAGGATTATAAGTCAATTGATTGTTCATGTATTGAGTAAGCTGAGTGAATTGTTGTGCCAAACTTGTTGTAGCGCAGCAAAACCAACTCATTGCCAAAAATGTAATTGTTTTTTGCAGAGGATTCATATACTAACTAAAAACGGCTATGAAATGAAATTATTGAGTAGGGTAATTTTTTTTTTCAATATTCGAAGGAGATTTTAAACAACACACTCTTAGTGTGTTATTTATTATATTAGTTAGAAGAAGAATTTTGATGAGTTAAATTTTTTAAACCTAATTAAAAATGTCCACAGGGGCATTGCTCACAAATATAGCAAAAATAAATCGGTAATATGGGTTACAAGTTCCCTAATATGTCATAAAAGTTGCGGAAATAGGCATCATAATCCAGAAGATAGAAGCCTGCTATCAAAAATCGATATTCGTCTGAAACAATTTTAACAGTGACATCAACGATGGAAGTTTAGAATTTGCATACACACAACAACATATTAAAAACCAAACACTTGCATCAAAAAAACAAACTGCCCAATTTCACTCTAAAGTTTCATCCTCACATTATTGAATTCCAATTGAAACACAAGAGAAACGTGTTGAATTTGAATTCAAAAAAGCTCTGCCACTGTTTCCACAGGACGTTCACACACAAAATTCTGACAGCGATAAATTAAAGTCTTCCCTTCCATATACCTATTTACCACTAATGGATGCATGCTTTCACCTTTCTCATCCATTATCAACAATTTATTGGGCGTAAACAATTGCTGAAGTTCTGCAATCAAAACCTCTGCATTTTTGCCCACCACAGCGATTTCTTGAAGTGGAAACACCAAAAAGGTCATGGCATTGAGCCAACGAGCAAAAGAAGTCGGGTATTTTGATATAGATTCCTCCATACTTTTCACCATCTGAACCGCCCTTTCGTGGTATTTTGGTTCATCCAACAATACCGACAACTTCAATAAATTGTGCGCCATTGTAGAATTGCCCGACGGAGTCGCATTGTCGTAAAATTCCTTTTTGCGAAGCACGATGTCTTGCTGACCTTTAGGCGTATAGTAAAACAAAAAACTTTTGGAATCTTCAAAATTCGCAAAAACGTAATTCGTCAATTTTGCAGCCCACTCCAATAACTTTTCGTCAAAACTAATTTGAAATACTTCAATAATAGCTTCCAACAACAAAGCATAATCGTCCAAAAATGCAGGAAACTGCGCCTTGCCATTTTTATAAGTATGCTTCAATTCTCCATTTTCACCCACTGCAAATTTGTCAAACAAAAATTGAAGATTCTCCACTGCAATATCCTTGTAGTGCGCCTGCAGCAAGGCTTGATATGCTTTCGCAAAAGCAGTAACCATCATGGCATTCCAAGACAAAATAATTTTATCATCCAGCCCAGGCTTCACCCGTTTTTCCCTCACTTCAAAAAGCTGTTGTCGTGCCTTTTGCAATTTTTCCTTCAATGCTTCAACGGGCATATTTTCCTTCGCTGCAAAATCACGATAAGTCATTTCTCTGTTCAAAATATTCTTATGCTCCCAATTTCCGTCCTCCGTCACCTCATAAAAACGGTTAAACATTGCAGCCTCTTCCTTCAATATTTCATCAATCTCCGACTTATCCCAAACATAAAATTTCCCTTCAACGCCCTCCGAGTCCGCATCATACGAAGCATAAAAACCACCATCGGGATGCAACATTTCTCGCTCCACAAAAGCCAAAGTATCTTCAATCGTTTCTCGATACAAGTCCCGTTTGGTCAATTTGTAGGCATCCGTCATGACTCCAATCAGCAAAGCATTGTCGTACAACATCTTCTCAAAATGCGGCACCAACCATTTTTTATCTACTGTATAACGAGCAAAACCGCCTCCAATTTGGTCGTAAATCCCACCAAAAATCATCTTGTCAATCGAAAACAAGGCGTGTTCTTTTGCAGCCTCTGTTTGTGTATAGTGATAATAATTCAGCAAAAACTGCAAACTCATTGTACCAGGAAACTTGGGCGCACCTCCAAAACCACCATCAACGGCATCAAAATATTTGGTCACCTTCTGAAAAATCCCCTCCAACTCTTCGGCTTCAAAAGGCTGCTCAAAATCCAATCCAATCAGTGTGTTTTGACTTTTGCCTTGGTCACTTGTCGCAATGTGATAGGTCAATTGATTTGCCTGTTCCTCTACATCCTTTCTCCGAGTTTTGAAAACGTTGGAAATCTGCTCCAATATTTGCAGCCAACTCGGTCGATTGTACATCGGTTTGGGAGGATAGTATGTACCCCCATAAAAAGGTCGTCCATCGGGAGTCAAAAAACAATTCAAGGGCCATCCACCCGAACCCGACAACATCTGAACCGCATCCATATAAATCTGGTCAACATCGGGGCGTTCCTCTCTATCCACCTTGACATTCACAAAATGCTCATTCATATACGCCGCCACTTCTTCCGACTCAAACGATTCTCGTTCCATCACATGACACCAATGACAAGCCGCATAGCCAATACTCACCAATATCGGTTTGTCCTCTTTCTGTGCTTTCTCCAATGCTGCTGTTCCCCACGGATGCCAGTCGACTGGATTGTGGGCGTGTTGGAGAAGGTAAGGACTGCTTTCGTGGATTAAACTATTTGTATTCATTATGTTTGAGTTGATAATTGTTTTTAGGTGTTTGTGGTTTCCTTAAATAATGCTTTGGTTCTTGCTTCTAATTCATTGGAATCAAAAGAACCAAAAACGCCCTCAAAACCAATCACTTTTTGATTCCTTATCCATATTGTTTCACCATAAGCATGAACCCTGCTTCTGGGACTGTATCTATTGATTGTCATAATTCCTTCTTTTGACCAATCGCCCTTTTCTTGTTCATAAAGCCATTGAAAGAGGTAATCTTCCTTTTCCAAATATATGGAAGAAGCATCCAGTAAATATATTTGTCGCTCACTCTCTTTTTCCCATTCTTCAATAACCTTCTTTGCCGTACGAGAAGGTCCTGACCAATTATGAAAAATAAATACAACCAGTTGATGATTATCAACGATTTGAAGCTTGAATTCGTCTTCGTTTTTTATTATGTGCATGGCTAATCTTTTATCGTTGAGTTGAGTAAAACCCTCTTTGCCTGTGTTCCATCATCACCCCAATCGTTGCCAAAGTTTCCGTTGAATTTCCATAACCAAGTGCAGAAAATCTCTCCGTGCCCCTATGTTCAATCACCACTCCAACCGTTGACAAACTTTTCAAGTGTTGTCAAGGTTTCCATTCATTCTTTCAAAAAAATCTCTCCATCTCTCCGTTCAATTTCCAAAACCAAGTAAGCAATATCAACTATCCTTCTTCAAAGCCTCCCAAAGCACCTCCACAGGATGTTTCGCCTCTCGTCCAGTACCATCCCAAATCTGATGTCGACAACTCGTGCCAGGCGCAGCAATCACCATTTTTTCGCCCGCACTCCGCACTGCAGGAAACAGCACCAATTCGCCGACCTGCATACTCACCTCATAATGTTCCGCCTCATAACCAAACGAACCCGCCATTCCACAACAACCCGAAGGAATCACTTCCACCATATAGTTGCGGGGCAAAGACAAAGCAAAAGCTGAAAAATCGGTAGAAGAAAGGGATTTTTGGTGACAATGCCCATGCAGTTTGATGTAGAGCGTCTCATCGGTGAATTGCTCCGAACTGATATTGCCGTTTTGCAGCTCTCGATAAAGGAACTCCTCAATCATCAAGGCATTTTTACCCAAAGTCTTAGCCGCTTCTTGGTTCTCTTTTTTGACCAATTTTGGATATTCATCCCGAAAACCCAAAATTGCAGAAGGTTCAATGCCGACCAAGGGGACTTCTTCACTCACCAAATCCTTGAAAATCGCCACATTCCTTTGCGCCATTTGCTGTGCCTCTTCCACAAAACCTTTCGACAAATGCGCCCGACCACTTTCTTCATGTTCTATCATTTCCACTTCATAGCCCAAATGCGCCAACAATTGAACCGCATCAATGCCCACTTTGGTGTCAGTGAGATTGGTAAATTCATCACAGAAAAAATAAACCTTTCCTTTCAATCGTTTTTCGATTCCACCAAAATGTGTGTGCGCTTTTGCAGCCACTTTCGAGTACTCTTTTTTGTACCATTTTCGCAAGGTCGTTTTGTAGAGTGAAGGTAAGGAACGCTCTGGGGCAACGCCCATCATTTTTTTGAGCAAAGGCGCAGTTAATCGGCTCGAAGTAAACAAATTACTGATGGTTGGCAACATGGCAGCCATGCCATTCAGTTTTCCAAAGTTGGCGAACAGTTTGGCTCGTTTCGGAATACCGTTGCTTTTGTAGTATTGGTGCAAAAATTCGGCTTTCATCGTTGCCATATCTACATTTGAAGGACATTCGGAAGTACAACCTTTGCAGGACAAACACAAGTCCAACACATCGTAAATCTCTTGCTGATTGAAGGGATTTTCGTAGTCCTTGTTTCGGGTCAAAAATTCCCGCAAAATATTTGCCCTTGCCCGTGTGCTGTCCTGTTCGTTTCGAGTCGCCATATAGCTCGGACACATCGTTCCGCCCGACAAATGCGTTTTGCGGCAATCGCCTGTACCATTGCATTTTTCTGCCATTCGCAAAATGCCGCCCGTTTCGGAAAAGTCAAAAACGGTGTCCAGTTCAGGTGTTTCTTGTTCTGCTTCGTAGCGCAGCGAAGTGTCCATTGGCGCAGCATTGACAATTTTGCCAGGATTGAAGATATTTTGAGGGTCCCACGTTTGTTTGAGTTCCCGAAAGAGTTGGTAGTTTTTTGCGCCCACCATAATCGGTATAAACTCCGCTCGCACACGACCGTCGCCATGTTCACCACTCAAAGAACCATCGTATTTTTTGACCAACTTTGCAGAAGCCTCCCCTATCTCCCGAAACATCCGACGGTCTTCTGTCTTCTTCAAATCCAAAATCGGACGCAAGTGCAATTCTCCCGCATCAGCATGGGCATAATAGACCGATTGCTGCTCAAATTTGTCCATGATTTCGGTAAACTCTGCAATGTAAGCAGGTAAATCCTGCAATTCTACGGCAGTATCTTCAATGACTGCCACAGGTGCTTTGTCACCAGGAATATTCGCCAAAACGCCCAAACCCGCTGACCGCAAAGCCCAAACTCTACCCACATCTGGCGGAAGAACACGCGGATAGTGATACCCCATTCGATTGTCTTCCAAGTCTTTTTCAATCGCATTGAGTTTTCGAGCAACTTCTGAACTCCGCTCTGCTCCTACTTCAATAATCAAAATGGCTTTGGGGGCACCTTCAATGAAAAAACGGTTTTTTTGCTGCTCAATATTTGCCTTTGTGCAGTCCAACACGATTTTGTCCATCAACTCCACAGCTCTCACCTCGTGCTTCATCACCAAAACTACCGCCTTCAATGCCTCATCAATTGATTCAAAATGAGCGCACAACAAACCAATTTCGGGCGGTGGAAGTGGGTTGAGGTGGATTTTAATTTCGGTGATAAATGCCAAAGTGCCTTCCGAACCTGCAATGAGTTTGCAAAAATTGAAGTTGTCGCCTCCCGAAGTGAACATATTGCTCTTCAAGAGTTCATCCAAAGCATAGCCTGTATTGCGGCGGCGAATACTTGGTTTGGGAAACTGCTCCCGAATTTCACGCTGTTTTTCGGGGTGATTCAGTGTTTGGCTGATGTGTCGGTAAATCTGACTTTCAAGACTGCTGCCAATGCACTTTTTGCGAAATTCGTCTTTCGGCAATGCCTTAAACTCCACTTCCGAACCATCGCTTAATATAGCCTTGACCTCCAACAAATGGTCACGGGTATTTCCATAAACAGTTGAGTATGTGCCACAAGAATTGTTACCGACCATACCGCCAATCATCGCTCGACTTGCCGTTGAGGTAAGCGGACCGAAATGCAAACTGTAAGGTTTGAGGTGTTTGTTGAGGTCGTTTCGAATCACGCCAGGCTGAACACGCACCCAATTTTGTTCGGAATTGACTTCTATTATTTTGGTGAAATGTTTGGAGACATCTACCACAATGCCATCACCCACACACTGCCCCGCCAATGAAGTTCCTGCGGTTCGGGGTATGATAGAGGTTTTATTTTGGTGGGCAAATTGGATAATTGTTTTGAGGTCGTCCGTATTTTTCGGAATCGCTACTGCAAGCGGCAATTCTCTGTAAACAGATGCATCGGTAGCGTATATCGCCCGCATCATGTCGTCAAAATACAATTCTCCTACCAGTGATTTTTGCAGTCTTTGAAGTTGGCGTTGCATAGTTTAGATACAAGGTAAAATAATGGCACAAGTTAGGGAATTTCGCCTTGCTTTTCTTAAAAGCCGCTTCAAATGTCGCCAAACCTAAAGGTGTCGGCGACATTTATGCTACTTCCCAAAATTCAAACTCATTCGCACCAAAGCCATCGTATCGTCAAAACCTTTCTTATTCTCCCCATCCAAAACCATCATGTGCCAAGCATCGTTTTCAACAGGTTTTCGAGATAAAATCACATACATTCCCTTGAACTTGCCACCCAAAACAGAGGCTTTGGTTTTGATTTTGAAGGTAAAATATTCGTAAAGAGGGATTTATGCGGTGAAATTGAGTACGAAAAGTGGGAAGAGTGAGGCAAGTAAGTCGGTGGTGATGTAGCAGTAATAGCGAGGCTTTGCCAACAGTTGAGCGGGGCTAAGTTCTGAACTAGCTGTGTGAAAACTAAAGGCTAAAAAACTTTACCGAAAAAGAAGTTCATAGAACGTAGAATAAAAGTGTATAATGAGTTTCCTTTCTGTTATCACTCATGGTATTGTCCTTAGTCAAGCAAAAATGACTTTCTATTTTCAAAACATGCGTAAAACAGTCATGTTTTGAAGAAATAAGCTTGACCTTCTTTTAGAGTGCAAAACCCTACTTATTGAACTGACCAACAGAATATAACAGCAGTTTTGAGGAAAAACATTTTTGTCAGTTGATTGTCAAAAAAATGAATTATTGGGAGGAAAATTTAATAAAGTGAGTCATTGTCTTTAAAAAAGTAGCTTAGGTATTGTTTTTGTAAGAAAAATGATTAGAAACCAAAACAAGCACCACGAATACTTTTTCTATACACCCAAATTCACCTTATAAAACTATGCTATTTCAAATAATTTTAATTTTATTTCTAGCAGGAATAGTATGTCTAATCCTCATACTACTTCAACCCATTAGCTTACAAAGCTACAACTTAGCAGTTATAGGCTCTGTCTTAGACGAAGACACTCAACAACCTATCACCAATGCACTTGTGCTACTTGAAGAGGTTCAAAGCGGCTGCCAATTAAAAACCTTTACTCGTCAGGACGGAGGTTTTTGGTTTAGACTTCAGCCCGAAAGCAAATACCGATTGTTGTTGTTGGATTCCCATCAAGAGATCATTGATGAAGTAGAGGTTTCTACAATCAACGTAGAATCAAAGATTTTTGATGTGACTTTGAGAGGCACACAAAGCAATATACTATCTTTCATCATCGCTCATTAATTTTACTTAATATTCGCTATCAAGCGTCACTTACCTTACAAGTCAGATTATCCACATAAAAAAAAAATCATTGTGATGTGATAAATGCTTAATTTTAAGCCCATATAAAACATCCATCATACATGAGAAATTTTACACTGTGCTTTTTAGCCCTTTTTCTGTGCTCTTATACGTATGCACAAAACAATCAACAATTGGCTAAAACAGCACTTCCTCTTTCCAAAGTAGAGCGAATTATTCTTCCAAAAGTAAACAACAAACTCTTGAAAACAAAAGAGTTGGCAGAGAGAGAAAAGACTAAATCGAGGGCAATACAGTTTGCAGAACCTATTGAAGTCAGTATCACACCCCAAACACACGGTACTTGGGAGAATCTCAAAAAAGGAAATGCAGTATGGCGATTGAAACTATATTCTGCCAACGCCTTGTCTTTGAATTTGGGTTTCCACCAATTTTTCTTGCCCAAAAACAGTCAGTTTTTTATCTATACGCCTGATTACAAAAAAATCTTGGGTCCATTCACCGCAAATGATAATGATCTTCACAAGCAATTGTGGACTCCCATCATTGAAGGCGAAGAAATAGTGTTGGAGCTTCAAATTGCTCGTGAAAACTTAACAGAACTTGCATTGGAGTTGGGTACAGTCAATCACGATTTTATGGGTTTTGGTCAAAAATTGCTTTCAGGTTCTTGTAATTTGGATGTAATTTGTGGCGCACCTGATGGATTTCCAAGAGTAGATGACTACAGAGATATTATTCGAGCAGCAGGAGCCTACTCGATAGGCGGGAATCTTGCCTGTTCGGGTGCATTGATCAACACTGCTCGAAACGATTGCACCCCTTATTTTTTAACGGCTGACCACTGCGGTATTCGCAATAATAATGCTGCCTCTGTAGTCGTTTATTGGAACTACCAAAACAGCTATTGCCGACAACCCAACTCTCCCGAAAGTGGTACAGGAGGAGATGGTAGCTTGGACGACTTCAATACAGGAAGTACTTTGAGGGCTACTTACCAACCCACCGATTTCACCTTAATAGAATTGGACGACCCTGTTTCGGAAACCGCCCAAGCTTATTTTGCAGGCTGGAACAAAAGCCCAGAGATTCCCACTGGAGTTATCGGAATTCACCATCCAGGTGTTGAAGAAAAGCGCATCAGTTTTGAAAACGACGCTTGCACGCTTAGTAGTTTTGGAGGAGTTGTTCCCGAAACACATTTGAGAGTAAACGACTGGGATACAGGCACAACAGAAGGAGGTTCTTCAGGCTCTCCTTTGTTCAATTTGGACAAGCAGATTGTTGGGCAATTATCAGGTGGTTTGGCGGCTTGTGGCAATGACGAATACGACGAATATGGTTGGATTCATAAATCGTGGGAAGGCGGAGGAAGTCCCCAGACTCGCCTCAAAGATTGGTTGGATCCTGACAACATTGTAGAAACAGGCATTGAAGGGAAAGATTGCAGCTACGGACTGAGTCTCACCGAAAGTTTTATCGAAATCTGCAATCAAAACTTGGATAGTTTTGCCTTCGACTTATCTATCACCGACAATTTTGTTGGAAATGTGGGCTTTTTCACAGGCGACCTTCCCGAAGGTCTATTAGTCGAATTTAGCAACAATCCTGTTCCAACAGGCGGTACATCAATGGTGACACTCACCAATCTATCTGCATTGTCGACAGGTACTTACAGCATAGAATTTTTCGGCTCTGATGGCTTTGATACAGGAAGTAGTTTGTTCACCCTGAGCATTGTAGAAGACATCCCCGAAACACCGACTTTAATGGATCCTCCACATGAAGCAGTCAGTGTCACCACCAACCCAATTTATGAATGGCAGGTGATTGCAGATGCAATGTATGACATACAAGTATCTTTAGTAGAGGATTTTCAAACACTTGTGATTGATTCTGATAATTTGGAAGATGCCAGTTTTACGGGTATTACATTAGAGCCCGAAACAACTTATTATTGGCGAACGAGAGCCATCAATATATGTGGCGCAGGAGAATGGTCGGAAACCTTCCGTTTTACGACTGCCGACATTAGATGCACCTTGCCACAAGCCAACGACCTACCGATTGAAATGCCAGATTTCCCTGCAGGAACGATAACTTCAACACTTGAAATTGACCAATTGGGAATCATCTCAGATATTGACGTAATTGGTTTAAAAGGCACACACTCTTTCCTTGGTGATTTAGAATTTGTTTTGATCAGTCCTGCTGGAACAGAAGTGACTTTGATATCAGGTCAATGTGGAAGTGTTGCCAATTTTGATGTAAACTTCAATGATGGAGCGGCTTCTCTCCCACCCTGTCCTTATGCAGATGGCAATACTTATCAGCCCGCCAACCCTTTGGCTGCCTTCAATGGAGAAAGCCCTCTTGGAGTATGGACCATGCGAGTGACAGATGACTTCAATGGAGACGGAGGCAGTTTAGAAAGTTGGGGTCTGCAATTGTGTGTGGCACCTGATTTTGCTTTATTGGCTTCTGAAAACATAACTGCCTGTGTCAATCAACCACTGGAAATTCCAATACGATTAGGAGAAGCCTTTGAGGACAGCGGAGTAAATATGAACATTGCTGGCTTGCCAACAGATGCGACAGTAACGTACAGCGAAAACCCTACTACCCCAGGAAGTATCGTAACGGCAACAATTGACAACCTTACTACTATCGGCATTTATTCACTAACCATTTCGGCCACTGACGGAACTCACAACAGCTTTACACAGGTGAACCTAACAGTGGTGCCACCTATTGCGGCTTCCCCTACCCCCAACCTACCCCTAAATGAAAGCACGATTGAAGGACTCAATGCTACTATGAATTGGGGTATTTTGGGCGGAATCACAGGTTATCACATCGAAATAGCAACAGACATAGACTTCAATGATGTTGTGGTTTCGGAAATAATCCCTACGGTAGATTTTATCAGCCCCGAGCTACCAGGCAACACAACCTACTATTGGCGAGTAAGTGGAGTGAATGTTTGTGATAATAGAGATTGGTCAGAAACATTTAGTTTCACCACTCCACGAATCTCTTGCACTTCGGGTAGCACAGAAGAGATGTTAGAAATCAATCCATTCGAACCAAGTACTATCAACTCAACTATTGAAATTGCAGCCTCCTCCCTTATTGCAGATATAAAGGTGTTAAACATTACAGGACTACACAGCTATGTTGGAGATTTGGTCTTCACTCTTATTTCCCCTATGGGAACAGAAGTCGTATTGATGTCAGGTGAATGTGATGTATCACAAAACTTCAACATCAGTTTTGATGACAATGCAGATACACCCATTTCTTGCCCAATAAACTTAGGAAATACACACCGTCCTGATGGAAATTTGAGCGATTTTATAGGTGAAAATTCACAGGGAACGTGGACTTTGCGGGTTGAAGATACGGGCTTTTTTGATGGTGGTTCACTTCAATCTTGGAAATTGCAGATTTGTGCGAACCCCGATTTTTCACTGACGAGTTTGCCCGAACTAATTGAAGCTTGTCCCAACGAAACGGCTACTTTCTCGCTGACAATTGGAACCGACTTTGCTACCAATGTTAGTTTGACTACTGAAGATGCGCCAATGGGTACAGTGGTTGGCTTTAGTGAATCCACAACTTCGCCTGGTGCAATTGTGGATGTCACCGTAGATGGATTGACTACCGAAGGGAATTACACCGTTGTTATTTCGGCAACAGATGGAACTGAAACAAGCAACTTGGAAGTGACCATTTCTGTATTGGGAGCGATTACGGGCATAACTCCTTTGTCTGCACCTATCAATGGCACCACCCTCTCTGGTCTTTCGACTACTTTACGATGGTTGGGCATTGAAGGATTGGATACACACCAACTGGAAGTCTCTACTACCCAAGATTTCACTAATGTAGTATTATCGGAAACCCTTGTTGGTACGAACCTTTACGATACACCTTTATTAGACGGAATGACGACCTACTATTGGCGAGTACGTGGCGCAAACGAATGTGGAGTCGGAGATTGGTCGGAAACTTTCCGTTTTACTACTCCAAACATGGTTTGTACACAAACCCAAAGTATAGACATTCCTATTACGATTGATGATGGAAATCCACAAACTTATACCAGCACACTCAATATTACCGAACAAGGAATCATCAAAGATGTCAATATAAGCGTAGAGGGAGTCCACGATTTTATTGGTGACTTGACCTTTAGTTTGATTAGTCCTTTGGGAACAGAGGTGGTCTTGATTGCGGGTGAATGTGGGGAGAGTGAGAGTTTTAATATTACTTTCGACGATGCAGCTACTACAACACCTCCTTGTCCTTACGATGATGGCGGTATCTATCTACCCGAAAATGGACTGAGTGTCTTCAATGAAGAATTGTCATTCGGAACCTGGACGCTTCAAGTGCGAGACGATGCGGAAATAGATGGAGGTGCTTTGAACAATTGGCGTTTGGATTTGTGTGTAGAACCTCAAGAGCTGCTCATGCCTGTGGCAGACTTCACTGTAGGAATTGACGAATTTGATGTTTTTGTTTCGGATAAGTCCGACAATGCCGAATCATGGCTATGGGATTTTGGTGATGGAACAACCTTCGATGGTCAAAATCCACCTATACATACCTATGCTGCTCCCGGCAATTACACTATTTGTTTGACTGTTGTCAATTCGGTTGGGGAAAATACTTCTTGCCAAGATGTCGAAATTATTGACACCGCTATTGATCCGATTTTGGCAAATAATCTGATTCGATTCTTCCCGAATCCAACCAATGATTTTCTGAATATTGACTTCGATACTTCGGTACAAATGTCGGTAACCATAGAAGTTTTTGAAGTGAATGGACAACAGATTTCAAAGCGTGACTTGACTTCTTCCGAAACAAAAACTACTGCAACGGTGGATTTATCTAACTTTGCAACAGGTGTTTATATGGTTCGATTGACTTCAAGTGATTGGACAGTGACGAAGAAGGTGGTGAAGGAATAGAAAAATCAAGCATTATACAATCTAAAATAGGGCAGTAAGTTTTGATACTTACTGCCCTATTTTTTTTGTGACAAAAAAATAATATATGTTTATTTTATAGCCCAACATTATTCATTCAAAATTGGTGTTAATAATTATTTTTTTGTTTACTTTACATTCATGATTAAAAAAAGACGCAAATTATGCTAAGAATATTTCCTTGTCTTTTGATGACCCTACTCTTATTTGCCTGTGTCAGTGACAGTAGCGAAACCGCTGCTACGGAGGATGCAAAAATAGCAGAGCAAAACAAATTGACTACGGAGGGTTCAAAAAACACTACTGACCAACCCAAAACGGTAGAAAATGCGGAGGCAATAGAGGGCTTAATCATTAGTAGGACTTTTGATGCAGAAAATTTTACTGTCACAGAAGGCGTTCAAACCCATGTCTATGGTTTAGAATGGCGTTTGGTAGGAGCTGATGAGTTTATCAAAATCACCGAAATATTGCTACAAGAGCCACTGCCTTTCGATTTTAGCATTGAAATGACCGACCCATTAGAGCCTTGTGGAGATCAAACAGCAACTACTTTTAGTTATACCGCCAACAATGAAAATGTTGTATTGACTTCTTCCGAAGCCTTTCCTTTTTACGATTGCACAAAATGTATTCAAGGATTGAAGCTACAATTTGAGGAAGGCACTTATACAGACCGAGAGATTATAGACAAGTTATTTCCAAGCCTAACTTTTCGATTGGAAGCAACGGATAGTTTACAAGTACCTGAAATGGTGCGCTTAGAACCTATTCACTTTACAGGAGACGGTTTTTGGGCAGATGCGACTTTGGTACAATTCATTCAGTACGGATTGTTCACCAACTACGAAGAAGAAACAAAAGAAGGACAACACTTGATGGAATTTGATTTTGAACCCGAATGGTGGCGAGTCGAACAGGGCAAGGTTGTGTTTAGAGATATTGAAGTAAGTCCGGATGGTGAGCGCACTGTATTGTCCGAAATGAATTGGACTTGGGAAATCAAAGGAGAAAACATTGCCTTATTTGACCAAAATGGAGATCGCTACGATGTCCTTTTTACTTCAAAAATATTCGAAGAAGACGATACCCAAACACCTCATATCCAATTTAAATGGAAAGGAAAAACTTTCACTTCAATGGCAATGTCACCTTGCTAAACGAAGGTGAGAAGAGGGAAGTAAGAAGCGAAAAAAAAATTGGTAAATTCCTTCATACCTCTCTCTTCTAATGCTAAAATAGATTTTTAATTTTAAAAATATATCACATTGAAAACCAACACTCTTTACGAACCTTTACTTCTAGAAATTGCTTGGGAAGTCTGCAATAAAGTGGGCGGGATTTACACTGTTATTCAATCTAAAACTCCTTACATCATCAAGCGGTGGCAAGAGCAATACTGTGTATTGGGGCCCGTGTTAAATAATAAAATTCCGTTTGAATTTCAAGCTACCGATGATTTTTCGGACTCCTACGGTAAGGCTGTCTTGAACATGCGGGCTGCGGGCTATGAAGTCCATTATGGTCATTGGCTCATTGACGGCAAACCCAAGGCGATTCTCATCAACATAAAGCAAGCATTCGCTAAAATGTATGCCATCAAACAGGAATTGGCAGCACATTATCAACTCTATATTCCAGACAGCGGTTACGAATCGGACTTGGTGCATGAAGTAGTCGCCTTCAGCTATTTGATCAGAACTTTTATCCAACATCTCGCCAATCCAGAGGTAACAGAACGTCCAATCATTGCCCATTTTCACGAATGGATGGCAGGTTTGCCTATTGCAGACATCAAACGTTTGGGATTGAAGAACATTGCGACCGTTTTTACAACTCACGCCACCAAACTGGGTCGCTATATGGCCATGAGCGACAAAAACTTTTACAAACGCATTTCTCAAACGGATTGGCATACAGAATCTCAAAAACGACAAATTGTTCCGCAAGTGCAGATGGAGCGATTGGCAGCCCAAAATGCGGATGTTATGACCACTGTAAGTCGAGTAACGGATGTAGAATGTGAGCATCTTTTGGGTCGAAAATCGGACTTGATGCTCCCCAACGGCATCAATCACACCCGCTTTGCGGCTCTTCACGAATTTCAAAACTATCATTTGCTCTTTAAAAAGAAAATCCATGAATTTGTCATGGGACATTTCTTCAATAACTATACTTTCGACCTCGACAAAACTTTGTATTTTTTCACTTCTGGTCGTTTTGAATTTGAAAACAAGGGCTATGATTTGACCTTAGAGGCTCTCTCCCGCCTCAATCAGCGAATGAAAAAGGCAAAAGTGGACATCAATATTGTCACCTTTTTTGTTACAAAACAGCCTTTTACGAGCATCAATCCAAGAGTTTTGGAATTGCGTGCGTTCATGGAAGAAATCAAACAAACCTGCAATGCCATTCAAGAAAAGATTGGAGAAAAACTGTTTTACGAAGCAGCAACGAGTACCGACCCCAATTTGCCCGAACTTCGAGATTTTGTAGATGATTATTGGCAGTTTCGTTACAAGAAAACAGTACAGAGTTGGAAAAGTGACCATCTACCAATTTTAGTGACACACAACCTCATTGACGATGCCAATGACCAAATATTGCAGTCCATTAGGGCTCGTAAAATGTTCAACTACGAACAAGATCCTGTCAAGATTGTCTATCACCCCGATTTTATTGATTCGACCAATCCATTGTTCAAAATGGATTACGAGCAGTTTGTAAGGGGCTGTCACTTAGGCATTTTCCCAAGTTATTACGAGCCATGGGGTTATACACCTGTGGAATGTTTGGCGCGAGGAGTTCCTGCAGTGACAAGCGACTTAGCAGGCTTTGGAGATTATGCCAAACGCAATGTCCGAAACTTAGAAGACAATGGCGTATTTGTGATTCGACGACGCAATCAAACTTT
The DNA here is from genome assembly GCA_030427245.1 of Bacteroidia bacterium. GTDB lineage: Bacteria > Bacteroidota > Bacteroidia > Chitinophagales > UBA2359 > JAUHXA01. The sequence continues at coordinate 75,078 of JAUHXA010000007.1, read as the reverse complement.
TGACGAAGCGGCTGAACAACTGACAGATGTGCTATTTGATTTTGTGAAACAAACTCGTCGTGAACGAATCGCTCAACGTAATCATGCAGAAGGATTGACCGAAAATTTCTCATGGAATACACTCGGTCAAAAATACTTCAATGCCTACCGATTGGCGATGGAACGAAAAGGATTCTAAGAATTCAAATACACGCTTCAACTACAAATTCAAAACCGACAAATAGCAAGTTCTATTTGTCGGTTTTTTTACAATCCCTCTTTTCTCCAATTGATTAGGAACATTCATTCCATTGCCTTGTTAAGCTGTTGAATTTAATTTTCACCGTAAAACATTAACATGATTCAAACGAATGTAATCACACCCAAAGTCATCGAAAATGCAATGACCTACGAAGGCTACCGTCAATTGATAGACGACTTATTGGCAGAGGGTAAAACAACAGGGCCAAATCAGTCAGAAGCTATGACCAATTACACCGAACTGAATGTAACCCGCATGAACCGATTGGATAAGCGTGCCAAACTAAATGAGAGTCTAAAAGAGCAATTGACTGCAATCGATACTCCTCAAATTTGGTTGGTTATTTCGGAAGGTTGGTGTGGTGATGCAGCTCAAACTGTACCGATTTTGGCTGCAATGGCAAATGAAAGCTCCAATATTGACTTGAAGTTCATTCTGAGAGACGACAATTTGGAGGTGATGGATGCTTATTTGACCGATGGCGCAAGGGGTATTCCAAAATTGATTGTTTTGGAAGCAGCTACTTTGGAGGAAATCGGCACTTGGGGACCTCGTCCTACTCCTGCCCAAGAACTTTTGTACGAATTCAAAGCAAATCCCGATGAAACTTATGCCGAGTTTGGCAAACGTTTGCAGATTTGGTATGCAAGGGATAAAACGCAGACTACTCAACAGGAATTGGAGGACTTATTGAAGGAGTGGAATAAGTAGGTATTTTAATGAAATTCACAAAATAAAAAGGTGACAATCATGGTTATAGAGGTTGTTGCCTTTTTTAATAAAAAAATCGAACAACACCCATTCGCATTGTTCGATTTCCAAATTTCATTTCATTTTTTTGTCTATTAAAAACGAGTCACCAGTCCACCAAATTAGCCCATCGCCTTTATCCCAGGTAATTCTTTCCCCTCCAACAATTCCAACATTGCCCCGCCGCCAGTCGAAACATAGCTTACCTCATCCTCAAAACCAAACTGTCGAATTGCAGCAGCCGAATCACCACCGCCAATCAAGGAGTAAGCCCCATTTTGAGTAGCTCGGACTACTGCTTCTGCAACAGTCTTAGTACCTGCTTCAAAATTGGACATCTCAAAAACGCCCATTGGTCCATTCCACAAAATCGTTTTGGATTCTTCAATCACCTTCGCAAAATGTTGTCGGGCATTCGTACCAATGTCCAACCCCATCCAACCATCGGGAATGCTTTGACTCGAAGCCATTTCGATATTTGCCTCATTTGAGAATGCATCTGCAATCACTGAATCGTAGGGAATTAACAATTCCACACCCGCTTCGGCTGCTTTCTGCAAGAGCTCTTTTGCCAAGTCCAATTTGTCATCCTCACAAAGCGAACTGCCGATTCTGCCACCTTGCGCCTTGTGAAAAGTATATGCCATACCGCCGCCAATGATGAGTTTGTCCACCTTGTCGAGCATGTTTTCAATCAATAGGATTTTGTCCGAAACCTTTGCACCTCCGAGAATAGCGGTAAATGGTCGGGCAGGATTGTGCATCACCTTTTGGGCATTTTCCAGCTCCGCTGCCATCAACAAGCCAAACATGCGTTTGTCGGCATCAAAAAACTGGGCAACTGTGTGCGTTGAAGCGTGCGCTCGGTGTGCTGTTCCAAAAGCATCGTTCACATACACATCACAGCCCAAATCTGCCAATTGCTTTGCAAAAGCTGTCTCGCCTTTTTCTTCCTCAGCATGAAATCGTAAATTTTCCAACAATAATACCTCTCCTTTTTGCAGTGCAGAAACGGCTTTTTGCACCTCCTCTCCTACACATTCAGCTACAAATTTAACTTCCTGACCAAGCAGTTTAGAAGCTTCTTCTACAACATGTTTGAGCGAATATTTGTCGGAGGCTTTGCCCTTTGGTCGCCCCAAATGAGACATCAAAACAACAGCTCCGCCATCCTTCAATATTTTTTGGATGCTCGGCAATGCACCTTGTATGCGGTTGTTGTCGGTGACTTCAAGACTGTCATTAAGTGGCACATTGAAGTCCACTCTCATCAATGCTTTTTGATTCTTAAAATTGTGATTGTTAATGGTTCGCATTCTAATTTAATTGGTTTTATGTTTGTTTTAAGTTAAAAGTAGGATGGAATTATTGACATTTAAAAATTAATTGAATGTTTTTTATCAAAGTTTATCCATTAAGTAAGGGTAAAAAAATAACTCCTCGTTTTCTTTTGCTAACATACCCCATCCCCTTTCAAAAGGGGAATATTGGTCGATGAGTTATTTTTTCTTTTTTACTAAATGCAATTTATTGATATTTCCTCACACGATATTTACAATATGACATACTCTTTAATTTGTCATTCTGTAAGAATCCTGTGGATGAGTTAGACGAAATTTGAAATAGGTAAAGTGTTTTAAATAACGTTTAATTCCTTTTTTCTACAAAGTTACATGATTTCTCACCTCTTCTGCAATATCTGAGTAGTAGAATGTCCTTTCACAAAAGGAATCAAAACGACTTCTCCACCTTTGGCTTCTACAATATCTGCTCCAACGACTTCATGTTTTTGGTAGTCACCACCTTTCGCCAATACATCGGGCTGAACCAATTGTATCAAATTGAAGGGAGTGTCTTCTTCAAAAATTACCACTGCATCCACAAACACCATTGCAGCCAAAATCAAAGCTCGGTCGTTTTCGGACTGAAGAGGACGACTTTCCCCTTTCAATCTTTTGACAGATGCATCGCTGTTCAATCCCACTATCAACTTGTCTCCCAAGGCTCTTGCAGTAGCGAGGTTGTGAATATGTCCTTTGTGAATGAGGTCGAAACAGCCGTTGGTAAACACGATTTTTCGGTCTTGAAAACGCCAACGAGACAGTTTTGTTTGAAGTTGAGATGGGGAAAGTGTTTTTTGTTGGAGGTAAGAGAGCATTTTACTTTTTGTTGTGTTTATGTGCTTGTGTTGATAGGTGTGTTTGGGTTGGTACTTGTGTGTGAAAATCAAATATCACAAATCATGTAATCCAACCTCTTAAATCCGTGCATTTTTCAGGAGAAACTTATGGTAAGGATTTACGATTTATGATAGACGATATTTGATTTGTGAATTTTTATGCTTGATTTTAAATTTGACCTCCCACCTTCAATTCTTCGCCCTTGATACCAATTACTTCATTCCTCATCTTAAAAAGTGGTAAGACCCCCAAAGCCACCAAACCTGCAAAGAGAATCAACACCGTTTGAGACAACCAAGCAATCCATCCAAAAGCATAAGCAGGATTGAAGTCAATGCCATACAAAGCAAGCGTTCCTGCAATCGCTAAAGGATATGCTCCAATGCCTCCTTGTGTGGTCAAGAATCCGAAAGTTCCGAATACCAAACAAGCCAAAGCTGCACCAACTCCTAAATTTTCAGTAGCAGAAAGAGAAAAGAAGCAGGAGTAAATCATGAAGAAATACATGACCCAAATAAACAAGGAGTAAAAAATGAACAGAGGCATATTGCTTACCTCTTTGACCGAAACAACTCCTACCCAAACACCTTTTACTAAATTCAAGATTTTTTGGTAAAGTGATGTTTTTTTGAAGTTGCGAGCAAGATACCACACTATAATAGCACTAAAAACAGCCACCAAAATAACCAAGATTTTAGGAAAAAGATTGTCGGCAACTAATAAGTAACCGATTTTTTCCTGTAATGGAGTCCAAACGTTTTTAATAAAATAGTTGCCCAGTGTATTGAATTGAAGGAAAATAACGGTGACGGTGAGTATTAAAAGAAGGAGTACATCAATAATGCGATCGGTTACAACTGTACCAAATATTTTGTCTATTGGCACGTCTTCGTATTTGGTCATAATACCACACTTCGTCACTTCTCCCAAACGAGGAAAAGCCAAGTTAGCGATGTACCCAATCATTAAAGATAAGGTCGTAATCGAAAACCGAGGTTTGTGGGCAAAAGTGACAATCATCATTTGCCAACGCAATGCCCTGACCAAATGACTCATAATAGCGAAACAACAGGATAGCAACAGCCATCCATATTTGGCTTCACTCAAAGACGTTTTCATTTCTTCTATATCTTTGGGAGAGAAGTCTTTGACTGCCAACCATACAAGAAGAATCCCTAAACCTAAAAAGATGGCAAACTTGATGATGTCAAGCAAATACTTCTGCCAATTGTTGTTGTTGGATGATTTCATTCTTTTCGTTTACAAAGATAGCTGTACCACCTTTATAATTTTTAGCTTCTTCAAAATCCATGAAGCCATAGCCAATGATGATGACGATGTCGCCTACTGCTACTTTGCGAGCAGCAGCACCATTGAGACAAATTACACCAGAATTGCGTTCGCCCTTAATGGTGTAGGTTTCAAGTCGTTCACCGTTATTGCAATTAACAATTTGGACTTTTTCCCCTTCTATCATATTTGCCGCTTCCATCAAGGCTTCATCAATAGTGATACTACCAATATAGTTTAGGTCCGCTTGTGTGACCGAAGCTCGATGAATTTTAGATTTGAATACTTCAATAAACATAAGGCTGCAAAATTACAAAATTAAAATAATAAACAATACCTGTTTAGGTTGAGGATAGGAATAGGTGATTAAAGGTTTGGTAGTTGGCAGGGTTGGATAAAAAGAGTGAATGATATTAAATCAATCAAAATCTTTGCCAATTTTAGCTACTAATTTTTCACCTATTGGAACAAGATATTGTCTATCAAACGAATTTCGCCCAATCTTACGGCTGTACAAACAATGAGTTGGTCGGTCTCTTGCCAAGACGCTACTTCTTGAAGAGTTTCAGCATTTACTATCTTCAAATAGTCCGTATCAAAACCTTCTACTTGATTCAACTTTTGAATAGCCTCTACTTCAATAGATTTAGGTGTATCAACATCATATTGACTTTTCACCCATTGAAGGGTTTGGTAGATAAAGGGGGCTTTTTGGCGTTGTTCAGCAGACAGTCGAGCATTTCGAGAACTCATTGCCAATCCATCTTTTTCTCGTACAATATCGCACTTGACGAGTTTCACGTCACTTTTGGTTAGCTCCAATAATTTTCCAATAATTTTGAACTGTTGATAGTCTTTCTGTCCCATAAACAATTGATTGGGCTGTACAATATCTAACAAACGATTGACAACTTGTGCAACTCCTTTGAAGTGACCTTGACGATGTGCCCCCTCCATGGGTTTTTCTAAATAGCCAAAATCGTAATCGGATGCTATGGTCATATTAGGAGGATAAATTTCTTCAACGGTAGGTAAAAACAAGACATCACACGCTTTTTCCTTCAATAAGGCAATATCGTTTTCGGTTGTTCTTGGATATTTTTTTAAGTCTCCTGCATCATCAAATTGGGTAGGATTGACAAAAATACTGCAAACTGTCACATCTGTTGCAGCTTTGGATTGGGCAATCAATGATAAATGCCCATTATGTAAAGCTCCCATGGTAGGAACAAAGCCTATTCGCTTATTTTCAACTTTTTTTGTTTTTAAAAAAACCTGTAAACCAGCTACTTTGTTAAATATCTGCACAATAAAAAGATAAAAATTACAAAATAAAACTGCGAATATAGGAATAAGCCTACAATACAATAGCTCAAAACCTATGAAATTTTATAAATTTTTATTAATTTTGCACCTCAAAAATCGAAGCCCTTCTAAAACATTGCCAATAAAAACTCTCCATAAATAATTAAAATATATAACCTATAATATGAGTAATAAAAAGAAAGTATTGATTGTCACTCAAGAAATGCTTCCCTATCTACCTGATAGTCCTACGGCAAAAGTTTCACGTCAGCTACCCGAGTATTTGAAAACAAAAGGTAAAATGGAGTTGCGTATTTTAATGCCCCGTTTTGGAACTATTAATGAGCGTAGGCATCGTTTACACGAAGTTGTACGTTTATCGGGTATCAATATTATTATTGATGAAGATGATTACCCACTCATTATTAAAGTTGCATCTTTGCCACAAGCAAGAATGCAGGTATATTTTTTGGACAATGAGGATTTTTTCAAAAGGAAATATGTTTTCAATGACAAAAACGGCAAGTTTTACAAAGACAATGTAGAACGCATGGTTTTCTTTTGCAAAGGAGTGATAGAGACGGTGAAAAAATTTGGATGGGCACCCGATGTTATTCACTGTCAAGGATGGATGACTAGTTTAATCCCTCTTTATATTCGAACAGCCTATAAAAACGATGCGCTGTTTACCAACTCCAAAATTATTTATACCGCTTATGAAAATTCATTTACCGATGGATTTGGTGATATTTTTAAGCAAAAAGCAATGATCAAAAAAGTCTCAGATAAGGATATTTCTCCTTATATGGACTTGAACAACAATGGATTGCACAAAGGCGCGATTCATTATTCTGATGCAGTAGTAAGAGGTTCTGCTACATTAGATGAAGAAGTAGAAAAAACCTTACAAAACGGCGTTGCCGAAAACAAACCTATTTTAGATTACTTTGAAGGTGATGAATTCAAAGAAGCTCATAAAAATTTCTATGCACAATTACTTGAAGAAGAGTAATCAACGCTTTCCTCTTATGATTCAAAAATATTTGATAGTATGGTGTATGATGTTATGTATAGGCATCTGCACCATTTCTTGTAATGAGACTACCCCAATTGGTTCTAATATCATTGGTGATGAAGATTTACTCACGACTTCTGTAATTGACAGCTTTTCGATAAAGGTAGCTACTGTTTCTGCTGACTCTATTAATTCTTCTGACAGATTGCGCGCTTATCTCTTTGGAACAGTAAATGACCCCGTTTTTGGCAAAGCCAAAGCGAGTATTTACACACAGTTTTTGCTTCGTGCCAGCAATCCCAATATTGGAGAAATGCCTGTCTTCGATTCGTTGGTACTGACCCTTGCCTACAATAATAGCGGCATCTATGGCAATGCTGTTTCCAATAATTCAATTTTGGTACATGAGGTAGAAGAAGTACTGAACTCAGGAGATACCTATTACTCTAATCAAAATATTATCCACAATCCAAGAGTTATTGGTGAGAAAAGAAATTTTCAATACGAGCCTCTTGATAGTGTTTTGATTACAACGGGAATTGACACTACAGGAACGCATATTAAGACAAAGGTAGTTCCGCATTTGAGAATACGACTCAATGATGAATTGGGACTCCGCCTTATGAATCAAATTGGAGATGTAGCCTTCGAAAATGATAAAAACTTTCAGCAGTTTTTTAAGGGCTTATACATTGTTCCTACTGGATCTAACAATGCCATTTCATTTTTTGACATCATTAATAGCGAAACCAAAATGACGCTTTACTATACCTCTGATCTTGGAGGTTTAGGCACACTTGATTTCCCAATGAATCTCAGTACAGCAGTTGTCAATCATTTTGAACACGACTATACTTCAACTCCTGTCGAAGAAGTACTCAAGCAAGCTCCGAGTAGCGAATCTACACTTGCGTATATACAGGCAATGTCGGGATTGGATATTGATTTAGACATTCCGTCACTGAATAAAACGCTATTGGGTAACATTGCGATAAACAAAGCAGAATTGGATGTTTTTCAGGTTGAAGCAGATGGCAACGCCTTATTTCCTGCTCCGATTGCATTGGGACTTATTGCAGAACACAGCGTAGATGGAACCATAACAGTTATGTCTTCTAATTCAACAGGTTTGCGTGGAGATACGCTTACTGTAGATGGAGAAATGGGAGTCAGGTATAAAATTGATATTGATCTCCAACGTTTAGAAGATTTCTTAGATGAACCCGATCTGCAAACATTCTCCTTATTGCCCAGTAATCCTTTCACAACCGCTAATAGGATGGTCGTTGGAGGACCGAATCACCCGAAATTCCCTATGAAACTTCGATTGATTTACACTGTGATTGATCAGTAAGTCGAAAGATACAACTGCCAAAACTTTAGACTTAAACTTACTGTTTAGTCAACGTTGAATGAACCTTTAGTTAAACTAAGGGTAATAAAGCACATCTCAAACTACAAACAATATTAATTAAATAAACCAATTCGATTATGTGTGGAATCGTTGGATATGTGGGACATCAACCCGTTTTTCCCATTTTGATGAAGGGTCTTCAAAGACTTGAATACAGAGGTTATGACAGTACAGGCGTTGCTATCTTGAATGGCGACCTAAAGATTTACAAACAAAAAGGCAAGGTCAAGGCATTGGGCAAGTTTGTAGAAGGAAAAGCAGTGGAGGGAACTACAGGAATGGGGCATACCCGATGGGCAACACATGGCGCACCCAATAACATCAACGCACATCCACATACTTCAGGCAATGGTAAATTGGCTTTGATTCACAACGGAATCATTGAAAACTACGCTGTATTGAAGAAAGAACTCGAAGGAAGAGGACACGTTTTCCAAACCGAAACAGACACCGAAGTCTTGGTGCATTTTATTGAAGAAATTCAAACATTAATAAAAGCACCCTTGGAGCAAGCGGTGAGAATCGCCCTGCAAGGAGTCATTGGAGCGTATGCAATTGTAGTCGCTTCAATAGATGAACCTGGCAGATTGGTAGCAGCTCGCAAGAGTAGCCCTTTAGTCGTAGGCATTGGCGAAGGAGAATATTTTTTGGCTTCTGATGCTACTCCTATTATCGAACACACTCGCAAGGTGGTTTATTTGAAGGACGAAGAAATGGCGGTTTTAGACCTCAATGAAGGGTTGACAATCAAAACAATAGACAATCAAATCCAAACTCCTGTGGTGGAAGAGTTGATGTGGAATTTGGAGATGCTTGAAAAGGGAGGGTATGACCATTTTATGCTCAAGGAAATCAACGAACAGTCTAAGTCCATTCACGACAGTATGCGTGGTCGTCTTAACATTGATAAAAACCTAATTATGTTGGGAGGCATCAAAGACTACGAACAAAAATTGGTAAATGCCAAACGCATCATCATTGTCGCTTGTGGTACTTCGTGGCATGCAGGTTTAGTCGGCGAATACTTGTTTGAAGACTTGGCAAGAATACCTGTGGAGGTAGAATATGCGTCAGAATTTCGCTACCGAAATCCCATTATCAATGAAGACGATGTAGTGATTGCTATTTCTCAATCAGGCGAAACGGCAGATACTTTGGCGGCTCTGGAATTGGCAAAATCCAAAGGGGCAACCATTTTGGGTATCTGCAATGTAGTCGGATCTACGATTTCAAGGGTAACAGATGCAGGGATTTACACTCATGCAGGACCCGAAATTGGTGTGGCTTCTACAAAGGCCTTCACCGCACAGTTGACCATCTTAACCTTGATGGCTCTACGATTGGCGCAACAAAAAGGCACAATTCCCGAAGCTCGTTATCATCAATTATTAACCGAGTTGGAACAAATTCCTACTAAGGTCGAACAAGCATTGAAACTTGAAGAACAATTGGAGTTCATTGCAGGTGAATTCAAAGATGTTCATCATTTCTTGTATTTGGGACGTGGCTACAACTTCCCTGTTGCTTTGGAAGGCGCACTCAAATTGAAAGAAATATCCTACATTCACGCCGAAGGTTATCCTGCCGCTGAAATGAAACATGGACCAATTGCCTTGATTGACGAACAAATGCCTGTGGTCGTGATGGCTACCAACGAAAGTGCTTACGAAAAAATTGTCAGCAATATTCAGGAGGTCAAAGCGAGAGGCGGGCGCATCATTGCGATTACGACCGAAAAAGATACCATCATTGAAGGTTTGGCAGAATTTGTGGTAAAAATACCCGAAACAGCCGAACCCCTTACCCCAATCCTTTCAACGATTCCCCTTCAATTGTTGGCCTACCACATTGCGCTCATGAGGGGCTGCAATGTCGACCAACCTCGGAATTTGGCGAAGTCGGTGACAGTGGAGTGATATTGAAGAAAAGGAATAAGTCAAATTGGACGAATTGAACTAAGCTCCAAAATCCTTTTTGGTTGGGGGGCAAAAAATATTTTAGACTGAGGTGTGTTAGCGAAAAAATTGCTGGCACACCTTTTTTGTTATACAAAATTACAAACCCACGTAGACGAAGACTTCAAAATTGCCTTATTTCAATAGGTTCAACTAAAAGCATATTGTAGTGGAAGTAGGAGTTGCGGAACAAGTTATTGTCAGAAGAAAGTAAAATTGGAGTTTTCGTGGATACGACCTTAAATCAAACGATAGTTCAAGAAATTCATTTTTTATTGACCATAGAGGTATTATCTTTGCAGGCATGAGCAACAACCAACATTTAGTCGCACCTTCTATCTTAGCTGCTAACTTTGCCAACTTGCAGGCAGATGTAGCAATGGTGCATGAGAGCGAAGCCGATTGGTTTCACATTGACATCATGGACGGACAGTTCGTTCCCAATATTTCATTTGGCTTTCCAATTATCAAGGCAATTCGACCTTTGAGCAACAAAGTTTTTGATGTGCATCTAATGATTGCCACACCTGACGATTATTTGGAGGATTTCCAAAAAGCAGGAGCAGATGTATTGACGGTCCACTACGAAGCCTGCAATCATTTGCACCGCACCATTCAGCGAATCAAACAATTGGGCATGAAGGCGGGAGTCGCTCTTAATCCACATACTCCAGTTGCACTTCTGGAGGACATCATTGCGGATCTTGACTTGGTTTGTTTGATGTCGGTTAACCCTGGTTTTGGTGGTCAAAAATTTATTCCCCACACAATCAACAAAGTCCGACAACTGAAAGCCCTTATTCTTCGTACTAACTCTAAAGCCTTGATTGAAATTGATGGTGGGGTGAGTATGAACAATGCAGAGGAAATATTGCGAGCAGGAGTAGATGTATTGGTGGCAGGAAGTAGTGTTTTCAAATCGGAGAATCCAATGGAGACTGTTCGGCAATTGAAGGCGGTGGATGTGTCCGTTTCGGTGGTGTAAGCCTTGAACAAGAATCTACTACTGAAAGGAATTTGTCGCACTGGATGTATGTACTTGTTATGTTTACGCTACACGAGATTCTTTTATAGAAGATTCCTATTCAAAGCTGTAAACCAAAGATAATCACCCATGAAAAGATACCTTCAATTCCCCATTTTTCTACTTTTGACATTTATCACCTTCAATGTCTCCGCACAAGATGAATACATCTATGGAAAGGTGATGGACAAAAATGAGAAACCAATGGCAAATGTGAAAGTAGAAAACCGATACGAAGGTAATTTTACATTTACAGATATTGAAGGTAATTATAGGCTTTATTTGAAGGCAAAACGTATGAGTATTGTCGAGTTCAGCATTGAAGGGATGGAAACCCAAATTGAAGAGTTTTATTTAAGAGAAGGAAATAAGCGAGAAATAAATGTTGTTTTTTGGGATTCGCATGGGAACAAAATTTATGGATGTCCAAGAGGACAAATTCCCCAACTAAATTCTAAGAGTAGACCCTTAATGATGCAAAAAATTCCAGTTAAACAAGTTGAACTGCTTCCAGAACAAAAGTAAGCAATTGTTTTAGTTGAGTTTACTCCAGAGGAGTACAATATTTGTAGAAACCATACAAGAGTAATTATATAAACTCCATTAGGAGTGGGATATCATTGCCAATCTTATATATATGGGTTGAACTCCTAATGGAGTTCTGTCATTATGCTCGTCATTTTCTACAGATATTTAAGTCCCAACGGACTTTCCCAATTAAGAAGTTAATGCTCAACAACATTAAAATAAAATTCTGCTAAAGAATCAGCAATGAACAAATACCTACAATTATATATTTTCCTATTCCTGGCATGTGTCAGCTTCAATCTTTCGGCACAAGATGAGCATATCTATGGCAAGGTGACGGATAGAAACGACAAGCCTGTTTATGGAGTAAGTATTGTAAACCGTTATACAGGAGCAGGTACGACTACGGACTTCAATGGCAACTTTACGCTCTATATGACTCCTGGAAGGATGAATGTAGTCGAGTTTAGTTATATAGGGAAAGAAACACAGATAGAGGAGTTTTACCTTCGTAGAGGGGATGTTCGTGAAATTAATGTCACCTTTTGGGACTTAGATATTGTCTTGGATGAAGTAGTGGTAAGAAGTACGATTTATCGTCCTCCTACGAGAACAGCAGTCAAACTGAATCCCCGCGAATTTGAATCCATTCCAACCGTCAGTGGCAACATTGAAGATATTCTACCTATGCTTGGTGGAACAGTTTCTAACAATGAATTGAGTTCGCAGTATTCGGTTCGTGGAGGAAATTACGATGAAAACTTAGTGTATGTCAATGACTTTCAAGTGTATCGTCCGTTTTTGGTGCGAGCAGGGCAGCAAGAAGGATTGAGTTTTATCAATCCCGATTTGGTGCAAGGATTAGAGTTTTCGGCAGGCGGTTTTGAAGCGAAATACGGGGACAAATTGTCTTCGGTATTGGATGTGAGATACAAAAATCCAAAAGCAGGCACTTCAAGTGGGTCAGCTTATGCAAGTTTGTTGGGCGTTGGAGCGCATATAGAAGGCGCAAACTCAGGCGGCAACCTGTCTTATTTAGCAGGGGTTCGCCACAAATCCAACAAGTATTTATTGAACTCTCTACCCGTACAAGGAGCTTACAATCCTTCTTTTACCGATTTTCAGGCTTTGGTGACCTACAAATTTGACGAAGCTTGGGAACTGCAATGGCTTACCAATTATGCCCGAAATCGCTACGAATTGGCCCCCGATTCTTCTCGCACGAGCTTTGGTACATTCAACGATGCGCTGGAATTGCGTGTGTTTTTTGAAGGACAAGAACGGGACAGATATACTAACTGGATGAATGGTTTGAGCCTCAATTATACTTCTGATGATGCTCGTTTGAAATTGAAGTTCATGGGGTCATTTTACGACATCAACGAGATTGAAGCCTTTGACATTGAAGGGGCTTACCTGATTGGCTCAGTCGAAACAGACTTTAGTCAAGAAGATGTGGGAGAAATCAATACCGTATTGGGCGTGGGCGTTTACCACGATTTTGCACGAAACCAATTGAAGTCCAATATCTCCAATGTTGGACATCGAGGATATTTAGACATCAATAGTGGTGAGCATTTTCTAAGATGGGGTTTGGATTTTCAACATGAAGAAATCGAAGACCGCTTGAACGAATGGTTCACCACAGATTCCTCTCGATACAATATTCCCTATCATGGAACAGAAGTGCGCTTAAACGAAGTATTGAAAACAGACATTAGTTTGTCTTCCAATCGTTTAATGGGCTTTATACAAGATGATTTTTCACTTTATACAGGAGAAAATGACGAACTAGCAGTATCGGCAGGTGTGCGCTTCAACTATTGGGACTTGAACAAAGAACTACTATTGAGTCCTCGTATTCAAATTGGTTACAGTCCTGAATTAAAGAACTTCAAATTTGATCCCGAAAAACACTTGGTCGAGCACCGTTGGAATTTGCGATTGGCTGGTGGTTTGTATCAACAACCTGCATTTTACAGAGAACTGCGAAACTTTGAAGGGGAAATCAACCGTGATTTGAAGGCACAAAAATCGCTGCATGTCGTCTTGGGAAGTGATTATATATTCAACATGTGGAAACGGCCTTTCAAGTTCACTACCGAACTCTACTACAAAGAAATGTGGGATTTGGTGCCGTATGATTTGGACAATTTGTTGATTCGCTATTTTGCAGAAAACAAGGCAGTGGGCTATGCTGGAGGGATAGACTTTCGATTGAATGGGGAATTTGTGCCGGGTACAGATTCTTGGATCAGCCTTTCGGTGATGCAAACAAAAGAGGACTTGAAAGACGATTTTTACCTACAATTCTTGAACGCTGCGGGGGAAGATATTTTGAGGAGTGACGACCGAGAAATTGTAGATACCTTGAATGTTGAAGTAGGTTATGTGCGCCGACCAACCGACCAACGAGTGACTTTCGGCATGTTCTTTCAAGACCACATTCCTGGCAATGAAAAACTAAAAATGCACCTTCGACTATTGTTTGGTTCGGGCTTGTCAACCAACCCTCCAAATAGCAATCCTCGCCTGCGTGGTTTCTTCAAAATCCCTTCTTACCGTCGTATTGACATCGGTTTTTCAGCTATGCTCTTTGACTTCGACAAAATGCGCCGACAGATGTATGAAAAACATCCGCTTCGACGCTTTCAAAGTGTGTGGGCTTCGCTCGAAATCTTCAATCTCTTGGGCGTAAACAATACGGTTTCTTATAGTTACATCAAAGCTTTGGCTGCAAATGGTTCGGGTGAGGTGATTTACAGTGTTCCAAATCAATTGACTGCAAGGCGAGTGAATTTGAGGATGGTGGTGAAGTTCTAGAGAACACAATATGGAAAAGTTTATGGAGATGTAAGATTAAAATGAATTTATTCAGAATGAACTTTCTATCTGTTAATCCAGTTGATATAAGCAAATACAAAAAAGTGTATTAGCATAACTTACAAAATCAACTACGCATGAACCGACAAGAACATTTTATCTCCAACAGAGACCTCAAAATCCACTGCATTGAAGTCAATTCTCTACAAAACAAAGACAACATTCCGTTAATCATTATTCCTGGAGCGACCAATTCAGCCGAACAAATTGAAGAAGCTTTAGAAGGTAAGCTTACCTGCTACCACATCCTTGTAAGTCTCAGGGGGCGAGGCAATAGTGATTCACCCAAAACGGGTTATACATTTGATGACCATGTCTCAGATGTTTTGGCAGTCATTGCAGAATTGAAGATAAACCAATGTTATTTATTTGGATATTCTATTGGTAGCTCTATTGGGGTACGTGTGACATCGACTACAAAAGACAAAGTGAAAGGGCTGATTATGGGTGATTATCCACCCTATTTCCCTCCTTTTGGCAAGAATTGGGCTGAAATGGTGCGGCAACATTCTGATAGAGCGATTTCAGAAATAGCCATAGATGGTTTGGCAAGTGAAACAGAATATGTAGAAGCTGCGGGGGATTTTGAAGATATTTCTTGTCCTGTTATGTTGGTGAAAGGCGGAAAAGAAGGCAGTCTTTTTCCAAGTGAAGCAATTCCATATCTCGAAAAATTGGTGAAGAGTGAGCTAAGGATTGAAATATTGGAAGATAATGACCATGATATTTTTGGAACTAAACCCGAAAAATTAGTAACTCTTATTGAAGATTTCCTTTCAGAGAAATAAACACCATTTTTCCACCTATTATCCCAATCTAATGTTCATGTATCCCTCCATTGAAGTAACCGACAAAAGCACTTCTCCTTTTCAAATTTCGAGACTCTGGAAACGTCAAATTCAGTGGTGAATTTTCCTGTTCTAAAACTTAACCAAAAGTTTGGTTATCAAAAGGTAAGTGAGGAGTTTGTGATAGATTTTAAGACAAAAAAAATCGGATAAGTTGCGGAATCTACCTTTTTTACCATAGATTCCGCAGTTTATATGGCACATAAGTTGCGGAAAGTGTGTATTTTTACCTACATTCCGCAACTTATTACTGTTAATGATGATTGGACGTAGCAAAGAAATAGACATTCTCAACAAGGCATATCAATCCAGTAAACCAGAATTGGTGGCTGTGATTGGTAGAAGGCGTGTTGGCAAAACTTACCTTATTCGCAAATTTTTTGAAGGAAAGATAGATTTTGAAATAGTAGGATTAAAGGATGGAAAAAAAGACCAACAACTCCGAAATTTTGCTTACAGTTTGAAGGAAACCAAGCAATCCCCTACTTTAGGCGATATACCTGTTGATTGGTTGGAAGCTTTTTATTTTTTGAAGGAATATCTACAATCTTTAGGTGACCCTCATAGAAAAAAGGTAGTTTTTATAGACGAATTACCTTGGATGGCAACTGCTAAATCCGATTTTTTGACGGGATTTAGTTATTTTTGGAATAGTTATGCTTCAAAGAGTTCTATTGTAGTAGTTATTTGCGGTTCTGCAACTGCATGGATGATAAAGAAAATTATCAACAATAGAGGAGGATTGCACAATCGAGTAACCCGAAAAATACTACTTCAGCCCTTTTCCTTATCAGAAGTAGAAGCCTATTTTCAAGCAAGAGATATTTATTTTGAAAGGTATCACCTATTGCAGTTGTATATGATAATGGGCGGAATTCCCCATTATTTAGATCAAGTAGAAGGAGGGAAAAGTGCTATCCAAAATATTGATAATATTTGCTTTGCCCCTCTAGGATTGCTTCGTACAGAGTTTGACAATTTGTACAGCTCTCTCTTCACACATCCTGAACGATATGAAAAGATTGTAGCAGTATTGGCGAATACTTGGAAAGGGTTGAGCCGAATAGATATTTTGCAAAAAACAAAATTGAAGGACGGAGGGGGAATTACAACAATTCTCAGAGAACTTGAACAATCTGGTTTTATTACTTCTTATGTTCCCTTCAATAAAAAGAAAAAGGACACACTTTATCGCTTGACAGATAACTATTCTTTATTTTATCTCAAATATATAAAGCCGATTGCCACCAATCAGACGGAAAGCTGGCTCACACTTAGCCAAACACAATCTTGGAAGTCATGGAGCGGATATGCTTTTGAGAATATTTGTTTGCAACATGTAGATAAAATAAAAACAGCTTTGGGTATTGCTGGGATTCACACCCGACAATTTAGTTTTTTATCAAGGGCAGACGAACACAACGAAGGGCTACAAATTGATTTGTTGATTGACCGACAGGATAGCGTAATTTCGATCTGTGAAGTGAAGTTTTACAACGAAAAAATGATTTTAACAAAAGTACATGCCGACATTCTTCGAAAAAAACGAACTCTATTTCGAAACATAACCAGTACCAAAAAACAAATATTTCTCACCTTGATTACCACTTTTGGGTTGGTTGCCAATCAGCATAGTATTGGACTAATCGATAATGTGTTGGATATGAACGACCTTTTCTAAACAAACCGTTCGTCCACCTCCATCACATGCCCACAGTTTGGACAGGTGCGTTTGTCCTCCGAGCTGTAAAACTCCTTGAAACGAGGCTGAAAATCCTTTTCGACATTCTCCAATACAAAGTAAGTATCATGGAGTTTGGTATTGCAGTTTTCACAAAACCACATCAAACCATCTTCGTATCCTTTGTCCTTGCGTTTGCGCTCGATGACCAGACCAATAGAACCTGCGCTGCGAATTGGAGAGTGCGGCATTTTTGCGGGCAAGAGAAACATTTCTCCCTCTTTGATAGGCACATCAACGACTTTTCCATTGTCTTGCACCTTTACCAAAATATCTCCTTCCAATTGGTAAAACAACTCCTCTGTTTCGTTGTAGTGAAAATCTTTGCGGGCATTTGGTCCGCCTACAATCATCACGATATAGTCGCCAGAATCGACATACAAATTTTTATTGCCGACAGGAGGCTTCAATAAATCACGGTTGTCGTCAATCCATTTTTGAAGGTTGAAGGGTCTTGTAATAGCCATGTTTGAATAAAAATTAAAATAGTTTATCCCGATTACTCGGGAAGAATAAAAATAAAACAATACCTGATAGTGAATGTTTTTTGAGCGTTTTTGCTGCAATAAAGTTAAAGTTTTTCCACTGCAATTTACAAAAATCTTCCAAAACTTTCCTCTCTTTTCATCTTAGGAAGCATAGTAACAAACACAATTCCATTTAAACCTTTAAAAATTTCAATCATGAACATCACAAAAATGTTTATCAGACAATGTATTGCCCTTATTGTAACATGTTTTACATTCACTGCAATCAACAATACTTCTGCCATCGCTCAATCTCCCGCATATCAAGCCATCAAAGGAATCGAAAACCAATTTCCGATACCAACCCCTACTCAAAGTGTAAATGTCGGCACCTTCAATGCAGCAACAGGTAAATTCACAGGGCTCAAAACCGAAATCATTGTGCCTGAAAATGGTGGATTTAATGGAGGGACAGGAGGTATAGGAACAATTGACGGTCCGGGCGGTAAACCCATCAATATTGGTGGTGGAGGTGGAGGACCTCGCAAACCCATTAGGATTGAAGCAAGTACGAGTGTAGATGCTATTAATGTAGAGTTGGTTTTCAATGTTACCAATCGATCAGGTTCTTTCAGAGTAACCGCAAATGGGCTATCTGGTATTACTTCCAACTCCAATACAGTTCGTATCAATGTAGGAAAAGACAAAAAAGTGACTTGGAAGGTAACCGCCAATGGCAGAAGTTACACCGATATATTGAACATCAAGCGCAAACCCATTGTAGGCGGAGGTGCTTTTAAGATTCCCGTTTTGCCCGTAGCGGTGATTTACGAACCCGTAGCAGATAGAAACAACAAGAATAAAGCAACTTATGCCGTAACAAGAAGCATTGGCACAAAAATGCAGATGTCTTTTGCCAACACCAATTCTACCAAAAAACCGGTTACTCTTCCGCAATTCAAGGCTTATGGAACTTTCCGAACAGTTGTGGGCGGACTTTCTACCATTCTCGGCAAAAGCAAAGACCCTCAAACCAAAGCATTGAGTGTAGTTTTGGGTAAGATGAAAAATGCGTTGGGCAATGTTCAGTCACAACATACAGAGGGAACGACCGTCACGAGTGGAGGCTCATTAGCCATTACCGAAGTCGTTCAAAACGGCTTTACCACAGGCACAAACGATGGCGGACCAGGAGTCGGTGACTTGATTGTTTATCTCAAAGATGTGGAAATGGCATGGTTGTCTGAAAATGGAAATATTTCTTTGGCATTGTTGAACTACGATAGAACGGTGGTCAATTCTGTCCAATTTTTGAAGCAAAATATGAATAATCACCCCAACGGAATCAGCGCAGAATCAGTACAACAATTATTGAAGTTGGATCCTTTTTCTAATTCATCCAATGCCTCTTTGAGCAGCAGTCGATTCACAAAAATGGGAGAATTGGAGGTCAATGGCGTGGATTACACCCAATCATTTAGCAAGAACATCACCCAAACGGATACACAAAGTGAAAGCAAATTTTCGACAACCGTAACAGAATTCAGCAAAGGTTGGGCAAGTCATTTTGGAGTCGGCATCACCCAAAACCAAACCAAAACCACTTCTAATGTCTGGGCAAGCAGCAATTCGACAAGTACCTCCCAAACAACCTCTGTTGGGTTCAGTCTACATGCCGAAATTGACGAAATCTATGCCCTTGAAGTCTATTTTGATAAGGTATTTGGGACATTTGCTACCAAAAAAGTTTCCTTGAACTCCAATCCTATCTTAGCGGGAACAGCTATAGATAGGTTCGGTAAGGTATTGAAAAACAAAACTGTACAACTCAAAATAGGTAATCAGTCTTTTATCACTTCAACGAACACACGAGGAGCTTATGCTTTTCGTTCTCGAAACCTCTCCAAAGCCAAAAGTGGCATCCTCCAAACAGGCGGCACTTCAAAAACGGTTCAATTGAAACCAACATCTACTACAAGGCCTCCAATCAAACGACCTTCAAGTAAGCTTCCAACCAAAAGAACAAGTAGTAGAGTTTGGAATATGCGCTAACTGAAAACTTCATTCCCAAAGCAACCACTTCACTCTTTTATTGCATTTCTAACACTAACAATCGTTAGCTTTTTTCGCCTCTTTGTTCATTTTCAACTAACAAAATCATCATAAAAATACATTTTTCGCAAAAAAATAATCACTTCATTGTTTTTTATTTAAAAATATGTTTACTTTGGTAAAAGAATCAAGCAATTTTTTATCAAAATCAATTAGACAATGAACAATTCCGTAACTAAAGACCAACCCTATCAACAAGACTGCAAACAGCAAGCCTATGATAGAAACCACGAAATAGAAGGTTTGTATATTCCAGAAATGGAAAAAGATGCTTGTGGAATTGGTATGATTGCCAACCTCCAAAACAAAAAATCCCACCTGATTATCCAACAAGCCATCACCATGCTCGAAAATATGGAGCATCGAGGAGCTTGTGGCTGTGAGCCCAATACAGGGGATGGTTCGGGAATCATGATTCAAATGCCGCACGATTTTCTGAAGGAAGAATGTAGTGAGTTGGGTTTTGAATTGCCCGAATTTGGGCATTATGGAGCAGGATTGGTATTTCTCCCACAAGGAGTTTTTTTGCGGAATCGCTGCAAAGAACTGATTGAAGAATATGCCACAAAGCTGCATTTGCAGGTGTTGGGTTATCGAGAATTGACTACTTCAAGAGAAGGCATTGGAGAGGGTTCTCTTGCGGTTGAACCCAAAAGTGAACACATTTTTATCACTTCCGACAAATATACTTTTCTGGATTTAGAGCGTCGTTTGTTCATCTTCCGAAATTTTATCACCCGTGAAATCCGCAATACCTTAATCGAAGCCGAGGACTTTTATCTGCCTTCTTTGTCCTACAAAACAATGGTTTACAAAGGACAATTGACCACTTACCAACTGCGCCCTTATTTTGCAGATTTGAGAGACGAGCGAGTCGTTTCAGCCATTGCAGTGGTTCACTCCCGTTTTTCGACCAACACTTTCCCCAAGTGGCGTTTGGCACAGCCCTTCCGATACATCGCCCACAATGGCGAAATCAACACCATCAAGGGAAATTACAATTGGTGGCAGACCAAAGAAATCATGCTCAAATCGAAGCTCTTTACCAAAGAAGAATTTGGAATGTTGTTTCCGATTTGTGACCCAACCCAATCCGATTCTGCCATTTTTGACGATGTGGTGGAATTGCTCACACTTTGTGGACGTTCCCTACCGCATGTCATGATGATGATGATTCCCGAAGCGTGGCAAGAAAACAAAACGATGGACGATGACAAGCGTGCATTCTATGAATACCACAAATCGCTGATGGAACCATGGGATGGTCCTGCTTCAATATGTTTCACAGACGGAGTCATTGTAGGGGCGACACTCGACCGAAATGGTTTGCGTCCTTCTCGGTATTGTGTCACCAAAAACAACCATTTGATATTGGCTTCTGAGGTGGGCGTTTTACCGATTGAACCCGAAAATATTGTGTTCAAAGGTCGTTTGCAGCCCGGTAAAATGCTCGTAGCTGACCTCGAACAAGGGCGAATCATCAGTGATGAAGAATTGAAGCGAGATATATGTACTCGACAGCCTTATCGTCAATGGTTAAACGAAAACAAGCATACGATTGCAGAGTTGCCGACACGAATTGATTCAACTCACAAGCTTTACAAACGCTATTCCCAAAAAGACTTGTTCGTTTTGCAGCAAGCGTTTGGTTATACCAAAGAAGACTTGACGTTCATTTTGGCACCAATGGTCAAGAACGGAAAAGGCCCTATTGGTTCGATGGGTTCGGATACGCCTTTGGCTATTTTATCCGACCAAAGTCAACACCTTAGCCACTACTTCAAGCAGCTATTTGCGCAAGTGACCAATCCTCCAATAGACTCAATTAGAGAGCGTTCGGTGATGTCGCTTTATACACAGGTCGGCAGGCAACTCAATGTATTGGAAGAAACACCTGCACACTGTCGTCAAATCCACATTCCACAACCTGTGCTGACCAACGAAGAATTGGCGCAGTTGCTTTATGTCTATCATTCTTACTTCAAAGCTCGAAAAATCAACATCTTTTTTCGAGCCGATGAGCGCAAGGATAGATTGGAGGATGCCATAGACCGAATTTGTATTGAAGCAGAAGAAGCCATTAAATTGGGGGCAAATATTTTGATTCTCTCCGATAGGGTTGTTACCGAACTCTATGCGCCCATTCCTTCGCTCTTGGCTACGGGTGCGATTCATCATCACCTCATCAAAAAAGGACTACGCTCCAAAGCTTCAATCGTAGTGGAAGCTGGCGATGTACGTGAAACCCATCACTTTGCGACCTTGATAGCTTTTGGAGCAAGTGCGGTAAATCCTTATTTGACCTTGGAGACATTGCCGACTTTGAAGCAATACAAATTCGTGGCAGAAGATTTTGAAGAGTCCAAAATGGTCGAAAATTATACCAAAGCGGTTGGCAAAGAACTCTTAAAGATTTTCTCCAAAATCGGCATTTCTACTTTACACTCCTATTGTGGCGCACAAATTTTTGAAGTTTTGGGGCTTTCTACCAAAGTGATAGAAAAGTGTTTCAAAGGAACAATTTCACGCATTGGAGGATTGGATTTTGATGGCATAGCCAAAGAAATCTTGATTCGTCATCAATTGGCTTTTCCTGAAATACCAATTCCTTCTCCAAGATTGGAAGTCGGTGGTTTGTATCAGTGGAAAAGGCGGGGCGAATTTCACCTTTTCAATCCACAATCCATTCATTTACTGCAATATTCGACTCGACTCAACAACTATACTGCCTATAAAAAATACGCCAAAATCATCAATGACCAATTGAAGAAAGCCTGTACGCTTCGGGGCTTGATGGACTTCAATTTGGACGGACGAAAATCCATTCCGATTGAAGAAGTCGAACCCATCGAAAACATCTTCAAACGCTTCGCAACAGGTGCAATGTCTTTTGGATCCATTTCTTACGAAGCACATACAACTTTGGCAATCGCTATGAATCGCATTGGCGGCAAAAGCAACAGCGGTGAAGGTGGAGAGGATTCAAGGCGCTATACGCCCTTGGAAAATGGCGACTCGATGCGTTCTGCCATCAAACAAGTGGCATCGGGGCGTTTTGGAGTGACGACCGAATATTTGACCAATGCGGACGAACTGCAAATCAAAATGGCGCAGGGCGCAAAACCGGGCGAAGGTGGACAATTGCCAGGTCACAAGGTCAATGATTGGATTGGTCGGGTGCGACATTCTACGCCGGGCGTAGGCTTGATTTCTCCGCCGCCACATCACGATATCTACTCGATTGAGGACTTGGCGCAGTTGATTTTTGACTTGAAAAATGCAAATCGTGCGGCAAGAATCAATGTCAAATTGGTGTCGGAAGCGGGCGTTGGAGTCGTGGCGGCAGGAGTGGCAAAGGCTCATGCGGATGTGATTTTGATTGCAGGGCACGATGGCGGAACGGGTGCTTCGCCTTTGAGTTCGATTCGTCATGCGGGTTTGCCGTGGGAACTGGGTTTGTCGGAAGCACACCAAACTTTGGTGAAAAACAAGCTGCGGAGTCGGGTGACGCTGCAAACGGATGGTCAAATTCGCACAGGTCGAGATTTGGCAGTCGCTACGCTTTTGGGCGCAGAAGAATGGGGTGTGGCAACGGCTGCTTTGGTGGTCGAAGGCTGTATCATGATGCGAAAATGTCACTTGAATACTTGCCCTGTGGGCGTGGCGACGCAAGACGAAACTTTGCGGGCTCGCTTCAATGGCAAAGTTGAATACCTGATTAACTTCTTCACTTTCTTGGCGCAAGACCTCCGTGAAATCATGGCAGAATTGGGTTTTAGAACCATCAATGAAATGGTGGGTCAAGTTGATGTATTGAAGGTGCGTGAAAACCTGCCGAATTGGAAATCTGAATATCTCGACCTTTCTCCGATTTTGCACCACCAAAAAGAGGGCGCAGAAGCGGGCTTGTATAAGCAAATCGAGCAAGAGCATGGAATCGAAGAGGTGATAGATTGGAAATTGATGCAACTCGCCCAACCTGCTTTGGAAAGGGGCGAAAAGGTGAAGGGGGAATTTGAATTGGTGAACACCGATAGAACGGTTGGGACGATGCTCTCCAATGAAATCGCTAAGAGATACGGCGGCGAATATCTACCTGACGACACGATTCACTTAAAGTTCAAGGGCTCTGCTGGTCAAAGTTTTGCAGCCTTTAGTGCGAAGGGAATTACTTTTGAATTGGAGGGAGAAGCCAATGATTATTTTGGTAAGGGCTTATCGGGTGCGAAATTGAGGATTTACCCAGACAAAAAGGCGGTTTTGAAGGCTTCGGAAAATATGATTATCGGCAATGTGGCTTTTTATGGGGCGACTGGTGGTGAGGCGTATATCAGCGGCAAGGCTGGCGAGCGTTTTTGTGTCCGAAATTCGGGTGTGACGACTGTGGTAGAGGGCATTGGAGACCACGGTTGTGAGTACATGACTGGAGGCAGAGTGGTGATTTTGGGCGAAACGGGACGCAATTTTGCAGCGGGTATGAGTGGCGGTATTGCTTATGTTTACAATCCAAATGGTACGTTTGAGGCGAACTGCAATGGGGATGCTGATTTTGATGAAATGAATGAAGATGACCTTCAATTTTTAAAGACCATGATTTCTAATCACTCGAACTTTACGGGTAGTGAGGTGGCGAAAGGGATTTTGGAGGATTGGGATGTGGCTTCTACGCATTTTGTGAAGGTGATGCCGAGGGAGTATAGGGAGGCTTTGGAAAAGCAGAAGGAAGAAGGGAATGTGGAGACTGGAGTGGAGACAGAGGAAAATTCTTTTTCTGTAAATCGTAAGGAGGGAGTGAAAAAGGTTTTTGTTCATTCTCATTAGTGATAGAAATAACAATCGCACTTAGTATAATAGAAAGCTCTGTGACCTTTTTTGGGTTGTGGGGCTTTTTTGTTAAACTAATTTCTCATTTATCGTAACATAATATTTGTTTTTATTAAATTCTCATACATTTTGCTGTATTTTTGTTTTATGACTTATTTATCATAGGATTCATAACAAACACCTATTCATAAAATCATATAAAAAGTAAATATGGATTATCTCTACGAAAATTTAGGTCCTGAGAGATTTCAAGAGTTTTGTAGTTCTTTAATTGCAAATGAATTTCCTGATTTCCAGTCTTTTCCAGTAGGACAGAGAGATGGAGGTAGAGATTCGATAGGTTATTTTATGCAGACAACTAAAAAAGAATTTATTGTATTTCAGGTAAAATTTGTTCGTAATCCAAAAAAAATACAAGATGTACACCAATGGTTAACTGGCATTATACAAGCGGAAGCTCCTAAAATGAATAGGCTTATTCCTAATGGAGCAAAAAAATTTTATTTGTTGACCAATGTAGCTGGGACTGCTTATTTAGATTCAGGGTCTATTAATAAGGTTAATAGTATACTTGAAAAAGAAATGAGTATTCCCTCTTTATGTTGGTGGCGAGATGATTTATCAAGAAAACTAGAAAGTAATCCGCTTTTCAAATGGTCTTTTCCAGAAGTACTAAATGGACAAGATATATTAAATTCAGCCCTTTTTCAGAACTTAAATGAAAATAGAGAGCGTAGAGAAGATACAATAAAAGCATATTTGGCAGACCAATACGATATTGATAGTGAGGTAAAATTTAAACAAATTGAATTACAAAATAAATTGTTTGATTTGTTTACTGATGTACCAATCAGAATTAAGAAAATTAACGAAAGAAATAAGTACTATAAAAAACATACTTTTCTGATAAAAAAATATATGGAGTTAAATCCATATGAAAGACACTTGTTTGAAGACAATAATCATTTAGGGGCAGCTGCTTTTTTATTGGATTCAAGAATACAAAATAATATTGAAAGAGTTTTGTTGGAAGCTGGACCAGGGCAGGGGAAATCTACAATTTCACAGTATGTATGCCAAGTACATAGAGCTAAATTATTGAATAGAGTAAGTGATTTAAAATTATTGCCAGAACATCTGAAAAAATCTTCAATAAGATTGCCATTAAAAATTGATTTAAGAGACATAGCTTCTTGGGTCGAAAAAAAGAATCCTTATCAAATTGAATTTAATGATAAATTTTTTAAAACTATTTGGAAAAATTCATTAGAATCTTTTCTTGTAGCGCATATTATTTATCATTCTAAGATGGATAAATTTAGCTCTAATGATTTTGCAGCTATACTAAGAGTTAGTTCAGTTTTACTAGTTTTTGATGGTTTTGATGAAATTGCAAATTTGAAAGTGAGAGGAGAGGTAATTGAATTTATTAACAAAGGTATTAATAGAATATCCGAATACACTAAATCCATTCAAGTTTTAGTAACTAGTAGACCAGCCGTATTTTCAGACTCTGTAGGTTTTTCAGATGACTTGTATCCACATTTTGAGTTGGGAGAAATTACGCCCTCTATAATAAGAGAGTATGTTGATAAGTGGATAAAAGCAAGCAGATTAGATAGCAGAGAAGCTGTAAATATAAAAAAACTCGTCAACGAAAAATTGGAAATGCCACACCTAAAAGATTTAACTAAAAGTCCAATGCAACTTGCAATATTTATAAGTTTGCTTAGAACAAGAGGAGAGTCCTTACCTAACAAACGTACAGCACTATATGACAGTTATATTGAGCTTTTTTTCAATAGAGAATCTGAAAAAAATATTTTAATTCGGGAGAATAGAGAACTTATTATTGATATACATCAATACCTCGCATGGATTCTCCATTCCGAGGCAGAACTATTAAAAAATAGTGGTAGAATTAGAATAGAAGATTTGAAAAATAGGTTGAAAGACTATCTTGAATATGAAGGGCATAAAACAGATATTGGAGACAAACTATTTGATGTTATGAAAGAAAGAGTATGCGCCTTAGTCTCACGAGTTCAAGGAACATTTGAGTTTGAAGTTCAACCATTACGTGAATATTTTTGCGCTAGATACCTTTATAATACATCACCATATTCTCCCTCGGGATATGAGAAGAAAGGAACAAAGCCCGAAAGATTTGAAGCAATTGCAAAAAATTTTTATTGGAATAATGTAGTTCGTTTTTTTACAGGGTGTTTCGATAGAGGTGAGTTACCTATGCTAATTTATAAGTTAGAAGAGCTACAAGAAGATGAATTTTTAAAATACACAAACTATCCTCGTTTATTGACTTCACAAATACTATCAGACTGGGTTTTTACACAATATCCTAAGTTACTCAAAAATGTGGTTAAAATTATTGTTGATGGTGTAAATATTGGAAGTATTCTCAATCAAGAAAGTGGTAGATATTATAACGATGAACCTATATTACTTCCAAATGAATGTGGCAGAAAAGAATTAGTGTCTGAATGTTTTGAACAATTAAAAACCTTTCCTTTAAGTGACTATGCACATGAATTGATTAGTATTATTAAAAATAATCCATACAATAACCTTATTTCTTGGGAGAAATATGCTGAACAGATTGAAGGAAAAAAACTTACTATATGGTTTATTTACGGTTACTGGCTAGAGGTTATATACAAAGCTGATAATAAATTACTCACAAGATTGATAAAAAAAGGAAATCTAAATAGTGTAATTAATAAGATTCAAGTAGCAATTAATGGTAATAAAATAGATGTCATTAATAAAGACTCTGAACTTAAACAAAAAGCACTGATTGGTGTAACATCGGGAAAGCTTAGTGTAATAAATTTAAAAGAAATAAATCGTAGTAGCCTACAATTATTAAGCATTGTTTGGAATCCTTTTTTATTATCACGTATTTTTGAAAGTGGATTGCCAAACATTTCTCTGAAAGAATTCATCTTGGATGTAATTGATGGCAATAGGAGCTTATATAGAGCAAAAAACCATGCATACAAATTTATGGAATTCCCTATACAAGATTCAATAGATAAAAACATAAGGAATTTTTATCAGTCAATTAAAAATGGACTTGAAATTGAGTTATCAAATTGGATAAATAGTATAGAACCATGGGATATTCTAGTAGAAAACTCTATAGTCTATTTTAAAGATGCTTGGAGTGTTGTTTTAGTTTCGATTATAGCAGCGGGAATAAAGGCGAGAAGTGCAAAGTATGAAGATTTTCAAAATTTAGAAGATTCAACCATATCTTTATGCAAACGAGTTAGATGTGCTAGAATGAAATCGGGTAATACTAAGTATTGGAAACGAATAATAAAAAAAGCAAAAAATCTTAAATTTTGTCTATCAGTATTTTTTGCTTGGGCTACCCCTAGGACAATAATTTCCTTATTTGACGATTTAAATAAAATAGTATATAAATTAGAAGAAGATGAATATTTGAATTTAATTGAAAGCTTAAAAAAAGTATGTAAAGTTTCAAAATTTAGGCAAAAACAACAGGTAGAGATGGAGAAAGGAATTGAATTAAATAACTTTTCTGACAAATTACTATTATGTATTAGTTATAGGTTTAGTGAAGATTCGAGATACTCTATAATATATAAGAATACTAATGTTTTAAGTAATAATCCTGTATATATAACAGAGATAAGCTTTCAGCATTTGATAAAAAAATATTTAAAAAATACCAATAACGAAAACATATTAAGGGAGTTAAAAAAGCTATATAGCTACCTCAACACAAATGAAGAATTTTATAGACACAAAAGAATAAAGATTCATAATCACAATCATTATCTTTATCGTCTACAACCAGTTAAAATACCTATAAATATAGCAAAAAAAATCATGCAAGAGCCTAAAAAATACCCTAAGATAATAGCATCAATGGCTGAAAGAACATGCAGAATTCATGCGAATAAAAACGTGAAAGCTGTTGGAGAAATTGTAAAGAATGAAAAATGGTTTGAATAACAGTTCCAAAAATAATGTGTGTGAGATACGAATATAGTAAACATTTTCTACCCATTCTAAAAAACGATGATAGCAGCAGAACCTCCAAAAACAAGCACTATAAACCCCATTGACGAGCTTCACAACAAAGCGATGCATTTAGCAGACGAAGCCTTTTACGCCAAGAAAAAGGAAGATTTGGAAACGGCTCAAACGAAATACAAAGCAGCTTTTGAGTATGAAAAAGCGGCAGCTATGTTATTGATAAACAGCTATGAAACCGAGCCGAGTCGTTCAGTCTTGTTTCGCAGTGCTGCTTGTTTGTTGTTGAACCTTCCCAAGCCCAAACCAAGTGATTACAGAGAGGCAGAACGCATGATTGCTTTTGGTTTGTCAGGTTATCCGCCTGCTGAAATTGCAGTGGAGTTGAGAGAGGTTTTTGAAGAAGTTAGGGAAAAGTGGGGGAATGATTTAGAGGTAAATGCTTGTACAAAATAAATTCAGACACTCAACCAAAAAACACCTCCATCCCCAAATCCACATTCACCAAGCCCAAACTATGCTTATTGTGTTTCAATCCAAAAGTAGTAATAAGCACCAATTGTACTTGTTTTTGCGGTATTGAATTATTTTGGTTCGGAATGTGGTAAATATGCGGAGATTCCGAACCAAAATAATAAAAATCACTGCTCCAAAAACAAAATCAACTCTCCAAAAGCCTTTTGAGCCGAAGGAGAAATAATAGCATGACTGAATTTTCGGGCGATAAGAGCTTCAATCCAAGTCGCCTTTCTTTTGGCACCGAGATTGTTGCCAAAAAGAGCTACTGAATCATCGTTTTGGGATTGCAGTCGGTCAAAGATTTCGACCATGTGTTTATCTGTTTCCATTTCTTGCAGCCAAAAAGATTTTTGTGCTGCCGTAGGATGTGCATCATTCAAGTAAGCAGATAGTTTGATGAGTCCATCACCTGCCTGCGCTTCAATCCTGACCTGTTCCCAATCAATGATTAAATCGGAATGGTCTTCATAGATGAGAGTCAATAGATTGGCAGAAGCGTCAATCTGAGAAGCCGTTTTTTTCTGCCCTTTTCCTTCCGAAACGATTTCTCGACCGTCTTTGACCAAAAACGTTACTCTCGAATAAAAACCTTCTTCTAAAGAAAGGCAGGTACTATCAAAAGTTATGCAGTTTTCAAAATATCCAAGTTCTTTTACAAATTCATGTAATTGGTTTTTGGCATTGTCCATATCAAAAGTTTACAGGATGGTGATATTTTTTTGCTGTTGCAAAGTTGTATCTATAAAGGTAAGGGATGTTAAGAATAAAGGATGAGTTAACTAAAAAAGCCCCACAAAATTTGCGAGGCATTTTTATTAAACTGAACTGAAACTGCTATTAGGATAAGGGTATAAAAAAAGGGTTTTGGCGTATTTTCCTTCTTCAATAATTAACTCTTAATAGGGTTATTAGGTATGCTGCAAATATAAGACGAAAACTACCGACTAAAAATCAAAAAGGAGTGAAAGGGAATTTTGGGGGAGTGAATAGAAATAGGTTGAAGGGCATCAACATAAAAAAAGCCCCACAAAATTTGCGAGGCATTTTTATTAAACTGAACTGAAACTGCTATTAGGATAAGGGTATAAAAAGGGTTTTGGCGTATTTTCCTTCTTCAATAATTAATTCTTAATAGGGTTATTAGGTATGCTGCAAATATAGAACGAAAACTACGTTCTGAAAATCAAAAAGGAGTGAAAGGGAATTTTGGGGGAGTGAATAGGAAAATCTCTAAAACTCAACTTCTCCAATCAAGCGAATATCCCTCGAAGAACTCCCAACTTCAATGGTATATTTACCCGACTCCAACACCCATTTCTTCTGTGTATCATCGTAATAACTAAATGCATCTTCCTTCAATTCTATTTTTATAGTAGTAGAGTCACCTGCTTCGAGAAATACTTTCTTGAAAGCTTTTAGTTCCTTTTCGGGTCGCTTCAAACTCGATTCTTCATCCTTTACATAGACCTGAACGACCTCAGCGCCCTTCCTTTGTCCTGTATTTATCACCTCCAAACTTAAGGTAACTACATTGTCCTTTTTATCCACCTTCAAGTCTTTGTATTCGAAAGTAGTGTATGACAACCCATGTCCAAAGGCAAAAGCAGGTTCAACCTTATAGGTATCAAAATATCGGTATCCTACAAAAATATCTTCCTTATGGTCAATGACCAAGCTTTCGTCTGGATATTTCGCCAAAGCATGTGCAGGACTGTCCTCCAATTTTGCGGGGAAGGTCATGGGCAGTTTACCCGAAGGATTTGTTTCTCCAAAAAGGACACTTGCCAAAGCATTGCCACCCTCCATACCCGCATACCATGCTTGAACAATTGCTTTTGCGTCTTTTGACCAGGCTCGCATATCTACTGGACCGCCTCCCATCAATACCACAATCGTATTGGGGTTGGCGTTTAGAACCGCCTTTAGAAGTTCATCCTGGTCAAAAGGCATCATCATATTGACTTTATCGTGATCTTCGGCATCGTAGGAATTGTCGTTCCAATCATCCGAAAAACCATGAAACCCACCGCCAATGTAAATGGCTGCATCTGCCCCTTTTACACTTTTAACTGCTTCATTGATAAGTTTTTGATTTGCCTTAGACTCCTTCCCTATTTCGTAGCCTTGAGAATGTTCAATTGTTACATCATCGCCGAGCAAGTTTTGAAGTCCTGCCAATGGAGTAATTTCGTAGAATGCTTTTACCTGTGAACTTCCTCCTGCTCCAGCGTGCTTGTGTGTGGCATTTGCTCCAACAATGGATATTTTTTTTATGTTTTCTTTCTTCAATGGAAGCACACCTTCATTTTTCAATAAGACAATCGCCTCATCTGCAATCTCTCTTGCTATTTGTTGATGTTCTTTGGTATTGTAAGCACCTTGCTTTTTAGTTTCATCAAATTTGTCAATACGGTGCATGACACTCAATATTCGGCGTACTTTTTGGTCAACCAATGATTCATCAATTACCTTGTTTTTTACGAGCGTGACAACCGTATCTCCCATGTGAAATTTCCCATAATCAAATCCTGTCTCAAACATAGTCAAATCTGTTCCCATCTCAATATCCAATCCAACAGTTACTGCTTCCATCGTATTTTTGACGGCATTCCAATCGCTAATGACCACGCCATCAAAACCCAATTCGCCTTTCAAAACATCGTCTAACAAATAGCCACTGTGAGAACAATAGACTCCTCTAAATTTGTTGTAAGCAGACATAATTGTTAGTACTTTCCCTTCTTGTACAGCCGCTTTGAAGCCGGGAAGGTAAATTTCTCGAAAAGCCCTATCGCTCATCAAAACATTCACTTTTTGGCGCTCATATTCCAAACTATTGGCAATATAATGTTTGGCACAAGCGGCAACGCCCTGCTCTTGAATGCCCTTGATATATCCCACTACCATTCTACTATTGAGGTAAGGGTCTTCGGTCAAATACTCAAAATTTCTGCCATTGAGGGGGTCACGAATGATGTTCAAGCCCGGCCCTAAAATCACATCCTTGCCTCTAAATTTGGCTTCACTCCCCAAAACAGTTCCAAACTTGTAACCCAAATCTGGATTCCAAGTAGCTGCCAATGCTGTTCCTACGGGCAAATAAGTGCTGCTATCTGCCACATTGCTATCTTTCTCCCAATCTCTGCCATGTTCATGTCGAACTCCATGTGGCCCATCTGACATAGTAAGTTCTGGAATTCCCAGTCTTTCCACACCGCCACTTGTAAAAGAAGAACTTGCATGAATCATATTCACCTTTTCTTCTAAGGTCATCTGCGAAAGTAATGCCTCCACTTTTTCGTCCAAACTGAGTTTTTTCATGCTTTCTTCCTTTGTATCATTCTTTTCTGCTGTTTGGCAACTAGATAATAGGAATGTATGAACCATTAAGAAAGTTATCCAAAAAAATATAGATTTTAGTTTCATTGTATCAGATTAAGTTAGGCTTGAATATAAAAATTTCTGTTAAGTAGCCTAAAATTAATCGAATTTCACAAAAAAACAGTATTCATGCCTTTTGAAAAAAAGAAGCCATGCAAAAACAACGGATAACCTTCTTTTTCCAGTTAGTTTTATTACGTGCCTATTGTGAGGAGGAGGTTACATTCTCTAATTTGAATGTGAGGTAAGAATATACCGTTGGGGGGAAAATAAAAAAGCCCCACAAATTTGTGAGGCATTTTTTTAGGGTAATAATACAGGGTTAGGGTATTATTTAGTTTTAGGATAAAAACAAGGGTTTTGGCGGAATCTCTCTTTTCAAAAATTAGCTGTTTTTTAGGGTTATTAGGTGTTTTAATATGCTGCAAATATAATGTAGAACAAAATATAAAAAAACTAAAAAGGAATGAAAGGGAATTATAAAGGTATGAATAGGTTAGATAAAGGAATGAGTGATTTCCACAAATAAAAAATGCCTCACAAAACTGTGAGGCATTTTATATTAAACTGAACTGAAACTGTCATTAGGGGTTAGGGTATTATTTAGTTTTAGGATAAAAACAAGGGTTTTGGCGAAATCTTTCTTTTCAAGAATTAGTAGTTTATAGGGGTTATATTAGGTTTTCATTATGCTACAAATATAAGATGAAATTCATTCTCAAAAAACTAAAAGGGAGTGAAAGGGAATTTTGAAGGAATGAAGGGGAAATATTAGGAATGAACGAAAACTTCAATTACTTTTTACGTTCAGTCGTAAACCACAGTAACTCTTCCAAACCTTTACGCCCTTCATTCTCAGGAAATTTTTTGAGTAATTCCATTGCTTCGGCTCTGTATTTCTGCATGGCTTCTGTTGCATACTCTATTCCACCACTTTCCCAAACATAGTCAATGACTTCTTTGACCTTCTTTTTGTTGTTGTGATGCTTTTTAATGGTATTGATGAGATATTTCCTGTCTTTTTTGGAAGCATGGTGAATCGCATATATCAGAGGTAAGGTCAATTTCTTTTCTTTGATGTCAATGCCCGTAGGTTTTCCTATTTTAGTATCTGCGCCAAAATCAAAAAGATCGTCTCGAATCTGAAAAGCAATGCCGATTTTTTCACCAATATCCCACACCAGTTTTTGTGTCTCTTTGTCGTCTGTCACCGATGCACAGCCTATCGAACAGGAAGAAGCAATCAAAGAGGCCGTTTTTTGGCGAATGATTTCATAATACACTTCTTCATCTAAGTTCAAGCGGCGACTGCGTTCTATTTGAAGGAGTTCGCCTTCACTCATTTCTTTGACGGCTCTCGACACAATCCTCAACAATTCAAAATCACCATTTTCTACAGACAATAACATTCCTCTCGAAAACAAATAATCTCCCACCAAAACGGCTATTTTATTCTTCCAAAGCGCATTGACCGAAAAAAAACCACGTCTTTCGTAGGCATCATCTACCACATCATCGTGAATCAAGGTTGCTGTATGCAAGAGTTCGACCAATGCCGCTCCTCGATGCGTTGCTTCGGTAATCCCTCCCATCAATTTTGCCGCAAAAAACACAAACATAGGGCGCATTTGTTTACCTTTACGTTGGACGATGTAATACATAATCTTGTCCAAGAGAGCCACTTTGGTTTGCATAGATGCTCTGAATTTTTTTTCAAAAACATCCAATTCTGCTGCAATGGGTTGTCGTATATCCTTAATGGTGAGGGACATAGTTGCTTTTTTTAAATTGGTTTTCAGTAGCATGCTATCCGAGTTTTGGTTTGATATAAGTTTAAACCTTTTCGGAGTAATTAAAGTTCTTGTATTTTCAGAATTTTCAATAAAAATTGAAAATTCAATTTACTACTTAAAATGTCAAAGCTACAATAATTCAAACGCTCTGATATGAAAGTTGTGAAAAATATCATTGAAGTGTAAGAAGATACAAAACATAGAAGGACTGTATTGGGTTGAATTTAAAAGCCATTTGGTGAACTTAATGTTGATAGAATTTGTATGTTGTCTGAAATTCTACTCAAAATGTTTTTGAGTAATGGTGAAAAAATAAGTTAGTGCATTATCTGCAAACCTACTCCACCCCTTTACAAAAGGGAAGGTTTTTTAGTTTATTTTTTCTTTCTACAAACTTATATAAAAAAAGAATCATGCTGAAAGAAGGCGAAATAAAAATAGTGGCCAATAACAAAAAGGCAAGTTATGAGTATTTTTTCCTCAATAAATACAAAGCTGGTGTAATGTTGACTGGAACAGAAGTGAAATCCATCCGATTGGGAAAGATAAGCATGAGTGATGCTTATTGCTACTTCAAAGACGGTGAACTTTGGCTCAAAAATGTCCACATTGCAGAATACTCAAATGCGGGTAACTTCAATCATTTTCCGAAACGTGACCGAAAGTTGCTGCTTAAAAAACGGGAATTGAAGAAGTTGGAGGCAAAATTGAAAGAAAAAGGGCTGACGGTGATTCCTACGATGATTTTCTTCAATGACCGTCAACTGGTGAAGGTCGAGGTAGCTTTATCAAAGGGTAAAAAATCTTACGATAAGAAAAATACAATTCGCGAGAAAGATGCTAAACGAGACTTGGCAAGAACGATGAGTGAACGGTATTAGAAATACAAAAGTTAAACACAGATTTTGCAGATGTCGCAGATAAACAATCAGTTGGATAATTGGAATACCAAAATTTTATGTTTAGAACTGCGAAATTTGGAAGAAACGGGTAGTTTTGAATCCAAGGCAGTAACAAGTTTTGTATTGGATGTCGAGGAATTGTTTGGATAAATGCCTCATTCCAGCAGTAAGCCCTCAACTTTCAATCCCCTTCAACCAAGCCCTAAAGTCAAAATACCCAAACGCTTTTCGCTCAAAATTATCTTCCGCCAATTCATCCAATTGAAGTCTAAGTGCTTGAAAATGCCCCTTCAACTCTTCGTTGGTCTGAATAGCCGTCAATCCACGCAAAAATTGAAGGACACGGGTTTCAAACTGATACATGCGCTCTTTTCGGTACAAAAAAGCATACACAGAACGAATCGTTTTTCGCAGATAAACAGCATCTTGTTTTCGCAGTTCATACGCCACCAAAAGTGTTAGGATTTTGGAGAAGGTATAGATGTCCTCTCGCAGATTTTCGGCGGGATTTTGCGTACTTTTCTCGAGCCATTTTCGGGCATTTGAATAGGCTTTTGCGCCAAAGGCAATGTGAAAACTGTAAAAACACAACATTTCTTCCCCAATTTTATTCACCTTCCCCTTGAATTTTCGCAAGCCTTCTTCGACCTTTTGCAGCAAAGGCAAACCCTCTTGATAGGTTTCTTCCGAAATGCAATGCAGGATGCTTTGGTAGTAGTAGGCTTCAAATAGCTTGATTTGCAGGCTTTCGGGCTTTTTCCATTTTTTGTGCTGAATCATTTCTTCGAGCTTCAAGAGGTAGCTGCTGCGCTCGGCTTCTTTGCCCAACATACTGCTCATATTCAGTAGGTTGTTGATAGAAGTCACATATTGCATGGAGTCCAATTGTAGGAGTTCGGGGCGAGATTCTAAGAGTTCAATCAGTTTTTTGCTGTAATCGTAGCAGTTCGCAAAATCTCGAATCATGAAATAGTAGGTCGAATAAGTTTTGTAGCGCAAGAGTTTGGATTCGAGGGGCATATCGTCTTTTTCACCCTGCATTAATGGCGATTGCAGTACCTCCGAAATTTTGGCTAAATCATCGGGATTGGTAATTGCTCCTTTGCGGTTTTGGTGAAAATACAGGCGAGCTTGTAGCAGCCAATAGTCGTTGATACTTTGAAGTTCTTGGAGTATGTTCTTTTCGTTTTCAAAGAGTTGGTGAATATCTTCAATGCTTATTTCCTCAAACAGTTGGGCTTCGGCAATCTTTTTCTGCCAACGTATGATTTCTGGCAACAAAGCTCGTTTTTCGTAATCCAGTGCTAATTTTTGAGCCTTCAATACTTGATTTTGGGCTTGATTGAGGAGGCGTTTGTCGTGCAAAAAAGCAATGTTTCCCAAAAGCTCCCGAAGTTGGGCTTCGATGGAATTTTGGGCGTGATAGACATTCATGCTTTTGAGAATGAGGTCGTAGAGATAGGTCTTGGCGACTGCCAAACGCTTCACAAATTTTTCTCCTTCAAACTTCTTCAGGATGACTTCTTCTTGGTAACTTCGCTGCCTATCAATGGCATCGAATAGCTGGACATAGTTGTTTTGATTGCCAATAACATGCCTGGAAGAATAGATTTTGAAAAATCTTTTCTCCGACTTGCTAAGGCTTTTTATCAATCGAAACAAGCTGTCTTTTCGCTTCATGTGGTTAAGATATGGACAAAAGACGAAAGATGGATGAAGAAGGACAATAAATATTTGCTACTTTTGCAAATATTTATTCAATACTATATAACGAAAAAAAATAGATAGTAAGGTGTAATCCTCGAAGCATGAGAGGGTGACATCTTGCTATCGGCTTTGAGATTACACCTTTTCGTTTCACTCCAAGATGTCACCTCAAAGCCTTAACTCAACCTCCAATTTTGCACAAAAATTTCATAAGCAATTTAGCATTTCTGCTTTTTCTGAATGTCGTTGTCAAGCCCTTTTGGGTGTTTGGAATTGACCGAACAGTACAAAATACGGTGGGGGCAGAAGAATACGGAATGTACTTTGCTCTTTTCAATTTTACCCTTCTTTTCCAAATTTTGCTCGATTTTGGTATCAATCAATTCAACAATCGGGCAATCGCTCAAAACCACGACAAGCTCAATGTTTTTCTACCCAATATTTTGCTGATAAAAATGGCTTTATCGGTTGTTTACTTGGTGCTTTGTGTATCGGGTGCTTATTGGCTACAATACAATTCCTTTCAAATCCATCTGCTGTTTTGGCTCTGCTTCAATCAAATATTGGCTTCTTTTGTGGCCTATTTTCGCTCTAATCTATCGGGGCTTCACTTGTTTAAGAAAGACAGTGTAGTGTCGGTTATGGACAAGGGTTTGATGATAGTTATTTGTGGAATTTTGCTTTGGGCGAGCTTCTCCCCTACCCCTTTTCGGATAGAATGGTTCGTCTATGCCCAAACATTTGCCTATTTCTTAGCGGCTTTGGGAAGTTTTTGGATGGTCTTTCAGTCTACTTCTCGCCTTCAATTTCACTTAGATACCACTCTGATTCGCAGTATTTTTAGAGAAAGTTATCCTTATGCACTTGCCATTCTGTTGATGAGCATTTACTATCGCATAGACGGAGTCATGTTGGAATATTTGTTGGAAGAAGAAGGGGCAAAAGAAACGGGTATTTATGCAGCGGCTTTTCGACTGTTGGATGTGGTGAATATATTTGCTTTGATGTTTGCGAATATCTTGCTGCCAATGTTCGCCCGAATGTTGGCGAAAAAGGAAGATGTAAGTGATTTGGTGGGATTAGGGGGCAAAACTTTGTATGTTTTTGGAGGGGCGGGTGTTCTGCATTGTTTTGTGTTCAGTCAGTTGATTATGCAGTGGTTGTATGTGGAATACACGCCTTATTATGGCGAGATTTTCGCCTATTTGATACTGACTTTTCTGCCGATAGCAAGTACCTATATTTTCGGTACGCTCTTGACCGCTAATGGCAGCATGAAGGTTTTTAATTGGATTGCACTGACGGGCATGTTGCTGAACATCGCCTTGAACAGTTGGTTGATTCCTTTGCAGCAAGCTTTTGGGGCGACGATTGCGACTTTGGCAACTCAAATTTTTGTGGGAACACTGTATTTTGTTTTTGCCGTGCGAATTGTGAAATTGAAGATTAATTGGTTGACGGCTTTGAAGTTGGTGTTTTACTTTGCAGCTTGTGGGCTGATTGCTCACATCGCTTTTAGCATCAATTTACACTTGGATTGGCGTTTGCGTATGGTGGTGGGAATGTTGGTTGGTTTGGTGTTGGCTTTGGTGCTTGATTTGTTGGATTGGAGGGAGATTAAGGGGAATGTATTGAGAAGAAACAATTAATATTTTATATATAAATGAATAATGCTTAATAAAAGGTATATGTTTTCATCAAGCATTATTCACTTTAAAATATTTATTTTTTATAACGGATGGTTATTGATAAAATAATTAACAATAGTAAGGCAACGGATGAACGAAATAAAGTCCAATATTCAAGCTTATTTTCTGATAGAAAATCAAAATAAATAATACCTCCTAAAAGCATGAATAGGCTTAATAGTGTGATTTTTTTTATATTTTCCATAAGCATCTCTTTTACTTTTATTGTCAAAGTTAACCTGCCAGTACATAGCTGGATAAAATATAAAGAATAGTCTCCAAGAATATTGAAATATTTTTTTCATAAAAAAATTATCCTCCAACTTTTGTCAATAGCAAGCACCTATATTTTTGGAACGCTCTTGATCGCCAATGACAACATGAAAGTTTTTAATTGGATTGCATTGATGGAAATGTTGCTGAACATCGCCTTGAACAGTTGGCTGATTCCCTCGCAGCAACCCTTTGTTTATTGATTTAAAATATATTATTTTTTATTTGATACGTAAAACAAAACAATAAATGATATTACAAGAGCAGATAATGAACGAAATAAAGTCCAATATTCAGGCTTATTTTCTGATAGAAAATC
Source organism: Bacteroidia bacterium (assembly GCA_030427245.1). Lineage (GTDB taxonomy): Bacteria > Bacteroidota > Bacteroidia > Chitinophagales > UBA2359 > JAUHXA01. The sequence goes on along the minus strand of JAUHXA010000007.1, from coordinate 35,896 downwards.
AAAATAGATTGTAAATCCTAAAAGGATTAATATTATTGTTATAATATATTTTTTCTTCATGCAAATAATATTTATTTTATTTTTAATGTTATTTTAGTAGGATCAGTCCCTAAAGAGCGACTGTAAAAGTCTGCTGATACAGATGCTCCTGAAGTAACGGCTGAGGTGTACGCTAAGGGTTTTGTAGATACTTCTGGTGCGACAAGCGCAGCAAGAGCTAAACCAAAACCAGCTACTCCACCAATGGTCGCTGTATATCCTGCTATATTGCTCTTTTTTTCATTATCCTTTGCAATTTGCTGTATAGGACTTTGACCACTATTGGCTTTTTTATAATCCGCAATTTCATTTACTATGCCTTGGAATTCCTTACTTGCTTGATCAAGTGAAACGTCAGTAGCAGGTATATTCTGGGTAACAGGTTTTGGGAGTCCTCCACCTTCAATAACTGAGTAAGTGCTTTGTTTAGTACTAATGTTTCCTCCTGGTTCGATAACGGCAACAGTAGTAGTCTTTACTCTTATGAAAGATGTAAGTCTACAAATAATAATATAGAATAACTATAAATGAAAATTCTTTTTTAGCGAGCGAACTAACATTTCTCATTATGGCAAGTTAAGTTAAAATTGGAGTTCTTAGTAACTTCCCTTCAACATCACTTCCTTGTTCATATTCTTACTATCACGTTTGATAAGAAGGGAAACCTTAGCACCGGGGCGGTGAAGGCTGATGCGTTCTTGCAGTTCGGGAGCGCTGTTTACTTTCACCCCTTCTACCTCCAAAATAATATCCCCCTGCTCAATGCCTGCGACAGCAGCTGCACTGTTGATATTGACATCTGCCACCAATACTCCTTCTACATCGTCCAAATCGTATTTTGTTGCCAACTTGCCGTCAATACCTCGAATAGAAACGCCTAAAAATCCACGCTTTACCTCGCCAAACTCCAAAATATCCGCCACTACTTTTTGAACAATATTGACAGGTACTGCAAAAGCATATCCTGCATAGTAACCTGTCGGCGTAGCGATTGCCGTATTTACACCAATCAACTGCCCATTCAAATTAACCAATGCCCCTCCACTGTTGCCAGGATTCACTACCGCATCTGTCTGGACAAAAGATTCAATCGCCAAATTATCGTCTAAAATATTGATATTCCTAGCTTTTGCGCTGACGATACCTGTCGTAACTGTTGAAGCCAAATTGAAGGGATTTCCAACGGCAATGACCCACTCTCCTACTCGAAGTTGGTCCGAATTGCCAAAAGAGATATGCTTCAAACCCGTCTTATTTATTCTAATGACTGCTAAATCAGTAGAAGGGTCTGTTCCTATCACACGAGCCGTATAGTTTCTTCGATTGTTGAGAATCACCTCAATCTCATTTGCCCCTTCAATAACATGATAATTGGTGACAATGTACCCATCTTGGGAAATGATGACTCCCGAACCAGAAGATGCTCCGCCATTGCTCCCTCCCCCATTCCACATATCGCTGATAGAATTGTTGCTGTTTCTGGAAGTAGTTTTGATGTGTACCACACAAGGGGTCGTTTGTTCTGCTACCGAAGTAAAATCTATCATTGGCACTGTAATAAGTGCGGGACTGGCTTCAACCTTGTTTGGGCTTGAAGTGCTTTCGGTTACAGATGCCATCATTAGCGGTTGCGGAAGCGGCATACTGCTTTCGGCAGGAGTCCACTTGGTTTTCGCAACTTGGGAATCCATAGCAGGAAGCGTTTCTGTTGGCTTCAATTTAAGGTAAATGATACTTGATACCAAAATCATGGTCAGCATCAAAAAAGATAGGATTGTATTACGCATAGTATGAAAATTTTGAAACTATTTTACTTCAATATATTTCTCAACAATTAGGCTTATAACGGTAAAATTACTTTCAATAATACATCAAAAATGGCACATAAATAGGATATTAACAAACGTTAACGGTTTTTTGTCACATCTTGTACTGCAATAAAATCGCTTAGATTGCGACGATCCAAAACACCTATTAATTGCTCGCTTTCATCCACAACAGGTAACATATAAAGTCGTTTTTGTTGCATCAATTGAAAAACAGTTTGAATATCTTGCTGAGGACGTAGAAGAGGGATTTGACGCACAGCAATTTCCGAAACGATAGTTGCATTTTCTGCTTTGATAGCCTCCATTAGGTTTTTACGGAATAAAACCCCTATAGGTTTGTTCTCTTCCACAACGACAAAATCATCTTCCGCACTTGCCAACAACATTTTCACTGCCTCGCTCAAAGTACTGTCCCCTTTGACCGTTGCAAACTGAGTTCGCATAGCATCTTGTACTTTGAAGCCCGAGAGGGTAGATTCGTTATAAACCATTCTATTTTCGCCCATTGCAGCAATATATACAAACAGACCAATCACAATAATGAAAGGTTGAAAAGGAGTGGATAGAAAACCATAGGCAACAAACAAAATGGCAAAAACTTGTCCAATAATACTTGCAATTTTGGTGGCTTTGACTCTACCAATTTTCATCGCCAATAAAGCACGCAATACCCGTCCTCCATCCATCGGAAAAGCAGGAATGGCATTGAAAATTACTAAAAAAACATTGGTAACCATCAATGACAAAATAAACTTGTCAAAAGTATCCAACATAGTGACAATCGTAGTTGCGTCTTCTGATATAGCTGAAAAACTTCCAAATAAATAAATATACATGCCCAACCCCAATGCAATTCCCACATTCACCATCGGCCCTGCAATGGCTACTACAAACTCTTCAAAAGGTTTTTCGGGAATTCGCTCCAAAGAAGCTACCCCTCCAATAGGGTAAAGTACGATGTGCAAGGTATTCACCCCATATTTTCGAGCTGCAAGGGCATGCCCCATCTCGTGTAAAACCACACATAAGAACAACAGCAACATAAAAATTTCTCCCCTGACAATAGCCCATGTATCTCCTCCTTCCGACATTACCTGATAGGCAATGTAGAGCATGATAAAAGTAAATGTCCAATGTATATAGACACCAATGCCTGATAATCTGCCTATTCTTAAAGCTCCTTTCATTGAGCAAGTTGGTTTATACTATTTGTAATTGGTAAATAAAAAGTCTGTTCTTAAACAGAACAACAAATCAATTTGTTTTTGACATTAAAGTGAAAGGAAATAAAATCGTATCTTGCAAATTATTCAGTTATTAAATAATATATTTTAATGAACCCTCCTCCAAAAAATAAAAAAAATCAAATCAACATAGAACTTTCAGAAGAAATAGCTGATGGCTTGTATTCCAATCTTGCCATCATCACCCATTCCAATTCTGAGTTTGTGATTGATTTTGTAAAAGTAATGCCAGGTGTTCCAAAAGCAAAGGTAAAAGCAAGGGTTTTATTGACTCCTCAACATGCCAAAAAATTGCTGCGTGCTTTGAACGACAATATTTTGAAGTACGAAGCAACACATGGAGGTATCGTTGAACCCAAAACCAACAACGATTTGCCCCCTATTAATTTTGGAGGACCGCCATCACAAGCTTAAATTGAGGTGTTAGAGACAAGGAATTAGGTAATAGTAGATTTTTTTTTGAAAAAATCACTTTGAAATCTTAACAATGATCTCTAAATTCCAACACCTCGCACTTGACTCACGACCCCTAATTCCTAAACCCTACAAAAAAGATAAGTAGCATTTAGATGAAGTATGCGATTATAGACATTGAAGCAACGGGAGGAAGCCCCAAAAGAGATAAAATCACAGAAATAGCGATTTATTTATACGATGGAAACCAAGTTATTGATTCTTTTACCTCTCTAATTAATCCCGAAACAGAAATTCCTCCATTTATCCGTAAGCTTACGGGAATATCCAACGATATGGTTTCTACGGCACCTACCTTTGAGGATGTAGCTGCCCGTATACAATCCATTACAGAAGATGCGGTTTTTGTAGCCCACAATGTTCAGTTTGATTATGCCTATATCAGAGCAGAATTCAAGCGACTGGGCTATGAATTCCGAAGGCAAAAACTCTGTACGGTAAAGCTAAGTCGAAAAATTTTTCCCGACTTGCCCTCTTACAGTTTGGGAAAACTGTGTGCTCAACTTGAAATCCCCTTATCCAACCGTCACCGAGCCTCAGGAGATGCCTTTGCTACTGTGAAACTTTTCAGCCTCCTACGTCAAAACGATTCGGAAGAACACATCGAACATTCTCTAAGCAGAAAAGCCATTGAAGACCTTCTACCCAATGGTATGACCTTAGATTTCTTGGAGGATTTGCCCGAAGAAACAGGTGTTTATTATTTCCACAACAATAAGGGAAATATCATTTATATTGGAAGAACAAATGATATTCGTAGAAGAGTGATTCAGCATTTTGTAAACAAAACACCCAATAGCAAACTGTGGTCAATGATACAAAATACGAGGAACGTAAGTTGCGAAGTCACAGGGAGTGAATTGATTGGACAAATATTGGAATCCTATGAGGTTGTTCGTCTAAAGCCCAAATTCAATCGAAATAGACGAGTTTCGGTCTATCAATATGGAGTTTTTAAAGCCTATGATAAGGAGGGCTACTTGAATCTTAGTATTAGAAAGATTAAGAAAGGAGAAAAAACAACCATTGCTTTTGGCAAGCAGATTCATGCACAAAGTGCTTTAGAAAAAGCGGCAAAACAATTTAGATTGTGTGCAAGATTGTGTGGCTTGGAAACAAGTAAATTAAAAAAAGATTTGCCCTGTTCTTATGCCAAACAAAGACTCTGTAAAGGCGCATGTATGGGAAAAGAAGAACCCAAAAGCTATAATTACAGGGTTCACAGAGCTTTGTCTTTATTTGAATACAAACACGCTAATTTTATGATAATTGGAGAAGGACGTACTATTCAAGAAAAATCAATTGTCTGTATTGAAGACAATCAATTCATCGGATTTGGGTATTTCGAGCCAGAGGTTGAACCGACATTGGAGGTCGTAAAGGATGGATTGCAGTATTTTCCTCCGAATCCCTACATTGATAAAATTATACAAAAATACCTCACTAAAAACATTGGTGAACAAATCATTACTTATTGAGATTGAAAAAAAATGAACCAATACAAAACATTTTTAGAGTTTTAGGCGTTGTAGTTGTGTAAGTAATTGATAAGGCACGTAGAATACCAAGTAACAAGTTTATCCCACGCTTTATTTCTTTTAGGTTACCTCGATCACACGAGGACAAATTTTGTGAGATTCTTTCCTAATTACCGCGTATATCATTTTTTTATCCTGCCCACGTATGCTTACCTATTTATTTTTTTAACTTTATTATTTAAACATTTTATTTTTATGCAAGAAGGAACAGTAAAATGGTTCGATGAGGACCGAGGATATGGATTTATTAAACTAACAAGTATCCCTAACCACAAAGATGTTTTTCTTCACATCAGAGATATTCAGAATTCAGGTTATGATACAGTAGAAAAAGGCGATTTTGTGGAATTTGAACTAGAAGATGGAAGCAAAGGAGAAAGAGCTACTAACTTAACCGTTTATGAATACGTATAAGATTTAGAACATCTGAAACAACAATAGTAGAAAAAATGAGTCATTAGCCCATTATAATCAATCAACTAAGTCAAAACAAAAAACGATTATCAAACTATTGTAAGTTTCCATTGAAGGTGTCAAGTACCACACTTAGGTATTTGACACCTTTTTTATTAGATAGAATTTAAGAAATCTTTGGATAACGTTCAACAAATCCATACCTTTGCCGAACTTTTAAAAAAAGGATATATTATGCCAAAAATGAAAACACATTCCAGGGCTAAGAAAACATTCAAAGTCACTGGATCGGGTAAAATTAAGAGGGCTAAGGCTTACAAAGCTCACATTTTGACCAAGAAAACTGCTAAACGCAAAAAACATCTTGGTAAATCTGCTTTGGTTCACGATAGTGACACCCCTCGCATCAAGTTGTTGTTGAATATCTAAGAATAGAAATTCAGGCACCAACTATTGATTTTGTATTTTAATTTTTATTTCAATTTTAAATAGTATCGAATTATGCCACGGTCAGTGAACTCGGTTGCTTCAAAAGCAAGAAGGAAGAAGATACTCAAAATGGCGAAGGGCTATTTTGGTAGAAGAAAAAACGTATTTACCGTTGCCAAAAATGCCGTTGAAAAAGGCTTAAGCTACGCTTATAGAGATAGGAGAGCCAAAAAACGCACTTTCCGCAGACTTTGGATTGCACGTATTAATGCGGGTGCTCGTCAACAAGGAATGAGCTATTCTACTTTCATGCACGCTGTTAATGAAAAAGGAATTGACCTCAACAGAAAAGTCCTTGCTGATTTAGCAATGAACCATCCTGCTGCTTTCAAGGCAATTGTAGATGCCGTCAAATAAAGACTGCTCCTTTTCTACTGCCTTTCAATGTAATCATTTATAGGTTTTTACAATAATCAAAGATTTTAGCCAGTATTTTTTAAATACTGGCTTTTTTAGGTTTGTAAAACTTATAAGACTCATTGCCAACTCCCAACCCAAAAGATAATTAGACAAGATAATAGCCTCTCAGAAATCCATTTTGAGAGGCTATTATGTTATCAATAAGAAGCTGATTACTAATGAAATAGATTTTTATAGCTCCCTTCAAACCCTTTTCAGAAACCCCAAAATCCACTTTTTCTTGTTTGCCCAAAATCTGTTCTTCACTTAAATTGCAGTAAATAGTTATTTCACCTGAATTAAAAACTTTTACAAATGAAACTTCATAGCTGCAATTTCTTACAAATTTCCCTACTCCTCTTTCTCTGTTTCTTCGCTTTCCATCCAACTTCTTTTGCACAAAACATGGACGTAAGCGGAGTCCTAAAAATTGATGTGGATAATACGATTCACAGCCCCGCTGCATTGCATGTTGGAGAAGGAAAAGAGGTTTTGTTTGGAGCAGATACACTTGGCGGAGGCAGCAAAATGCGTTGGGTTAGCACAAAGTCTGCTTTGAGGGCAGGTGAACTTGATGAACAAGGCAATGGTGAGACTCAGTATTGGGACTATGCCAATATTGGTCGTTATTCGACTGCACTGGGCTATAACAATCTTGCATCCCAAATAGGTAGTGTGGCATTGGGCTACAATTCAAAAGCGGAAGGTTTTTATTCTTTGGCAACGGGATACCAATCGAATGCAAGTAGCTTTTCTGCCATTGCGATGGGATGGGGTGCAAAAGCCAGTGGTTCTGGCTCTACTGCCATAGGAACCCAGAATCGTTCTCGGGGTAATTACAGTGTCACATTGGGTAGGGGAAACATAGCCCGCTCTATACATGAAGTAGTAGTGGGGGCTTACTGTGAAGAATACGAACCGGGTGATTCTACATACTATTTTATTGGTACAGACCGCGCTTTTGTAGTTGGGAATGGCTACACTGAAGAGAATCGTTCAAATGCCTTTACCGTCCTCAAAAACGGCAATTCAGGTTTTGGAGTTTCGACACCAACTGAACGCCTACACGCTTTTGGAAACATGGTCATCGGGAAAGGACTTGAAGCGGGCGATGAGGGTACAGAGTTTTTACAAATCAAAAGCAAGGTGCAAGATTGGTTTGTTGGAGCGCAAAACTTTGACCCTGACCCAGAAGACAATTTTGTACACCCTCGCTTTTATATTAGTACTCAAGAGGACAATCAGAATATGTTTTTTATGGATGCTGTTGGTAACGTAGGAATTGGGAATGTACCAGAGTTGAGTAATAAACTGGAGGTGAGGAGTGATATTGAGATTGGAGGAGGAGAGGAGGACTATGATGCACACGCTGAATTTATACAGATTTACGGTCAGAGTGATTGGTGGTTGGCTGGGGTTCAAAATGAAGTAAATGCTAATGAAAGTGACTTTTTCATTGGTCGAAATTATTTGGAGAACGGCACTTTTCACATCGAGTACTTTGGAAATGTAGGAATTGGGACAAGTGAGCCTGACTACAAACTGCATGTCAACGGAAGTGCTGGGAAACCAGGAGGAGGAAGTTGGACTGTAGCTTCTGACAAACGATTGAAGAAAGATGTGAAGCCGTTTACGGACGGATTGAAGGTATTGAAGCAAATCAATCCTGTGACTTTTCGTTACAATGGCGAAGCAGGAATTGACATGGACGATGAGTTTGTAGGAATCATTGCACAAGACATGAAGCGCATTGCTCCGTATATGGTCAATAATATGGAGTATGTAGATACTACAAATCAGAAATCAACGGATTACCTCAGTTTTGACCCGAATGCACTTTGGTATGTGACGATTAACTCGGTCAAGGAGCAACAAGTCATTATTGAAGACCAAAACAAACAGTTGGAGGCTTTACAAACCCAAAATGAAAATTTGGAAAATCGTTTGAATCAATTGGAGGAATTGGTACAACGATTGGCTGATAACAACAACGAAGAACGTTCTCATTCGACTGCAAAACAAATAGATGCAATTCAGTTGAGTGATGCTCAGTTACTTCAAAATCAACCCAATCCTTTTCACCAAAATACTTCAATTGAGTACTTTATCCCTGAATCGGTGAAAAATGCAACCCTTCAAATCACGACTGTCAATGGTCAACTGCTGTACAGCCACAGAATTGAAGGACGAGGACAGGGACAAACCCGAATTGAAGCCAGTCAACTGTCGGCAGGAGCTTATTTTTACAGCCTGATTTTGGACGGAAAAGTATTGGATACCAAGCAGATGATGCTGACGAAATAGATGATTCCATTTTATTTATGCGCACGGACAACAACATCAATTTTAGAACAATTGTACTCAAGTGCGCCCCTGAATAAGCTGTCCTTCCAACCATTGAAGAATAACCATGCTTTTCAAAAAACGTTTTTCTACCTCGTCTTTGATTGCTAGCAAGTTGTCGTAGAGTGATTGAAACAAATCCTCTCGTTCTTTTTTTGCTTCAAGGGGAAGGTTCAGTAGTTTTTTGAAGCCAGCCAAGACTTCTTTTTCAAAAGAATAAGTGTGGTCTTTTTGGCGAATATAGTAAGAAGCCGAGCGAAGGAGGGATTCGAGCAGTCGGTGATTTTCCAGCTTCCAATGCAAAATAAGATTCAGGAAAATAGCCTTGTTGAAAATGTCTTCTCTTACGCCTTCTTCATGCAAATCAAAAAAGCGGTTTATCCACTTCAATGCCGAATCAAATTGATTAAGTGTATAGTACAATCCTGCAAGATTGTAATACCAAACCAAAAGTGAAGGTTGTTTGATGCGGTTTTGATAGTTATTAAGTTTTTGTTCAATGACTACCAATAACTCGCCAATCTTATCATAGTCATTTAGGCGTTGATAATAAACGATTTCTGCATTGTAGGAAGTTTCAAAAACCTTTACCTCTTGATTAAAAGTTTGGGTTGGAACTGCTCGAAGTTTTTGGATGATTTGGTGCAAACCCTCCATGTCTTCCAACAAATAACAACTGACAATCGCATTGCCGAGCATAGAAATGTAGTTGTCCATCTCGTTTTTCATGAAATGAGATTGTGACTCATATAGTTCCACAATTTTTTGGGCGCACTCATAGCTAAGGAGGGTTTGATGTGTTTGCACATAACAGATTTGCAAAATTTGATAATAAAGCTTTTGAGTCCTAAAATCGGTGAGAGGGCAGCGGCTTCGGAGAAGAGGATTTTGAAGAACTTGCTCATAATAAGCAGTTTGTTCATTATTCGTGGCATACAAGCCTTTGTTGTTTTGCCAAAAAACTTCGTCAAACAAATGTTTGTATTCGTTGTACAGTCGTGCTTTTTCAAAAGCAGTATGCATCTCGGCTTGATTGGATTTCAATCTTTTTTGATTCTGCAATTCATGGGCATAATTTATAACCGTAGTTTCGATATGTAGAATATTAATCCACTGAAAATAACGCTCGTATTTGATGGCCATTTTTTTAGCTTTATCCAACTGCTTTAAAGCTTGCTGATACAGCCGTTTCTTGCGAAAAAAAGAAGCAAAACCAATCAATTCTCGAATTTTTGCTTCAATGGATTTGTCCAAGTCATAAGCATTCATTGACTTCAAAATCAGCTTATAGAGGTAGTTTTTTTCAGAAGAAAAATGTTTGGAAAAAGTATTCTTTTTGAATTTTCTTAAAAGTTTGGCTTCGTCATAGACATCTTGTTTGTCAATTGCATTAAAGAGCAGAACGTAGTTGTTTTCCTCGCCTTTCACATGACGTTGGGCATAGACCTTGAAGTAGCGTTTTTCAGGCGGGGTCAAGGATTTAATTAGGTCAAAAAGGTTTTGTGAAACACTCATAATAAGGCATAATTATTAGTAGTGAAAGCACAATTTCAAAATAACTGATTTTTCATAATGTGCTGTAAAACTCAATAGTAGTATTTTTTTTGCTTTGATAGAATCATAGCTCCAATTAAAAACTCTTCAAACGGTCCGAAATAAGCAATATCTTTCGTCAGTGCTCTATGAGTAGTCTGACATGATTATGCTTCAGGATTTCAATAGACAGATATTTTACTTATTTCACAATTTCAAAAATATGAACCCCCAATCAATTCATAGACGCAATCATACACTCGGAATCACAGGCATCACCTTTGAGCGATTGTTGCGATTTTTACCTTTTGACCAACAACAAAAAGCGCTCAAACCCAAGCTTTTTCGCAAAGGTGAATACATCTATCATCCCTACAAAAATGGCAACAAGATTTACTTGGTGAAATCAGGAAGAGTCAAGGTAAGCAAGCGTTCGGAGGATGGTAGAGAGTTTATTCAAAATATAGCTTGGGCAGGCGACTTATTCGGAGAATTATCTTTGGTCACTCCCTTCAATATGGGTGAATACGCACAGGCATTGGAGGATGCGGTGATTTGTCAAATTCCCATTGAAGCCATGCAAGAACTGATAAAAGACAATTGGTTGGTACAATTGCAGCTAATGGAACTGTATGCTCAAAGATTGAAGCAAGCAGAGCAGTTGGTAAACTCCCAAATCAAAGGAGATGATGCCTATAAACGAATCCTTCAATGGCTTCAATCCATTTCCCAACAAAAAGGTGAACAAATGAACGACAAAAGCAGTAGAATTCCTCGTTTTTCTTCTTCCGAAATTGCCGCAATTGTCGGCACATCTATTCAAACCTCTCGCAATGTATTGAAACGACTCAAAAAAGAAGGCTTATTGAAGGTAGAGAAAAAGCATATTGTTGTTTGGCACTAAACTCAATAATGCAAACTAAAATATTAAATTAGGCATTTCTGCAATTTACTTTGCTCGCTTACAAAGTATTGTTTGAATTTGTATTTGAGTTTTTAATTTGAATTTGCCTAATGCCCTTACCCTACCTTCCTAATAAGATTTTGAGGTATGATTTGTGCTGTATAATTTTAATTTCCTTACTTCATCCCCACCTTCTCTCTGCAGTTCATTTCACCTTCAATCACCCCATTCTCAAAATTCTCCAAACCCGATTCCAAAAACGCTTGAAAATCTTCCTTTGAAGTAAATCCTCTACCCTCAGCCTTCAACAACTGCTCATCCGTATCCATTAAAACATAATAAGGCTGTGTATTTCTATTGAAGCAGCTTTCTTCAAAGTGCTGCCATTTCTGCCCAACTTCATCGACTTTTACAATATTTCCCTTGCTATCCTCATATTCAAAATGATCAGAATAAGGCAATGGCAAATTTTCATCGACATACAGCGAAGCAATCACATAATCATCTCGCAGTTTTTCGATAATGCCTGCTTGATTCCAAACCGTTTCCTCCATTTTTCTACAATTGGCACAAGCCCAGCCCGTAAAGTCCAACAACAAAGGTTTCTTTTCTCGTTTGGCAATCTCCAAAGCCTCCTCATAGCTGTGCTCACACGCCAAACCATGCGGACAGTGACTTCCTTGATTGCCACACTGATAGCTGTAAGTAATTGGAGGCGGAAATCCACTTACCAAATTCAAAGGCTGACAAAACATTCCTGGCACTAAATAAGCCGCAAATGCAAAACAAGCAACTGCTGTTCCGATTCTCGAATAGGATAGTTTTTTGAGTGGGCTATCGTGTGGAAATTTGATTTTGCCGAGCAAGTAAATACCCATCAATGCGGCGGTTATGAACCATATCGCCAAAAAAGTTTCTCGCTTCAAAAGTCCCCACTGTTGAACCAAATCTGCATTCGACAAAAATTTGAATGCCAATCCAACTTCCAAGAAACCCAGCAAAACTTTCACCGTATTCAACCATCCACCCGAACGAGGCAAAGAGTTGAGCCATCCAGGGAAAGCGGCAAATACTGCAAAAGGCAAAGCCAATGCCACCGCAAAACCCGCCATACCCAATACAGGACCAATGACACTTCCGCCAATCGCAGCTTCAACGAGCAATGTTCCGATAATCGGTCCCGTACAAGAAAAAGACACCAAAGAAAGGGTAAACGCCATGAAAAAGATGCCCAACAAACCGCCTTTGTCGCTCGCTTGGTCGGACTGATTAATCAACCAGTTCGGCAAACGCAATTCGTAAAAACCAAAGAAAGAAAAGGCAAACAGGATGAATACCACAAAGAAACCCAGATTCACCCACGGATTAGTCGAGAGACTGTGTAGAATGGCAGGACCAAACAAAATCGTCACCAAAAATCCCAATCCGACATAAATCACAATGATGGACAAGGCATAAATCAAGGCATTCGCAATTCCCTTTGCACGGGTCTTGCTTTGTTTGGTGAAAAAACTCACCGTCAATGGAATCATCGGGAATACACAAGGAGTCAACAATGCCAACAAACCACCCAAAAACCCTGCAATAAAAATGCCCCACGGTGTACTTCCCTTTGAAGTCCCACCTGTACTCGGAGCAGCATTGAAGGCAAAATCTACCTCTTTGGGAGGCAAACAAGATTCGTCATTGCAGGTCATAAACCGCAAAGAACCAACTATTGGCGTAGTCTCAGACTCCAATCGAACGATTTGCTGAAATACGACCTCTTTGCCGTATTTCACCAAGTCCATTTCAAAAAACGGGTCAAAACCTTCTTTTTTGTAATCGCCAATTTCTCGTGGTTGTTGGTCTATGAGTTCAATTCCATCCATCGAATTAAACTGAAAAGAGGTCGGTACAGGACCACCTTCTTCAATGAATTGCGAATAAATCACCCACCCTTCTTCCATTTGGGCAGTGAAGTTCAATTGGTACTCACCATTGTCCAATTGTACTTTGTCAAAAGACCACGATACGGGGTCTAAAATCTGAGCAGATAGACCATTGAAGGTCAGTACTGCAAAAAGTAGTAAAAACAGTTTTTTCATTATAATAACATTTGTGAAGAATGAATTTTAAAATCTTAGAAAACCAGTACAAATATAGTGGTTTTTTGGTTTGGGAATTTTTCGGGAAAATGACAATTGGTGATATAGGTTTGTCAACGAGATATTGAGGAAGAAATTTTAGAAGGGTGAATAATATTTTGATATTCATTGGATAGCCTGTTCAAAGCTCATTGGTTTCCAAAAAATAGTTCGTGTTTTTTTGGGATTTTGAATGCCCTTAAACATTTGAGTAAAAATCACCTTTCTGTATGTTAACCACAGGATATTTCCAATATAACAGGCTCTTTTATGTCATTCTGTAAGAATCTTATGGGTTAAAATCACCAATTTCATTAATAGCCAAATGTTTTTGAAAACCCCGAATTATAAATCGAAATTCCATCACATTTGACCGGACTATTTTTTTAAGAAGTTTTACCTAACCACCACAATTCTCTCAAACCCAACTTTTCCCTCTCCTTCAACCCTCACCCAATAAACCCCATTTTGCAAATCCTCCACTGCAATCCTCTCCCCTTTTACAAGCTGCTTCGACAACACCTTTGTACCCTTCAAATCAAAAATTTCAACAGAAAAAACTCCCGTTTCCAAACCTTCAATATCGAAAAAGTCGCTGGTAGGATTGGGAAAAATATTGAAGGAAAGAGACGAAGAAAAGCCTTCAATACTTGTAAAATCAACATCGGTAACCAACAAAGTTTGATTCGTTACTGCTTGATTTTTGACCATTCCCCCTGCAATAATAAATTGGTTGGGCGCAATATGGGCGATGCCTCGCAAATCCATAATAGGTAAAATGGCATTGGGGTTTTCGGACAATTGACCATCCGAAGGGTCATAAGTTACGATTCGACCAAGAGGTGAGACACCACCACTTCCATTGTAGGCGATGCCATTGTAGTTGTAGGAAACGACAGAACCGCCCAGCCACAAAGCCTTGTCATTGTAGGTGATAGAAGCCATTCGATAACCTTTCGACAAATCCTGTGACTCATTTGACCAAGTAATGTCAGTCGGGTCATCGGGATTGATATAGCCTTTTCTCAAGAAATTGGTCAGCGGAAAATTTGCTCCAAATCGTGCGCCACCTGTATAATAAAGCGTATCACCTACAATCGTTCCCGAAGCTCCAAAAACCTTGTATTCCGTATTGTTGGGTGTGAAAGTTCCCAAAGTCCATTCATCCAAAGCAGGGTTGTAAATTTGCACATCGGGATAGTTCGTAGTATTGCTCCAACCCGTCACCACAAATATCAAACTGTCTCGCCAAACCGCCTGAACATGGTCGTCAATCGCTCTTGGAATCGGCGCACCATCCGCTAAGAAAGTATTGCTTTCGGGTTCGTAGATGTGTACTTTTTCTGAAGAACGCTCACTGCCATTCGCAAAAACGTGGTAGCCTCCAATGATGTAAATTTTGTTTTTGACTGTACTTGCTCCTGCTGCAATTTTGCCACCTTGATTGGTGTCATCGGGCAAAGGAGGCGTTTCACTCCAGCTATTGGTCAAGGCATTGTAGCGAAAACCTTTGAGGTGAATGCCCGAATATATTTTGGTGTCGTCAATGCCTCCAAAGGAATAGACATACGGCACTCCATTGACCGTTGCAGCAGCGACCGAATTGTTGCTGACTTTTTCGGGCATTGGTGTAAGGAGTTCCGAAGTCCAAGTTTGGGCCTGAACGAGGAAAGATTGAAGGAGAAACAATAAGGATAGAAAGAGATAAAAAAGTTTCATTGTTTCTGGTTTTGTTAACTATTGCTTTATTCAATCAAAAATCTCCTCATCGCTTTAGCAACTTCCTTCGGCTGTTCATCCACAATAAAATGTCCACCTTTTAGAGGAGTTACCTTTACATCTGCATACGATTCTTCTATTCCGATGAGGTATTCTTTGATAATAACAGGATCCAGTATTCCATGAATAATATTGGTGGGAATTTCGACTCTTAGCGTTTCATATTTTTTCCACCTTGCTCGGTCGTTGGGAATAGTGCGATAAATATTAGCAGCCGTGGTGATGCTATGGGGAATTTTGTAGCAGCGTATGTATTCTTCAACGGCATCTTCTGGAATAGGATTGCTGATTCCTCTGCTGAAAAAACGCACCCAAACCTCCTCTTTCCCTTTTAGCAATGCTTCTGGGAACTCTTTGATACTCATAAAAAACTGATACCAAGAGGAACGGAATAAGTCCTTGACCAATATTTTGGATGCTTTCGCTTGACCGATTGCATTGTTGATGATGATCATATTGAGTACAATCAGTTTTGAGATGCGATTGGGATACATAAATGCCATCTCTTGAACAATCGCTCCTCCCCAATCGTGCCCTGCCAAATAAAATTTTTCAACTCCCAATTCATCAACTATGGCAAATATATCTTTTGCCATTTCGTCTTTTTCGTACAACTTTAAGTCTAGCGACCGATTACTATCCCCCATTCCTCTCAAATCGGGGGCAATGATGTAAAAATCAACTTTTAGGTAAACTGCCAAATGATGCCAGCAATAACTTGTTTGAGGCCAACCGTGGAGCAATACCAAAGGAAAGTTGCCTTCGTTTCCGTATATCCGAATATTGAAATCTCCTCGATTTGTTTGTATTGATTTTTTCATTCCTTCAAAATAATACGATTCGCTATGTGTTCCGTTCGCCATTAAAAAACAAAAACCCTGCAAGTCTATGACCTACAGGGTTTTGTTGATTAGTTTTGGTAGCCCGTACGGGAATCGAACCCGTGTTACCAGAATGAAAATCTGGCGTCCTAACCCCTAGACGAACGGGCCACTCTTCTCAAAAGAGAAGCCTTATTAACTAAGGCGGGGCAAATATACAGCTATTTTCAAATTTCCAAATCATTTTCTCAAAAAAATATTTTTTCTTAAAAAAAAGTTCTTTTGAAGCCCATTGGAGTTAATTAATCATTAAACTTTTGTTTTTACTTGTTATTGAGGGTTCACATAGCTAATTTTGCAACCTTAATTTTTATTTCTAATATAAATATAGAATCTCAAGACTATGGCAACTTGTAAAATTGCAATCAACGGTTTTGGTCGAATTGGACGATTGACCCTTAGAGCATTGCTACAAAAAGCAGATGCGAATGTAGAAGTCGTGGCTATTAATGACTTGACAGACAATGCTACTTTAGCACATTTGTTCAAATACGATACAGCTCACGGCAAATTTGGTGGTACAGTTACTTCTGATGACGAGAGCATCACCATAGATGGCAACCGCATGAAGGCGTATGCAGATCGCAATCCTTCAAATCTTCCTTGGGACGAACTCGGAGTTGACATTGTATTGGAATGTACAGGCTTTTTCCGCAAAAAAGAAGATGCTGCGAAACACATTGAGGCGGGTGCCCAAAAAGTATTAATTTCTGCTCCTGGTAAAGGTGGTGTTAAAACTATTGTATTGGGTATCAATGAAGAAGAATTGACCGCAGAAGATACAATCGTTTCTAATGCCTCTTGTACAACCAACTGTTTGTCTCAAATGGTGAAAGTATTGGACGAAAACTTTGGAATCGTGAGAGGTGCTTTCACGACTGTTCACGCTTATACAGGTGACCAAAATATCCAAGATGCTCCTCACAGCGATTTGCGTCGTGCAAGAGCTGCAGCCGTAAACATCGTTCCTACTTCTACTGGTGCTGCAAGTGCCGTAGCTAAAGTCTATCCTGCCGTAGATGGTAAATTGACAGGTATGGCTGCTCGTGTTCCTGTTATTACAGGTTCATTGACTGATATGACTTGCGTATTGGAGAAAAGTGCGAGTGTTGAAGAAATCAATGCAGCATTCGAAAAAGCAGCAAATGGTGAATTGAAGGGCTATTTGGAATATTCAGATGGATACTTGGTTTCAAGCGATATTGTAGGAAATCCCCATTCTTGTATCTACGATGCCCCTATGACCATTGTAATTGGTGACTTGGTAAAAATCATTGGATGGTACGACAACGAAGCTGGCTATGCCAACCGATTGGCAGATTTGGCTGTAAAAATGGCGACACTTTAAGTACGTGATACGTGGATTAGTACCAAAGAATTTGTTTACATCAAATTGTTTGGAGCATTTTTTTTGCATCACAATACACTTATTCACAACAATTTGTTTGTTTTTTTATTGAAAAAATTCAAACAAACTAAAAATTTAGTTGGTAATGATTGAGAAATGCACTAACTTTGCAGAGTAAGGAAGGCAAAGACCTTATCATTACACAAACTGAAAAATTCATTTTTTATCATTTTAAAATTTATAAACCGATGAAAAGCATTTTCGCTAAGTTTTTCGTTATGTTATTAACTGTTGGTTTCTTAGTAGCATGTGGTGGTGCTGAAGCTGAAAAAGCTGATTCTACAACTGCTCCTACAACAGACAATCCAGCTACTGAAGTAAAAGCTACTCCTGATGCTGATGCTAACGCTGTGGATCCTAACATCCCTAAAACAACCATGTCTTTTAGTGACATGACGCACGATTTTGGTAACATCCAAGAAGGTGACAAAGTATCTCACGTATTTACTTTTACCAACAACGGTGACGAGCCTTTGATTATCAATAGTGCAAAAGGTTCTTGTGGATGTACAGTTCCTGAATGGCCAAAAGAGCCAATTCCTCCAGGTGGCGAAAGCAGCATCAAAGTGGAATTCAACTCTAAAGGTAAAGCGGGTAAACAAACCAAAACGGTTACTATCAACGCTAACACAGATCCTAACCCTACTCGTTTGACCATCAAAGCTGATGTAGCAAAAGTAGAAGGTGCGGAAGAAGGTAAATAATCAATTTTTGTTTTAAAAAAAGCAGCAAGTGTTCGCTTGCTGTTTTTTTAAAACAATTGTGAACTAAAAAATTAGTTCATAATAAACTCTTTTAGATAGATAAAATCAATCTATATTTTTTTATCAAAATGAACTAAAAAATTAGTTCATAAAATATTTTTTAACCCCTTTCAATTATTGTTCAAATGAAACCATTTTTCGAATTACTCATTATCGCTGCAACAGTATTCATCTTTACGGCTTGCAGCCAATCCTCTGCCAATGAAAATCAAAGTACCTCTCTACAGGAAACGGTAGGACAAACCGTTGTCAATGTGAATGAGGACTCAAAAAGAGAAGAGGCACAAATCCCGAAAACAACCATGACTTTCGCTTCTATGACTCACGACTTTGGAGCGATTGAAGAAGGGGACAAAGTTTTACACGTTTTCACCTTTATCAATACGGGCGAGGAACCGCTGATTATAAACGATGTGAAAAGCTCGTGCGGGTGTACCTCAAAGGAATGGCCCAAAGAGCCTATTGCCCCTGGAGTCGAAAGCCAAATCACAATAGAATTTAATTCCAAAGGCAAAGCTGGAAAACAGACCAAAACTGTTACCATCAATGCTAACACAGAACCTAACCCTATTCGATTGACCATCAAAGCTGATGTCAATAATGCATCTAATAGTTAAAGCATTTTTTTTATTTCGATGAACTAAAAATTTAGTTTCAAATAATCATTTTTAACCTTTAATATTTTTCAACATGAAAACATTCATCAAATTGGCATTGATTGCCACCATTTTATTCTTGTCTGCTCCTTACAGTAAAGCTACCGCAAATGGAGGAAATGACAATTCTTCAAACAAAACCAGTAAATCTGCAATGTTTTTTACTGCAATAAGTCATGATTTTGGTGTCATTGAAGCAGGAGAAAAAGTAAGTCACTTATTTACTTTCACAAACAGAAGCGAAGAGCCTTTGATTATCAGTAGCGTGAACGGTTCATGTGGATGTACCGTCCCCGAATGGTCAAAAGAACCTGTTTTGCCAGGTAGTGAAGGACAAATTGAAGTATTCTTCAACTCGAAAGGTAAGGTTGGTCAGCAAACCAAAACAGTTACGATTGATACGAATCTGGATTCTCAACCTATTGTTTTGACCATCAAGGCAGAAATTGAAGGAGCTGTGAGTAAGCAGTAATATTTTTTAACGTACATTCTTTTTATGCTTTAATAGGCAGCAAGTAAGGCACTTGCTGCTTTTTTTGTGCATTTCTCAATTGATTTGTTTCTTTCAAGTAATCAATCATTTTGAACATTTCCATGTTTTTCAAAGTGACTGGCGGAAATCAGTTCTTATCTTGGTATTTTTGTTGATTATCCAAATACAAACTCCAAAGAGAATCCTGTAAGCTGCCACCCGGCTGTACAGTTAAATAGATATTGAATGAAGATTCTTTGGCTACATTTTTAATTATTTCGAGTGCGTTGCTAGTCAATTTTTTAGATGTTTCCATAGTTGAATAGTATTTATTGTGATTTTTGAGTTGGCTAATCGAATATTTTATTTTTTCTTACTCAAGAAAAGTGAGCAGCTATCACTATTAGAATACACAAAAATCAAAAAGGTAACATCCTTAAAGAATATATCTCCAATTATGTATCAAAAACAAAACGTCATCAACTGCTACAACAAAGTAGCCTCAAAATATGCCAACCACTTTTTTGGAGAATTGGCATACAAACCTCTTGACCGGATAATATTGAGTCGTTTTGCAGCAGAAAATGGTGATAAAGGTAAAATTGCAGATTTGGGATGTGGCTGTGGACATACGACCAATTATATGCAGAACTTTGGAGCGAAAGACCTTATAGGTATTGACCTTTCACCTGAAATGGTAAAAACTGCCTTAAGTTTATGCCCTAATATTGATTTTGAAGTGGGCAATATGTTGGAATTGGAAATTGAAGATGAATATTTTGCGGCTGTCGCTGCTTTTTATGCCATTGTTCACTTTAATGATGGAGAATTGGCGCAAGCATTGAAGGAAATCCATCGAGTTACCCAGAAAGATGGACAGTTTTTATTCAGTTTTCACACAGAAGAACAGATCATGGCAGTAGATGACTTATTAGAGGAAAAGGTAGAGGTGAATTTTCACTTTTTTGATATAGACAAAGTATTGGAAATGGCGAAAAAATGTGGCTGGAAGATTTTAGAAGCTTTCGTGCGTTATCCTTATGAGGGCAAAGAATATCCGAGTAAGCGAGCGTATGTATTGTGTAAAAAGTAGGGTAAAATTTAGCGACTTTAATTGTTTAGTATGCTCAACTGCTATAAGTGTCTCCAATTAAGAATTTCCTTTTAATCTTAAAAAATAACCCATGAAACAGGAGTCCAGAGTAATCCTTCGAGATTGGTTGGTAAAAGATTTAGACGAATATGCGTTTTGGAATACGGGCAAAAGAAAATGGATGGACTATGATGCTCCTTATTATTCAAAGCCCTCAGCACAAGAAACACAAAGAAGAGTGGAGGAATACGAAAGAAAGATAAGCCACAACGATTGGCCAATTCCAAGAAAACAATTAGTCATAGCAAGTAAAAATACGGATGAGTTGATTGGAACTGTAAGTTGGTATTGGCAAAGTGAAGAAACAAACTGGAAGTCCATCGGTATTGCCCTCTATGATGAACATCATTGGGGTAAAGGCCTTGGCTATGAAGCCTTATACTTATGGGTAACCTACCTATTCCGAGAGTGTAAAGAAATCGTTCGACTCGATTTGAGAACATGGTCTGGGAATAAAGGTATGATGAGGCTTGCAGAGAAATTAGGGTTTAGGGAGGAAGCACGATTTAGAAAAGCAAGAATAGTAGATGGCTGCTATTATGATTCTATTGGGATGGGAATACTGCGTGAAGAATGGGAGCAAAAAAACTCAACCAACATCAATTAAACTATGTCAAAATTATTTCCTTTATTAATTTGTTGCTTTAATTACCTACTCTTCAATGACTCCCCAAAATGATACTTCTTTTGAGGAGGTTAAGGAGCAGGTAATTACTTGAAGAATCGGAACAGGGTTTTTAGTTGCATCCGAATGTGAGCCCAAGAAAACCAAAACGATTCTACTTCACACAATAAATCATCTTCACTTTCTGCTCCCCATTTCTTTGTAATCTGCAATAATAAGTTCCGTGATGCAAACCCCTTGAAGACAAAGAAACCTCATGGTCTCCTGCTGCAAAAAACTCATTGGCAATCACTTTCACCTTTTGCCCCATCGCATTGAAGAGCGTAAGACTCACCATTCCAGCCTTTGCAGTGCTGAAAGAAATGGTGGTATTGGAGGTGAAAGGATTTGGGTAGTTGTTGTGCAATTGAAGGGTAGAAATTCCATTGACAAAATCGGGGTCATCAATATTGGTAGCCACTGATTTGAGAATCGGAATGTATTGAAAATCTTCAATTAAGATGTTCTTCACATCTTCTTCGGTGATTTCAAACCAATCCAACAAAATAGAACCATACACCGAACGGAAATCAAACTGCATTGGCACGCTGTCTTTTACATCAACTTGGTCGGGAATTTCGGGATTGTCTCCAAAAATCTGCGAATTGACCTGCGTTCCAAATACCATCATTGGAGCAGCAGCCCCGTGGTCAGTGCCAAAACTACCATTGGATTGAATACGACGACCAAACTCTGAAAAAGTCATACCTACCACTCTATCCTCCAATCCCATCAAACTCAAATCGTCTTGGAAAGCGGCAACTGCATCAGACAATAACCACAACAAATCGGCATGAACACCAATCGAAGTTGCCCCCTCTTCTACCTGCGAAGCATGTGTATCAAAACCACCCAAATTGACCACATACACTTTGGTCTGCAAACCACCCGAAATCAGCTGTGCTACGATTTTTAATTGCAGCGCCAAACGGTTGATGTCTTGATACAACTCTGAAAGATTCGTACCATTTTCGGCAGCCGCTTGAATCGTATCGAGGTATTGATTGGTTTGAAGCATGGTCAATCGAAGGAAATCCAATTCATGACCATAAGGGGTGTCAGGCGTTGCACCCGTTCCTTCGGTCAACAATTGAGTAAATTCTTCCAAATTGTTGATAGCCATACTAAAATTAGCAACAGGTCCTTGACAGGTATTGGATACAATCGAGCCAATGCTTATTGCCAAAGGATCAGGCGTGGTTTCGTTGGGATAATTATTAGGGTATTCGGAATGGTTTAGGTCAAAATACCTTCCCAACCAACCTGTTGCGAGGAATTGGTCTGCGCTCGAACCCGATGTCCAAATATCGGTAGCTCGAAAATGCGAAAAATTGGGATTTGGATATCCTACGCTTTGCACGACTGCCAGTTTTTCTTCGTCATAGAGTTGATGAAAACCTTCCATAATCGGATGCAAACCCGTTTCGTCGGTCAATTTGTGGACTTCGTTTTCGGGCAGAGCAATCTCGCCACGAGCTGCCATCAAATTGGAGTATTGATCCAGAGGAATGACCATGTTTAATCCATCATTGCCGCCATTCAACTGTATGAGAATTAGAATTTTGTCGTTGTCCACTTTTTTCAAAGCAGCATCCAAAATAGGGCTTGTCAAAGCGCTGACTGCTTGACCGTTGAGGAATAAGGGAGTAGCAATGGCTGTTGCTAGGGTATTTTTAAGAAATTGTCTTCGTTTCATGATATGATATTGGATAATTAAATTTTGGATGAGAGAAGCGAGAACAGAGAGGCATGATTGATAGGAAAAACAGAACAAATATTCCATTTTCTCACTTCTGACATCCCTCTTCCCACATCTATCAAGATAGCTGATACTCAGCCAATGATATCATCGTTTCTAACAGGTTGCGGAGTTTGTTATATACTCCTGTTGCCAACGCTTCATTGTCAGGACTCCCCAAATATTCATTGTACTCAATCGTCCACTCATAATCTGGAAGTCCGGGAATCAATACCTCTTTTAAATAATCATATTGTTCATCGGCCAGTGCTTTGGGAAACAGCACTTGAGCGAGTTCCTTGATCAATTCATTAGGGTCATCGGCCAATTCTATTTGGCTCACAAATGCTAAAATTTTGACAATTAGCCTAAATCCGTCTCTTACATATCCTGTTTGAAACATTCTTTGGGCAAACGCAATTCTTTGAGGTAGAGTAACAGACGTAATCCATGATTGATAGTATTGAGGGGTTTGATAATACGCAATCCAACCTGCGACACTCGGCGGATTCAATAGTGTCATTTGCAGTTGTTCGGCCCCTCCGACTAGTATTGCCCAAAATTTGTAGTTGGTAATCAGTGCATCTCCTTCCAATGCAGGGAAAACGACGTTAAAATTTTTCACCACACCACCCAAAAAATCCAATGGATTCTTAATCATGACACCATAATTGATGCTGTCAAAAAAATGCTCACTCTTTAAGAGTGTTTCCAATGCAGGAGCTACTTCAAACTCATTTGCTATCAATATATCTGCCATAGGTTCGATAACATTCGCATAGGCCGTTTCGTCAATCACATAATACACAAACCAACGGTAGAGTTTTTCGCTGATGTAGCGTGCCACTTGTCGTTTGCTAAAAATCATGTTGATCAAATCCTTGTATTCATCTGCTCCATTCTCTTCAATAATCTGATTGTCAAAACGATGAGAAAACTGTTTGTGGTCCAGTGTGTGCCGATTCAAGGTGAAATAGGAGTTTGGAATACCTGAATCCGTATTGAGTCTATCTCGCCAGCCTGTCAATACTTTTGCTGCGGCTACTACATCCTCCTCCGTATAATAAGTATAGTCTCCATCTCCGACCAAGGGCCCTTTGCCAATGGTAAAGAGTTCTAACAATTCTCGTGCATAATTTTCATTCGGAGCATTTTTGACATTTTGATTGCCATTGAGATAACGCAACATTGCAGGGCTGACAGTGATTTCTTCTGCAAGAGTTTTGAAGTTTCCAAGAGCATGGGTTCGCAATAAATCCAGATAGTAATAACCTGATTTTGCATCCCCTACTACTGTGGCTTCAACTGCAAAGTGATTGTGCCAAAATAAAATCATTTTTTCACGCAAGCTGACACCTTGATTCAGTATCAAGCCCATCCACCACCTCTGCAAAGCAGTACGACGATAGCCATTTACTCCCACAGAATTAGGGGCTGTTACCCAGCTCTCGCCAATAGCCACATCTGGGTCATTCGCAAATTGAGAATTGATGGGAGGCGCAGGTTTGGCTTGTTCGGCAAATAACAGCTCCATTGTTTTTTGCAAACCTCTTTCTACGGCTTCTTTAACCTCTGTTCGACTCGTTCCAAAAATACACCTTCGGAGCAAATGCCCTGCTTGTTCTTCCCCAAAAGCTCCTGTGTAGGCTTCGAGTCCTGCCATTGAACGAGCAGTATTGGGTATTTGGGTATTGAAGTGCTTGTTTTCTATTTCCTTTTCTTCTTCACTTACGACCGTTTCTTTGGGCATTGAACCACCTTTTATTGTAGTAAAAGGTTTTTGGAGTAAACTTCGTCTGTCCATGCTAAAATGTGTTTTGGAAATGGTAAAATTCAATTTAAGGGAATTCAGGTAACTTTTTCTACCTTCAATAGTCAAAAAACAAAAAAACTTTCTAAGTTTTGTAGAGTTATTATATATGATTACGTTGTGATTGTTTTTTTTAGACAAGCTGAGAGTGTATTTTATTCCCTATGAAACTATATTTTTCAATAATTTCTTTGGTTTTTACTACACTTCAAACCCAACACCATGAAAAAGAATCTATTACTTACTGGTTTATTTTTTGCCTATTCCTTAGGCTTACATGCCCAATCCAATCTCAATCCTTCCGTATGGGTTTTTGAAGGAGTAATGAACAAGGACATTCCTATTACCATGATTTTGGAAAGAGATGGAGAGGAAATTTTTGGCAATTATTATTACGATAAATACAAGAAAATTATTGGCCTTCAAGGAAATGTACGAAAAGATGGCAGCTTTGAGTTGTTGGAATCTGTGAGTGAAGATATATCAGGTGAGGCGGGCTTTGTATTTGAAGATTGGAAACAGTCGGGAATTTTCACAGGGCGATATGTGGGCAATAGTCGTTTGGTAGGAACTTGGCGAAATCGAATCAAAGTGGGAGAAAATTTTGAAAACGGTTCAGAATCTTATCCTTTTTCATTGCAGCGTCGCAGCAAAATCCAATACAGTCCTGAAGATTTGAAAAGTCAATTGTTGTCCTTCGACTCCAATGTGGAGCTGCAATTTTTTCTGTTTGAACACCTCAATTTTTTGGATTGGGAAAACCTCTATTATGGCGATGATGTGATGACTTCTGCCAGTGAATTAAGCCGAGAAGCGATTCACATAGATATTCAATACAAAAATTTATTTGGAGATGCGACTAAAGAAGCCGTCGTTCAGATTGACTTTGATGATTGGGTTTACTATCTCACGACCTATGCTTCGGACGGAAAAAGATGGCAAAAACTCCCTGGCTATGTGCATTTTGCTAAATCTGCCACTGCTGAAGAACCTTGTGCATGGGACAAGCCTGGTGATGGGTATTTTTATTTTACCTTCGAAGAAGCTCTTGCTCCAAACGAATTTGTGTTGGTCGGACGTACTTATGGGGGATATTGTGATGGTGTGACTCGAGGCAACGAAATTAATTTTTACGTTTGGCAAATCACCCCATCGGGCATTAAAGAACTTTACCAAGATACAGAAAACAGTTATTGGTATGAATCACCCAGCCCCTACCCAAGTGAATTGCCGATTTACAATAATTTTGCCTTTGTGGAAGGAGACGAAGATGTTTTTCCCAAGCGTTTGCGAAAAATAGCAAGTATCTATGAAACGGGTAGAGAAGGAGTTGGAGAAGGTTATGAAACCTATGAGGTAGTGGACGAAAAAGTGGAGTATTTGGAATTGAAACCCGCTAAATAAAAAAGACCATATTTCTGATAGCAGAAAATGGTCTTTTTTGGCGATTTCTCTTCTTAACATTACCTGTTTTTCATGGCTTATAAATTTCACAATTTCAGTTCTGATAGATAGTTTTGTTGCATTTTTTGACGGCAAAAAGGTGCTATCAAATTATGACTGTTTTTTTCATGGCTCAAAGAGCTTACGGGGAAATTGCTCTTTCTATTTGGCACAAAGTTTTTATGGGAAATGACGCTTATATTTTCACAATCTATCTAAATACATTACCTCTAATGTCAAAGATGATGCCAAGAAAAAACAAAATGATATTTTTTTCATAAAAAACGAAACTTTATAAAAAAGCTTGCGTAGCGGTTATTTCCCTCTTTTGATTCTCCAATTTCTTTCTTTCCTTCTCCTGATTTCCAAAGCGACAAAAAAAACCATAAACCTTTACTATATTGTGTGACACTCTTACTGATTTGTTCACTCATTGCCTCTGCCTTTCCTGTCCACAGTACTGCAAGATAAAAAGGCTAAAGAGAAGTTAAATTAATCAACTCTGAACAAAAGATAAACATTTGTAAACTATGAACATCTATCTAAGGGCTACGTTTTGAAAATAGACTCATAATAATGGGCAAGGCTTTTTCTTCCCCGCTAACAACAAAAATGTAAGCATGAAAAACAACCACCTTTTTTATAAAAACCTTACCAAACACACAATCCCATTAGTAGAATTATTAGGAGAGGAATATCTGTTTAAAAAAGTTCCAGAGAACTGGCATGTAGTAGTTTTGGACGTTGAAAAATCTACACAGGCAGTAAAAAATGGCTTTCATCATGAAGTGAATCTGACTGCAACAGGTGGAATTATTGCAGTGTTGAACAAGCTAAAAAGCATGAATCAAGGGTTGAAAATCCCTTATTTTTTTGGCGGAGACGGGGCTACTTTTCTCCTACCCGATTTTGCGTTGAATGAAATATTGAATGTATTGGAGAATTACCGCCATCATGTCAAAAAAAATATGCAGCTGAATTTGAAGGTAGGCTCTTTTCCTGTCAAAGAGGTGTATAAGCAGAATCGCACCATCCAAATCGCTAAGTTTTGTATGAGTACGCACCTTACTGTTCCTATCGCGCTGGGAACAGGATTAAAATATGCAGAAAGTAGAATTAAATTCCTTTTTGTAGAGGAGACACAAGATGCTGAACAAGCCATTGCAGTCAATTTGGAAGGAATGGAATGTCGTTGGGAGGAAGTTGAACCTCCTTTTGCAGAAGAAAAAATTGTTTGTTTGTTGGTAGATTGTCCTGTAGATACACTTCAAGGAAAGGTTTATCAGGAAGTTATATCAAAAATCAATCACATTTTTGGCACCTATGAAGAACGGCAGCCTATTTCAACTGTAAAGCTGAAACTTAATCTGACCCTCAAAAAAATTAAAAAGGAATTAGATGCCCGCCTCGGCAAATACTCTTTTGCTTTTTTGATAAAAAACTGGCTATTGACCATATTTGGCAAATATTACTTTGCCTTTTTTGAGGAAGGGAAAGCTTATTTGCAAAAGATTAGTGAGTTATCTTATTCGCTAATGATTGATGGTACACTAAATAGTGTTATCTCTGGTACACAAAAAGAAATTGATGACTTGGTCGTTTTTTTGGATGAATTGGAAGCCCAAAATAAAATCATCTACGGCATTCACACTACCCACTCTTCCATCATGTCCTGCTATGTGGAAGATCGAAAAACAAAACATATTCACTTCGTAGATGGCACCGAGGGAGGTTATACAACTGCTGCGAAGATGTTTAAAGAGAAGCGTAAATAGTTGACAATATACCTTAAATTTTTGAGGAAAAATAAGTGATTTCTTTTGCAGCCTTCAATTCTTTAAAACGAAAATTTGGCGTCTTTCTATTCAAAAAAAATCGGCTAACCGTAAATTTATGGTTAACCGATTTTTTATTCCAATTATTTGATATTCAGAATCCTACAACGGATATTTAGCCTACTTCAGCCATCCATGTTTCTCCAATATTTTCCCCGCTTTCTCCTGATTCACCATATTCACAAAAGCCCAATACCCTTTGGCATATTGTGTGGCATCTTTGCCGATTCGTTCGCTCATAATTTCTGCTCCTTCATTTTCATAATGGTGCAAAAAGCTACGAAAGTTGCGTAAATCACGACGGGAAACATTCATGGTTTCGTTTACCACAATTCCTGTCACAGCCTGTCGACGATGCGAACGCATGACAGCCGTTTTGTCGGGATGAATCAAAAATCCCTCTCCTTCAATAATCTCTTGTGTACACTTCAAAATCCACGCAACTGCTTTGTTATTTTTATCGGCATGAGAAAAAATCATGTCATCAGCATAGCGGGTATAAGTGTAGTCGTATTTTTTGGCAAGACCGGTCATTCTGCTATCGAGTTTTCGGCAGATAATATTGGTCAAGGCAGGTGAAGTACAAGCACCTTGCGGCAAATAGCGTTCACCCAATGCCACATAAAAATCCTGTCCATCCAATTTGGCATTTACACGAAAAGCATCCGTACAAATCAATCCAAAAATGGTCGACACACCTTCATTGTAGCCAAAACTTTGGAACAAACCTTTGATGCGGCGAAACTGTATGGAAGGAAAAAAGTCTTTTAAGTCCATTTTTATCACAACTCCTTTGCCTTGATGCGGTTCGGCATTGTTGGTAATCGAGCGATTTTTGCGGAAAGCCATCGCATTTTCGTGGACGGTGATTTTGGAGAGGATGTTTTCGAGAATCCAAGATTGAGCAGTTCGGAGGGTAGGTTTTGGAGAGGCGATGCTTCGGAAGCCGCCTTTTCGTTTGGGGATTTGAAAGCGGTGATAATGGTCGGTTTTGGCGGTGACTCGGTGATAACTCAACCACGAAACTTTGCCCATCGACAATTGCATGGCATTGGCGATGTCTTCAGCATTTCGGATAATCGGCAATTGCAGCTCGGTCAATGTTTGCTCGTTTCCGCCTTCATATTTCAGTCCTTTGGAAACCTTGTCGCCGAGATAGGTTGGTGTTTTTTGCTTGCGTTCTATTTCCTTCTGTCGCTTTTCTTCGAGTTCTATCGCCTTTTGCTTGCGACGTTCGACTCTTTCAGCACGCACTCTTTCGATTCGGAGTTTGCGAATGTGCTTGATAATTGTTTCTACATCTTTTAGCTTGCCAATCTCACTGTCTATTTTGCCCACTTTCGAACGAAGACCTCTCAATTCTTTTTGCGCCTCCTTGAATTTCTCCAAATCATCGTTGGTCAGTTGAAGAAAACCCGTCCGAACCATGTCTTCCAATTCAGTGTATTCTCTTCCCAATCGACGCATCCGTTCACGCCAAGTTTCTGTGGTTGTAGTATTACTCATAGATGTGTTTTGTTGATAGTTAAAACATTTTTTTTGAGATAGTTAGTGTGCGATTGAAGTAGAATCTACCTTCATTCATGTCACAATATAAGAACATTCAAATTGCTAAAATAATTCCTTGAATTGCGATTATTTTTAGTTTTTTTCACTCAAAAATATTATCTCTTTCCCTAAACCTCCAATTCCTTATCTTTGTTGACTTACTGCAATAAGCAACCATCAAACCTCGACAATAAACTTCCTCTATGGACTCCAATAAAAACACTTCAAAAATAGAAACACAACCTTCTACCAAAAAGGAACAAATTAAAGTAGGTAAAACAAAAGAAATCGCTGCGGGGATTCCTGCCATATTGACGACCCTCAAGCGAAGCTTTGAAGAAATGGATGTCAGCACGACCGTGAAGACTTTGTTCAGTGTCAATCAAATGGAAGGCTTTGACTGTCCTGGTTGTGCGTGGCCAGACCCCGATGACCATCGTTCGAGCTTGGGTGAATACTGTGAAAATGGTGCAAAAGCAGTGGCAGAAGAAGCGACAAAGGCACGAGCTACACCCGAATTTTTCCAAAAATACAGCGTGGAAGAACTCAAAACCTACTCCGAATATTGGCTCGGCAAACAAGGACGCATCACGCATCCGATGATATTGAAGGAAGGAGAAACCCATTACCAACCCATTTCGTGGGAAGAAGCCTTTCAGTTTATTGCAGCAGAATTGAACGATTTGGAGAGTCCAGACGATGCTATTTTTTATACCTCTGGTCGAACGAGCAACGAAGCCGCCTTTTTGTATCAATTGTTTGCTCGTCAATTTGGCACAAACAATCTACCTGACTGCTCCAATATGTGCCACGAATCGAGTGGTTTTGCGCTTTCCGAAACTTTGGGAATCGGCAAAGGCTCAGTCAAATTAGAAGATTTTTACAAAACCGACCTCATCATCATTGCAGGACAAAATCCTGGCACGAATCACCCCCGCATGATGTCTGCCCTCCGAAAAGCCAAGAAAAAAGGAGCGAAAATCATTGGCATCAACCCATTGAAGGAAACGGGCTTGATAAAATTCAAAGACCCACAAAAGGTAGCCGATTACTTCAATGGTGGCGTTCCGCTTTCCAATCTTTTTTTGCAGGTCAAAATCAACGAAGATGTCGCTTTGACCAAAGCCATATTGAAGATTCTTGCCGAAAAAGAGCGTCAAGCTCCAGGGAAGGTGTTCAATCATACTTTCATCAATCGACATACGACAGGCTACGAAGCTTTTGTAAATGATTTGGACAATTACAAACTCAAAGATTTGTCGAAACAATGTGGTATTCCGCTGAGCGAAATCCAAGAAGCTGCAGAAATGATACACAAATCCGAGCGCATTATCGTCTGTTGGGCAATGGGTTTGACACAACATAAAAATGGCTTTGAAAACATCACCGAATGGGTCAATCTTTTGCTCGTCAAAGGAAGTATAGGCATAGAAGGAGGCGGAACTTGTCCTGTGCGTGGACACAGCAATGTGCAGGGCGACCGTACAATGGGCGTTTGGGAAAAATTGCGTCCTGAATTGGGTGAAAAATTGAGGGAGGTGTTTGACTTTGACCCACCTCAAGAAGAGGGCTTCAATACGGTCAATGCGGTAAAGGCAATGGCGGAAAAAGAAGGAATGGTGTTTTTCGGAATGGGTGGCAATTTTGCGACTGCAACACCTGATACGGAACTCAATTTCAAGGGTTTGCAGAATTGCAGATTGACCGTTCACGTTTCGACCAAACCGAATCGAAGTCATTTGATTCACGGCAAAAACGCCTTGATTCTCCCTTGTTTGGGTAGAACGGAGGAGGATGTACAGAAAAGCGGCAAGCAGTTTGTCAGCACCGAAAACTCAATGGGTGTTGTCCAACGCTCACAAGGAAATCTACTTCCTGCTTCCGAGCATCTAATCAGCGAACCTGCAATTGTGTGCCGTTTGGCAATGGCAACATTGAAGGAGAAAGTAGGCAAGGCGGATTGGCAAGGCATGATGGAGAATTACGATTTGATTCGAGATGCCGTTGAAAAAACGATTAAAGGTTTTGACAACTACAATGAGCGAGTGCGACGAGATGGTGGCTTCTATTTGCCAAATGCAGCGAGGGATGGTAAGTTCAACACGGATGTCGGTAAAGCGAAATTTACGGTCAATGTACTTCCCAAACACGAATCGAAGGAAGGGGAATACTTGATGGCTACGGTTCGAAGTCACGACCAATTCAACACCACGATTTATGGCTTGGACGACAGATATAGGGGGATTTCCAACGGTCGGCGTGTGGTGATGGTGAATGGAGAGGATTTGAAGGCTGCGGGATTGAAGCAGGGCGATTTTGTGAATTTGCACAGCTTTTATGATGGTGAAGAACGCATTGCAGAGACCTTTATGATTGTGGAATACGATATTCCTCGTCAATGTGTGGCGACTTATTTTCCAGAAGCGAATGTGTTGGTACCGGTGAATTTGAAGGAAAAATACAGCGAAACGCCTGCTTCAAAGTCGGTGGTGGTGAGGATGAGTTTGGTTAGATAAACCTCTAATTGATTGCCAAAATACAATATTTTTTTTGGTAAGAGTTAGTGAAAATACTACATTTGAGGCATATTAAACGCCCTTATTTCTTGTAGTGGAAAAAGTGCTAAAATCCGTTAAGAACAAAATTCTGTTTGAGCGTAGCGAGTTTATTTTGTTTAGGATTTTCGTGCTTTTGGAGCGTTAAGCAAGAAATTCAGGCTTGACTTTTTGGTTCTTTTGCGTCAAGGCAAAAGAACAGGTAAAAGACCTGAGTTATGTTTGGAGAGAATTAATTTTGAATTGGCTCGTATTTGTACTTACGGTAATTGGTTTTTTCCTAAGGAAAAGAATTTAAGATAGACCAGAATTCAAATTTAATTGAAGGTAAATCTACGACTTCAAAAGCTGATTAACCCCACCTTTATACATCTTCCCTATCGGAATAAAATCCTGCCCAATAGCAATCCTGTTTCCTTCAATATTTTTGATATGCGAAATAGCAACCGCAAAGGATTTGTGCACTTGCAAAAAACCTTGTTTGGGTAAGAGTGCCAACACATCCGAAATTTTCTCTCGAACGACAATCGTTTCCTTTGTGTTTACCACTTTGGTATAATTCCCAGAAGCCTCTAAGTACTGAATTTCATCGACTTCTACCTGTATGTACTTTTTGTTACTTCGCAGAAAAATGCGTCTTTGTGGAGGTGTATGTTGACTTGAAAAAGATTGTGGGAGTTGTGAAGAACCAAAGGCTTTGTTGATGGCTTTCAAAAATCGGTCGAAGCCAAAAGGTTTGAGTAGGTAATCTTCAATGTTCAACTCATATCCTTCGAGAGCATATTCTTTGTAGGCAGTCGTCACAATTACTTTGGGCGGAGAATTGAGGGTTTTCAAGAAGTCAAAACCCTTCAACTTGGGCATATTGAGGTCGAGAAAAATGAGGTCAATTGGTTTTTCGTTCAAGTATTCAAAGGCTTCGAGTGCATCATAACAGTTTTTCTTCAATACCATATTGGGCAAGAGTTTGCAGTAACCTTCAATGATTTGGTGTGCGATGTATTCGTCATCAACAATCAAGTATCGAATCATAAATGGACCAATTTTAGTTGAGCTTTATATACGTTTCCTGTTGCGAAAAAAGACAAATCATGTTCATTGGGATATGCCAATTGCAGTCTTCGTTTGAGGTTCTTCAATCCAATGCCTTTTCCTTCTTGATTCTCTTTTTCGGAAGAATCAAAATTGTTTTCTACTGAAAACTGTACTTGTTCCTCGTGTGCAATAATATTGATGTGAACATAGGCATTGTCCCTCAATTTTTCGACCCCATGTTTGAACGCATTTTCCAAAAGTAGGATGAAAAGCAAAGGTCTTACTTTGTATTCTCCTTCAATTTGAGCGTCAAACCGTATGTCTATCTTTTTGTGATAGCGCATCTTGTTCAGTTCGATGTAGTTTTTGAGGTATTCGACCTCTTCCGAAATCGGCACAAAATCTTTTTGTCCTTCGTAAATGCTGTAACGCATCAAATCCGAAAGTTTGAGAATCAAATCTTGCGCCTTTTTGTCGTCTTTTCCGACCAGACCGTAGAGGTTGTTCAGCATATTGAAGAAGAAGTGCGGATTGACCTGACTTTTTAGGTGAAGCAATTCTGCACTGGTTTTTTCGCTCTTCAATTGGAGGAGGAATTTGATTTGGTTGATAAGCTGTTTCACGAGCCAAGATATGCCCAAAACAATCAGCAATCCATAATAAAAAAGAATGATTAGGCTGAGTGTCGGATGGAAGTTCTCTAAAAATACAACGGATTCTTTGTTGGTCGTAATCAATTCAAAGGCGGTTATCACTATCGGAATCAATACAGACACAACTCCAATCACTTGAATACCCCGTACCATTTTTTTGTTTGTTTTTGTCATCATGCTCCAAAAGTAAAGCAAGATAATCACCCTTCAAAAGAAATGTGATGAACGGGATAGGTATAGGTTTGTATTGAAGTCGGGAAGGGGTGAAAGTGCTTTGTCCCTGATTGAAGGTAAATGCAAGTATTGTAGATGCAAGCAGTTTTTTGTTACAACAAAAAAATCAACATGAAATAAAGTTGGGTTTTCTATTAGGCAGTGCCTTTTCCATTAGTGATTAATGCCTTCCTCTTCCTCGACTTCTCCTTTTAGGGTGTTCATTGTTGTTGTTATTGTTGTTTGCATTTGGTTTGACACATGGCCCGATGAACAAGTTGCCCACTCTACAATGTGTTGCGCCACCTGAACGAAATGTATCATAAGAAGATATGGGAATCACTTGACAGCATTTTTCCATAGCGAGTTGGTATTGCTTCAAAGCATACAAATCATAAACAATTCGTGGGTCGAAGTCAGGCTCAGAATCGTTTTTGAGAATCAGCGCATTGATTTGGTCTAAAAGTGTTGAAGGAGCAGCGTTGGGATTGAGTTTATTGTCCTTCAAATAGTCATTTGCAGCTTTCACGCTTTCTGCTTGTCCACCTCCAAAAAACTGCGGTACAAGTATCAAACAGCATCTGGGGGTGCGAACAACAACTGCATTGGCATAAGAGTATTTTGGATTTCCTTCCCCCACAGGAATGGTGACAACATTCCCTGCTCCAACTCTTTTCTGTAAGTCGCTCACGTTCTTATCCAATGCGGCTTTGTCTTCTTTTGAAGTTTTGGTATCTGATGAAGAAACCACCAATTTTCCTTTGTTTTCGCCACAAGGTGGTAAAGGTCTTACAAAAAAGTCGCTATGACTATCATGACTTCCCATTGAAGGAGGGGTTTGCAGTTTTACCACTTCATGTACGCCCAGATAATCCTTCAATTTTTTGGACAAGGCTGCAAAATCTGGTTTTTGTCCTTTTGGCGTATTGCGTTGACAGAAATTTTCGGTGACAAAAAGATATTTCTTCCCTTCAATTTCTCCAATGGTCATGTCTCCTCCATCAAATTGAAAAGGCGTTTGCACCACTTTCGTGCCATCCAAAACGGGTTTTCCTGTTTGGTCTTTGG
Source organism: Bacteroidia bacterium (assembly GCA_030427245.1). GTDB lineage: Bacteria > Bacteroidota > Bacteroidia > Chitinophagales > UBA2359 > JAUHXA01. Next base: position 889 of record JAUHXA010000007.1, on the reverse strand, counting down.
CTTTTTTAAGTTCCTCCAACATTTCTTTGCCGAAAGAAGGATTGCCCCATAGATATTTGCAGCCATTGGCAGTTTGAACTACAATAGGTAAATTGTCTCTTGCAAAACCTCCGCCGTAAGCATCAGAATTGTTCACCACGATGACCTTGACATTGGGTTTTTTCTGCAAATTGGGAATGGGGGCTTTAGTAGATTGTCCTTTGGTAGTAATGATAATCAAAGGAATATTGCAGTGACGTGTTTTGTTGTAGATTTCTGCAATTCTGTCTAATTCTCCAATTTGCCCACTTGCATAAACAACGAGTGCTTGTTGTGGTGCAGAATCGGGAATCGGTTGGGGGTTTACAGGAACTTGCGCAACAATGTTTTGGAAACTAAATAGAAAGGAGGCTCCCAATAGAATAGCGATTGTTAAGATTTTTTTCATCAGACTACTTTTTAAATAGGTATGGAAAATGAAGTACCTTGCATGTTGAATAAATTTGTTCAACATGCAAGGAGCTTGAAAAGTAGTTGCAAGAAAACGTATCTTCTAATATAGTGCCTGAACGGAAACTCACAGAGGGTTTATAATCAATGTATTGTAGTTGAAAAAACATTTGAACTTTTTTGAAAATCAAAGAACTGATATAAGTTCAATAAATTCCTAATAAATGATAGTCAGTTTGCTATGGAAATACAAAAATTGCCTTAAAAAGTTCGTTTATTTAAGTATTTAGTTATGTTTTGAAATTCAGTTAGTTAAGGGTTTCCGTTCAAGCACTAATATAAGCTAAAATACTGAACAATGCAAGAGATTAGCTCACCACCGCCAAGCCATAGCTTTTCTTGCCTTTTTGTAGCAAAATGTATTTATTGGCGATTAAGTCATCGGAAGTAATTGTCATAT